>JAPUEK010000010.1 GCA_027492585.1 Paracoccaceae bacterium | reverse complement strand
CATCTGCGCGCCGGGCAGAAGATGGGCGACCTGAATTTCATCGATTCGATGATCAAGGACGGTCTCTGGGATGCCTTCAACGGCTATCACATGGGGCAGACGGCGGAAAACGTCGCCAACCAATGGCAGATCAGCCGCGAGATGCAGGATGAGTTCGCCCTCGCCAGCCAGAACAAGGCCGAGGCCGCGCAGAAGGCCGGCAAGTTCAAGGACGAGATCATTCCCTTCACCATCAAGACCCGCAAGGGCGACGTGACGGTGGACAGCGACGAATACATCCGCCACGGCGCGACGCTCGAATCCATGCAGAAACTGCGCCCGGCCTTCACCAAGGACGGTTCGGTGACGGCGGCAAACGCTTCGGGCATCAACGACGGAGCGGCGGGCGTGCTGATCATGTCGGAAGCGGAAGCGGCGAAGCGGGGCCTGAAGGTTCTGGCGCGCATCGCCTCCTATGCGACCGCCGGGCTCGATCCCGCGATCATGGGCGTCGGCCCGATCTATGCGAGCCGCAAGGCGCTTGACAAGGCGGGCTGGAAGGTCAGCGATCTCGACCTCGTGGAGGCGAACGAGGCCTTTGCGGCGCAGGCCTGCGCGGTCAACAAGGACATGGGCTGGGACCCGGCCATCGTCAACGTGAACGGCGGCGCCATCGCCATCGGCCACCCGATCGGCGCTTCGGGCGCGCGCATCCTCAACACGCTCATCCATGAGATGGGCCGCCGCGGTGCGAAAAAGGGTCTGGCGACGCTGTGCATCGGCGGCGGCATGGGCGTGGCCATGTGCCTTGAGCGCGGCTGATCCCTGCGCGACATTTTTCATTGATCTGATGAAAACAGGCGCAATTTAATTGCGCCTGTTTTGCCATTTAGGTAACAGGATTTCAATAGCATAGCCTTGGAGGAGGAACACATGGCAAAAGTAGCTTTGGTAACGGGGGGGTCGCGCGGCATTGGTGCGGCGATTTCGGTGGCGCTCAAGGCGGCGGGCTACACGGTTGCCGCGAATTACGCCGGCAATGACGAGGCGGCGGCGGCCTTCACCAAGGAGACGGGGATTGCGACCTACAAATGGTCGGTTGCCGATTACGACGCCTGCAAGGAGGGCATCGCCAAGGTCGAGGCCGATCTCGGCCCGGTTTCGGTGCTGGTCAACAATGCCGGCATCACCCGTGACGCCATGTTCCACAAGATGACCCCCGGCCAGTGGAAAGAGGTGATCGACACCAACCTCACCGGGCTCTTCAACATGACCCATCCTTTGTGGTCCGGGATGCGGGACCGCAAGTTCGGCCGCGTGATCAACATCTCCTCGATCAACGGGCAGAAGGGGCAGGCCGGACAGGCCAACTACTCGGCCGCCAAATCGGGCGATCTCGGCTTCACCAAGGCCCTGGCGCAGGAAGGCGCGCGGGCCGGCATCACCGTCAACGCGATCTGCCCCGGCTATATCGGCACGGAGATGGTGCGCGCCATCGACGAAAAGGTGCTGAACGAGCGGATCATTCCCCAGATCCCGGTCGGTCGTCTGGGAGAGCCGGAAGAGATCGCGCGGATCGTGGCCTTCCTTGCCTCTGACGATGCCGGTTTCATCACCGGCTCGACGATTTCGGCAAACGGCGGGCAGTTCTTCGTCTGAAGCTTCGGAAAGAACGATGTGAAAGGGGCGGCTGTTGCCGCCCCTTTTGCTTTGCGGCTACACTCGCCCAAAAGGAGAGGGTGATCATGGCGGAGGAGGACCCGTTCAAGACCGGCACCGTGAAGGCCGGTTTCGATCTGCCCAAAACCATGGCATGGGCGCAGCGCCATCATGGCAAGGGGCGGCTGCGGCAACTGGCTGAGATGACCGCGCTCGCCCTGCCGCCGCACCGGATGGTGCCACAGGAATATTACCATTACGCGCTGTTCCGGCGCGGCTTCGGCCCGGCCGAGCGGCGGCAGTTCCTGTCGGATGCGGCAGGAACGCTGCTCAACCGTCGCCTCTCTCCAAGGGAGACAGGTCAGCACCGGCTCCTGCAGGACAAACTGCTGACCAGCCATGTCCTGAATTCCGCGGGCTTTCCGGTGGTTCCGGTGCTGGCCGTCTATTCGGCGGGAGGCGGCTTTCCGGGGCAGCGGGCGCTTGGCTCGGCCGAGGCGATTGCGACCTTCCTGCGGGAGGAGGCAGAGCTGCCGATCTTCGGCAAACCGCTGGTCAGCAGCATCGGCATCGGCGGCGCAAGCTTTGTGGCGCGGGAGCCGGGGGGCGCGATCCGACTGGGCGATGGCCGGATCTTCCCGGCGGAGGCTCTCGCGGCGGCAATCGTGCGGCATTATCCGGGGGGCTATCTGTTCCAGCCGCTGATCCGTCAGCATCCCGATGCGGCGGCGGTCACCGGGCCGGCGACCGGCATCCTGCGGGTGGTGACGCTGTGGGAGGAGGGCGGGCCGCAGATCCTTTACACCGCACAGAAGCTGCCAAGCCCCGGTTCGATGATCGATTCCAACACGGAATCGCTCGGCTCCGGCTTCGCGCTTGTCGATGCGGTTTCGGGGGTGATCCTGCGGGCGCAGAGCAAGCTGCATCTCAACCTGCGCGCACTGGAGACCTCACCCGTGACGGGCCTGCCGCTCGTGGGGCATGTGCTGCCGGATGTCGCGGCCTCCGTCGCCCTCGCGCGGGAGGCGCACCGGCTTTTTCCGGGCCATGGGCTTCTGGGCTTCGACATTCCGGCGACCGGGGCCGGGCCGGTCATTCTGGAGATCAACACCAACCCCTTCCACATGCTCTACCAGCGGGCGGCGGATCGGGGGATCATGGCGCCGGGTTTTGCGGAGCGGATCCGGGCGGTCGAAGCGGCCCGGCGCCGCTGAGGCGCCTTGCGGCCCGGCGGCGGATCGGCAAGATGCGGGTCAAACGGGGGAGCCCATGACACGCAGCAAGGCCACGGCCATCGGGTTTACCGCCGTTCTGATGTGGGCGCTGCTGGCGCTCCTGACCATCGGTTCCGCTCCGGTTCCGCCGCTTCTGCTCAACGCGCTCTGCTTCGGGATCGGAGGCGGCATCGGGCTTGTCTGGATCGCCACGGGCGCGGGCTTCGGGGTGCTGCGGGCGGTGTCGTGGAAGGTCTATGCCTTCGGCACGGCGGGGCTGTTCTTCTATCACCTCATCTATTTCAATGCGTTCCGCATCGCGCCTTTCGCCGAGACCGGGCTGATCGCCTATCTCTGGCCGCTGTTCATCGTGCTGATGTCGGGCCTGCTGCCGGGGGAGAGGCTGGGCCTCCTTCATGTGCTGGGCGCGCTCATCGCCTTTGGCGGGGTGGCGCTGATGGTGCTTGGCCGGTCCACGGGGGCGGAGGTGCCGGTGCAGGGTCTTGCGCTCGCCTTTCTCTGTGCGCTGACCTGGGCGGCCTATTCCGTGCTGTCGCGGCGTCTGGGGGCCGTGCCGACGGAGACGGTGGTGATCTTCTGCCTTGCCACCGCTGTCCTGTCGGCGCTCAGCCATCTGGCGGTGGAGGAGACGCTCTGGCCGGTGGGCCTGTCCGGCTGGGCGGCGGTTCTGGGGCTGGGGATCGGGCCGGTGGGGCTTGCGTTCTTCACCTGGGATGTTGGCATGAAAAAAGGCGACATCCAGCTTCTGGGTGTCGCCTCCTATGCCTCGCCGCTTTTGTCCACGCTGGCTTTGGTACTTGCCGGGCGGGCGGAGCCTTCGATCCGCCTCGCCCTCGCGGCGGCGCTCATCACCGGCGGGGCAGCGCTTGCCGCCCGCGCCAGCCTGCGCCGCAAGACCTAGCCCTGCGACAGGCGGCCGATTTCTTCCTTCAGCTTGAGCTTCTGTTTTTTCCACTCGGCGATCTGGAGATCGCTGGTGCCGGGGCTGCGCTGAGCCTGCGATACCATATCCGAAAGATGCTCATGCTTCTTCTTGAGCTCGGTGATATGCGAAGCGACTGTCATGTAGGTCCTCCTGTCACAGTTCCGATACGTTCAGTCCACCACGTTTCGAGAGTCGTGTCACCAAATCTTCACAGGAAATTTTCACGACTGGCTGAGGACTGCCGCCTGCCTCAGTCGAAAGCGGCGGAAAGCCCCGCTCCCTCGCGCAGGATGCTATTGGCAAGCGGGGTATAGCTTTCTCGGTCCCCGTCATGGGCGGCTCCGGCATGGAGCACCAGCGGGGCGAGCAGGCGGAAGGCGCCCTTGCCGCCCTTGCGCGCCCGCAGGATCACCCGCAGCGCCGCCCGCCCCTCGCGCGCGGCCAGAGGCAACACCGCGGCGGTGCCGAGCTTCGGGGAGAGCGCCCCCAGCACCTCGGGCAGGCCATCGGCTCCGCAGATGAGCGTCAGCCATCCCCCCGGCGCGAGCCGCCGGGCCGCCGCGCCCACCCAATCGGCCAGCGGGGTTTCGGCCCGAAGCGCCGTATCGCGGGCGCCGATCGGGGAGGGGGAGCCGGCACGCGGGTAATAGGGAGGGTTGGCGATGACCTGATCGAAGTCGCGGCGCAGCGCCTTCGGCATGGCGGCCAGATCGCCCTCCTCCACCTGCATCGCAAGGCCGTTCCCGGCGGCATTGCGGCGGGCGAGCGCAGCATAGGCGGGTTGCAGCTCCAGCCCGTGCAGCGCCAGCCCCTCCACCCGTGCGGCAAGGCAAAGCGACGCGGCCCCAGCCCCGCAGCCGAGGTCCAGCACCGACTGGCCGGGCTGCGCCGGGCAGGCGGCGGCCAGCAGCACCGGGTCCGTCGCGGCACGGTAGCCTGCCTTCGGCTGCCACAGGTGCAGCCGCCCGCACAGGAAGGCGTCGCGGCTCAGCGCCTCTTTGGGGAACATCAGAACCCCCGTTCGATGCCGTTGTCGGCGATCACCGCCGCGGCAAGAAAATGATCGCGGTCCGCCACCATCACCCGCCGCGGCAATATGCCGATGCCGCCTTCAAAGATGCTCATGTGGACGTCCAGAACAAAGGTCTCTATACCCTCGCCCTCAAGGAGAGCCTGCGCGAAGGCGATGATCGTCGGGTCGTTGGTTTGCAGCAGCAGCTTCATGGTGCGAGTGTCACGGCCCCGCGCCGGAATGTCGAGACCGGACCTTGAGCCGGATGGGATTGGAATGAGCTTGGACGAGACGGCCCGTAAACCGCATGACCTGCTTGCCGCGCATCTTGCCGTGGAGATGGAGGCGGTGAACCTCCTCATCCGCGAGCGGATGGCAAGCGAGCACGCCCCGCGCATCCCGCAGGTCACGGCGCATCTGGTGGAGGCGGGGGGCAAGCGCCTGCGCCCGATGCTGACGCTGGCGGCGGCGCGGCTTTGCGGCTATGGCGGGCCGTTCCATGTGCATCTGGCGGCGACGGTGGAATTCATCCATACCGCCACGCTTCTGCATGACGATGTGGTCGATGAAAGCGAGCGGCGGCGCGGGCGGCCGACGGCCAACCTCCTGTGGGACAACAAATCTTCGGTGCTGGTCGGCGACTATCTTTTCGCGCGCTCCTTCCAGTTGATGACCGAGACCGGCAACATGCGGGTCATGGGCATCCTCGCCAATGCCTCCGCCACGATCGCCGAAGGCGAGGTGCTGCAACTGACCGCCGCGCAGGATCTGGCGACCGATGAGGGAATTTACCTCAAGGTCGTGCGCGGCAAGACGGCGGCGCTTTTCTCGGCGGCGACGGAGGTGGGCGGTGTGATCGCCGGGGCGGCCGAGCCGCAGGTGCGGGCGCTGCACGATTATGGCGATGCTCTGGGCATCGCCTTCCAGATCGTCGATGACCTTCTGGATTACGGCGGCACCGATGCGGTGATCGGCAAGAACACCGGCGATGATTTCCGTGAACGCAAGCTGACCCTGCCGGTCATCAAGGCGGTGGCCAAGGCCGATGCCGAAGAGCGCGCCTTCTGGCAGCGGGTGATCGAGAAGGGCGACCAGCGGGAGGGCGATCTGGCCCATGCCGTGGCCCTCATGGCCCGCCACGGCGCGATGGAGGCGGCCCGGCAGGAGGCGCTTGCCTGGGCGGAGAAGGCCCGTGCAGTGCTGGCGATCCTGCCCGACGACCCGATCCGCGACATGCTGCGCGATCTTGCCGCCTATGTGGTGGCGCGGATCAGCTGAGGCGCGAGGCGGTCCTGCCCGTCGAGCCGGGCGGCGGCCACCCACCAGCCGGGATGGCGGGCGCGGAGGGCGCGGGCGGCGGTCCCGGCCTTTGCGTCATCGGTGAAAATCCCGAAACAGGTGGCGCCAGAGCCGGACATGCGCGCCAGTCCGGCGCCGCTCTTCCGCAGCGCCCCCAGCACCTCACCGATCGCCGGGACGAGCGCGATGGCTGGCGGCTCCAGATCATTGCGCCGGGTGGCAAGCCAAGGGAGCAGATCGGCCGGGGCGGGCGGGGCGCCCAAGGGCGGATTGCCCTTTTCGGTCAGGGCCTTGAAGACGGCGGGGGTCGAAACCTCCACCCGCGGGTTGACCAGAACCACCGGCAGCGGCGGCAGGGGGAGAGGCGCAATCTCCTCCCCGATGCCGCGCACCCGCGCCGGGGTGGAGGCATGGCACATCGGCACATCGGCCCCGAGCGCCAGAAGCCGCGCAGCCAGCCCTGCCGGTTCCTGCCCGGTCAGGGCGACGATCCCCCGCACCGCCGCCGCCGCGTCGGCCGAACCGCCGCCGATGCCGGAGGCCACGGGCAGATGTTTTTCCAGATGCAGCGCCCCGGTGAAGCCGAAGGCTCCGGCGGCGGCCAGCACCGAATTACGCCCGCCCGCCGGCACCTGTGCGGCCTCCGGCCCGCTGACCGAAAAGCCCGTCGCGCCCTCGGACAATTCCAGCCAGTCGCCGACCGAGGCGAAGCCTACCAGCGTATCGAGCAGATGGTAGCCATCCGCCCTTTGCCCGGTCACATGCAGTGCCAGATTGATCTTGGCGGGCGCGAAGACCCTAATCGGCATCGGTCGCGGTCTTGACCGGGCCGAGCGGCGGCGCCCCCTCGGCGGCCAGAACCGTGTCGAGACCCAGTTCCAGCTTCTTGCGGATGCGGGCGGCGTCCTTTTCCAGCGGATTGAAGGAGAGGGCGCGGTGCCACTGGAACTCCGCCTCCCGCGTGCGGCCCACGGCCCAGTAGACATCGCCGAGATGGTCGGTGACGACCGGATCCACCGGCTCCAGAAGCGAGGCGCGCTCCATCGGCACCACGGCCTCCTCATAGCGGCCAAGACGGAAATAGGCCCAGGCGAGGCTGTCAATGATATAGCCGCTGTCGGGCTGGCCCGCGACGGCCCGCTCGATCATCGACAGCGCCTCATCCAGATGCACCCCCCGGTCCACGAAGCTGTAGCCGAGGTAGTTCAGCACCTGCGGCTGGTCCGGCTGCAGGTCGAGCGCCTTCCGCATGTCGCGCTCTGCCGCGTCGAAATTGCCGAGCCGCTCTTCGCAAATCCCCCGGCTGTAGAAGACCGGCCAGAAGCCGCGCTCCGGCTTCGGAACCATGGCGATGGCGGTATCGTAGGATTTCAGCGCATCGGCAAAGCGTTCCTCCCGGCGCAGGGCGTCGGCAAGGGCGACATGGACAGCCATGATCTGACCATGACTGCGGGTCAGGGCCTGCAGGATTTCCAGCGAGGCTTCCTTGCGGCCCGCCGCATAGGTCGCCTGGGCGCGGCCGATCTCGGCCACATGGAAGATCGGGCTGTCCGGCGGGATCGCGGCATAAGCCGCCGTCGCCAGCTCGTGCTGGCCCTGCTGTTCCAGAAGTCCTGCCGTCAGCAGTTGCGCGTCGGCATGATCGGGGCGCAGCCAGGCGGCGATGCGCGCGTAGATGAGCGTGTAGGAATCATCCGCCTCGCCGTTCAGGGCGGTGGCCAGGGTGAAGAACACCTCCCCCAGCCCGTCGGTCGCGTTCCGCACCACATCGAAGGGCAGCGGCTCGCCTGCCGAAAGGCGCCGCCGCAGGTCGTCGATCTGGGGGTCCTGCCCGGTGCCGAAGGCGCGGTCGAGAAGGGCAAGGGCATCTGGGTTGCGCTCAAGCTGGCTCAGGACCTCCACATGGGCGATCACGCCGCGCCGCATCACCGCGATCTGTCCGGCAGCCCGCCCGGAAAGGATGTCGTCCGCCCCCTCGAAATCCCCGGCCGAGGCCATGGCGAGCGCCTTGTGGTACAGGCCGAAAGCCTCCAGCCCCTTGGTCTTGGCGATCTTGTCGAAGCCTTCGAGCGCTTCCGACATGCGGCCCTCGCCGATATCCGACCAGGCCCCGACCAGCCCGTCCAGAAGCGCGCCGGCCGTCAGCCCCTGAGTGCTGGCCTTCTGGATCTCGTCGAAACGTCCCGCCTTGCCGGCATCGGCAACCAGGGCGAGATAGGCCGTCTGGCTCTTCACCCCGGCGGCCATGAGGCGGCGCGCGTCATTGGCGGCAAGCGTGATCTCGCCGCGCCCGATATTGGAGATGACCGAACCTTCGAGCAGCGCCGGATTGGCCGGGTCGCGGGTGAGCGCGCGGGCATACCAGTCGGCGGCAGCCGTGTAGTCGGATTCGTTCGCCGCGACCATCGCCGCCAGATAGGCCCCGGCGTCGCCATCCACCTCCACCGCCGATTGCGGCGTCGTGTCGGTTTTCGGCGCTTCTTCCGCGAAAGCGGCAGGGGCGCCGAGCGACAGCACACTGGCCAGCAGGGCGGCTCTGATCCGGCGGGCGGGCCAGAGGGGGACAAGCGGGTGGGGCATCCGGGCAGGCTCCTTCATCTCTTGCTGCGAGGCTAGAGGGGGCAGGGGCCGAAAGCAATGCGGGCCGGGGATATGCACCCCCGGCCCGCCTGTTTCTCGCGCAGATGTGTGCGCTTACATGTTCGGATAGTTCGGCCCGCCACCGCCCATCGGCGTGGTCCAGGTGAT
The DNA here is from genome assembly GCA_027492585.1 of Paracoccaceae bacterium. GTDB lineage: Bacteria > Pseudomonadota > Alphaproteobacteria > Rhodobacterales > Rhodobacteraceae > JAPUEK01. Next base: position 18,907 of record JAPUEK010000010.1, on the reverse strand, counting down.
GTTCTGCGACGGGTCCTTGATGTCGCAGGTCTTGCAATGGACGCAGTTCTGGAAGTTGATCTGGAAGCGCGGGGCCTTGCCCTCTTCGGCGATCACCTCGTAGACGCCGGCCGGGCAATAGCGCTGCGCGGGCTCGGCATATTCCGGCAGGTTCACCGCAATCGGGATCTTCGGGTCCTTCAGCCGCAGGTGGGCCGGTTGGTTCTCGTCATGGTTGGTGAAGGAAAAGGCCACGTTGGTCAGCCGGTCGAAGGACAGCACGCCATCGGGTTTCGGGTAGTCGATGGGCTTGTGCTTTGCGGCCTTTTCGGTCGCCGCCGCATCGGTCTTGCCGTGCTTGAGCGTACCGAGGACGGTCAGCCCGAAAGTATTGGCCCACATGTCGGCGCCCCCCGCCAGAAGCGAGGCGACCAGCCCGTATTTCGACCAGAGCGGCTTGACGTTGCGGACCTTCCGCAGGTCCTTGCCGATCGGGCCGCTGCGGACATCGGCCTCGTAATCGGTCAGCTCATCGCCCGAGCGCCCGGCAGAGAGGGCGGCGAAGGCCGCCTCGGCCGCCGCCTTGCCGGACAGCATGGCGTTGTGGTTGCCCTTGATGCGCGGCACGTTCACAAGCCCCGCCGTGCAGCCCAGCAGGGCCACCCCCGGCGCCACCATCTTGGGGATCGACTGCCAGCCGCCCTCCGAGATGGCCCTTGCGCCGTAAGCCACGCGCTTGCCGCCCTTCAGGAGTTCGGCGACCATCGGGTGATGCTTGAACCGCTGGAATTCCGCATAGGGGTAAAGGTAGGGGTTCTTGTAGTTCAGGTGAACCACGAAGCCCACATAGACCTGATTGTTCTCAAGGTGGTAGATGAAGCTGCCACCTCCGGCATTGGAGCCGAGCGGCCAGCCCATCGTATGCGTGACGGTGCCTTCGCGGTGCTTGGCCGGGTCGATCTCCCAGATTTCCTTCATGCCGATGCCGAATTTCTGCGGGCAATGGCCTTTGGACAGGTCGTACCGGGCCATCACTTCCTTGGCCAGCGAGCCGCGCACCCCTTCGGAGAGGAAGACGTATTTGCCGGCCAGCACCATGCCCGGCTCATAATTCGGGCCGGGCTTGCCCTCGGCATCGAGGCCGAATTCGCCTGCGACCACGCCGCGCACCTCGCCCTTCTCGCCATAGACGAGCTGCGAGCAGGACATGCCGGGGAAAATCTCCACGCCCATGCCTTCGGCGACACCGGCGAGCCAGCGGCAGACATTGGCCATGGAGACGATGTAATTGCCGTGGTTGTTCATCAGCGGCGGCATGGGGAAGTTCGGGATGCGGATCTGACCCGCCGGCCCGAGGATGTAGAAGTTGTCCTCCTTCACCTCGGTCTTGATCGGCGCGCCCATGGCTCGCCAGTCGGGCAGCAGCGCATCGAGCCCCGAAGGGTCCAGAACCGCGCCCGACAGGATATGGGCGCCGACCTCGGAGCCCTTTTCCATCACCACGACCGACAGGTTCGGGTCGAGCTGCTTCAGCCGGATCGCCGCCGAGAGGCCGGACGGCCCCGCGCCCACGATCACCACGTCATAACCCATTTCCTCGCGGACGATATCCTGCGGCATGGCTTTCCTCCCCGGCGCGTCCCTGTTCAGCGGTCCTGCGTCTTTGCGTCTCTTTGCTTTGCGCCTCTGTGATTGCCCCAACGGGAATTGCAGGTCAACCATGACGCAACATCATATTTCCGCATCGCAGCATGAGCGAAACTTTCTTTCCATTGCGCGACACCGGCCCGCCCGATTGCGGCATACCCCCTTGCAATCCGCGTTCCGGTCGGGTCAGGTGAAGGGGAATGTGGCGCAAGGTCATGGCCCCTCCGGGCTGTGGCCTTGTCATTTGGTGAAAAGACCGATGGAAAAGATCCCGATGACGCGGAGCGGATTTGCCGCTCTGGATGACGAGTTGAAGCAGCTGAAATCGGTGGAACGCCCCGCCGTGATCCGCGCCATCGCGGAAGCCCGCGAGCATGGCGACCTGTCGGAAAACGCCGAATACCATGCGGCGCGCGAGAAACAGAGCTTCATCGAGGGCCGGGTGAAGGAGCTGGAGGCGGTGATCTCGCTGGCCGAGGTCATCGACCCCTCGAAGCTGTCCGGGGCGGTGAAGTTCGGGGCCACGGTCACGCTCGTCGATGAGGATACCGACGAGGAAAAGACCTATCAGATCGTCGGCGAGACCGAGGCGGATATCGAACGCAACCTGCTGAACATCCGCTCGCCGCTGGCGCGGGCGCTGATCGGCAAGGAAGAGGGCGATTCGGTCGAGGTGAAGACGCCGGGCGGGCAGCGCAGCTATGAAGTGTTGAAGATCGTCTACATCTGACCTTCCGTCGGGACATCCCGCATGAGCGAGACCGAAGACAAGCCGCTGGACCTCGGGCTTTACGCCCGCAGCGACGGCACGCCGCGGATGACCGTCACGGAGATCGTGGCGGCCGGGCTTGCCATCGTCTGGGTCGTGGCGGTGGTGGCCTATGTGCTGACCGGCCCCGTCGAGGCGGGAACGCTTGGCCTTGTCCTGACACTTCTGGTGGTCTTCCTGCCCCTGGCGCTGATCTGGGCGGCGGTCACGACGCTGCGTTCCATCCGCGCCCTGCGGGGGGAGGCGGCGCGGCTTCAGGCGACGGTGGATGCGATGCGCTCGGCCTATGTGGCGAGCCAGCAGACGGCGGCGGCGCGGCCCTCGGTGGAAAAGAAGCTCGACGAGATCGCGGCGGCGACCCGGCAGACGGAAACGGCGCTGGCGACCTTCACCTCGCGGCGCGATGCGGCGCTGTCGGTGCCGTCGGCGGATCGCAAGGCGGCGCTGGCTCCGCCGCGCCCGCAGCCCGAGGCGGAGCAGCCGACGCTGGCTCTCGGCACCCCGGCGGAGGATCTGCGCGCGCCGCTTTCGGTGGGCGATTTCATCCGGGCGCTGCAATTCCCCGAAAGCCCCGATGACCGCGAGGGCTTCCGGGCCTTGCGCGCGGCGCTTGAGGATCGCAACGTCGCAAAGCTGATCCGGGCGGCGCAGGATGTGCTGACGCTGCTGTCGGAGGAGGGCATCTACATGGATGACCTGAAACCCGACCGCGCCCGTCCCGAGCTCTGGCGCAAGTTCGCGGCGGGGGAACGGGGGCGTGGCATCGCCGCGCTTGGCGGGGTGCGGGACCGCTCCTCTCTGGCGCTGACGGCGGGGCGGATGCGCGAGGACCCGGTCTTCCGCGATGCCGCCCACCACTTCCTGCGGACCTTCGACCGCTCGGTCCAGGAATTCGAGAAACACGCCAGCGACGCCGATCTGGCGGAACTGGCCGATACCCGCACGGCGAGGGCCTTCATGCTCTTCGGTCGGGTGACGGGGACTTTCGACTAGGTGTTTGATCCCACGGTTTGATGGTGCGATCCTTTCTATGGAATGGAAGGATGCCCTACGGGACAAATTCGTCATGGCAGCGCCACGACAACGCCCTTCGTCAGAGCAGCAATACAGCGATCGCAAGCTTCGCCCTCGGAACTGAGCCGGGAACTTGGGATCAATCCGCAGACGGTGACGAAGTGGCGCAAGCGGGAGACGGTCGAAGACCGCAAGACCGGCCGCACCGAGCGCGTTCGACGGTGCTTGGCGAAGCGGACGAGGCCATTGTGGTGGCGTTACGGCGCCACACGCTGCTGCCCCTCGATGACTGCCTCTACGCTCTTCAGCCTCCGATCCTGTATCGCGCAGCAATCAAATTGGGCGCTTCTTCCGGAAACTCAAACACTTCCGCGGCGTCTCAACCCGATCCGACAAGACAGACGACACCTTCCCCGCATCCGTCCAGCCTGCCACAACACGCATCTGGTTGCAGGCATATGAGGCGGTGATCTAGTCCGCTTCTCCGGTCAGGTAGGATTTCGGCGTCATCCCGAAGGCCTTGCGGAAGCAGCGCTGGAAATAGGAAAGATCCGAGAACCCCGCTTCATAGGCGAGCGAGGAGATCAGATCGCCGCGCCGCCCGCTGCGGCGGTCGTCGAGCGCGCGGCGCGCATGTTCGAGCCGCCGTACCAGAAGGTATTTCGTCGGGGTCGAGCTGATCCCGGCAAAGCCGCGCTGCAACTGGCGCAGCGACATGCCGAGATCGTCGGCCATGTCCTGAATGGAAAGTTCAGGGTTGCGGTAATGGCTGTCGAGATAGGCCTGCCCTGCGGCAAGCGCCCGCGCTCCGCCGAGGTCGCTGTCGATGCCGGCATGATCCTCGCGCCCGGAACGTTCATGCAGCATCGCGCCGATCAGTCCGAACATCGCCTCGCGCAGATAGGAATTGGCGATGCTGCCTGCCGCGGGCTGGCCCAGCACCTTGCCCAGCACCGCACACAGCGCCAGCGTCGTCGGATCGTGGCGGGGCAGGCTGATCCCGCCCTGCACAAGGCCATGGCCGAAGCGGGCGTGCATCTCGGCCCGCGGCAGATGCAGCGAAAGCTGGCGGTTGTAATCGCCGAAGAAGGTGAATTCCGAGGGCGCGGCACTGTCGATCAGCACCATGTCGCCGGGACGCAGCAGGCAGGAGACCTCGTTCTGGCTCATCAGCGCGCGGCCCTCTTCCTGAAGGATCAGGAAGTAGTTCTCGCCATTGTCGCTGCGGATGTTGTGGCGCGCGCGCGTGACCTGCTGCACATCGGCGGCGACATGGGCCATCTCGATCCCGGCGCCGGTCTGCAAGCCGATGGAGCCGCGCATCTGCCCCGGCGTCTGGCCCCTGTCGTTTGCGGCACGCACTTCGAAGCCGCCGCAGATCCTTTGCAGATCCGTGGTGAACTTCTCGACCGGAAGCGTGGAGGCGCGGATGTTTGCCAGCATGGGACGATCCTGCGCTGCTGAAAGATTCGGCGCAAATGAAAGACGCGGGCCTGTCGCCGGAGTCCGCTCATTCGGTCGCCCCAGTCCAAGACCGGGGGGCCTGTGCCTGCCTAGCGTAAGCGTCAGGGAACGAGGGAGGAGAACATGCTGGACTTCGGCATGACGATCGGCGGCCGCAAGGTCGCCGCACGGGAGACGTTTGCGGTCAGGAATCCGGCGACGGGCGAGGTGGTGGGGCAGGCGCCAAATGCCACGCTGGACGATCTCGACGCGGCGGTGGCGGTGGCGGTGGCGGCCTTTCCCGCATGGGCGGCGCTGCCCGATGCCCAGCGGCAGGCGGCCTGTGCGGCGCTTGCCGGGGTGCTCGGCGAACATGCCGAGGCACTGGCCCGGCTTCTGACGCAGGAGCAGGGCAAGCCGCTGTCCGGTCTCGGCTCCCGGTTCGAGATGGGCGGGGCGCAGGCCTGGGCCGGGCATACCGCCAGCCTTTCGCTGCCGGTGAAGGTGTTGCAGGACGACAATCAGGGCCGGGTGGAGCTGCACCGCAAGCCCATCGGCGTCGTCGGCTCCATCACGCCGTGGAACTGGCCGGTGATGATCGCCATCTGGCACATCCTGCCCGCCCTGCGCGCCGGCAATACCGTGGTCATCAAGCCCTCGCCCTATACTCCGCTTTCGACGCTGAAAGCGGTGGAGCTGATGGCGGGCCTTTTGCCGCCGGGGGTGCTGAATGTGGTCACCTCCGACGACCGGCTGGCCAATCTCGGTGCGGCCATGGCCGCCCATCCCGGCATCCGCAAGATCGTCTTTACCGGCTCCTGCGGGACGGGAGAGAAGATCATGCAGACCGCCGCCCATACGATGAAACGCCTGACGCTGGAGATGGGTGGCAATGATGCCGGGATCGTCCTGCCCGACTGTGACCCGCAGGCGATTGCCGAGGGGCTGTTCTGGGGCGCCTTCATCAACAACGGCCAGACCTGCGCGGCGATGAAGCGGCTCTACGTTCCTGACAGCCTGCATGATGCGGTCTGCGAGGCGCTGGTCGCCTATGCCCGCGGCGTGCCGATGGGCAATGGCATGGAGGAAGGCAATGCGCTTGGCCCGGTCAACAACCGGATGCAGTTCGACAAGGTGAGCCGCCTTGTCGCCGATGCCAGCCGTTCCGGCCGGGTGCTTCTGGGCGGCGGCGAAGGGGAGGGGCTGTTCTTCCCGGTCACGCTCGTTGCCGATCTGCCGGAGGATGCGCCGCTCATCACCGAAGAGCAGTTCGGCCCGGCGTTGCCGATCATCCGCTACACGGATGTCGAGGCCGCCATTGCCGCCGCCAATGCCAGCGACAACGGCCTTGGCGGGTCGGTCTGGTCGCGCGATCCGGCCCGCGCGAAGGAGATCGCGCTGCGGCTCGACTGCGGCTCGGTCTGGGTGAACCGCCACGGGGCGATCCAGCCGAACGCCCCCTTCGGCGGTACCAAACGCTCCGGCATCGGGCGGGAGTTCGGTGAGGAAGGTCTGCACGAGATGACCGAAATGCAGACGCTGTTCTGCTGAAAGGAGCCTCCTGATGAACGAGTTCGATTACATTGTCGTCGGCGGCGGCTCCTCCGGCTGCGTCATGGCTTCGCGCCTGTCCGAAGATCCCGCAATGCGGGTGCTGCTGATCGAAAGCGGCCGCAAGGACGACCACCCCTGGGTCCACATCCCCGCGACCTTCTTCAAGGTCATCGAGAAGGGCCGCGATATCGTCGCCTATGTCGGCGAGAAATCCGAGGGTGTGAACGGCCGCGACAGCATCGTGTTGCAGGGCCATGTGCTCGGCGGCGGCTCTTCGGTCAATGCCATGATCTATGTGCGCGGCCATGCCAATGACTACAACCATTGGGCGCAGCTCGGGAACCGGGGCTGGAGCTATGAGGATGTGCTGCCGGTCTTCCGCGATCTGGAAGACAACATGGTCCATTCCGACGGGTTCCACGGTCAGGGCGGGGAGTTGCATGTCTCCGAGACGCCGTTCCACCATCCCCTGAGCCGCGCCTTCCTGCGGGCCGCACAGGAGGTGGGTCTGCCCTACAACCCCGATTTCAACGGGGCGGTGCAGGAGGGGGTAGGCTTCTACCAGACCACCACCCACAACGGCCGGCGCTGGTCGGCGGCGCAGGCCTTCCTGCGGAAGGCCGAAAAGCGTGCCAACCTGACGATCCGCACCCGGACCCGTGTGGCGAAGGTCACGTTTGCCGGCAAGGCGGCAACCGGGGTGGTGCTGGAGGATGGCACGAAGATCACCGCGCGGCGCGAGGTGGTGCTCTGCGCCGGGGCCATCGAGACGCCGCGCCTGTTGCAGCTTTCCGGCATCGGGCCGGGGGCGCATCTGCAAAGCCACGGCATCGCGGTCGTCTCCGACCTGCCGGGCGTGGGGGAGAATTTCCAGGACCACCTCGAAAGCACGGTGCAGGGCGAAACCCACGATCCGATGAGCCTTCTGGGTGAAGACAAGGGGCTGAAGGCCGCGAAGCATTTCCTGCAATATCTGACGACGCGGACCGGGCTTCTCACCTCCAACGTGGTGGAATGTGGCGGTTTTGCCGATGTCTCGGGGATGGGTCAGCCGGATGTGCAGTTCCACGTCCTGCCCTTCATGGTCGGCTGGGCCGACCGCGAACCGATCGAGCGGCACGGTATCGCCATCGGCCCCTGCTTCCTGCGGCCGAAATCGCGCGGCTCGGTGCGGCTGCGCTCGCCCGATCCGAAGGAGCGCGCGCTGTTCGATGCCGGCTCCTTCCGAGACAGCGACGATCTGGAGGTGCTGGTGCGCGGGGTGCGGAAATCCATCGAGATCCTGGAGGCGCCTTCGCTGGCCCGTCTGGTCAAGCGTCGGGCCTTGCCGGAGCCGGGGCTGGAAAAGGATGCCGAGGCGCTGCGGTCCTATGTGCGCCAGACCGCGAAGACGGTGTTCCATCCTTGCGGCACCGCCAGGATGGGCGCGGAGGGCGACCCGATGGCGGTGGTCGATACCGAATTGCGGGTGCGCGGAGTGACGGGGCTGCGGGTCGCAGATGCTTCGGTCATGCCGACGCTCATCTCGGGCAACACCAATGCGCCGACCATGATGATCGCGGAGCGTTGCGCGCGGTTCATCACCGGCAAGGCAAGGGCGGCGGCGGCCTGAGGAGAGCTGCCGGCGGTCCTGATACGACAGAAGACAAGACAGAGGGAGGGAGACCCATGACCATGAGAGTTCTGCGGAAAGGCAGTCTGAAGACGGCGGCGATGTTCGGGGCGGGGATGATCGCGCTGGCGGCCTCCGGCGGGGCCGGGATGGCGGCGGTAAGCTGCGGTGCCAACACCGGGCAGGCCGCGACCGGCGCCCCGGTGAAGGTCGGCGGCATTTTCGGCAATGCCGCGCCGGGGGATTTTTCCGCCTCCACCACGGCGGCGCGGGCTTACTTCGATTGCGTCAACGCCAATGGCGGGCTGAACGGACGACCGATCCAGTATCTGACCGAGAATGACCAGTGGAACCCGGAACTGGCCGCACAGGCGGCCTCGAAGCTTCTGAAGGATGAAAAGGTCGTGGCCATGGTCGGCAACGGCTCTTTCGTCGAGATGGCGGTGAACGCGCCGACCTACAAGGCCGAGGGCGTGATGACCATGGCCTCGGCCTGCGCGGTGTCGGAATGCTTTGAAAGCCCCAACATCGTCTCGACCAATCAGGGGCCGCTGCCCTCCACCGTCGGCGCGGCGCAGTATATGGTCGAGGAGAAGGGGTCGAAGAACGTCTCCTGCATCGGGCTGGCCATTCCCGATGTCGGGCCGTGGTCCTGCGGCGCGATGGAGGGCTACATGGCCTCCAAGGGTCTTGCCGGGTCTTCGGTGCTTCTGAACCCGGCGAGCCCGGATGTGAACTCGGCGCTGCTGGAGGCTGTGGGGTCCGGGGCGGATACGATCCTCGTGAACCTGCCTGCCGGGCTTGCCATCGCCTTCCTGAAGGCGGCGGAGGAGCAGGGGATGGGCGACAGCTATCAATGGGCCTCCTCCACTCCGCTTTACGACCGCACGGTGCCGGAGGCTCTCGGCGCCTACTGGGACGGCAAGATGTATGTGAACGCCGAGATGACGCCCTGGGACAAGGGCGGGCCGGATGCGGTGAACTGGCTTGCCGTCATGGATGCCTATGCGCCGAAGGAGGCGGCGCGCGACAGCTTCAGCCAGTCGGGCTATCTGTCCGCGAAGATCTTCGTCGATGCGATGCTGGCGCTTGATCCGGCGACGCTCGACGACCGGGCGGCGGTGACGGCGGCGATCACCGCGATCAAGGGCGTGACATCCGATCTGATGTGCGGGCCTTACTATGTCGGCGAGGCGGATCGTCACATGCCCAACCATGCCGGGACCATGGTGGTGGTCAAGGGCGGCGGCTTCGAGACGGTGCGGGACTGCTATGAATATGACAGCCCCTATTTCGCGCCGATTTTCGAGCAGGAGAAGGCGCTGGGGCTGCGCTGAGCGGTCGGGCGGCGCGCGGCGGTAAGGCCGGGGGGCTGGCGGCCCCCCGGACCCCCCGCGGATATTTATGCACAGGGGATGGGGGAAGGCGGTGCCGTCCCTCCGGGGGAGGCGACATGCGCGAGACTTTGCGCGCCTTGGGGATCTGTATTCTTGGTGTGACGGTGCTGGGGCTCTGGCTCGGGGCGGGAAAGCCCGCTTCGGTGCTCGGCCTGTTCATCGTCTCCGGTCTGGCGGTCGGCTCGCTTTACGCTTTGGGCGGGGTCGGGCTGGTGGTGCTTTACCGGGCGACCGGGGTGCTGAACCTTGCGGCCGGGGCGACCGGGATGGTGGCGGTCTTTGCCGCCTGGCAGTTGCAGGACCGGGGGGTGCTGGCCCCCCTGGCCTGGGGAGCGGGGCTGGCGGTGGCGCTTGTGCTGGCGCTCGGTTACGGGCGGTTCATCGCGGCGCGGATGGCCTGGCGGGAGCCGGTGGTGAAGGCGGTGGCGAGCCTCGGCTTCGCGCTGATGCTGCTTGGCCTCGTGAGTTTTCTCTTCTCCGACGATCCGCGCAAATTCGAGCTGCCGACCGACAAGGCGGCGGTGATGATCCTCGGGCTGCGGGTGACGGTGACGCGGCTTCTGCTGATCGGGGCGACGGTGGGTCTGGTCATCGGCATCGGGCTGTTGCTGGAGCGCAGCCGGATCGGGCTCCAGATGCGGGCCTTGGCGAACAACCGGCGGATCTCCTCGCTGATCGGGGTGCCGATCCTGCGGGTGGAGACGATGGCCTGGGGTCTTTCGGGGCTGTTGTCGGGTTTCACCGGGCTGATGTTCGGCGATCTGGTACGCTTGGAGCCGGCGGTGATCACCTTTCTGGTGATCCCCTGCATCGCGGCGGCGATCTGCGGGCGGCTGGCCTCGCTGCCCCTGGTGCTGATCGGGGGCATGACGATGGGGGTGGTCGAGAGCCTGCTGACCCTGTCGCAGCCCCTGAAGGATCTGCGGCCGATGGCGCCCTATGTGATTGCGGCGCTTGTGCTGCTGGCGATGAACCGGGGTCGCGCCCTGACCTTTGCCGGGGAGGAATGAGATGCGGATGTCCGGTGTGATCGGGGTGATCCTGCTGGCGGTGGCGGTCGTGCTGCTGCCGGTGCTGGCGGGCGGGCAATGGGTGCGGATCTTCACCTCAACCGCCTGTTTCGCGCTGGCGGCGATGGGCGCGGCCTTCATCTACGCACGGCTCGGCATGGTCAGCCTCGCGCAGGTGGCGCTGATGGGGGTGGGCGGCTGGGTCTTCCTGCGGCTCAACCATGCGACGGCGCTGCCCTTCGAGGCGAACCTTCTGGCGGCGGGGCTGGTGACTTCGGTGCTGGGGATGCTTCTGGCGCTGCCGGCGCTGCGGATGCGGGGGCTGTATCTGGCGCTGATGACGCTGATGGTGGCGGGGGCGCTGGAGATCGTCTTTACCGCCCGGCAGTTCCCGAATGGCGGGACGGGCTTCTGGGGGGTAGCGACCTCGTTCAGTGCGACGGTGCGGCGGCCTTTGCTCGGACAGAGCGATCCGGCCTATCTGCGCTATTCGCTTCTGGTCATGGGGGCGGGGTTCCTTTTGATCGAGGCGCATCGCCGTGCGGCCCCCGGCCGGGCATGGGCGCTGATCCGCAGGAGCGAGGCGGCGGCCATCGCGTCCGGCGTCAATGTCACGCTCTACAAGACCTGGGCCTTCGGGCTGTCGGGGCTGCTTGCGGGGCTTGGCGGCGGGCTGCTGGCCGGATCGCTCGGCCTTCTCGATGCCGCGACCTTCCGGGCGAGCGAGAGTGTCCTTCTCTTCGCGCTCGTCGTGGTGGGCGGCGCGCGGTTCTGGTTCGGCGCGGTGGCGACGGCAGTGCTCTATCGCGTGGCACCGGCGCTTCTGAACAACTGGGGGGTGGATGCCGATCTGGCGCTGATCCTCTTCGGGGCGGCGCTGCTTCATGCGGTCATCACCGCGCCGGACGGGATCGCGGGGCAGATCCTCGGGTTCGTCGGCGCCCTTCGCGGGCGGATGCCGGGGGTGCGGCCATGATCGCGCTTGAAAACCTGACAGTGCGTTTCGGCGGGCTCGTGGCGCTCGATGCCGTCTCCGCGCGGTTCGGCGAGCCGGTCAGCGGCATCGTCGGGCCGAACGGGGCGGGCAAGACCACCACGATGAATGTCATCTCGGGCTTTCTGACCTCTCAGGGGGGTCGCGTCCGGGTCGGCGACACAGATCTTCTGGACCTTCCCCCGTATCGCCGCACCCGCTGGGGCCTGCGCCGCAGCTTTCAGCGCGAGGAGATCGCCGGGGATCTGACGGTGGAGGAAAACCTGCGCGCCATGCTCGACAATCTGCCGCTCAGCCGGGCGGACAAGCGGGAGGAGCTGGCGCGGGCTCTCGATTTCACCGGGCTCGGGGCGGAGCGGCATCGCCTTGGCGCCACGCTCAACAGCTATGAGCGGCGGCTGACCGATGTGGCGCGCTGCGTGATCGGGCGGCCGAAGATGATCCTCTTCGACGAACCCGCAGGCGGGCTGACGGGGGAGGAGACGGAGCATCTCGGCGCGCTCATCCTCGCCATTCCGGGGCAGACGGGCGCGCAGGTGCTGGTGATCGACCATGATGTCGATCTCATCTCGCGCATCTGTTCGCAGACGCTGGTGCTCGATTTCGGACGGCGCATCGCCTTCGGGCCAACGGCGGCGGTCTTTGACGATCCGGCGGTGAAGGCCGCCTATCTTGGCCTGGAGGCGGAGGATGCTGGAGCTTGAGGCGGTCAGCGTCGCACAGGGCGGCAGGCTGGCGGTGGACCGGGTGTCGCTGAGCGTGCCGCCCGGCAAGGTCGTGGCGCTTCTCGGCGCCAATGGCGCGGGCAAGTCGGAGCTGGTGCTTGGGGCCGCAGGGCTTTTGCCGGTGACGGCGGGCAGGGTGCGGCTCGACGGGCGCGATCTGACCAATGCCGCCCCCGACCGTATCCGCTCGGCGGGCCTTGCGGCGGTGCCGGAGGGGCATCAGGTGCTGACCCGCCTGTCGGTCGAAGAGAACCTGAAGGCGGCGGGCAGTCTTCTGTCGCCCGCCGATCTGCCTGCGACCCTCGCCGGGGTCTATGCCCGCTTCCCCGAGCTGGCGGAGCGCAAGGGCCAGATGGCCGGCTCCCTGTCCGGCGGACAGCAGCAGATGCTGGCGCTCGGCCATGCGCTGATGGCCCGGCCGCGGTTCCTGCTGATCGACGAGATGTCGCTGGGCCTCGCGCCGCTGATCGTCAGGCGGCTGGTCGGGGTGGTGGAGCAACTGGCGGCGGGCGGCACCGGCATCCTGCTGGTGGAGCAGTTCGTCGAAGTGGCGTTGCGCCTTGCGAGCCATGTCGTCGTGCTCCGCAAGGGGCAGGTGCGGCTTTCCGCCGATCCGCAGGGCCTGCGCGCCGACCGGGAGGCGCTGACCCGCGCCTATCTCTGATCCCTGTCTCCGGTGGGCCTCCGCCGCCCGAACCCTGTTGCGGAACCTGTCCCAAAGCGGCAAACATGCGTCCGGATGCGGGATGGCCTGCCTTTGCCCATGGGTCGGGCCGGGTGGGGGTCTCGCAGGAGCGTTGACACATTTGCAAAATGTGATATACAAAAGTAACATGCGGTGAGGAGGCTCCCGCATCCCTTATGGAGGCGGAGAATGACCTCGGCACTGGAAAGCCTGCGGAAACTGACAACCGTGGTGGCCGATACCGGCGATGTGGATCAGGTGCGGGCGCTGAAGCCCGTCGATTGCACGACCAACCCCAGCATCCTGCTGAAAGCCGTGCAAAGCCCGGCCTTCGAAGGGCTGGTGGCCGAGGAGATCGCCAAGGGCCGCACCGCCGGGGCCACACCGCTTGCCGTGGCCGATGCGTTGACGGTGGGCGTCGGGGCGGCGCTGGCCGGGCTGGTGCCGGGCCGGGTTTCGACCGAGGTGGATGCCAACCTGTCCTTCGACACCGAGGCCTCCATCGCCAAGGGCCGCGCGCTGATCGCCGCCTATGAGGCGCGGGGCCTTGGCCGCGACCGCATCCTGATCAAGCTCGCCTCGACCTGGGAAGGCATCCGCGCCGCCGAGGTGCTGGAGGCCGAAGGCATCAACTGCAACCTCACGCTGCTGTTCTGCGCGGCCCAGGCCCAGGCCTGTGCCGAGGCCGGGGTCTTCCTGATCTCGCCCTTCGTCGGGCGGATCACCGACTGGTATTCCAAGGCGCAGGGCAAGAGCTTCGCGCCCGAGGAGGATCCGGGCGTCCTGTCGGTCCGCAACATCTACCGCGATTACAAGTCGCGCGGGATCAGGACGGTAGTGATGGGGGCCTCCTTCCGGACCACGGGCCAGATCAAGGCCCTTGCCGGTTGTGACCGGCTGACGATCTCGCCGGCGCTGCTGGCGGAACTGGAGGCCGATCAGGCGCCGCTGCCCGCCGCGCTGACCCCGGATGTCCCCGCCGCCGCGCCGCGCCCGAAACTGACCGAAGCCGCCTTCCGCTTCGCGCTCAATGCCGATGCCATGGCGACGGAAAAACTCGCCGAAGGCATCCGCAACTTCGACGCCGACCACCGCAAGCTCCTGGACATGATCGCCGGCAGGCTGGCGGCCTGAGACTTACAGCGCAAGCAAGGCCCTGGCCGCGGCTTCGTCCGTGATCAGGGTCTTGCAGCGCGTCCGCAGCAGGGTGGCGCGGATGGCCACCGCCCGCCGCGCCCCGCCCGAAGCGAGGATCACATGCTCCGCGCCCGAGATCGTCTCCAGACCGACACTCATCACCCGCTCCTGGAGCGGGGTAGGGACCTCGCGCCCCTCGGCATCGAGGAAATTGCACCCCGCATCGCAGATCGCCCCGGCGCTGAGAAGATCGTCCCTCTCCTGTGCCGTCAGGAAGTCCATGGTCATGGAGGTGCCATCCACCCCGAGATCGCCGCAACTGATGATGGCGAGGTCGAGTGATCTGGCCACCTCATGCAGCCGGTGGAGGCCGCAGGCTTCGATCAGCGCCTGCTTGGTCGCTGCGGAATCGACGATCAGCGGGGCCAGATAGAGCATACAGCCGGCGTTGAGACGGCTTGCCAGTTGCCATGAAAAGTCGATGGGATTCATCGACTTCGCCTCCAGAACCCCGCCGAGAAGCGAGACGACCCGCACATTGGCGCGCGGCACCGGGCGGAAGGTCTGGAGCGCGGCATTGAGCGTCCGCCCCCAGGTCGCGCCGATCACCATGTCATCGGCGATCACCTCCGACAGGAACTGGCCGAGCGCCGCCCCCACATCCCGCGCCGTCTCCTCGACCGAGCCTTCGCCCGGCACCACCACCGCCTCGTCGAGGCCGAAGCGATCTTCGAGCGCGAGGGCAAGCGGCGTGCAATCCCCCGGTGTCGGATGCACCCAGACCTGCACCTCCGCCCGCAGCCGCGCCTCGTCCAGCATCCGGATCACGGTGGAGCGGCTGATCCCGAGGTTTTCGGCAATGGCCTGCTGGGTCCAGCCCCGGTTGTGGTAGAGCCAGGCGGCGCGCAGGCGCAGGGAATTGGTATCGGCCAGATGAGTCTGGATCTGGCGGGCCAGCCGGGGCAATCTGCGCCTCCCTTTCTTGGGTCCGGACAGTGTGAAGCCCCTGCGTCCCGACGGCAAGGCCCTTGCCGGAAAGCCCCGCGATGCCGCGGCGGCGGAGCCTCCGGCGGGGATATTTGGAAAGAGAAGAAAGCCCTTTCATACTGGCCCAAATATCCCCCGCGGAGCGTCCGGCCGTCCCGCCGGGGCGCCGTTTCCGGAAGCTTACAGCGCCGCCGCCATGGCCCGAAGCATGGCGATATTGCCGGCATCGACCCCCGGCTCCTCGAAACCGCGATCGGCGGAATTGACCGCGATGACCACGCCCAGACCGGGGTTGATGTAGATATACTGGCCGTAGATTCCTTGGGCCATCACCTCGCCCGGCGCGGCATCGGGCGGGATCCACCACTGGAAGCCATAGGCCGAGCCGTCCTTGGCTTGCGGTGAGGTCATCGCCGCCACCCAGTCCTGCGGCACCACCTGCACCCCCTGCCAGAAGCCCTTCTGCAGCACCATCTGGCCGAAGCGCGCGTAATCCCGCGTTCTCAGGTTCAGCCCGCCGAGCACGAAGGACACGCCCTCGCCATCGGTGAGGTAGTAGGGGGCCGCCTCCAGTCCGAGCGGGGCGAGGATGCGGCTTTCGAGAAGTTCGGGGATGTCCTTGCCGGTCGCCCCCCGGATCACCATGCCGATGACATGGGTGTCGATGGAGACGTAATGCCAGCGGCCGCCCGGCGCCGCTTCCCGCGTTTTCAGCCCCGCTGCAAAGCCGTCCATGGAACCACCGAGGGCCAGAACCCGGCCCATCTTGTTGATGTCGCTCCAGAAATCGAGGTAGTCCTCGTTGAAGGCAACGCCCGAGGACATGGTGAGCACGTCGCGGATGCTTGCCCCTTCATAGGCGGAGCCTTTCAGGAGCGGCGCGTATTTCTCCACCGGATCGTCGAGCGAGGCAAAGGCGCCCTCGGCCTCCAGCACCCCGAAGAGCGCGGAGAGGAAGCTTTTCGCCACCGACCAGCTGATCCGCAGGTCCTCCTCCCCGGTGCCGAGGTAATAGCCCTCCTGCACCACCTGCCCGTTCTTCAGGGCGACAAGTCCGGTGACGGAGCGATCCTTTATCCATTGCTCCGCGTCGGGGGAGAGCGGTACCTTCGCGCCTTCTGGCAGGGGGGATACAGGGCCATCCCCGCGCGACAGGGAGCGGTGGAAGAAGAGCCCGTCCATATGGCTGAAATTCTGCACGATCCGGTCGGCATCGAAGAGATGGTTGACCGCGAGAAGCCGGGAGATTTCCTCCCGCTTCCAGAGGCCGAGAGCCGCCAGCACCACGACCAGCACCGCCAGCCCCTGCAAGATACGCCTGATCATTCCCATCTCCCCCTTTTCCCGGCAGCCCCGCTTCTGATGCGGGGTTGCCCTTTCCCCGGAGGGAAGCATCCGGGCGCGGTTCGGGCAAGCGGGACGTTACGGCGAACGGAACTTGTCGAGCAGCTTCTGCATCGGGCTGCGGGCCTCCTCGGCCGGGGCGGGGGGGGCTGCCGCCGCCTTGGGGGCTGCCTTGCCGCCGTCCTTCGCCACAGCCTCCCGTGTCGTCCCGCCCTGCGCCCCACCCGAGCGCGGCGGCGCCACGCGCAGCGAGACGGCGTTCATGAACTTCGTGCCGTCCCCGGCGGCCAGGGCCTCCGCCCCCTCCGAGATGCCGCGCAGAAGATCCTCGAGCCAGTCCTGATCCGCCTTGCCGAAATCATGCAGCACATAGCCTGCCACCGCATCCTTGTGGCCCGGATGGCCGATGCCGAGCCGCACCCGCCCATAGGCCTCGCCGAGATGCTGGTGGATGGAGCGCAAGCCGTTATGCCCGGCATGGCCGCCGCCCATCTTCACCCGCAGCTTGCCGGGCGCGAGATCCAGTTCGTCATGAAAGACCGTGACCTCGTTCAGCGCCAGCTTGTAGAAGGTCACCGCGGCCTGCACCGACTGCCCGGACAGGTTCATGAAGGTTTCCGGCTTCAGCAGCACCACCTTTTCCAGCCCGAGCCGCCCCTCGCTCACCAGTCCCTGATAGGCCTTGCGCCAGGGGGAAAAGCCGTGATCCGCCGCGATCCGGTCAAGGGCCATGAAGCCGATGTTGTGGCGGTTGCCCGCATATTTCGCGCCCGGATTGCCGAGCCCCACGAAGAGCCGCATCTGATCCCTCCTGCTGCGCCCCCCGAATCCCACGCCGCCCCCCCCCTTGGCAAGGCCCTGCCACACTCGCGCCCCATTGACAGGGCAGAAGGCAGGCGACAGCCTGTTGGCGCTTGCCCCGTTTTCCCGTTGCGAAGAAAGGCCCGAAGTTGCGGATCACCGTCGTTGCCTCGATGCGGAACGAAGGG
This sequence comes from Paracoccaceae bacterium, assembly GCA_027492585.1. GTDB lineage: Bacteria > Pseudomonadota > Alphaproteobacteria > Rhodobacterales > Rhodobacteraceae > JAPUEK01. The sequence goes on along the minus strand of JAPUEK010000010.1, from coordinate 1,621 downwards.
GCGTTCATCGTCGAATGGGTGAGCTGGTACCGGATGCTCGGCTTCACCGACATCGTGGTCGTCACCAACGACTGCACCGACCACTCGCCGGACCTCCTTGATGCCATGGCGCAGGAACGCTGGATGCACCACCTGCGCTGCGACGGCATCCCGCCGGGGCAGGGGATCACCCCGCGCAAGCTGGCCATGGCGGCGCAGAGCCGCCCGGTGCGGCGCGCGGGCTGGGTCTTCGTCTGCGATGTCGATGAATTCCTTGTCGTCCATCGCGGTGATGGCACGATCCATGACCTCCTGCCGACGGGCGGGGCGCCGCCGCCCTTCCTCGGCATGTCGGTCAACTGGCGCATCTTCGGCACCTGCGGCGTCGATGCCTATGAGGATGTGCCGGTGCATCGGCAATTCTCGCTGGCGCTGCCGCTGTCCAAGGGGCTCTCGAAGGGGATCAAGACCCTCTACCGGGAGCCGGGCTGGTTCGCCCATATGGGCGAGCACGGGCCGCGGCGGCTGAACCTTGCGCTGGCCGGCAAGGCCTGGGGCGATCCCGGCATGGCCTGGGTCAATGCGGCGGGAGAAGAGGTCTCCTCCTGGACGCCGCGCGCGCCCTATGTCCGCCGTCTGCCCCAGGGCGAGGCGACCCATGAGGGCGCGCAGATCAACCACTACATGCTGCGGTCGGCCGAAAGTTTCAGCCTGAAATACAACACCCTCTCGCCCGTCGCGCTTCAGAACCGCTACACCCGCGGCTACTTCCGGCGGGCCAATGCCGGGGAAGAGCCGGACATGACCGCCTTCCGCTATGCCGACCGCTTCGATGCGATGCGGGCGAAGGTCATGGCGATCCCCGGCGTGGCGCGGCTCCATGCGCTGTGCTGCGCCGATCACCTGCGGCTCATCCATGCCAGGGCCGGCACCGATGCCGCCGCCGACCCGCGCATCGCCGCCTTCGAGGCACAGGCGGCTGCGGCCTCAGCCGTGCCGCGGGGCGCCGCGGCATCCTGAGAGCGGAAAGCCAAAAGGCGCGCCGGGTTGCCCCGCCGCGCCTTTCCGAAATCCGCTTCGGGGCGGATTATTCTTCCGAAGCCGCCAGACCTGCCGGGGCCGCCACGTTGGCGATCACGAAGTTCCGGTCGATGGTCGGTTTCACGCCTTCCGGCAGCGCCACGTCGTTGATGTGGATCACATCGCCGATCTGCTTGCCGGTCAGGTCCACGGTGATGTGATCGGGGATATCCCCGGCCAGCACCTCGAGCTCGACCTCGTGACGCACCACGGTCAGCGTGCCGCCGCGCTTCAGGCCGGGGCTCGCTTCGTGGTTCACGAATTCGACGTGGATGAACAGGTTGATGCGCGACTCGTCGTGGATCCGCATGAAATCCACATGGGTCGGCAGGTCCTTGACCACATCGCGCTGCACGCCGCGGCAGATCACATGCACGTCATCCGAACCCTCAACCTTCAGGTTGAACAGGGTTTGCAGGAAACGGCCCGCGCGCAGACGCTTGAGCAGATAGTTGTAGTTCAGGTTGATGGCGACCGGCTCCTTGCCGTCGCCATAGATGATGCCGGGTACGTTGCCCTCACGACGAGCTTGACGAGCGGCCCCCTTGCCTGTCCCCGTCCG
>JAPUEK010000009.1 GCA_027492585.1 Paracoccaceae bacterium | reverse complement strand
CCCCCCCCCCCCCCCCCCCCCCCCCCCCCCCCCCCCCCCCCCCGCCCGCCACCGGGCGCAACCCCCGCCAAATGGCCCTCCCGCCCCCCCTTGCACAGGCCGCTTCCCAAACCCCATATTTTCCTGTATGCGCGCCGCATCTGCGACGTGAGGCCATGCCCCCGGCCACATGCAAAGGATAGGGGGCGGCGGCAATGGGGCCGCCATTCAAACGGGAGACACGGCAGGGGCCGTGAGTGCTCCCTTATGGGAAACGATAGATGTTCAATGTGACTAAGAAGTCGATCCAGTGGGGCGGTGAGACGCTGACGCTGGAATCCGGCAAGGTTGCCCGTCAGGCCGACGGCTCGGTGATCGCCACTCTGGGCGAAACCTCCGTCATGGCCAACGTGACCTTCGCCAAGAAGGCCAAGCCGGGGCAGGATTTCTTCCCGCTGACCGTGCATTACCAGGAAAAATACTATGCGGCCGGCAAGATCCCCGGCGGCTTCTTCAAGCGCGAGGCGCGCCCCTCGGAGAAAGAGACGCTGACCTCGCGTCTGATCGACCGTCCCTGCCGCCCGCTCTTCGTCGATGGCTTCAAGAACGAAGTCCTCGTGATGGCGACCGTGCTGAGCCATGACCTGCACAACGAGCCCGATATCGTCGCCATGATCGCGGCCTCCGCCGCGCTGACGATTTCCGGCGTGCCGTTCATGGGTCCGATCGGCGCTGCCCGCGTCGGCTTCTCCGGCGGCGAATATGTGCTGAACCCCTCGGTGGACGACATGCAGAACCTGCGGTCCAACCCCGATCAGCGCCTCGATCTGGTCATCGCCGGCACCAAGGACGCCGTGATGATGGTGGAATCGGAAGCCTATGAGCTGACCGAGGCCGAAATGCTCGGCGCGGTGAAGTTCGGCCATGCCGCGATGCAGCCGGTGATCGACCTGATCATCGACTTCGCCGAGGATTGCGCCAAGGAGCCCTTCGACTTCGACGCCCCGGATTACTCCGACCTCTACGCCCGCGTGAAAGCCGCCGGCGAAGCGCAGATGCGCGCCGCTTTCGCCCTGCGCGACAAGCAGGAACGCACCAATGCCATCGACGCCGCATCCTCGGCGATCAAGGCGGCGCTGTCGGAAGAGGATCTGGCCGATGCCAACCTCGGCTCGGCGATCAAGAAGCTGGAAAGCTCGATCCTGCGCGGCGACATCATCAACGGCGGTGCGCGCATCGACGGCCGCGACAACAAGACCGTGCGCCCGATCCTTGCGGAAACCGGCATCCTGCCGCGGACCCACGGCTCGGCGCTGTTCACCCGCGGGGAAACCCAGGGGCTGGTGGTGACGACGCTCGGCACCGGCGAGGATGAGCAGATCATCGACGCCCTGCACGGCAACTCGCGCTCCAACTTCCTGCTGCACTACAACTTCCCGCCCTATTCGGTCGGCGAAGTGGGTCGTGTCGGCTCCCCCGGCCGTCGTGAGATCGGCCACGGGAAACTGGCATGGCGCGCGCTTCAGGCGGTTCTTCCGGCGGCGACCGACTTCCCCTACACGATCCGAGTCGTGTCGGAGATCACCGAATCGAACGGCTCCTCCTCCATGGCATCGGTCTGCGGCGGTTCGCTGTCGATGATGGATGCCGGTGTGCCGCTCAAGGCGCCGGTCGCCGGTGTGGCCATGGGCCTGATCCTCGAAGAGGACGGCAAATGGGCCGTGCTGACCGACATCCTCGGCGACGAGGATCACCTCGGCGACATGGACTTCAAGGTGGCCGGGACGGCGGCGGGGATCACCTCGCTCCAGATGGACATCAAGGTCGCCGGGATCACCCCGGAGATCATGGAGCAGGCTCTGGCGCAGGCCAAGGACGGCCGCCTGCACATCCTCGGCGAGATGAACAAGTCGCTTTCCGCCCCGCAGGGCTTCAGCGAATACGCGCCGAAGATCGAGACGCTGCAGATCCCGACCGACAAGATCCGCGAAGTGATCGGCTCGGGCGGCAAGGTGATCCGCGAGATCGTGGAAACCTCGGGCGCCAAGGTCGACATCAACGACGACGGCATCATCAAGATCGCCTCTTCGGATCAGAAGGCCATCAAGAAGGCCTATGACATGATCTGGTCGATCGTGGCGGAGCCGGAAGAAGGCCAGATCTACACCGGCCGCGTGGTGAAGCTGGTCGATTTCGGCGCCTTCGTGAACTTCTTCGGCAAGCGCGACGGTCTGGTGCATGTGAGCCAGATCGCCGCCAAGCGCCTGAACCACCCGAACGAGATCCTCAAGGAGGGTCAAGAGGTGAAGGTCAAGCTGCTCGGCTTCGACGACCGCGGCAAGGTGCGCCTCGGCATGAAGATGGTCGATCAGGAGACCGGCGAGGAAATCACCGAGAAGAAAGAAGAAGCCGAGGCGTGAGCCCGGTTTGATCGGAAGAGGCCCCGGAGCGATCCGGGGCCTTTTGCTTTGGAGGCCGGATGGATGTCACGGCGATCATCATTGCCTATGAGAGCGGCGCCGTGCTGCCCGGACTGGTGGCCTGCCTGCCGCCGGACCTGCCGCTGATCCTGCTCGACAACGGGCCGGAGGACGGGCTGCGGGACTGGGCCGAGGGTCGCGGGCTGCGGGTGATCGTGGCGGAGGAGAACCTCGGTTTCGGGCGCGGCTGCAATCGGGCCGCGTCGGGGGTGCAGACGGAATGGCTGCTGTTCCTCAATCCCGATCTGCGGCCGGAGCCGGGATGCGTGGAGGCCCTGCTGGCGGCAGCCTCCGCCCATCCGCAGGGTGTGGGGTTCGGGCCGGTGCTGTTGACCCCGGAGGGGCGCCCCGCGTTCAAGCTGTCGAGCGCCCTTGCCCCAAGGGAGGCGCCCGTTCCCGCCGCGATCCCGCAGCGGGAACGGATGGTGCCGGTTCTGGAAGGCTCGGCGCTGCTGGTACGACGGGCAGCCTTCGAGGCTCTGGGCGGTTTTGATCCCGGCATCTTCCTGTTCTTCGAGGATGACGACCTCTGCCTGCGACTGCGGGCGGCGGGCGGGACGCTGCATCTCGTGGCCGGAGCACGGGCGGAACATGGGGCGGGCCGGAGCAGTCTGCCAAGCGCGGAAACCGCCCGGCTGCGCGGTTTTCACCATGTCCGCTCCCATGTGCGGATGGCGCGCAAGCATGGGCTGCCTTTGCCGGCGCTGATGGGCTGGGTCAATGCGCTGAGCTTTTGCCTGTCGCCCGAAGCGAAGGCGCAGCATGGGCGCGCCGCCGCACGGGGGCGGCTTGCCGGGGCATGGGCCGCGACGTGGCGCGCCTGAAAAAGGGGGCCGTGGCCCCCTTTTGCCGTCATATATCGGGCGCCCTTACACCGGGCGCTTGGCGAAGCGCAGGTAGGGCAGCTTGATGTCCAGCTCGCCGAAGCGTTCCGTCGCCTGTTCGTTGTTGAGCGCAAGCGCCACGATCACGTCCTGGCCGGGCTGCCAGTTGGCCGGGGTGGCGAGCGGCACGCCGTCGGTCGCCTGAACGGCATCGAGCGCGCGCAGGATCTCGGCGAAGTTGCGGCCCACCGACATCGGATAGGTCATGGTCAGCCGCACCTTCTTGTCCGGCCCGATGATGTAGACGGTGCGGACGGTGGCGGTGTTGGCCGGGGTGCGGCCCTCGGCCGGCAGGTAGTATTCCGCCGGCAGCATGTCATAGGCCTTGGCCACGGTCAGGCTGGTGTCGTCGATGATCGG
>JAPUEK010000008.1 GCA_027492585.1 Paracoccaceae bacterium | reverse complement strand
GAGCAGATCAAGAACTTCGGCAAGGACGCCGAAGTGGCCGAAGTCGGTCGCGTGCTGTCGGTGGGCGACGGGATCGCCCGCGTCCACGGCCTCGACAACGTGCAGGCCGGCGAGATGGTGGAATTCCCCGGCGGTATCCGTGGGATGGCGCTGAACCTCGAAGTCGACAACGTCGGGATCGTTATCTTCGGCTCCGACCAGGACATCAAGGAAGGCGATACGGTCAAGCGCACCAAGTCCATCGTGGACGTGCCGGCCGGCAACGCCCTTCTCGGCCGCGTCGTGGACGGTCTCGGCAACCCGATCGACGGCAAAGGCCCGATCGCGGCCTCCGAGCGCCGCATCGCCGACGTGAAGGCCCCCGGCATCATTCCGCGGAAATCCGTGCATGAGCCGATGGCCACCGGCCTCAAGGCCGTGGACGCGATGATCCCGGTTGGCCGCGGCCAGCGCGAACTGATCATCGGCGACCGCCAGACCGGCAAGACCGCCGTGGCGCTCGACACCATCCTGAACCAGAAGGTCTACAACGAGGCCGCCGGTTCGGACGAGAGCAAGAAGCTCTACTGCATCTATGTCGCCATCGGGCAGAAACGCTCGACCGTGGCGCAGCTCGTGAAGAAGCTCGAAGAAACCGGCGCCATCGACTACACGATCGTCGTGGCCGCCACCGCTTCGGACCCGGCTCCGATGCAGTTCCTCGCCCCCTATGCCGCGACCGCGATGGCGGAATTCTTCCGCGACAACGGCCGCCACGCGCTGATCATCTATGATGACCTGTCCAAACAGGCCGTCGCCTACCGCCAGATGTCGCTGCTGCTGCGTCGTCCGCCGGGGCGTGAAGCCTATCCGGGCGACGTGTTCTATCTCCACTCCCGCCTGCTGGAACGTTCGGCCAAGCTGAACGAGGATTTCGGCGCCGGCTCGCTGACCGCCCTGCCGATCATCGAGACGCAAGGCGGCGACGTGTCGGCCTTCATTCCGACCAACGTGATCTCGATCACCGACGGCCAGATCTTCCTTGAGACGGAACTCTTCTACCAGGGCATCCGTCCGGCCGTGAACACCGGTCTGTCCGTGTCCCGCGTGGGGTCTTCCGCGCAGACCTCGGCGATGAAATCGGTGGCCGGCAAGGTGAAGCTCGAACTGGCGCAATACCGCGAGATGGCGGCCTTCGCGCAGTTCGGTTCCGACCTCGACGCCTCGACCCAGGCCCTGCTGAACCGCGGCGCCCGTCTGACCGAGCTGATGAAGCAGCCGCAATACTCGCCGCTGACCAATGCCGAAATCGTCTGCGTGATCTATGCCGGCACCAACGGCTATCTCGACAAGATCGCCGTGAAGGACGTGGGCCGCTACGAGGCGGGTCTGCTGAAGCACCTGCGGACCACCGGCAAGGCGCTTCTGGCCGACATCACCACGAAAGACCGCAAGGTTGCGGGCGATCTGGAAAAAGCCATCCGCGCCGAGCTTGACGCTTTCGCAAAAGACTTCGCCTGAGGGCGCGGCAGGGAGATAGGACATGCCCAGCCTGAAGGACCTCAAGAACCGGATCCAAAGCGTGAAGAACACGCGGAAGATCACGAAGGCGATGCAGATGGTCGCCGCGGCGAAACTGCGCCGCGCCCAGGAAGCCGCCGAGGCCGCGCGCCCCTATGCCGAACGGATGACCTCCGTGATGGCCGGGCTCGCGGGCTCCGTCGGCCAGTCGGCGGGTGCGCCGAAGCTTCTCGCCGGGACCGGCGCGGACAAGGTGCATCTTCTGGTGGTGATGACCTCCGAACGCGGGCTTTGCGGCGGCTTCAACTCCACCATCGTGCGGCTGGCCCGCGCGAAGGCGAACGAGCTGCTGGCGCAGGGCAAGACGGTGAAGATCCTCACCGTCGGCAAGAAGGGGCGCGAACAGCTTCGCCGCGACTTCGGCGCCTATTTCATCGGCCATGTGGACATGGGCGAAGTCAAGCGCGTGGGCTATTCCAACGCGCAAGCCATCGCCCGTGACGTGCTGGCCCGCTTCGACGCGGGTGAGTTCGATGTGGCCACCCTGTTCTACAACCGCTTCCAGTCGGTGATCAGCCAGATTCCGACCGCGCAGCAGATCATTCCGGCGGTGTTCGAGGGCGGGGCCGCGTCCTCGCTCTACGATTACGAACCCTCCGAAGAGGCCATTCTGGCCGATTTGCTGCCGCGCGGCGTGGCCACGCAGATCTTTACGGCCTTGCTGGAAAATGGTGCCTCCGAACAGGGCGCACGGATGAGCGCGATGGACAACGCAACGCGCAACGCAGGCGAGATGATCACCAAATACACGACCATCTACAACCGCTCGCGTCAGGCTGCGATCACCAAAGAGCTTATCGAAATCATTTCGGGCGCTGAAGCGCTTTAACGAACCGGAGAAACAACATGGCAAAAGCACCGAAAGCAGCTTCTGCGGCAGGCAAGGTGACGCAGGTCATCGGCGCCGTGGTTGACGTGCAGTTCGAGGGGGCGCTTCCGGCGATCCTCAACGCGCTCGAAACAGAAAACAACGGCAAGCGGCTGGTTCTGGAAGTCGCGCAGCACCTTGGCGAAAACACCGTCCGCGCCGTTGCGATGGATGCGACCGAAGGTCTGGTGCGCGGCGCTTCCGTCACCGATCTCGGCGCGCCGATCTCGGTTCCGGTGGGTACGGCCACGCTCGGCCGCATCCTGAACGTCATCGGCGAGCCGGTGGACGAAAAGGGCCCGGTCAACGCGACCGCCACCCGTGCGATCCACCAGCCCGCCCCGGCCTTCTCGGAACAGGCGACCGAAAGCCAGATCCTCGTGACCGGCATCAAGGTGATCGACCTTCTGGCTCCCTACACCAAGGGCGGCAAGATCGGCCTCTTCGGCGGCGCCGGTGTGGGCAAGACGGTTCTGATCATGGAGCTGATCAACAACATCGCCAAGGTCCACTCGGGCGTGTCGGTGTTCGCCGGTGTGGGCGAGCGGACCCGTGAAGGCAACGACCTTTACCACGAGATGATCGAATCCGGCGTTATCGACATCGAAGACCTGACCAAATCCAAGATCGCCCTTGTTTACGGCCAGATGAACGAGCCGCCGGGAGCCCGGATGCGGATCGCCCTGTCGGGTCTGACCCTCGCCGAGCAGTTCCGCGACGAGACCGGCGCAGACGTGCTGTTCTTCGTGGACAACATTTTCCGCTTCACCCAGGCCGGTTCCGAAGTGTCGGCTCTGCTGGGCCGTATCCCCTCCGCCGTGGGCTACCAGCCGACGCTGGCCACCGACATGGGCGCGATGCAGGAACGCATCACCTCCACGAAGAACGGCTCGATCACCTCGGTGCAAGCCGTTTACGTTCCGGCCGACGACCTCACCGACCCGGCACCTGCGACCTCCTTCGCCCACCTTGACGCGACGACGGTTCTCGACCGTTCGATCTCGGAAAAAGGCATCTATCCGGCGGTGGACCCGCTTGGGTCGACCTCGCGCCTGCTCGATCCGCTGATCATCGGCGAAGAGCATTACAAGGTGGCGACCGACGTGCAGAAAGTGCTGCAACGCTACAAGTCGCTGCAGGACATCATCGCCATCCTCGGCATGGACGAACTGTCGGAAGACGACAAGCTGGCGGTGGCCCGCGCCCGCAAGCTGGAACGCTTCCTGTCCCAGCCCTTCGACGTGGCAAAGGTCTTCACCGGCTCCGACGGCGCCCAGGTGCCGCTGGAAGACACCATCGCCTCCTTCAAGGCGGTTGTGGCCGGCGAATATGACCACCTCCCGGAGGCGGCCTTCTACATGGTCGGCGGCATCAAGGAAGTGGTGGAAAAAGCCCAGCGTCTCGCCGCGGCTGCGGCCTAAGGGGGCATCATGGCAGGCACGCTGCAATTCGATCTCGTGAACCCCGAGCGCCGGCTTGCCTCTGTCGCTGCGACCGAGGTGCAGATCCCCGGCGCCGATGGCGACCTGACGGCGATGGAGGGCCATGCGCCCACCATCACCACCCTGCGTCCCGGCATCCTGCGGGCGCTGACGGTCGAGGGCGTGAAATCCTATGTCGTGACCGGCGGTTTCGCCGAGATCTCGGCCTCGGGTGTCTCGGTCCTGGCCGAGGGCGCGATCCCGGTGGAGGAAGCGACGGGGACCGTGCTCGACGCGATCCTCGCCGAGGCCCGGTCACTGGCCGCCATCGCCCTGCCGCAGGACAAGGACGCCGCCGACAAGGCGGTGGCCGATGTGGTCGCCCTGCGCGACGCGGTGCTGGCGCATTGATCCGGTGCGAATCCGGCAAAAGGCCCCGTTCGCGGGGCCTTTTCCATTTTCTTCCTTTTCCCGCCCGATTTTCCGGCTAGCTTGGCCGGGACCCCATTCCGAATGACCTGTCCATGAAGCGCATCTCCTCTGCCTCCGTCGGTATCCAGCAAGGCTCGCGCGTGCTGTTTTCCGATTATGCGGATGGCGGGGTGATGTGGACGGGGCAGGGCGACCGCGAAAGCCGCCACATGATCACCTTCAGGGAGGCGTTTCTGGAGCCGCCGGCGGTGATGGTGGGGATCGCCATGTGGGACACCGACCACAAGCACAATGCCCGCGCCGATCTGACCGCCGAGAAGGTCACCGAGACGGGTTTCCACCTTGTCTTCCGGACCTGGGGCGATACCCGCGTCGCCCGCATCCGCGCCGACTGGACGGCGATCGGCCCGGTGCGGGATGAGGAAGACTGGCAGCTTTACTGAAGCCGCCCGCCCCACGGAAGCCGCAGAACGCTCCGCGGGGGATATTTGAGAAGAGAAGAAAGCCCTTTCATACTGGCGCAAATATCCCCGCCGGAGGCTTCCCCGGCGGCGGAAGGGCGCCGGGATCAGGACCTCTGGTACATGCCCTCATAGATCGGAACCAGCGTGTCCGTCTCGAACAGCGAGGAAACGGAGGTGCCGTTCCAGATGTTGAGGATGGCTTGCGCGAACATCGGGGCGGTCGGGACGATGCGGATGTTCTTGGCCTTGCGGACGGCTTCGGTCGGCTCGATGCTGTCGGTGATCACCAGCGATTTCATCACCGAATTGCCGACCCGCTCCACCGCCGGGCCGGAGAGCACACCGTGGGTGATGTAGCTGTGGACCTCGGTGGCGCCGTTCTGCATCAGCACCTCGGCCGCCTTGCAGAGCGTGCCGGCCGTGTCGCAGATGTCATCGACGATGATGCATTTCTTGCCCGCGACCGAGCCGATCACCGTCATCTCCGCGACTTCGCCGGCCTTTTCGCGGCGCTTGTCCACGATGGAGAGCGGCGCATTGATCCGCTTGGCCAGTTCCCGCGCCCGCGCCACCCCGCCCACATCCGGCGAGACGATCATCAGATCCTGCATCTGGTCCTTGAAGTGATGCTCGATGTCGAGCGCGAAGACCGGCGAGGCATAGAGGTTGTCCACCGGGATGTCGAAGAAGCCCTGGATCTGCGCCGCGTGCAGGTCGAGCGTCAGCACCCGGTCCACGCCCGCTTCGGCGATCATGTTGGCGACGAGCTTTGCGGTGATCGGGGTGCGGGCCTTGGCGCGGCGGTCCTGGCGGGCATAGCCGAAATAGGGGATGACCGCCGTGATCCGGTCCGCCGAGGAGCGCCGCAGCGCATCGGTCATGATCAAGAGTTCCATCAGGTTGTCGTTCGCCGGATTGGAGGTCGGCTGGATGATGTACATATCCTCGCCGCGCACGTTCTCGTAGACCTCGACGAAGATTTCCTGATCGTTGAACCGCTCCACCCGCGCATCGACGAGACTGACGCTCATCCCCCGGTGCATCGACATGCGGCGCGCGATGGCCTTGGCGAGGGTGAGGTTGGCGTTGCCGGAAATAAGTTTCGGCTCGGTATTGGCTGGCATCATGCTCTCCGGGTGGGCGGATTCGGGAAAGTTGACACCGCTTATCACCCGGTTAGGTTCTTTGAAAGTTTGAAGCGGAAAGGGAGCGCATATGGCGCAGATTGACTATTATTTCGCGGTGATGTCGCCCTTCTGCTATCTCGCCGGAGATCGGCTGGAGCGGATCGCGGCAACGCACGGGGCCTCTGTCCGCTATGTGCCGCTGGACGGGCCGGCGCTTTTTCCGCGCACCGGCGGGCAGGTGCTGGCCGAACGCCATCCGGCGCGCAAGGCGTATCGCCTGCAGGAACTGCGGCGGCAGGCGGCGAAGCTCGGGGTGCGGCTCGATCTTCAGGCGCCCTATTTCCCGGTCAATGGTGCGCCTGCGGCCTATGCGGTGATCGCGGCGCAGAAGGTCGGCGGCGGCGATCTGGCGGGGCTGGTGCAGGCCTTTCCGCGCGCCGTCTGGGCGGAGGGGCGCAACATCGCCGAGGAGGAGGTGGTGCGCGAGATCCTCGCCGCCCATGGTTTCGATCCGGCGATTGCCGACCGCCACATGCTGATGGCCGCCGAAACCTATATGGCGAACCTTGAAGAGGCGGTGGCGCGCGGTGTATTCGGCGTGCCGAGCTATCTGGTGGGCGAGGAGCTGTTCTGGGGTCAGGACCGGCTTGAGGATCTCGACCTGCATCTTGCCGGGAAGATCTGATGCCTGAAGACATTGCGACCCTTCTGCCACCCTTCCGGGTCTGGCACGCCGATGCGCCGCGCAAGGCGCTGGCGCTGCATTGCTCGCTTGCCCATGCCGGTGCCTGGGCGGGGCTGGCGGCCGAGTTGCCGGGCCTTGCCCTGACTGCGATGGATCAGCCGGGCCATGGCCGGGCAGGGGCCTGGGATGGGGTCAGCGATCTGCATGGCGACAGCACCCGCGGCGCCATCGCCTTGGCCGAGGAGATCGGGCAGGGCGCGCCGCTCGACTTCTTCGGTCACAGTTTCGGGGCGACGGTCTGCCTGCGGGTCGCGCTGGAGCGGCCGGATCTGGTGCGCTCGCTGGTGCTGGTGGAGCCGGTGATCTTTGCCGCCGCACGGGCGGCGGGCGATCCGGCCTATGCGCCCTTCCGCGCCGCGCATCTGGCCTTTGCCGATCTGGTGCGGGCGGGACAGCCGGAGGCGGGGGCGGCGCTCTTCCACAGCCATTGGGGGACGGGAGAGAGCTTTGCCGACCTGCCGGAGCGCACGCGGCAGTACATGGTGGAGCGTATCCATCTGATCGTCGCACAGAATCCCGCGCTTCTGGATGATGCGGCGGGACTTCTGCGCTACATGGGGCTGGAAAGCATCGGCGTGCCGGTGCTGCTGGTCGAGGGGGCCGACAGCCCGCCGATCATCGCTGCCGTCCATGCAGAACTCGCCCGCCGCCTGCCGCAGGTAGAGCGGCTCTCGGTGCCGGGGGCGGGACATATGGTTTCGATCACCCATGCGGGGGCGGTGGCCCCGGCAGTGCGGGCGCATCTGGCGCGGGGGTAGGCGGCTTTTCCCACCCGTTCCCTCTGGCACGAGGGGCGCTTGTTCTGGCAGAGGCCATAGGTTTTGCCATTTGGTCAGGTTCCCGCTTTCCGCCGGTGGCCCCCTCCCTCTCCCTCCCCCATGAGGGGGGAGGGAAGCGCCCTGTGTCTGGGGGCGGCGCCAGCGTCGAGCGTTGTTCTGGCAGAGGCCATCGCCTCTGCCACGCGATAAGGCTGCCGCTTTCCGCCGTTGGCCCAAAGGCCGCCGGCCAGCACCCGCCCCCCGGAGGGCGGGGGCTTTGCCCCCACCGGGGCGGGAACTGGCCTTTCCGGTCGTGTGAGATCAGTGCTCCGGGGCGATGTTCCCACACGGGCGGGAAAACGCGGATCGCGTTTTCTGATCCGCCCGAATGTGAAGGCACCGACATGGGCGGGGCGGGGGCGGCGGACGCTCCCTCTACCCGCGCAGCGCCGCCAGAAACCTGTCCACCTCCGCCTCGGTCGTGGACCAGGAGGTGACGAGCCGCGCCGCCTCCCGGCCTTCGGGGGCGGGGAAGGGGTAATAGGCCGCTCCCGCCGCCTCCAGCCGGGCATGGGTGCCGGCGGGCCATTCGGGGAAGAGGATATTGGCCTCTGCCGGATGGGTCAGGCTCACGCCCTCCACCGCCAGCAGCCCCTCGCGCAGCCGGGCGGTCATGGCATTGGCATGGGCGGCGAGCCGCAGCCACAGCCCGTCCGCAAGGTAGGCCTCCATCTGCGCCGAGAGAAAGCGGTGCTTGGAGAAGAGATGCCCGCCGCGCTTTCTCCGCAGCTCGAATTCCCAGGCCTTGGCGGGATCGAAGATCACCACCGCCTCCACCCCGAGGCAGCCGTTCTTGGTGCCGCCGAAGGAAAGGACATCAATCCCCGCCTTCCAGCTCATCTCGGCCGCCGTCGCCCCGGTTGCCACAAGCGCATTGGCAAAGCGCGCGCCGTCGAGATGGCAGGGCAGCCCCTGCACGCGCGCCACAGCGGTCAGCGCCGCGACCTCCGCCGCAGTATAGACCGTCCCCGCCTCGGTGACATTGGTGATGGAGACCATGCCGCGCTGCACGCCATGCACCCCGGCCTCCCCCACCCGCGACAGCGCCGCCGACAGGGTTTCGGGCGTCATGCGGCCATGGGCGCCCTCCACCGCGATCAGCTTCGCGCCATGGGTGTAGAACTCCGGTGCACCACATTCGTCCATGGCGATATGGGCCTCGCCATGGGCGAAGACCGCCGACCATGGCGGGGCATGAATCGCCAGCGACAGGGAATTCGCCACCGTCCCCGTCGCCACCAGAAAGACCGCCGCCTCCGGCGCCTCGAAGACCCGGCGGATCTCGGCGCGCACCCTGTCCATGATCGCATCGGCGCCATAGCTGCGGGCGTAGCCCTCATTGGCGCGGGCGATGGCCGCCATGATTTCGGGGGCGCCGCCCGAGGCGTTGTCGGAGGTAAAGAACATCAGAGCTCTTCCTGAATGATGTAATCGTCCCAGTCATCCTCATCGACCGCGACCTCGGAAACGGTGCGCCCGCGCATGGAATGACCGGAAAGATGGGTGGATTGCGGATCGCCGGTGATCAGCGGATGCCAGTCGGGCAGGGGCTTGCCCTGCTGCAGGAGCTTGTAGGCGCAGCTTGCCGGCAGCCAATAGGCGATCTTCGGCAGGGTCTTGGTGTTGAGCCGGATGCACTCCGGCACATACTTGAACCTGTTGGGATAATTGGAGCACTGGCAGGTGGCGTTGTCCAGTAGCCGGCAGGCCACGCGGGTATATTCCACCTCGCCGGTGTCCTCATATTCGATCTTGTTCAGGCAGCATTTGCCGCAGCCGTCGCAGAGCGCCTCCCATTCCGGGGCGGTCATCTTCTTCAGCGGGATGGTTTCCCAGAACCGGGGACGCAACTTTTCCATCGCGTCAAACTGGCGAAACGCGGCGGAAAAGGGAAGGGGGGTCAGAGGGCGGTAAGGATCGCCCGCGCCTTCTCGCAATCGGCGTTCATCTGGGCGATGAGCGCGGGCAGGCCATCGAACTTCATTTCCGGCCGCAGGTAATCGACGAAGCCGATCGACAGGTGCTGACCGTAGAGATCGCCCTTGAAGTCGAGAAGATGGGTTTCGAGATTGGGCTGGTTGACCCCGAACATCGGGCGCACGCCAAGGCTCGCCGCGCCCATGTAACTGCCGGCATGGGGGCCGGTCAGCACATCGGCCTTCACCGCATAGACGCCGAGCTTGGGCAGGTGCAGCCCCTCAACCGACATGTTGGCGGTGGGAAAGCCAAGCTCGCGCCCGCGCGCCTCGCCATGGATGACCTCGCCGTCGATCCGGTGCAAATGGCCGAGCATGGCGGCGGCATCGCGCGGGCGCCCCTCCGACAGGGCCTGGCGGATCGCGGTGGAGGAAATTTCCACCACCCCGTTGCGGATGAGCGGCGCCACGGTGACGCCAAAGCCGAGCGCCTCGCCAAGCGCGGCCAACTCCGTGCTCGTGCCGGTCCGGCCCTTGCCGAAGCGGAAATCGGCGCCGACGACGACATGGCGCACCCCGAGCCCCTCGGCGAGGATCTCGCGGGCGAAGTCCTCGGGTGTCATTGTGGCGATGCGGGCATCGAAGGGCAAAGCGTAAAGGTCCTTCACGCCGAGCTTGGCAAGCCGGTTGGCCCGCGCTTCGGCATTCATCAGGCGGAAGGAGGGGGCGTCCGGCGCGAAGAACTCCCGCGGATGCGGCTCGAAGGTGACGACACCCAGCCGCCCCTGCGCGGCGGCAAGGGCGATGACCGACTGGTGGCCGAGATGCACCCCGTCGAAATTGCCCATGGCCACCGACGCTCCGCGCGCCGCGGCATAAAGCCCCTGCCATTGCTGATGAACGCGCATCTTCCCCCGGCGCGGGGACCTGCCCCGTCAGTCGAATTCCCGTCAGTCGAACTTCCGGCTCGGCGCCAGAACCAGCGCCTCGCCTTTCAGGACAACGGTATTGCCCACCGCGCAATGGGTTTCAAGGGTCACCCGACGCCGCGCATGGTCGATTGCCGTGACCGTGACATGCGCCTCAACCAGATCGCCGGGGCGCACCGGCGCCATGAATTTCAGCGACTGGCCAAGATAGACCGAGCCATGGCCGGGAAGCTGCTCGCCGATCACCGCCGAAATCAGCCCGGCGGTCAGCATCCCATGGGCGATGCGGCCCTGAAAGATCGTGTCCTGGGCATAGGCCTCGTCGAGATGGACCGGATTGTGGTCGGTGGAGACCTCGGCGAAAAGCTCGATGTCGCGGTCGGTCACCTGTTTCCGAAGCGAGCGGGTCATGCCGATTTCGAGGTCTTCGATGCAGATCGTGCCGCGCGGCTGGTTGTCGAGCATGGAGCGATTCCCGTTTGTTGCCGTGCAGCATAGAGGATGCTGCGTTGCGGCGCAATTCCGGAGCGCAGGATTTGTTCCAAAATAGGCGTTGAAGTGTAATTTTATTGCGACACCATCAGCGCAGATGCCCGATCGCCCAGGTGGCGGAAAGCTGCGCCTTTTGCAGAAAAGCCTCCAGCAAGCCTTTGTCAGGATTGTCGGAATCCGCTCCGAACTCGGACGCCGCGATGCCGCCGGTCACGAAGAGCGTGTCGATCCCCTCGGCGATGCCGCCCTGCACATCGGTGCGGATGCCGTCGCCGATGGCCAGAAGCCGCGGGTCGTCGAGGCCAAGCACCGCCAGCCGTTGCCGGGCCAGATCGTAGATCGGCGGGTGCGGCTTGCCGTAGTAAAACGCCGTGCCGCCCATCGCCTCATAGGCCTCGGCCAGCGCGCCGGCGCAATAGACCCGCTGCCCTGCAAGATCGACGACGACATCGGGATTGGCGCAAAGCATCGGCAGGCCGAGCGTTTTGGCCAGAAGCAGGGTGGCGCGGTAATCCTCCGGCGTTTCGGTCAGATCATCGGCAAGGCCGGTGCAGACGATCCCCTCCGCTTCGGCCAGCGGCACCCGGAGGATCGGCGCCTGCTCCTGCGCGAAGGCGGCCAGATCCCCGGCGAAATCGGTGAAGAACGGCTCGTCCTTTTCCGCACCGATATGATGGATGCGCCGCCCGACCGCCCCCGCGAGCATGGCGAACTGCGCCGCATCGCCGGAGGTGACGATCTCGTCCCAGGCATCGCGCGGCACCCCCATGGCGTCGAGGTGCCGGACAACGCTGGCTTTGGGGCGCGGCGCATTGGTCAGGAGAAGCACCTTGCCCCCCCGCCGCCGGAAGCCCTGCAAGGCCGCTACCGCCGCCGGAAAGGGCCGCGCGCCATCATGCAGACACCCCCAGAGATCGCAGAGCACCGCGTCATAGCGGTCCGACACCTGCGCGAGGGAGGAGAGGATATCGGTCATGGGATCTCCGCAGGCAGCCCCCGCGGTGGCCTCGGGAGCCTCCGGCGGGGATATTTGAGCCAGTATGAAAGGGCTTTCTTCTCTTCTCAAATATCCCCCGCGGAGCGTCCTGCACGGCCGCCGCGCGAGGAATCGGAGCCGGGCGCGCCAGAGCCGGGGCGCCCGTGAGGCTCAGAGCTTCAGTGCCGGGATGATCTGCTTCTTGCGGCTCATGATGCCCGGCAGGACCACGGTATCGCCGCTGACCTTGGCGCCGAAGGAGGCTTCGGCCATGGCCTTCACCAGATCGTTCGGCACCAGAAGCGTCGCTTCTTCCTTCAGGATATCCACGACGAACAGCAGCACCTGATCGGCGCCATCCTCGGCGGCGACGGCGGGCATGGCGGTCATCAGGCTTGCCTTGCGGTCGAGGACGGTCTTCGGAGAGGTGGTTTCCAGCACCGAGACGCGCAGTTCCTTGCCGGCGACATTGTATTCCTTGCTGTCCATCCGCAGCAGTTCCGCATCCGAGAAAGCCGAGACATCGGATTTCGCCGCGAACATCGCTTCGGCCAGTTCGGGGATCGAGACGCCGATGTCGGCGGCCAGCGCCTCGGCCACGGCGCGGTCGTGGTCGGTGGTGGTGGGGGAGCGGAATTCCAGCGTGTCCGACAGGATGCAGGACAGGATCGCACCCTTGATCTCCCGCGGGAGTTTGGCGACATCGGCGCCGATGATGTCGTGCATCACGGTCGCGGTGCAGGCCAGCGGGCGGATCACCACATTGATCGGGGTCTTGGTCTTCAGCCCGCCGACCAGCATGTGGTGGTCGATGATCGCCATGATCCTGGCCTCGTTGATCGAGGGCGGCAGTTCGGCCGGGTTGTTGGTGTCGACGATGACGACCTGCTGGTCGGCGGCGACATCGGCGATGATCTCCGGCTTGGCGAAGCCCCAGTGCTTCAGCAGGAAGGCCGCCTCGGTGTTCGGCTCGCCCAGAAGCCGCGGCTCGGCATTGCCGCCGCGCAGGTTGGTCAGATACCAGGCCCAGATGATCGCCGACAGGGTGGCGTCGGTATCGGGGGATTTGTGGCCGAAAACGAGGGTGCTCATGGGATGTGCCTCAGAAGGGGGAATTTGGCGCGGCTTATAGGGGCGGGGCGGGGCTTTGTCACGGGGGAGTCACTCCGTCAGGCCTGCGCGCAAGCCGGGTTTGCATTTATGCTGCAATGCAGCGTCCGTCGCTGTTGACGATCCTGTCCACCAGGTCTAGGGTCGGCTCTCTGCCAGAGGAGTATGCGACATGGACCTGACGCTGCGCGCCTGAAAAGGCTGTCACCCGCCGCCGCCGCAAGGCCGCCGGCAAGGACGTTCCGGCAGAGGAGTATCCTGCAATGAAGTTGCAAGCCTAGCGCCCCGGTCAATTCCGCGGCGCGGTCATGGCCTTTGCCCTGTGGCATCGGCCCGCTTTCTCCGGATCATGCAGAAAGGCAGATCATGCCGAAGATCACCCAGCTTCCTCCCGCTCTGGCGGGCCGTTCCGCTTTGCCCACCGTGCCGGGCAAGGCGGCCCCCACCAAACCGCTTCCCGGAAAACCGGCGCCGAAACCGCCGGTGGTGACGAAGAAGCGGCTTGAAGTGCCGGGCAAGGGCCGCGCCCGCTAAGGGGCCGCCCTGCCGCTGCGGCTTTCGTGGCGGATATACCAGAGCACCGCCGTCAGCACGATCGCTCCGCCGAGGAGCGTCAGCGGCGGCGGTGTTTCCGCAAAGGCAAGCCAGACCCAGAGCGGGGTCATCGGCGTCTCCAGCGCCGAGATGAGCGCGGTCTCCACCGCCGGCAGGCAGCGCGAGCCGAGGATGAAGAGGGCGAGCGCCAGCGTGGTGTTGACGATGCCGAAGGCGATGAGGAGGCCGATCACCTGTCCGTCCAGACCCGAGGTCGTGGCAAAGGGCAGGCAGGCGAGGGGGGCAAGCACCGCCGACATGGCCGCGGCTGCAAGGGTCGGCATCTGCGGATTGGCGCGGGCGATGCACATCATCGCCGCCGAGCCGATCATCATGCCGACGGCCAGCAGATCCCCGGTCATATGCCCGTCCCCGCCGAGACCCACCATCACCACCGCCCCGGCCAGTGCCGCGCAGGAGGCGGTGATGGCGGCGCGGGAGGGGCGTTCCTTCAGGAAGAACCAGGCGAGGGCGGCGGCGGCGAAGGGGACCGTGGCATAGATGATCGACACATGCGCGACGGAGGTGTTCCGCAGCGCGCCGATGAAGCACAACATGCTGAGGCCGGAGGCAAGCGCATAGGACCAGCCCGCCCGGCCCAACCGCCCGAAGGCGCGCAACCCCTGCGGCCCTTGCAGGACAAGGATCAGCAGCACCAGCCCCGCCGCCCCCGCGAGCCCGCGCCAGAGGATCGTCGTCGGCGTATCGACCGGAATGGCGCGGGTGAAAAGGCCGGAGGTGCTCCAAGCGACGGCAGAGGCGAAGACCAGAAGCACGCCGTTGCGATGGCTTTGCGCGCCCGTTTCCATGATCCTGACCTGCCCGGATGTTTCTTCTTTGTTCAGGGGGACGCTAGGGGATGCCGGGCCTTTGGTCAATGGCCTGTCGGCAGGCGGAGCCGGGTCAGAGCGGCGCCGGCGCCTTGGGCAGGTGGGGCCATTGCGCCGCCGGATCATGGCCATGGATCAGCAGCGCCTCCGGCCCCGCCTGAGGGGCGCGAGCCGCGCGCCGGAGAGGGCGGCGGTTTGCGGGGCCATGGCGTCGGGACAACCTTCCGCCGGTTCGGAAGTGCGGTTGATCGCATCGGCGGCAAGGATCACCACCCGCCCCTCCGGCAGTTCGGTGGGAGGCGACGGATGCCCCGGCGTATGGCCGGGCGTGGGCAGGGCGGTCAGCCCTCCGCGTATCACCGTATCGGCGCTGATGCGATGATACGGGACGGAGGCCAGCCGAGCGGTCGGGCATCGCCCCAGTAGATCGGGCGCAGTTCCGCCCACTCCGCCTCGGTCAGCAGGATCGGGCAGGCGAGAAGCGGCAGACCGCCCGGTGGTCGATATGACCGTGACGAAGGACGGCGAGGGTCAGATCTGCCGGTATCAGGCCCGGAAGTGCCAGTTGGCCGGTCAGGGTCTGCGTCGCGGTGAAGCCGATCAATCCGCCGAAGCCGGAAAGACCGTTGCGCGCATCACGGGAGGCATAGTCCGTCGCATAGCCCGCATCGAACCCGGTATCGAAGAGCATCTTCGCCTCGCGGTCGGTTTCCGGCAGAAAGCCCTGAATCCCGATCACCGCCTGCCGGGGCCAAGATCGAAGAGCCCGAAATCCAGAACCGTCACCCGGATCAGGCGATGGCCGCCGCCATCCCCGTTCCGCGCCCCGTTTCTGTCATTGCAGCGGCAGCCGTTCCACACGGAACCCCTGCGCCTCCAGCAGGGCCAGCACGCCTTCCTTGCCGGAAAGGTGCAGCGCCCCGAAAGCCACCAGCACCGGGCCTTTCGCTGCCGCAGCCTCGATCACCGGAATCCAGGCGCGGTTGCGCTTGTTCATCAGCACTTCCTCGGTCAGGGCGAATTCCTCGTCCACCCGCTCCGGCGTATAACCGGGCATCTTCAGCGTCTCGACCCGCAGGAATTCCCAGATGAGTCGTCCCTCCTCGGCGAAATAGCTGTCGGCAAGGGTCACGGCCATGTCGGCGGAGCGCGGTTCCATCGCCAGGGCCGAGGTGATCATCTCTAGCTGCTCCTTCTGCGGCAGATCCCCGAAGATGCCGAAGATCGTGTCATAGGGCTCAAGCGCCTGAACCGGAATGGCGCGGGCCTCCGCCTCTTCGACGAGCTGGCGGTCGAGGCCGTTGCTGCCGTCGGCAAGGGCGGCGAGGTTGCAGGCCGGAACGCCGAGCAGCATGGTCAGATACCAGGGCCGCAGCTTGGAGGCCATGAAGGCCGGCACCCCCCGCGCCTCCATCGCGGCGGCAAGGGCCTGCCATTCGGCCTCCGGCAGCGCCTCGCGCAGGGTCGGGCCTTCGGAATTGATCATCAGCGACGGGTCCTTGGCGAGCCGGGTCTTGAGCGCGGCTTCCTCTTCCGGGCCGGCCTCCACCAAGAGGGCGGTGGCCCCGTCGAGCACCGGGGAGAGACGTTCCATCGTCGCAACATGGCGCGGATCGTCGAGATGGAAGGTTCCGATGAGGTGGATCACCTCCGCCCCCTTTGTCGCGCGCCAGAAAAGCCCGGTGGCAAAGGGCTGGCGCCCGGTCTCGGCGCGCAGGGCCGCGGCCTCCTCGGCGGGCAGGGCCGCGATCAGGTTGGAGCCGGTGCAATCCGCAGCGAGGGGAGCGGTGGTCAGCGCGGTGAAGAACGCGGCGGCAAGGGCGCAGAGGCCGGCGCGCAACGGGGCGCGGGTCAGGCACGACATGGCAGGCAACCTTCTACGGCAGGGCTTCTGGACAGAACCGGGCGGGCAGGGATGGCGGGGCAGGGGGCGGGCGCAGAAGGAAGGTGGCATTTTGCCGGGCAAAGTCCAAGCCCGATGCCCGTTCCGATCCCGGCATTTTTCGACAAAGGCCCGGGGGGACGGGTGTTGACAGACTCGCCGGCAGTCCCTAACTGAAAGCCGTTAGCACTCAGCCAGCGCGAGTGCTAATCCTTTCAAACCTGGAAACCTAGGGAGTGTTACCAGATGGCTTTCAAACCGCTGCATGACCGCGTTCTGGTCCGCCGCATCCAAAGCGAAGACAAGACCAAGGGCGGGCTGATCATCCCCGATACCGCCAAGGAAAAGCCCGCGGAAGGCGAGATCGTCTCCACCGGTGAAGGCGCGCGCAAGGATTCGGGCGAGCTGATCGCGCCGACCGTCAAGGCGGGCGACCGCGTTCTGTTCGGCAAATGGTCCGGGACCGAAGTGACGCTGAACGGCGAAGAGCTGCTGATCATGAAGGAAAGCGACATCCTCGGCATCATCGCCTGAGGACGCTTTCCCGAGCGGGATGGGCCGCGGCCCATCCTACGGAACCCCTATTCTGAGGAGTCTGCACGATGGGTGCGAAAGACGTTCGTTTTGATACCGATGCCCGCGACCGTATGCTGCGCGGCGTGAACATCCTGGCCGATGCCGTGAAAGTCACCCTCGGCCCGAAAGGCCGCAACGTGGTGATCGAGAAATCCTTCGGCGCCCCGCGCATCACCAAGGACGGTGTGTCGGTTGCCAAGGAAATCGAACTGGCCGACAAGTTCGAGAACATGGGCGCGCAGATGGTGAAGGAAGTCGCTTCCCGCACCAATGACGAAGCCGGCGACGGCACCACCACCGCCACCGTTCTGGCCCAGGCCATCGTCAAGGAAGGCATGAAGGCGGTCGCCGCCGGCATGAACCCGATGGATCTGAAGCGCGGCATCGACACCGCCACCGCCAAGGTCGTGGCTGCGATCAAATCCGCCGCCCGCGCCGTCAAGGACAGCGACGAAGTGGCCCAGGTCGGCACCATCTCTGCCAATGGCGAGGCCGAAATCGGCCGCCAGATCGCTGATGCGATGCAGAAAGTCGGCAACGAGGGTGTGATCACCGTCGAAGAGAACAAGGGTCTGGAGACCGAAACCACCGTCGTCGAAGGGATGCAGTTCGACCGCGGCTACCTCTCCCCCTATTTCGTCACCAATGCCGACAAGATGATTGCCGAGCTGGAAGACGCCTTCATCCTGCTGCACGAGAAGAAACTCTCCTCGCTGCAACCGATGGTCCCGCTGCTGGAAGCCGTGATCCAGTCGCAGCGCCCGCTGATCATCGTGGCCGAAGACGTGGAAGGCGAGGCTCTGGCCACGCTCGTCGTCAACAAGCTGCGCGGCGGCCTGAAGATCGCCGCCGTCAAGGCGCCGGGCTTCGGCGATCGCCGCAAGGCGATGCTGCAGGACATTGCCATCCTGACCGGCGGTCAGGTCATCTCCGATGATCTCGGCATGAAGCTGGAATCGGTGACGGTGGACATGCTCGGCCGCGCCAAGAAGGTCTCGATCACCAAGGACAACACCACCATCGTCGATGGCAATGGTGCCAAAGCCGAGATCGAAGCCCGCGTGGCCCAGATCCGCGCCCAGATCGAGGAAACCACCTCGGACTACGACCGTGAGAAACTGCAGGAGCGCGTGGCGAAACTCGCCGGCGGCGTTGCAGTGATCAAGGTCGGCGGCATGACCGAAGTCGAAGTGAAAGAGCGCAAGGACCGCGTGGATGACGCGCTGAACGCCACCCGTGCGGCCGTTCAGGAAGGCATCGTCGTCGGCGGCGGCGTGGCCCTGATCCAGGCGGGCAAAGTGCTCGAAGGCCTGACCGGCGCCAATGCCGACCAGACCAACGGCATCAACATCGTCCGCAAGGCGCTGGAAGCGCCGCTGCGCCAGATCGCCCAGAACGCGGGCGTCGATGGTTCGGTTGTGGCCGGCAAGGTGCGCGAGTCCTCGGACAAGGCCTTCGGCTTCAACGCCCAGACCGAAGAATATGGCGACATGTTCAAGTTCGGCGTGATCGACCCGGCCAAAGTGGTCCGCACCGCTCTGGAAGATGCGGCCTCGGTCGCCTCGCTGCTGATCACCACCGAAGCCATGATCGCCGACAAGCCGGCGGACAAGGCCCCGGCTGGCGGCGGCATGGGTGGCATGGGCGGCATGGACGGGATGATGTAATCACCCCGTTCCCGCTTCGGAACGAAAGAGGGGGCTCCGGTAACGGAGCCCCTTTGCTTTTGGCGGGATCGCCTTCGGCCGGCCTGAGCCTCCGGCGGGGATATTTGAGAAGAGAAGAAAGCCCTTTCACATTGGCTCAAATATCCCCCGCGGAGCGTCCGACCTTGCCGGGGGCGGGCGGTCAGAGAGCTTTGACGAGCCGATGCAGCGTATGGCCGGTTTCGGCATCGAAGCTGCTGCGTCCCGTGGCGCGGAAGCCCTCACGCTCCCAGAAGGCGCGGCCCTTGGGGTTTTCCTCCAGCACGGCGAGGAAAAGCTGCGCGGCGCCGGCCTTGCAGGCGAGGGCTTCGGCGTGGCGCAGGAAGGCCGCGCCCAGCCCGCGGTTCTGCGCGCGCGGGGCGAGGAGCATCAGGCCGAGATAGGCATCCTGCGGCTCCGGAAAGCCGAAGGACAGTTCGGCAACGCCGCAGAGGCGACCTTCCTCGAAAAGGCCGAGGCGGTGGGACCGTGCCGGATCGCAGCCGGGCGGGCCATCGGTGAAGAAGGCCTGCGCCTTGGCCGGGGTCGGCGCGGCGCGGTCGGCGAGCAGCCAGTACTCCGGCGCCTCCTCGTAAAGGGCTGCGACAAGGGGCAGGTCCGCGTGGGGGTCAAGCGGTCGGATCGGCATGGGCGATGCTCAGGATTTCCAGGGTCACGGGACCGGAAGGGCGGCGCCAGATCACCTCATCCCCCGGTTCCGCGCCGAGGAGGGCGCGGGCCAGCGGAGAGTGGGGGGCGATACGGTTCAGCCTTGCATCGGCCTCGTCCTCGCCGGTGATCTCATAGGTGGTTTCGGCGCCAGAGGGATCGGCGACGGTGACGGCAAGGCCGAAGGCCACTTCGTCCAGCGGCAGTACCGCCGGGTCGATCACGATGGCCGAGCGCAGTCGCGCCTCCACAAAGCGGATGTCGCGCTCGGCGGCGGCTTCGGGCAGTTTGTCGAGCCGGTCGGCGCGCGCCTTCAGGCTTTGAAGCTGCGTTTGCAGGGCGAGGAGCCGTGCCTGAAGGGCGGCGAGGCCGCGCGGGGTGACATAATTCGGATGGGGGGAAAGCGGCAGGTCCGGCAGCGGGTCGAGCGCGCCGTCGCCTTCCTTGACGAAGGCGCGGCTCATCGGGTGATCACCTCCAGCGGGTCGTAGCGCAGGCCCTCTCCCCATGCGGCTTCGGCCAGACTGTCCGGCTTGAAGCGGATGCGGCCGAGGGTCAGGTCGCTTCGCCGGAAGAAGTGCCGGTCCGTGACGATGCCTTCGGGATCTCGCCAGCCGGGGTCGAGCGTGCCTGCCGTGATGGTGCAGCGGAAGAAGAGATCGACCTGATGGAAGCCCGTTGCCGGGTCGTGGAATTCGTTGATCAGCACCGGCGCCCCGACGGTGATGGTCAGGCCGGTTTCCTCATGCACCTCACGGGCGAGATTTTCGGGCAGGGAACGCCCCGGCTCCACCCCGCCACCCGGCGCGCACCAGAGATCGGATTTGCCGCCGGGCCAGGCATTGACCAGAAGGAGCCGATCTTCATGCAGGATCAGCGCGCGGGCGGCGAGGCGCGGGCTGCGGCGGTTGAGAGGGGGCTTCGAGGACGGCATGGGGTGAGGCTGGAACGGCAGGGCCGGATTGTCCAGCGGTTTGAGACGCGCGCAGGCTCCTCTCCTTCTTCCTCCCCCACGGAGGGGGGGGGGAAGCGCCGATTATGAGGGGGCGGGAAGGGATGCCGATGTCCGGTTGAGCCGCTCTGCGTGTCCCCCCCTCGTGAGGGAGGGGTGCTGTGGTTTTCCAGCCCCTTGCCCCCTCAGGCCGGGGCCGTGGTTCTGTCGGGGGCGGTCGTCCGTTCCCGCTCCGACCAGAGGAGATAGGCGGAACCCGCAAGAATCAGCGCGATACCGAGCCAGTAGCTGCCCGCCGGGATATCCCCGAACACGAGCCAGCTCACGAAGATGTTCGACAGGAGCTTCAGATCGTCGAAGGGCTGCACGAAGGCCGCATCCGCCGCCGCATAGGAGAGGGTCAGCAGATGCTGCGCCGCAAAGATCAGCACCCCGCCGAGCAGGAGGAGCCCGAACATCGCCGCCGTCGGCAGCTCGAACCCGGCCTGGAGGGAAAACACCCCGTTGATCGGCGTCAGCAGCACCAGCAGCCAGAGCGTGATGGAATTCTGGCTTTCCTCGCGCGTCAGCCGCTTGGTGATCAGCGAGGCCGCGGCCCAGAGCAGGGCCGCCCCGATCGGATAGAGCATGGCCACCGGCAGGCCATCCTCCCAGGGGCGCAGGAGCACCATCGCGCCGGCAAAGCCGATCCCCGCCGCGATCCAGCGGTTCGGCGCCACTTTCTCGCGCAGGAAGATCACCGCCCCGATCATCACGAAGAAGGGCGAGGTCATGACGAGCGCCACCACATGCCAGGTCGGCAGGCCGGAAGCGAAGGCCTTGGTGAAGGCCAGCACCCCGAGCGCGGACAGGACCACGCGCAGGATGTGCAACAGGGGGTGGCGGGTGGCGAGACCGGCGATCCCCTGCTTCCAGATGAAGGGCAGCGAGAAGACGAGGGCGATGGCGTATTGCCAGAAGGCATCGGATTGCGCCCTGAGCCCCATCTTGTAGGTGACGGTCCAGGTCACGGCATTGGCGGCGGCAAAGGCCATGCCCGCAAGCACCATGAAGGCGGCGCCCTGCAATTTGCGGGGCAGGCGTAGGGTCGTCTGATTCATGAGTGTCCCCTTTCAAGATCACGCATCAATCAGGGGGATAGACCTGCCCCCGCTCCGCCCGGCCGGCAGGAATGCCGGCCCTGCGTCCCGCAGGCAGACCACTCTCTTTCATCCGGACTATACCGTCGGCCCCGGAGTTTCACCGGATCTGCTGACCCTCCGTTGCCGGAGGCGCTCGCGGGCTGTACCGCCGGTGGGGAATTGCACCCCGCCCTGAGAACACCGGATGAGCCCGGCCCGCATGTTGTAGCCGCCGTATCGCAGCACGGCAAGCGCGGGATCGGTGCATCCTTGCGCTGCCCTTGTGCGCGGGTTCTAATGGCGGGGTGATGCGCGCTCCGGTTCTTCTCTCCGCCCTGCTGGCTTCCGGGATCGCCGCCCCTGTTCAGGCGGGCGATTGCGTGGTGCTTCTGCATGGGCTGGCGCGGACGGAGAATTCGCTTCTGGTGATGGCCGCCGCGCTGGAGCGGCATGGCTATCAGGTGGTGAACGAGGGCTATCCCTCCACCTCCGCCCCCATTGCGGACTTGGCGGCGGGAGTGGGCGCCCGTGTGGCGCAATGCGCCGAGGGCGCGCGGGTGCATTTCGTCACCCATTCCATGGGCGGCATCCTGCTGCGTTTCTGGCTGCGCGACCATGATATGCCGCAGATGGGCCGCGAGATGGGGCGGGCGGTGATGCTCGCGCCGCCGAATGGCGGGTCGGAGCTGGTCGATGCCTTCGGCGAGATCGGCGCCTTCGAATGGCTGAACGGCCCGGCGGGGCTGGAGCTCGGCACCGGAGCGGGCTCGGTGCCGCTTTCGCTGCCGAAGGTGGATTTCGCGCTTGGCGTCATCGCCGGGGACCAGTCGCTGAACCCGATCACCTCCTCGGTCATTCCGGGCCGCGATGACGGCAAGGTCTCCGTCCGCAGCACGGCGGTCGCGGGGATGGCCGATCACATGGTCCTGCCCGTCACCCATACTTTCATGATGCTCGATCCGATGGTCATCGCGCAGGTGCTGGCCTTTCTGAAGGACGGCAGGTTTGACCGCAGCCTCGGCTACGGCGATGCTGTGGCAATTGCGGTCGGGCAATAGGGGGTATCATGGCGGCGATCGGATATACGGGGCTGGCCAAGTCGGTGTCGCGCTGGTGCGGCCGGCCGAGCACCTTTCTGCTGGCGGCCGGGGTGATCGTGGTCTGGATCGTGACCGGGCCGCTCTTCGGCTTTTCCGACACCTGGCAACTGGTGATCAACACCGGCACCACCATTGTCACCTTCCTCATGGTCTTCCTGATCCAGAACACCCAGAACCGCGACACGCAGGCGATCCAGCTGAAGCTCGACGAGCTGATCCGCGCGACGGAGGGCGCCCATAACGCCCTTCTCGATCTGGAGGAGCTGGACGAGAAGGCGCTGGAGGCCTTCCGCACCCGCTACGAGGCGCTTGCCAGGGTGGCGCGCAGCGACAAGGCGCAGGGACGCCCCGATACCGGCACCCCGGAGACCTGAAGCACGCCCCCTGCTGCCGAAGCGGGACTTCGCCGGGCGCCGGCCCGATCGCGGATGTCCGGAACTCCTTACTTTCCCGACCGGGGGAAGGGGAGTAGTCTTTCTTCAAGCATTGGTCACAGGTCTTGAGCATGATGGATGGTTTCGCCCGGTTTCTGCTTCGCGGTCTTCTGACCCTGCTGTCGGCGGTTCTGCTGACGGCGGGCGATACCGCTCTGGCCGAAGGGCGCAAACTGGCGCTGGTCGTCGGCAACGAGGCCTATCAGAACGCCCCGACCCTGACGACGCCGGGGGCCGATGCCCAGGCCATGTCGAAGGCGCTGCGCGATCTCGGCTTCGAGGTGACGGTGCTGACCGATGTTGGCCCGGAGGTGTTCGATGCCGTCCTCTCCACCTTCTCCGAACAGGCGAAGGAGGCGGAGACGGTGCTTTTCTACTACTCCGGCCATGCCTTCCAGATGGGCGGGGTCAACCGGCTGGTGCCGGTGACGGCGAAGCTCGACGATCCGGCCAAGCTGGAGGCGCAGACCTGGGCGCTTGACGATATCGCCAAGCGCCTGCGTGGCGGGTCCTCGCAACTGCTGATCTTTCTTGACGCCTGCCGCACGAACCCGTTGCCCGAAGGCGTGCAGGCCAGCGGGCAGAGCGGACTGGCCCAATATGACGGCGGCACCGGAACCTTCGTGGCCTTTGCCACGGCGCCGGGACAGGTCGCCTGGGACAAGACCGAAGGCTCGGCCAACAGTCCGTTCACCGGCGCGCTCCTGTCGCGGATCGCCAAGCCGGGCCAGAGCATTTCCGACCTGATGATCGCGGTCCGCAACGATGTGGATCAGGCGACCGGCGGCAAGCAGACCCCGTGGGAGCAGTCCTCTCTCCGCAGCCAGTTCTTCTTCCTGCCGCCGAATGTCCCCGCCGAGACGGAGGCGCTCCCGGATTTCGACATCGTGGATGCCGCGACGGAAATCATGCCGCCTGCGCTTCCCGAAGGGACGGCGGTCATCCAGAGCGTCGATGGCAAGAACACCCTGCGACTGGCCGCTCTCAGCAGCGACACCCGCAGCCTGCCGGTGATCGGCGGGGTCGAGGCCGGGTCGGCCCCGCGCGTGAAGGGCGTGGAGAGCGGCGGCAGCGACGAGACTATGGCGGCGGTCCAGGTGCCGCAGACCGTCGATGTGCCGCAGAACGTGCCGGAGGGCATCCAGCGGGAACTGCAACGCATCGGTTGCTACGCGATGAAGGTAGATGGCGACTGGGGCAACGGTTCACGCAACGCGATGAAGGCCTATTACAAAGCCAAGAAGGTCGAGGTGGGCGAGCTGGAGCCGACCGCCGATGTCTATATTGCCCTTGCGAAAGAACCGGAGAAGACCTGCGACGAGCCCGCCGAAGTTCCGGTCGCCGTGAAGAAACCTGCGGCGAAGGCTCCGGCTGCGAAAGCGCCTGCGACCAAGAAGGCGTCCACGACCACCAGCAAGCCCGCCGAAACCAAGAAACCTGCGGCCGCTGCCACGGCTCCGACCGGCAAAGGGCCGAAATGCAAATTCATGGTGGTGGCGATCGTCTGTTCCTGAACGGCCTTCGCAGGCCGGTGCGGGGATCGGTGCGTCCGTTCCCCGCCAGCGGGGCGGAGTTCTGCCGTCTTGTTGACGGGCCGCTGACCCGCCCCGTTTCGACCCGGAGCTCAGCGCCGGATGATCCGGTTCACATGACCCATCTTGCGGCCCGGCCGGGCCTCGGCCTTGCCGTAAAGATGAATCGCCGTGTCGCGCTCCTTCAGAAGCGCGGGCAGACGGTCCACGTCGTCGCCGATCAGGTTTTCCATCACCACATCGCTGTGCCGGCTGCCGTCGCCAAGGGGCAGGCCCGCGACTGCGCGGATATGCTGCTCGAACTGGTCCACCGCGCAGCCGTTCTGCGTCCAGTGGCCGGAATTGTGGACCCGCGGCGCGATCTCGTTCACAATCAAGCCCTGCGGCGCCACGAACAGCTCCACCCCCATCACGCCCACATAGTCGAGCGCGGTGAGGATGCGTGCGGCCAGAAGCACCGCATCGCTGCGTTGCGACGGGGACAGCCGGGCAGGCAGGGTGGTGGTGTGCAGGATGCCGCTGCGATGGACATTCTCGCCCGGATCGTAGCAGGCGACCGAACCGTCAAGCCCGCGTGCCGCGATCACCGAAACCTCATGGGTGAAGTCGATGAAGCCTTCCAGCACCGCCGCTGCCCCGCCCATCGCCGCATGGGCCGCCGCCGCCTCCGCCGGAGCCATGATCCGCGCCTGACCTTTGCCGTCATAGCCGAGCCGCGTGGTCTTCAGGATCGCCGGCGCGCCGATGCGGGTCAGCGCCGCCTCCAGGTCGGCAAGGCTCTGCACCGGCGCATAGGGCGCGCAGGTCAAGCTCAGTCCGGTCAGGAAGTCCTTTTCCAGAATCCGGTCCTGCGAGATGGCGAGCGCGCGCCGGTTCGGCCGGATCGGCCGGATCGCTTCCAGCACGTCGAGCGCCGCAGTCGGGATGTTCTCGAATTCATAGGTGATCACATCGACCGAGGCCGCGAAGGCGCGCAGGGCATCGAGATCGTCATAGGCGGCCGTCGTCAGCGCATGGGCCACGTCGGCGGCGGGCGGGTTGGCGGCCGGCTCGAAGACATGGCTGCGGTAGCCGAGCCGCGCGGCCGCGACCGAGAGCATCCGGCCAAGCTGGCCGCCGCCGAGGATGCCGATGGTGGCGCCGGGGCGAAGATCACTCATCCTTCGGCTCCTCCGGGATCGAGGCGGACAGCGCCTCCCGCCAGGCATCGAGCCGTGCAGCAAGGGCGGGATCGTGAAGGGCGAGGATGCCCGCCGCCATCAGCCCGGCATTGGCGGCGCCCGCCGCCCCGATGGCCATGGTGGCGACCGGATAGCCCTTGGGCATCTGGAGGATGGAATAGAGGCTGTCCACGCCCGAAAGCGCCTTGGTCAGAACCGGCACGCCGATCACCGGCACGCGGGTCTTCGACGCCATCATCCCCGGCAGATGCGCGGCCCCGCCGGCGCCCGCGATGATCACCTTCAGACCGCGCTCCACCGCCGTCTTGCCATAGGCCCAGAGCCGGTCGGGGGTGCGGTGGGCGGAAACGATCTTCACCTCATGGGCGATGCCGAGCTCGGTCAGAAGAAGGGCCGCTTCCTTCATCGTCGGCCAGTCGGACTGGCTTCCCATGATGATTCCCACTTCGACCGCCATGCGCGCATCTCCCTCATCGTTCAGGGCGGAGTATACCGGGGGCAGGGGTGCGGCAAGTGGGATGGGGCCGGTGCGTGCGCCGATTCAGGCGATGATATCGGGGATCAGCCGGTCTTCGAGCTTCACCATCTGGTCCTTGAGCGCCAGCTTCTGTTTTTTCAGCCGCCGCAGGGTGAGTTGATCGGGCCTGCCGGTTTCCTCAAGCGCATGGATGGCCGCATCGAGGTCGCGGTGCTCCCGACGCAGCACCTCCAGCCGGAAGCGCATCATCTCTTCGAAGTTCATTTCGCTCGGGACATTCATGGCAGGATCGCGTCCGGTCTTCTTGGCTTCGGTCAGGATATAGCGATTCGCCCGGCGCGCGGGGAAGATTCTTGGCCGTACGGTCAAAAAAATGATCAAAAAATCCTGTGATCCGCTGCTCTTGCGGTGAAGGGCGCCGCCGCCCATATTCAGGACAGGAGTTGCCGTTCGGGGCTCCTGCAGCGGATGTCGCTTTCCTGAAGGACATGGCATGACGAAACTGAGCTTGGGGGCGCATCCCTATCTTCTGGGCTTCGAGCAGCTTGAACGGCTGGTCGAACGCACCGCGAAAACCGCTTCGGAGGGCTATCCGCCCTTCAACATCGAGGCGACCTCGGAAAACACCTATCGCATCACCCTGGCCGTCGCCGGTTTCCGCGAGGAGGATCTGGCGATCACGGTCGAGGACCGGCAACTGGTGATCCGCGGTCGTCAGGGGGAGGATGTGACGGAGCGGGTATTCCTGCACCGCGGCATCGCCGCCCGCGCCTTTCTGCGCAGTTTCGTGCTGGCGGACGGGGTGGAAGTGGCGGGGGCGAGCCTCGAACATGGGCTTCTGAACATCGACCTGCGCCGTTCGGTTCCCGAAACCGTGGTGCAGACCATCCGCATCGGCCGCAAGTAAGGCCGCTCAGACAAGGAGAATGTCATGGATGTGAAATTCGGCGGCCTGCCGCAGGGCGACAAGAGCATCGTCTACATCCGCCCGGTCGCCGTGGCGGGCCTTCCGCAGGACCTGCGCGACCAGATCGGTGAAGTGGAGACGGTCTATGCCGTCCACCGTCCCGACGGCGAGCAACTGGCGCTGGTACTCGACCGCAAGCTGGCCTTCGCGCTGGCGCGGGAGCATGATCTGGCACCTGTCAACGTGCATTGAGACTGCTGCACCTGTCTGAGGGCGCGCCCGGCGGGGCTGTCGATCGCTCCGCGGGGGATATTTGAACACAGTGGATGGGAAAGGCGCGGGAGTTCCGCGCCTTTTTCGTGCGGGAAAGGTGGCCGGCGCCGCCCCGCGCCTTCAAAGCGAAAGGCCGCCTTGCGGGCGGCCTTTCAGGAGAGGGTTCGGGGGCCGATCAGGCCTTGATCAGGCCGAGGCTTTCGAGCTTGAGGATCACCTGATGGGCGCAGCTGTCCACATCGGTCCCTTCGGTTTCCAGCACGACTTCGGCCTTCACCGGGGCTTCATAGGGGTCGGAGATCCCGGTGAATTCCTTGATCTTGCCCTCGCGCGCCAGCTTGTAGAGGCCCTTGCGGTCGCGGCGTTCACATTCCTCGACCGAGGTGGCCACATGCACTTCGATGAAGGCGCCGTAGGCCTCGATCATCTCGCGCACCGCGCGGCGGGTGGCGGTGTAGGGGGCGATCGGCGCGCAGATGGCGATACCGCCGTTCTTGGTGATTTCCGATGCGACATAGCCGATGCGGCGGATGTTGATGTCGCGGTGCTCCTTGGAGAAGCCGAGTTCCGAGGAGAGGTGCTTGCGGACCACATCCCCGTCCAGCAGCGTCACCGGGCGGCCGCCCTGTTCCATCAGCTTCACCATCAGCGCATTGGCGATGGTCGATTTGCCCGAGCCGGAGAGGCCGGTGAAGAAGACGGTGAAGCCCTGCTTGTCGCGCGCGGGCGAGGTCTTGCGGAGCTGCGA
Organism: Paracoccaceae bacterium; assembly: GCA_027492585.1. Classification (GTDB taxonomy): domain Bacteria; phylum Pseudomonadota; class Alphaproteobacteria; order Rhodobacterales; family Rhodobacteraceae; genus JAPUEK01. The sequence continues at coordinate 461 of JAPUEK010000008.1, read as the reverse complement.
GACCACTTCCGGGAAGGAGAACCATTCCGGAATGTCGAGACCCTCGCGCAGGCGGCGGCGCAGTTCGGTGCCGGAGATGTCGAGGACGGTGGAGCCTTCCGGGATCTCGTTCGCCGGGAAATACTGCGCTTTTTCCTGCACATAGACCATGTGCTTGAAATCAACCATGGTCACGCCGATTTCGGATTCGTACTTCTTGAACAGATCCTGCGCGTCATAGGGGCCGTAGAAATCCTTCCCCTGCGAGTTCTTGCCGGGGCCGGCATGGTCGCGGCCGACGATGAAATGGGTGACGCCATGGTTGCGGCGGATGATGCCGTGCCAGACCGCCTCGCGCGGGCCTGCCATCCGCATGGCGAGGTTCAGAAGGCTCATCGAGGTGGTCGATTGCGGATATTTGTCGATCACCGCCTCATAGCAGCGGACGCGGGTGAAATGGTCCACGTCGCCCGGTTTGGTCA
>JAPUEK010000007.1 GCA_027492585.1 Paracoccaceae bacterium | reverse complement strand
GGGGGATTGCAAGGCGGGGATCGCCAGCCGGAGAGCGTTGCGCCCTGCCGCGGCCCCGGAGGGGTTTTGCACCCCTCCGGACCTCCCCGCAGGATATTTGAGGCAAGATGAAAGGGGGAGGGGGCCGCAGAGCGCGGCCGAGGCCCTTTCTTCTCTTTCCAAATATCCCCGCCGGAGGCTCCCTCCGGTCCGGCGTTCCGGCATCTCAGGACTGGTTCGCCCGGCAGAGACGGATATTGCCCTAGGGTTCCGGCCCGCCGATCAGACCGGCGAGGAGGGCGGTGGTGATCGGAGTGCGCGTCAGTCCTTTATGGGCGTGACCGAAGGCATGGATCACTTCTGCTCCGCCGCGGGACGGGTCGGGGGCGGGCAGGCTGTCGGGCAGGGAGTTTTACGTCGCGGTTTCAAGGCAATGGCGGCGGAAGGCGCGTTTCAGCATGTCCAGCTCCGCCCGCAGAAGATCCACTTCGGCGCGCAGGTCATCCTCCATCGCCACCCCGGTGATGATGGTGAAATGCGCCAGCCTCTCCCCCGTCGAGGCATTGCGGAGCAGGAATGTCTGCACCCCTTCGCTGAGCACCTCCGCCGGGATCGGCACCCGCACCAGCCATTCGCCGGGGCGCTCGGGAATCGCGGTCTGGCTGACGCCGGGCAGCGACTGCTCCAGATGCAGCGCCTCGATATGCGGCGGCTGGTCGGTGCCGCCCAGCACCCCTTCCCAGACCCCGGCCCGGATGCGCGTCTTGGTCAAAGTCACTTCGGGCATCTTCCCGCCGTCCTTTCCGGATCAGAACTCCGCCCGAGGGCGGCGGCTGAAGGTCACATCCCGCAGGATGATCTGGTTCATCTCCGGCCCCTCGAAGATCAGGTCCACCCAGAGCCGTTCCACCCGCTTTTCGTTCATCTTGGAATAGGCGAGATCGAATTCGACCATCACCTCCTCCTCGTTCAGGGGCAGCTCGCGGACGATCTGTTCGACGTTCGGGCCGTGCTTGATATTGAGCCGGGCGAAGATTTCGAGCGGCTTTTCCATCTCGACGATGACATCGAGACGGATGAGATGCTTCTGCTTCAGCCCGCGCGCGGCGTCTTCCGGCAGGTCAAGGACCAGCGACAGGAAGGAGCCGTCGAAGCGGAACACGTCCATGCGGAAGCCGAAGGGGGCAATATCCGCCTCGCGGCTGTTGCGGATCTGGCGGACGGTGAGTTCGGAGCGGCGGCAATCATGAAAGATCGTGGTGCCGGGCGAAATCTCCGATTTGCCGGGGACGGAGGAGAAGCCGGGTGTCGGCAGCGGCCCCTTCCACAGATCGGGGCGCCAGGACCAGTCGGTCCCGATCGGGCGGCGGATGACGTTGGAGCCGATGACGGGCAGGGCGAGCCGGTGCTCGGCCTGATGGATCACCCGGTCGAGATTGCGCCGCAGCGCCCGCGCACGGGCGCGCAGCGAGCGCAGGCTTTCGAGATCGGTCGCGGGGGCCTGATCGGCGGCCTGATCCCAGCGGCGCAGCATCCGCCGATGCAGCAGCCTGTCGATCAGCCCTGACATTTCTCGCGCCATCGGCCTCTTGTCCGTCCTTGCCTGCGCCGCATTGTTCGCAATGCGGAAACGATTCGTTTATTGCTTGAAATGGTTAAAGACTCTCCCCCCCTCGGTCCACCCCTCTGCGTTTCGGCGCCTGATATTCAGGCGGGCGCTGCGGCGCGCAGGGCGGGTCGGGAGGCGCAAGGGCCTGTTGCCCATGACACCCCCGCGCCCCGCGCTTTCGATCGGATGCTGGAAAAGGTCAGGCCAGTTCCGTCCGGGAACGGCCCGACGTTTCGGATGTTCGGTTTGAAGCGGAACCATCCCCCGCCGGGGCAAGGAAGTCAGTTGCGGCACGGTTCTCAGTGTTGGTTGGTGAGCGAGAGGGTCGGGGCGCCCTCTCACTTCGCATTGGCCTTTTGCAAAACCGCGAGGCTCAGGTCGATCAGCTTGCGCCCTTCGGCGGGAGGGAGGGGCGAGCTGTCGCTGCCCGTCGCGGAAAGCGTCACCAGCCGCCCGCCGATCCCCACAACCGCGCGCCAGTAGTCGCCCTGCCGCCGGTCCCGGATGTGGAGGAGAAGCGCCTCGCCCACGCCGACCGCCTGTACCACCTGCACGTCGCCCGCCCGCCCGTCGCGCGAAAGCGTCGCCCGGCCCTGGTCCGAGCGGAAGAAGGCGGCCAGCGTCGGCCCCCCCGCCGTCATCACTCCCCCGGAAGCGGATTGTCCCACGCTGACGGTGATCACCGCCGGCGCGGCGCTGAGATTGTCGGCGCAGCGTCCCATCAGGATCACGGCGGTATCGCCGCTTTCGCGGCTTGCCCGCCGGTCGATGCAGTAGCCCGCCGGCACCCCGACATTCAGCGCGCCACCAAGGACGGGCGCGCTGCGCGTGGAGGTGAAGCCCCCCGGCGCCACGCAGGCGGCAAGCGCCAGCAGGGCTGCCGGGAAGGCGAGCTTACTGATCCATGTAGACATGCTTCTCCGCCTTGGCGCCGGGATGCGTGACCGCCCCCTGCCGCGCCCCGCCGACCAGCCGCGCATATTTGTAAAGCGCACCGGAGGCATATTGCGTCTCGCGCGGGCCTTTCCATTTGGCCTTGCGCGCCGCCAGCTCCTCATCGGAGAGCGCCACCGACAGCTCGCCCGTCACAGCGTTGAGCGTGATCATGTCGCCGTCCTGCAACAGCGCGATCGGCCCGCCATGCGCCGCCTCCGGCCCGACATGGCCGACGCAGAAGCCGCGCGTCGCGCCCGAGAAGCGGCCGTCGGTGATCAGCGCCACCTTCTTGCCCATGCCCTGACCGGACAGAGCGGCGGTGGTCGAAAGCATCTCGCGCATCCCCGGCCCGCCTGCGGGACCTTCGTTGCGGATCACGATGACCTGACCTTCCTTGTATTCCCGCTTCTGGACGGCCTCGAAGGCCTCTTCCTCACATTCGAAGACGCGGGCCGGGCCGGTGAAGACCTGCTCGGCTTCGGACATGCCCGCCACCTTCACGATGGCGCCATCAGGGGCGAGGTTGCCGCGCAGGCCCACGACGCCGCCGGTTTTCGAGATCGGCTTGTCGATGAAATGGATGACCTTGCCATCGGGTTCATGGGTGATGCGGCCAAGCGCCTCGCCCAGTTCCTCGCCCGAGGCCGTCAGGCAGTCGAGGTGCAGAAGCCCGGCCTTGGCCAGTTCCTTCATCACCACCGGCACGCCGCCCGCCTCGAACAGATCCTTGGCGACATATTCGCCGCCGGGACGCAGGTTCACGAAATAGGGCGTGTCGCGGAAAATGTCGCAGACATCGAAGAGATCGAAGTCGATCCCCGCCTCATGGGCGATGGCGGGAAGGTGCAGGCCGCCGTTGGTGGAGCCGCCGGTGCAGGCCACCACGCGGGCGGCGTTTTCCAACGCCTTCAGCGTCACCACATCGCGGGCGCGGATGTTCTTCTCGATCAGGTTCATCACCGCCTGACCGGAGAAATCGCCATACTGGTCGCGCGATTCGTAAGGCGCCGGGGCGCCCGAGGAATTCAGCAGCGCCAGCCCGATGGCCTCGGACACGCAGGCCATGGTGTTGGCGGTATATTGCCCGCCGCAGGCCCCGGCCGAGGGGCAGGCGACGCGCTCGAGGATCTGGAGTTCGGCATCCGACATGGTGCCGGCGGCATGTTTGCCCACGGCCTCGAACACGTCCTGAACCACGACGTCCTTGCCGTTGAGCTTGCCGGGCAGGATCGAGCCGCCATAGACGAAGACCGACGGCACGTTCAGCCGCACCATGGCCATCATCATGCCGGGCAGCGACTTGTCGCAGCCCGCAAGGCCGACGAGCGCGTCATAGCAATGGCCGCGCATGGTCAGCTCCACCGTATCGGCGATCGCATCGCGCGAGGCGAGCGAGGAGCGCATCCCCTCATGGCCCATGGCGATGCCGTCGGTCACGGTGATCGTCGTGAATTCGCGCGGGGTTCCGCCGCCCTTCTTCACGCCCATCTTCACCGACTGCGCCTGACGGTTCAGCGCGATGTTGCAGGGGGCCGCCTCGTTCCAGCAGGTTGCGACGCCGACCCAGGGCTGGTGGATCTCTTCCTCGGAAATCCCCATGGCGTAGAAATAGCTGCGGTGCGGCGCCCGTGCCGGACCTTCCGTCACATGACGGCTGGGAAGCTTGGATTTGTCGAAACGCTCGTTACGCATGGCGGCTCCTTCGGATTGGCTTGCGCTAAGGGAATAAAGCCGCAGACAGGGCGCGGCAAGGTGCCATCGTGCCGGGGCGCGACGGGATTTGGCCGATCTGCGCGCCCTTGTCGCGTGCCATCTGCCGGGGCGGCGGATTGACTGCTAGGCTTGCCGCCGGAAGGGGTCGCCCCCGGCCCTGCGACTGGCGAAAGGACAGACCATGACGATTGCCAAGAACACCATCTGCATCTGGTATGACAGGGACGCCGAGGCGGCCGCCCGCTTCTATGCCGCGACCTTTCCGGACAGTTCTGTCGAGGGCGTGTATCGCGCGCCTGCGGATTACCCCTCGGGCAAGGCGGGGGATGTGCTGACGGTGAATTTCACCGTGGCGGGCATCCCCTGCATCGGGCTGAACGGCGGGCCGGCCTTCCGGCAGAGCCAGGCCTTCTCCTTCCAGATCGCCACCGAGGACCAGGAGGAGACCGACCGCTACTGGAACGCCATCATCGCCAACGGCGGCACGGAGAACGTCTGCGGCTGGTGCCAGGACAGGTGGGGCGTCTCGTGGCAGATCACGCCGCGCACCCTGTCCGAAGCGATGATGACCGGCGGGGAGGAGGCGAAACGCGCCTTCGTGGCGATGATGGAGATGGGCAAGATCGACGTGGCCGCCATCGACGCCGCCCGCCGGGGGCCGGGCTGATCGTCAGGCGGGGCGGCATGGTCGGGCGCCGGAGGGGTTTTGCACCCCTCCGGACCTCCCCGCAGGATATTTATGCACAGGGGATGAAGGCAGGAAGGAGCGCGGGGGCGGGAGCATCAGGCCCGGACGCGCTGCCGCCAGCTTTCCGCATAGGCGAGGAGGGCGGGGTCGGGGGCCTCCGGCATCTCGGTCCTCGCCGTGCGAGCCTCTGACGGGGCGAAAAGCAGTGCGGCCCCCACGGCGGTTCCGGTGCGGAAGGGGGAGGGCAGGGCGGCGCGCCCGGTTGCGGCCGCGAGCATGTCGCGGAACCACGGGTTTGCCGAGAATGGCCCCTCGATCAGAGTCGGGCCTTCGGCGCCGATGGCCTCCAGACATTCCGCTGTCATCAGCGCGAGGTAATAGCCGAGCGCCACTTCGGTCTCGGCGGGGGAGCGGGTGCCGGTGCTCCACGATGCCTTGCGGCCCTGAAACGGCCCGCTGTCCGCCACGACGGAGGGGAACAGCATCAGCCCGCGCGCAAGCACGCTTGCGGCATCCTCCGGCCCGGCGACGGGGGCGTGACCCGCGCGGATGATCTCGTATTCCCGCCCGCCCATGAACCGCGCTGACGGCACCGGCTGGCCCATCGCGTTGACATTGACCAGCACGTCGCGCACCGGGCCGAGTTTCACCGCCCGCGCGCCCATGGCCATCACCACCACCCATGTCCCGGTGGAGACGACGGCAAAGGGCGCCTCCCGCGCCAGCAGATGCGGCAGGAGCGAGGCGTTGCTGTCATGGATACCGCACAGGACCGGCACCGGGCCGAGACCCCATTCCGCCTGCAACTCCGCCCGCAAGAGGCCCAGAACCTCCCCCGGCTTGCGCGGCGCGGCGATCCTGCCGGCCAGTCCCAGCCTTTCCGGCAGGCTGGAGAAGGTGCCGGCATGGGGGTTCCAGAGATCGGTATGGCAGCCGATGGAGCAGAGATCGCTCGCCCCCACCCCCGTCAGCCAATGGCCCCAGTATTGCGGCCATGTCACCACCTGCGCCACCCGCTCCGCCAGCCCCGGAACCGTGGCGAGCAGCCAGTGCAGTTGCGCGCCGAGGTTCAGCCCGTGAGGCAGCGCCGCGGAACCCGTCTCGGCAAAGGGCGGGCGCAATGCCTCATACTGCGGGCGCAGTGCATCCGGGCCGTCGTGCTCATAATCGAGCACCGGCGTCGCCAGCGATCCGTCCGCCGCCAGCAGCGCCGCACAAGCGCCGTGGGTCGTCACCGAAATCCCGTCGATGCCATGCGCCGCCTGCATCCGCGCCAGCCCCTCGCCAAGGAAGCCGCGCATCGCCTCGGTATCGAAATGCGGATAGGGGCCGGAGGCCAGCACCCGGTTCGGCATCGTCTCCACTGCGATTTCGGCGCGGGCGGGCAGATCGACGAGCGCGAGCTTGGCATTGGTCTTGCCGATGTCGATGACGGCGATGTGCTTCATCTTCTGGTCACGGCATATGGAAGAGCGGGACGAGCGGCTCGGCCACCGGCTCGTTGTCCGGATGCGTCTGCATGATGTCGGCCATATGCGCCCACCAGCGGGCCATCACCGCCGTCTTCGGCAGATCGGCCATGCCGTGATCCTTCCGCCGCCACAACACGCCGAAAAGGATGTTCGTCTCCCGGTCGAGATGGATCGAATAATCCGACACCCCGGCCTCGTGCAGAAGCGCCACCAGCTCCGGCCAGATCTCGTCATGGCGCTTGCGGTATTCGGCCTCGCAACCGGGGTTGAGGCGCATCTTGAAGGCGTATTTCTCCATCATCCCCTCACTTGCGCCGCAAGAGCCGCGGCACGGCGATCACGCTGATCAGCAGGAGCCCGAGGAAGATCGACATGACGATCCCCGGCACGTTCAGAAGGCCGAAGCCGAAGGTCACAAGCCCCATGATCAGCGCCGCCAACACCACGCCCGGAATCGTTCCCGAGCCGCCGAGGATGCTGATCCCGCCGAGGACGACCATGGTAACGACCTCCAGCTCCATCCCCGTGGCGATGGAGGGGCGGGTGGAGCCGAGCCGCGAGGTCAGGCAGACGGCGGCCACCCCGCTCATCAGCCCGGTCAGCAGGAACAGCAGGAACCTCACCCGCGCCACCCGGATGCCGGAAAACTGCGCGGCGGTGGCGTTGTTGCCGATGGCATAGACGGCGCGGCCGAAGGTGCTTTTGTGCAGGAGAAGGTAGAAGGCCACCGCCAGCACCGCGAAAAGCACCAGCTCGAAGGAGAACACCCACCAGACATAGCCCTGCCCGAAATAGCCGAAGCCCTTCGGATAGCCGGTGAAGGCCTGATCGCCGAGGATGATATAGCTGATCCCGCGGAAAAGGCTCATCGTGCCGATGGTCACGACGATGGAGGGCAGGCCCATCCGCGCCACCAGCACCCCGTTCACCACCCCGCATAGAAGCCCGGTGCCAAGGCCCACCAGCACCAGAACCGGCACCCCTGCCCCCGCGGTCATGGCAAGCCCCATGGCGGTCGAGGCAAGGGCGATGATCGAGGCGACGGAGAGGTCGATCTCTCCCGCGATGATCAGCATGGCCATGGCGAAGGCGATCATCGCCTTCTCGGTGAAGTTGAAGGTCGCGTCCGACAGGTTCCAGGCGTTGAGGAAATAGGGCGAGGCGAAGGAGTTGATCGCAAAGACCAGCACGAAGACGACGAGCAGCAGCGCCTCCCACGACCGCAGGGCGCGGGCGAGGGGCGATTGCAGCCGGTTGGGCAGGATGCGGCCCGTTGTGGAGGCGGTCGTAGCGGCGGGGGGCGTTGCAGGTGCAGACATCTCAGGCCTCCGCCGGTTTCAGGATGATCCGGCCCTTCACGCGCGACTGGCTGGCGTTGAAGGCCACGGCAAGCAGGATGGCGATGCCCGAAATCGCCATCTGCCAGAAGGGCGAGATGCCGATGACCGGCAGGGCGTTCTTGATCACGCCGAGGAAGATCGCGCCCAGCACCGCGCCTCCGACCGAGCCGACCCCGCCCGCGATCGAGATCCCGCCGATCACGCAGGCCGCGACGACATCCAGCTCGAACCCGCCGGCGATATCGACATAGGCCACGGCATAGCGCGCCACCCAGAGATAGCCGACAAGCCCCGCCAAAGCCCCGGACAGCACGAAAGCCGCGCATTGCGTGCGCCCCACGTCGATCCCGGTATAGACCGCCGCATGGGGATTGCCGCCCACGGCGAAGAAGGCCCGGCCAAGGGCTGTGCGCGTCATCACCAGCGCGAAGAGAAGGATCAGCGCGATGGCCACCCAGCTCATCACCGGCAGACCGAGAAGAGAGGCGCGCGGCAGGGCCTTGAACTCCGCCGTCATCTGATGGGCATTGACCCATTTGCCGGCGGTCATCAGGAAGATGGTCCCGCGGTAGATGGTCATGGTGCCGAGTGTCACGACGATGGAGGGGATGCCGACCTTCCACACCAGCAGACCGTTCACCGCCCCCAGAGCTGCGCCAAGCGCCACCACCGCCGGCACGATCAGCGCCAGCGGCACGCCCGCGCCGTTCATCAGCGCGGCGACCATCCCGCAGAGCGCGAGGTTCGCGGCCACGCTCAGGTCGATGCATTTCGTCAGGATCACGATCATCTGCCCGATGGCGAGGATCATCAGCGGCGAGGTGTCGTTGAAGACGCCGGCGAGATTGGCGGGGGTCACGAAGGCCGGGAAGCGCAGGGCGATCCCGGCGGTCAGAATGGCGATGGCGAGGGCAAGCTGTGCCTCGCGGCTTTTCAGGATGCTCATGCGGCGGCCTCCTCGATACCGGCTGCGGCGCGGACGAGCGCCTCGGGGGTCATGGCCGCGCCGCTGACTTCCGCGACGATCCGGCCCTCGCGCATGACGATCACCCGGTCGGACATGCCCAGAACCTCCGGGATCTCAGAAGAGACCATGATCACCGACAGCCCCTCCGCCGCCAGCTCCGCCATGAATTCATGCACCGCGGCCTTGGAGCCGATGTCGATGCCCTTCGTCGGCTCGTCGAGGATGATCACCCGGGGCTTCGTTGCCAGCCATTTGGCGATCACCACCTTCTGCTGGTTGCCCCCCGACAGCAGCCCCACATCCTGATCGAGCGCCGCCGCCCGCAGGTCGAGCCGCTGCGTATAGTCGCGGGCCAGCTTGAATTCTTCGGCCATCTTCAGGAAGCCGCCGCGCGACACGGCGCCGAGCGAGGGCAGGGTGACATTCTGGAAGATCGGCAGGCCCTTGACCGCGCCCTGCCGCCCGCGATCCTCCGGGACATAGACGATCCCGGCCTCGACCGCCTCGGCGGTGGAACGGATCACCGCCACACGCCCGCCGATCCGGCACGCCCCTTTCGACGGCCGGGTGATCCCGAACAGCGCCTGCATCACCTCCGACCGCCCGGCCCCGACGAGGCCGTAGAAGCCGAGGATCTCGCCGCGGTGCAGGGTGAAGCCGATGTCGGCGAATTCCGTCGGGTGGGAATAGCCTGCCACGGTCAGCACGGGCTCCCCGACATTGTGGCTGCGCGCCGGAAAGATCTGATCGACCGACCGGCCGACCATCATCTGCACCAACTTCCCCTCGCTGACCTCGGCGATCTTGCCGGTGCCGACGAATTGCCCGTCCCGGAAGACGGTGAAGCGGTCGGCGATGCGGAAGATCTCGTCGAACTTGTGGCTGATGAAGAGGATCGCCTTGCCCTGCGCCTTCAGCGTCTCCACCAGTTCGTAAAGCTCGTGGATCTCCTTGTGCGACAAGGCGGCGGTCGGCTCGTCCATGATCACCACGCGCGCATCGACCGAAAGGGCGCGCGCAATGGCGACAAGGTGCTTGGAGGCGATGCCGAGGTCTTTCAGCCGCGCATCGGGATCGAGCCGGGCGCCGATGCTGTCCAAAAGGCGCTTTGCCCCCTCGCGCATCGCGGTCCAGTCGATCAGCCCGAACCGCCCGCGCGGTGCATGGCCGAGCCAGATGTTCTCTGCCACCGTCAATTCGTCAAAGAGCACGGTTTCCTGATGGATCGCCGTGACACCCGCCGCCGAGGCCGCATCCGGCGTCGGAAAGCGCAGGTCCTGTCCGTCCAGTGTGATCGTGCCGGCATCGGGTTGATAAACGCCGGTCAGCACCTTCACGATGGTCGACTTGCCCGCGCCGTTCTCGCCGATCAGGGCGGTCACTTCGCCGGGATAGAGGTCGAGCTGCACATCCGACAGCGCCTTGACGCCCGGAAATGACTTGGAAATGCCGCGCAGCGACAGGACGGGTTGCATGGGGCGGTCCTCGGAAAGGAAAGTCCCCGGCAGGGGGAGCATCCTGCCGGGGAGGGTGGCAAATCAGAAGATCGACTTGAACTGTTCGATGTTCGACTTGTCGTAGGTGAAGGGGTCCGACATGGCCGCTTCGTTGTTGTCGTCCAGCTTGGCGGCCCCCATGCGGCCCATCGGGATCTCGGCGCCCGGCTCGGCTTTCGCAGTGCCTTTGACGAGGTTGTAGCTGATCATGGTCGCGGCATAGCCGAGGTCGATCGGGTTCCAGATGGCGAAGGATTCGGTCGCGCCGGATTCCACCGCGCCCGCCATTTCCGAAGGCAGGCCAAGGCCGGTCACATTGATCTTGCCGATCAGTCCGGCATCGGTCACGGCCTGCGAGGCGGCGAGGATGCCCACCGTCGTCGGCGCAATGATCGCCTTCAGGTTCGGATAGGTGGCGATGAGGCCCTGGGCTTCGCGGTAGGATTTGTCGGCAAGGTCATCGCCATAGACCACGGCGACGAGATTGATGCCCGGATAGTTCGGCAGCACCTTCTTGGCTTCCTCGATCCAGACGTTCTGGTTGGTGGAGGTGGAGGTGGCCGACAGGATCGCCACATCGCCGCCTTCGGGCATGTGATCGGCGGCGAGCTTGATGATCGTGTTGCCGATCAGCGCCGAGGAGGAGGGGTTCAGGTGCATCTGGCGGCCTTCCTTGGCCACGCCCGAATCCCAGGAGATCACGGTGATGCCGCGTTCCATCGCCTTTTGCAGGGTAGGCGCCACGGCATCCGGATCGTTGGCCGAGATGGCGATGGCATTGACGCCCTGCGCGATCAGGCTGTTGATCACCTCGATCTGGCCTTCGGCGGTGGTGTCGGTCGGGCCGGTGTAGATGATGTCCACATCGCCGAGTTCCTTGGCGGCTTCTTCGGCGCCCTTGTTGGCGGCCTCGAAGAAGCCGATGCCGAGCGCCTTCACGACAAGGGCGATCTTCACGTTTTCGGCCATGGCCGACTGGGCCATCAGGGCGGTTGCCAGGGCCGCGGTCGTCAGGGCCTTCTTCAGAATGCTCATGTGTTCCTCCCTATGAGCCGTTTTGCGCGTCAGCCCTCGCCGGCGCGCTCGTTCGATTTGTCAGCCGCCCCGATCTGCGCCACGATCAGCCGGATGTCGGCTGCCTCCAGCATGGCGGCGTCGCGGTCGGTGATGCCTTCGTCGGTGATGACGGTATGGATGCGGCTCAAGGCGCAGAGCAGCAGGCTCGAACGCGCCGCGAATTTGGTGCTGTCAGCCAGAACAACCAGCTCGTCCGCCTGCCCGATCAGCTTCTGTTCGGCCTGCACCAGCAGCGGGTCCCCCTCCATCAGGCCGAGCGGGCCGAGACCCCGGCAGCCCATGAACATCTTGCGGGCATAGAAGTGCCGGCTGCCGTCCTCATCAAAGGGCGACAGGATGATGTTCTGCTCCCGGTAGATGGCGCCCGCCGGCAGGAGCACGGTGTTGCGGCTGTGTTTCAGCAGATGTTCCGCGATCGGGAAGCTGTTGGTGAAGACCTGCACCCGTTTCGCCGTCAGCGGATGGACCATCTGGAAGGTCGTGGTCCCGCCGTTGATGATGATCGCCTCGCCATCCTCGCACAGATCCACCGCCGCCCGCGCGATGGCGCGCTTTTCGGCGATGCGGATCACTTCGTTGACGCTGAAGGGGCGGGCGTTGATGCCGACGAACTGCGGCGGCGCGATGCTTTCGGCCCCCCCCCGCACCCGGCGCAGCTTCTTCTGGACGTGCAGCGTGGCGATATCCCGGCGGATCGTCGCCTCCGAAGCGTCGGTCAGCGTCACCAGATCGGCCACCGTCACCACGGGGCGTCCCTCGATCGCAGACAGAATGATCCTGTGGCGTTCGCTTTCGTGCATCTCGTCCTCCCTGTTGCAGAGTTTCCACCCGAATCGCTCAATGTCAATCATTTTCGATCAAGTTACGCATTTCTGCGGTGCAGCATGATTGAAATTGATCGAATATGATTGACTTCTCGCGCAACAATGGCAGAGTTGCCACGGACTGCGAGGGAGGATTCCATGTCAAATGCCGCCGGAAACGGGCTTCAGAACCTTTGGGATGACAGCAAGGCCAAAGGGATGAGCGAGCCGGAAAAGCTGCTCTACCGCTCGAACCTGCTTGGCTCCGACAAACGGATCACGAACTACGGCGGCGGCAACACCAGTGCCAAGGTGATGGAGAAGGACCCGCTTTCCGGTGAAATGGTCGAGGTGATGTGGGTCAAGGGCTCCGGCGGCGATGTCGGCTCCATCCGGATGGACGGCTTCGCCACGCTCTACATGGACAAGCTGCGGGCGCTGAAAGGCGTCTATCGCGGACTGGCCTATGAGGATGAGATGGTCGGCTACCTGCCGCATTGCACCTTCAACCTGAACCCGCGCGCCGCCTCCATTGACACGCCGCTTCACGCCTATGTGCCGAAAAAGCATGTCGATCACATGCACCCCGATGCGATCATCGCCATCGCGGCCTCGCGCAATTCACGGGAACTGACGCGGAAGATCTTCGGGGATGAGATCGGCTGGCTGCCGTGGAAGCGGCCGGGATACGAGCTTGGCCTGTGGCTGGAGGAGTTCTGCCTGAAGAACCCCAAGGCGAAGGGCGTCGTGCTGGAAAGCCACGGGCTTTTCACCTGGGATGACGATGCGAAGGCCTGCTACGAACTGACCGTGGCGATCATCCAGAAGGCGATGGACTGGTTTGCCGCCGAGACCGCCGGCAAGGTGGCCTTCGGGGGCGCGGTTCATCACAGTCTCGACCCCGCCGCCCGCCGGGCGGTGGCCGCACGGCTGATGCCGGCGATCCGGGGGATGATCTCGAAGGATCACCATATGGTCGGCCATTTCGACGATCAGCCCGCGGTACTGGATTTCGTGAACTCCGCGCGGCTGGAGCCGCTGGCGGCCCTCGGCACCTCCTGCCCGGACCATTTCCTGCGGACCAAGATCCGCCCGCTGGTCGTGGGCTTCACCCCGGCGCAGCCCGATGTGGAAGCGACGCTCGCCGCCCTTTCTGGTCAGGTGGAGGACTATCGCCGCGGCTATGCCGCCTATTACGACCGCTGCAAGCACGACAATTCCCCGGCGCTGCGCGATCCCAATGCCGTCGTCTATCTGGTGCCGGGCGTCGGGATGCTGACCTTCGCCAGGGACAAGGCGACGGCGCGGATCTCGGGGGAGTTCTACGTCAACGCCATCAACGTGATGCGCGGGGCCGATACCGTCTCCGAATATTGCGGCCTGCCGGAGCAGGAAGCTTTCGACATCGAATACTGGCTTCTGGAAGAGGCGAAGCTGCAACGGATGCCGAAGCCGAAATCGCTGGCCGGCAAAGTGGCGCTCGTCACCGGCGGGGCCGGGGGGATCGGTGCTGCCACGGCGGAGCGGATGCTGCGCGAAGGCGCCTGCGTGGTGCTGGCCGACATCGACGCCGAGGCGCTGGCCGCGACGGCGGGCAATCTTGCCGCCCGCCACGGCAAGGATGTGGTCCGCACCGTGCAGATGAACGTGACGAAGGAAGAGCAGGTGATCGCCGCCTTCACCGAAACCGCGGTGGAATTCGGCGGGGTGGACATTCTGGTGTCCAACGCCGGGATCGCCTCCTCCGCGCCGGTGGAGCAGACCTCGCTCGACCTCTGGAACAGGAACATGGATATCCTGTCCACCGGCTATTTCCTTGTCAGCCGCGAGGCGTTCAAGCTTCTGCGGGCGCAGGGCATCGGCGGTTCGCTGGTCTTCGTGGCCTCGAAGAACGGCCTTGCCGCCAGCCCCAACGCGGCGGCCTACTGCACCGCCAAGGCCGCAGAGATCCATCTGGCGCGCTGCCTTGCGCTTGAGGGGGCGGAGGCGGGCATCCGCGTGAACGTGGTCAACCCCGATGCCGTGCTGCGCGGCTCGAAGATCTGGTCCGGCGAATGGCTGGACCAGCGCGCCTCCACCTACAAGACCGACAAGGAAGGGCTGGAGGAAATGTATCGCCAACGGTCGATGCTGAAACGCTCCGTCCTGCCGGAGGACATCGCCGAGGGCGTCTATTTCTTCGCCTCCGAGCTTTCGGCCAAATCGACGGGGAACATCCTCAACGTCGATGCCGGCAACGTCCAGGCTTTCACGAGGTAAGCGCCATGATCGACAAGACCCTGATCGAGAAGGACAATGCTGCGCGCCTGCCGGCGCTGAAGGCGGATTATGCGGCGCTTGGCGAGCATCTCGCCCGCCGTGGCATCGACATTGCGGCGGTAAAAGCCAAGGTCGCGGCTTACGGCGTGGCGATCCCCTCCTGGGGGGTCGGCACCGGCGGCACCCGCTTTGCCCGCTTTCCGGGCGAGGGCGAGCCGCGCCATATCTTCGACAAGCTTGAGGATTGCGGGGTGATCCAGCAACTGACCCGCGCCACTCCGACGGTCAGCCTGCACATTCCCTGGGACAAGGCCCCGGCGGCGGATCTGAAGGCCAAGGCGGAAGAGGTCGGGCTCGGCTTCGACGCCATGAATTCCAACACCTTCCAGGACCAGCCCCAGCAGCGCGAAAGCTACAGATACGGCTCCGTCTCCCATGCCGCCGCGACGACCCGGCAGCAGGCGGTGGAGCATAACCTCGAATGTATCGGGATCGGCCGCGATCTGGGGTCGAAGGCGCTGACGGTCTGGGTGGGGGATGGCACCAACTTCCCCGGCCAGCAGGATTTCACCCGCCAGTTCGACCGCTACATGGAGGCGCTGCACGCGATCTACGCCGGGCTTCCGGCGGATTGGCGGCTCTTTACCGAACACAAGATGTATGAGCCTGCCTTCTATTCGACGGTGGTGCAGGATTGGGGGACGAATTACATGATCGCCTCCGAACTGGGCGAGAAGGCCTTTTGCCTCGTCGATCTCGGCCACCATGCGCCCAATACCAATATCGAGATGATCGTCGCCCGCCTGATCTCGCGCGGGAAACTCGGCGGCTTCCATTTCAACGATTCCAAATATGGCGATGACGATCTGGATACCGGCTCGGTCGATCCCTACCGGCTGTTCCTCGTCTTCAACGAACTGGTGGAGGCCGAGGGCAAGCCGGGCTTCAATCCGGCCCATATGCTCGACCAGAGCCACAACGTCACCGATCCCATCGAAAGCCTGATGGTCTCGGCGATGGAGGTGCAGCGCGCCTATGCCCAGGCGTGCCTCGTGAACCGTCCTGCATTGCGGGCCGCGCAGGATGGAAACGACGCGCTGATGGCGACGACGGAACTGAAATACGGCTTCCGGACCGATGTGGAGCCGATCCTTGCCATGGCGCGCCTGGAGGCTGGCGGGGCCATCGACCCGGTGGCGGCCTTCCGCGCCGCCGGCTACCGCGCGAAGGTCGCGGCGATCCGCCCGCGCGTTTCGGGGGCGGGAGGCGGTATCGTCTGATCCTGCTGGCGGCGGGTTGCCGAAACGGAGGGCCTCCGGCGGGGATATTTAAGAAGAGAAGAAAGGGCTTTCTTCTCTTTCCAAATATCCCCCGCGGAGCGTCCGCGAGGACCATGCGCGCGACGGCTCAGACCTTCAGCAGGAGGTCCAGCCCGCTGCCGCCGTCTTCAACTGTGTCAGGAAGCTCTGCACCTTCAGCGTCCGGTGCAGGTCCACATGGGTCACGAGCCAGAGCTGGCTCTCCCATTCCGGCAGGGGCGGCATGACCTGCACCAGATCGGGGTTCGCATCCCCGGCCCGTACCGGAGCGAAGCCGATGCCGAGGCCAGCGGCAAGCGCCGCCTCCTGCGCTGCGACCTCGGTGATGCGGAAGGTGATGCGGTCAGCCGGCACGTTCTGCCAGAGCCAGCGATAGAAGGGCGCGCGGTTGTCGCTGCTGTCGGAGCCGATGAAGCGGTGTTTGCCGAAGTCTTCCGGCCCTTTCGGCAGCCCGTGCTTTTCCACATAGCTGCGTGCGGCATAGAGACCCCAGTGCATGACCATCAGGGGCTGCACCACGTTGTCCGGCTCCGACGGCGCCTGTCCGGCGCGGATCGCCACATGCGCCTCGCCATAGTCCAGCCGGAAGAGCCGCATATCGGTCAGGAAGCGGATGATCACCCCCGGATGATCGGCCTGGAAGGCGTTCATCACCGGCACCAGCAGATCGGCGATGCCGGTGATCGAGGTGACGACCAACTCCCCCGTCACCGTCTCCCCCTGACCCTTGATCCGGCTGACGAGCTGGCCGAACTGCTCCTCGGTCGCCTGGGCGACACTCAGCAGGTCGCGCCCCGCTTCGGTCGGGGTGTAGCCGCGGGCATGGCGTTGAAACAGCCGTGTGCCGAGCCGTTTTTCGAGCGCGTCCACATGCCGGATCACCGTCGCATGGTGGACGCCGAGCACCTCCGCCGCCCCGGAGACCGTTCCCAGACGGGCCACCTGAAAGGCAGTGCGAACCTCATCCCAGTTTTCCATTCCGCAGGTCTCCTGTGCGCGCCTGCACATAGATCGGCAAAGGCCGGGGCAAGGCAAGGGCTTTGTGGCGCGCTCGGCGCCTGCCCGTAACCGCCTTGCGGAAAAGGGCCGGCAAGCGCATCCTGATGGTGATTTCCTCAGCAAGAGGATGCCATGGAACCGCTGTCCTCCACCCCCGAACAGCTGATACTGCGGGCGCGGCCTGTGAGGCTCGGCCTCGGGCTTTCTGCGGCCATGCTGATCTTTGCCGCGATCTGGCTGAGCAAGGCCTTCGGCGATCAGAAGGATCTCGGGGTGCTGGGGCTGCTCTTCGGGCTTTTTGCGCTGATGTTCGCCGTCTTCGTGCGTCAGGAGGTGGCTATCTTCGACCGGGCGAGCCAGACGCTCACCCTGCGGTCGGCGAGCGTCTTCGGGGTGCGGAGCAGGTCCCATACGCTCGAAGGCGTGCAGCGCGCCGTGAGCGAGATCGACACGGACAGCGAGGGTCGCAAGCGCATGGCCCGGCCGGTATTGAAATATGCGACCGGCAAGGCGGTGCCGCTGTCGTCGATCTTCCGGGCCGGGTCCTCAAGCGAAGCCTCGGTAAAGGCGGTCAATGCCTGGCTGAAACCCCACAAGGGCAGACCCTCCTGACCCGGAAGGGGGCGGTCTACCCCCCCCCCGGCCCTTGACTCGTTCCGTCAACCGGCGTATCCGCGCCTGAATTCCCCGGAGGCCCAAAGCTTCCGGTCCCATGGCACATGCCGGGATCGCCACCTGTCAGCGCGTTGCGCCCACAGGTGCCTTTGTCCATTGGCCTTGGGAAATCGCCGTCGCGCCCCATATCGGGGCAACCCAAACGCAGGAGTGGACCATGTTCGAAAGTCTCTCAGAACGCCTTGGCGGCGTCTTCGACCGCCTGACCAAGCAAGGCGCGCTGTCCGAGGCCGACGTCGAGACCGCGCTGCGCGAGGTGCGGCAGGCCCTTCTGGAAGCGGACGTGTCGCTGCCGGTCGCACGGGATTTCGTGCGGGCGGTGAAGGCCAAGGCGACCGGGCAGGCGGTGACGAAATCCGTCACCCCCGGCCAGCAGGTCGTCAAGATCGTCCATGACGAGCTGGTCCGTACCCTCGCGGGCGAAGGCGAGCCGGATGCGCTCAAGATCGACAACCCGCCCTCCGCCATCCTGATGGTCGGTCTTCAGGGTTCGGGCAAGACCACCACCACGGCCAAGCTCGCCAAACGGCTGAAGGAGCGGAATGGCAAGCGCGTGCTGCTCGCCTCGCTCGACACCAACCGCCCGGCGGCGATGGAGCAGCTTGCCATCCTCGCGGGGCAGGTGGGCGTGGACAGCCTGCCGATCGTGAAGGGCGAAAGCGCCGTCCAGATTGCCAGGCGCGCGAAGACGCAGGCCAGCCTCGGCGGCTATGATGTGGTCTTCTTCGACACCGCCGGCCGCCTGCACATCGACGAAGTGCTGATGGACGAGATCCAGGCGGTCCGCGACATCGCCCAGCCGCGCGAGACGCTGCTGGTCGTCGATGGTCTGACCGGGCAGGATGCGGTGAACGTCGCCACCGAATTCGACGGCAAGGTCGGCATCTCCGGCGTGGTCCTTACGCGGATGGATGGCGATGGCCGCGGCGGCGCCGCGCTGTCGATGCGGGCCGTCACCGGCAAGCCGATCCGCTTCGTCGGCCTCGGCGAGAAGATGGATGCGCTTGAGACCTTCGAGGCGGAGCGTGTCGCGGGCCGCATCCTCGGCATGGGCGACATCGTGGCTCTGGTCGAGAAGGCCCGTGAGACCTTCGAGGCCGAGCAGGCCGAACGCATGGCCAAGCGCTTCGCCAAGGGTCTGTTCAACATGAACGACATGCGGAGCCAGCTTGAGCAGA
This sequence comes from Paracoccaceae bacterium, assembly GCA_027492585.1. Taxonomy (GTDB): domain Bacteria; phylum Pseudomonadota; class Alphaproteobacteria; order Rhodobacterales; family Rhodobacteraceae; genus JAPUEK01. Next base: position 9,837 of record JAPUEK010000007.1, on the reverse strand, counting down.
TGATGAAGATGGGCGGGATGCAGGGCCTGATGGGGATGCTGCCCGGCATGGGCGGCGTCGCCAAGAAGGCCGAGGCGGCGGGCTTCAACGACAAGATGCTGACCCATCAGATCGCGCTGATCAATTCGATGACGAAGAAGGAACGCGCCAACCCCGATCTGCTGGCGGCCAGCCGCAAGAAGCGCATCGCCGCAGGGGCCGGGCTGGACGTGGCCGATCTGAACAAGCTGCTCAAGCAGCACAAGCAGATGGCCGAGATGATGAAGAAGATGGGCAAGGGTGGCATGATGAAGCAGGCCATCAAGCAGATGCTTGGCAAGGGCGGGATGCCCGACCCGTCGCAGATGTCGCCCGAAGCTCTGGCCGAAGCGGCCAAGGGCATGAAACAGGGCCTGTCGATGGGCGGCGGCTTCCCCGGTATGCCGCGCGGCATGAGCCTGCCCTCCGGCCTGTCGGGGCTGATGAAGAAGAAATGATCGCCCGCCCGCAGCATATCGCCTTTGCCTCCGCGCCGGTCCTGAAGACCGGGCGCCTGGTGCTGCGTATGCCGCGGTTCGATGATTTCGCGCATCGGCTGGCCTTCTACGCCTCGGACCGCGCGATCTGGGAGGGTGGGCCGTTCACCGCCGAACAGGCCTGGCGCATCTTCGCCTCCGAAGTCGGGCAATGGCCGCTGATGGGCTTTGGTCCCTTCTCGATGGAGATGGACGGCGCCTATGTCGGCGAGGTCGGCATCTACCAGCCCGAAGGCTACCCGGAACCCGAGCTTGGCTGGTTCGTGACCGAAGCCGCCGAAGGGCGCGGGATCGCGGCGGAGGGCGCGCGCGCCGTGATGGTCTGGGCGCGTGAAACCTTCGGCTGGGATCACATCGACAATTACATCGACCCCGGCAACGCCCGTTCCATCGCGCTTGCCCTGCGTCTGGGAGGCAGCCGGGTGGAGGCGCGCGGCGCCGATCCGACCGATGTGGTGATCCGCCACGGTCTGAGGGCCGCCGCATGATCACCCTCTCCGGCATCCCGACCCTGCAAACCGCGCGTCTGACCCTGCGCGGCCCGAAATCCTCGGACTTCGGGCCTTTTGCGGAGTTCATGTCTTCCGACCGGGCGGAATTCGTCGGCGGGCCGATTTCGCCGGTGATGGCCTGGCGCGGGTTCTGCCATATCACCGGCCATTGGGTGCATCGCGGCTATTCGGCCTTCATCCTTGCCGACCGCGAAACGGATGCGCCGCTCGGCATGGCCGGGCCGTGGTTCCCCGAAGGCTGGCCGGAGCCGGAAATCGCCTGGAGCCTGTGGACCCCCGCCGCCGAGGGCCGGGGGCTTGCCCATGAGGCGGCGCTTGCCGCCCGCGCCCATGCCTATGACGTGCTCGGCTGGACCACCGCCATCAGCCTCATCGCCCCGCGCAACCTGCGCTCGCAGGCCCTTGCCCGCCGCATGGGCTGCGTTCAGGACGGCATGTTCCGCCATGAGACCTTCGGGGACAGCCAGATCTGGCGCCACCCCGGCCCTGCAACGCTCCCCCCCGAGCCCGCTCCGGAGACACGGCCATGACCGATGCCACCATCCGCGCCGCCGACCTGCTCAAGGAACACCGCCAGTCCATCGACCGGCTGGATGCGATCCTCGTCTATACGCTGGCCGAGCGGTTCAAGCACACGCAGGCGGTGGGCCGGCTGAAGGCGGAGCATGACCTGCCGCCCTCCGACCCCACGCGGGAGGCGCGCCAGATCGAACGGCTGGAGGCCCTGTCGCGCGAAGCAGACCTCGACCCCGAATTTGCCAAGAAATTCCTGACCTTCATCATTTCCGAAGTCATCAGGCATCACGAGACCTTCCAGAAATAACCCCAACCCAACCCAAACGGCGGGCGCATCGCCCACCTTGCGAAACCTGAAGGAGACGACCCCATGTCCATGAAAATCCGGCTCGCCCGCGGCGGTTCCAAAAAGCGCCCGCACTATTCCATCGTTGCCACCGACTCGCGCAATCCGCGCGACGGCCGCTTCCTGGAAAAGCTCGGCACCTACAACCCGCTGCTGGCCAAGGACAATGAAGAGCGCGTGAAGATGGATCTCGACCGCGTGAAGCATTGGCTGGGCCAGGGCGCGCAGCCGACCGACCGCGTGGCGCGGATGCTCGAAGCCGCCGGCGTGCTGGCCAAAGCCACCCGCAACAACCCCAAGGCAGCCGTCCCCGGCAAGCGCATGGCGGAACTCGCCGCCAAGAAGGCGGCTCGCGCCGCGGCCCCTGCCGAAGAATGATCGACGCTTCCGGCCCCTGCGATCCTCGCCGGGGCCGGTTCCTTTCTGATGGAGCCTTGCCATGGTCCTCCCTGACCGCATCTGTGTCGGCGCCATCTCCGGGTCTTTCGGCTTGCAGGGGGAGGTGCGGCTGAAGTCCTTCTGCGCCGAGCCGGAGGCGATTGCCGATTACGGCCCGCTTTATACTGAAGACGGCAGCCGCAGTTTCACCATCCGGCTGACGCGGCCCGTAGCAGGCGGCCTTGGCGCGCGGCTTTCCGGGATACGGACCAAGGAAGAAGGCGATGCCCTGCGCGGCACCTCCCTTTATGCCGACCGCAGCAAGCTGCCCTCGCTGCCCGATGACGAATTCTATCACGCCGATCTGATCGGCCTCGAAGCCCGCGACCCCGGCGGCGTGGTGATCGGCCAGGTTGCCGCCGTCCACAACCACGGGGCGGGAGATATTCTGGAACTGACCGGACCGGGGCTGAAAACCGCGCTTCTCGTGCCGTTCACCCTTGCCGTGGTGCCGACGGTCGATCTCGCCTCGCGCCGGGTGATCGTGGACCTTCCGGAAGGTCTGGACTAAGCCCCGGCGGCACGCCACTCTCCCTCCCGGAGAAGGCGGGGCAGGAAGGGATCGGGGCGGATGCAAAATCGTCTGCGCTTGCTGATGGGGGCGACGGCGCTGCTCTATTTCGGGCCGCTTCTGGCCGGGCTTGGCGGCTTCGGCTGGAACCTGGTGCCGGTCTTCGTGGCGATCTTCCTCCTCTGGCTCTTCATCCTGCGGCCGCAGCAATGGCCGCGCCGCGCGGCCGACTGGGCGCGGAGCGAGGCGCTCGTCACCCTTGCCGCGCAGGGGGCGGTGCAGGTGCTGCTGGTGGCGGTGCTCTTCGGGGTCGGGCGCGGCATCGGCGGAGTGCTCGGCAGCCTGCCGGCCTTTCCGGTCATGCTGCCGGTGGCGATCTCCTTCCTGTCCATCCCGCTCTGCCGGTTGATCTGGGACCCCTGGAAGGCGGGCGAGATGGAGCGGTTTCTCGACGACGCCATCCGCGCCATCGAGCGCCCCGGCGAGGCCGCCGCCGCGCGCAGGGCCGGGGCGACCGCGCTCGCCGGCCGCCTGATCGAGGCCTTGCCGCAGGGCCTGACCCCGGCGGAGACCGAAGCGCATCTGACCGCCATGGAGGCGGAGGCCGATCCCCATGACCTCGCCGAGGCGCTGATCGCCCGCGCCGAGATCCCCCATCTGCGACAGGCCCTTGTTGTCCATGCCACGATGGACCGGGTGGTGAGCCTGCTGAACAGCGGCTACCCGACCACCGCCTTCACCCGCTGCGCGGGCGAGGATGCGCTGACCGGCCTCTTCGCCATCCGCTGCGCGGCCATGCTCGCTGCCGATCCCGACCTCTGGTATGACTGCCCGCAGGCGGAACTGGTGGAGGCCCGCGCGGCCGATGCTTCTCCCGAAACCGCAAAGGCGCTGCACGCCCTTGCCGCGCTGACCCGGCAGGTCGCGCCGGCCGAAGAGACAGAGGCTTTGTAACCCCCATGCGGGTGGTCTTCCATGCGGGCTTTCACAAGACCGGCACGACCAGCGTGCAGCGCGCCCTGCAAGCCCATGCGCCGCTGCTGGAACCCCATGCGCTGATCCAGACCCGCAGTCGCAACCTGCCCTTTTCCGAAGCCGCCATCGCCGCCCGCGCCCATTCCGCCGATCCCGGCCCGCAGATGCTGCACCGCCTCGCCCTGTCGCTCGACCATTGGGCGGAGCGGCTGACGCCCCTGCCGGGTCAGGCGATCCTGTGTTCCTGCGAGGATTTCGCCGGCCATATCCCCTTCCGCTACGGGCTGAAGGATTACCGCTCCGCAGAGGCCATCCTGCCCGAAGTGGCGGCCAGCCTGAAGCGCCGCTTCGGTCCGGCGCTTGATCTTCAGGTGCTTTTCACCACCCGCGCGGCGGAGCCCTGGCTGCGCTCGATCCACTGGCAACTGGCCAAGCACCACGAGCTGCGCCTGAAACAGCGCCGCTTCTCGAAGCTGTTCGCAGGCGCCGCCGATTTCGCCGCCGTGCTGGGGCCGCTTGCCGCGCGGCTCGTGCCTTTCCCGCTGCATGTCGCAGCACTCGAAAGCCTGAGCCCGCGCCGCCTCGGCCCGGTGGAGGCGCTTTACGATCTCATTCCTCTCCCCGAAGCCCTGCGCGCCCGGCTGGAGCCGCTGCCCCCCGCCAACACCAGCCCGCCGCAGGACCTCGCCGATGCCTTCATCGAACTGAACCGCTCCGGCCTGCCGGTGGAGGAGATCGGGCGCATCAAGGGCGACATGATCGCCTACGCCGGGAGCCTCGCCAGCGACGCGCCCTGAGGCGCGGATTTTCCCTTTCCGCAAGGGGGCGCCCACGCTAAACCCCGGCCATGAGCGATCCAGACATCCCCGATCAGCCGGCCACCAAATCGCATGGCCGCCTCTCCATCCGCGCGAGCCTGACGCCGCGCGACCTGATGGAGGAACCCTTGCAGGTCCGCGACGCCTGGCGCGCGAAGATCCTGACGCTTTTCCCCGAGGCCTTCCCCGGCGTTCTGGGCCTGTCGCTGACCGGCAAGGCGCTCGACCTCGGGCTCTGGTCGCTGGAGACGGTGGACCTGCGGCGCTTCGGCATCGGCAAGCATCTGAATGTCGATGACACGCCGGCGGGGGGCGGGGCGGGGATGGTGCTGCGGGCCGATGTGCTGGATGCGGCTTTGCAGAAAGCCTCCGAAAGCACGCCGCGCGATCGGAGCCGCTGGCCGCTGCTTTACCTGTCGCCGCGCGGCAAACCCTTCACGCAAGCCATGGCCCGCCGCTTTGCCGCCGCCGATGGGCTGACCATGCTCTGCGGGCGCTTCGAGGGGGTGGATCAGCGGTTTCTCGACCATCACCAGGTGGAGGAAGTCTCGCTCGGCGATTTCGTCCTGACGGGGGGGGAGATCGCGGCGACGGCACTGATCGACGCCACGGTGCGGCTGTTGCCGAAAGTGCTCGGCAATCAGGCCTCGACCGAGGAGGAGAGCTTCTCGGACGGGCTGCTCGAACATCCGCAATATACCCGCCCGGCGCTCTGGAACGATCTGGCGATCCCCGATGTGCTGCAATCCGGCCATCACGCCGAGATCGCCAAATGGCGCCGCGCCCGGTCCGAAGAGATCACAAAGGCCCGCCGCCCCGATCTCTGGCAGGCCTGGCTCGCGGCCCGCAAGGGCGGGTGAACCGGCTGCCGATCCGCGGCGGAAGGGGCGGAAGCCTCCGGCGGGGATATTTGAGCCAGTATGAAAGGGCTTTCTTCTCTTTCCAAATATCCCCTGCGGAGCGTCCGCGGTCTCCCCCTGCTTGACGTAACAGGCCCTGGCCCCTATACGCCGCCTGTCCGGGGCGAAATGCCCATCGGACCCGATTCCTTTTGCCATGCGCCGGGTTTCTTCTGCCGGGGCGGTGATCGGGGGCGGTTCACAACATGCGACCGCATCTCTGGCGGGCTTGCCGCAAGGCAGGGACCCGAGCGAAGACCAGGAGCTCTGCGTTTGCCTCACGTCGCGGGAAAACCGCTGCAACAAAGGATATGCGATGAACCTGATCGCCCAACTCGAAGCCGAGCAGATCGCTGCGCTTGGCAAGAAGATCCCGGATTTCAAAGCCGGGGATACCGTGAAAGTCGGCTACAAAGTGACCGAAGGCTCGCGCTCGCGCGTGCAGGCCTATGAAGGCGTCGTGATCGGCCGCAAAGGTGGCCTGACCATCTCCGCCTCCTTCACCGTCCGCAAGATCTCCTTCGGTGAAGGTGTGGAACGGGTGTTCCCGCTCTACTCGACCAACATCGACAGCATCGAGGTCGTGCGTCGCGGCCGTGTGCGCCGCGCCAAGCTCTACTACCTCCGTTCGCGTCGCGGCAAATCCGCCCGGATCGCCGAAGTCACGAACTACAAAGAAAAAGCCGAGTAAGGAGCGCCGCGATGAAACAGGGTATCCACCCCGACTATCACACCATCGACGTCAAGATGACCGATGGCACCGTGTTCCAGACCAAGACCACCTGGGGCAAGGCGGGCGACCAGATGGCGCTCGACATCGACCCGCTGGCTCACCCCGCCTGGACCGGCGGCTCGGCCAAGCTGATGGACACCGGCGGCCGCGTGTCGAAGTTCAAGAACAAATACGCCGGTCTGGGTTTCTGATCCCGACTGCCGCGGAGACAGAAGGGCATCCCGTCGGGATGCCCTTTTTCTTTGGTTTCCGCGATCTTGCCGCAATTCCAGCGTAGGAAGCGGCATGTTTCGTAGCCTGATCGTCTTTGCGTTTTGCGCCTCCCCTGCCGTCGCAGACACCTCCATGGTGCAGCGGCTGGCGGGGTTTTATGGCGACCAGCCTCCCTCGGCCGCACCGTGTAAGGGCGTCCAGCAGCAGCTCTCCTTCTGGGACCGGAACAACCGTGGCACCGTGCAGGTGTTCGAGCATCGTGACGGAGAGGGGAAGAGCAGCATATTGGATCTCCCCTTCACGGTGCGGCGCAGTACGGCGCGCGGTCTGGAGATCCGGTTCGACAGTGAAGAGTTTCACACCGGCAGCGGCGAGCTGGTGACGTGGGAATTTCGTCCGCTGCGCTCACCTGCCGGCTATTGCTGGTACCGGACCGATTGGACGGATGCAGCCTGCATCAACACTGTGCAACGCTGTGAAGACGAAGTGCCGATCTCATAAGCCACTTCCTGCTTCCCCTTCCTGCCGCTAACCGTATAGGAAGCAGCACCAAGACCAGGGAAGGACGGCCGACATGGCGCATATCATCGTTGTCGGCAACGAAAAGGGCGGCTCGGGCAAGTCCACCACCTGTATGCATGTCGCCACCGCCCTTGTCCGGCTGGGCCATCGGGTGGGTGCGCTTGACCTCGACATGCGGCAGAAAAGCTTCGGCCGCTATATCGAGAACCGTCTGGCCTATCTGGAGCGGGCCGGGCTGAAGCTGCCCTCGCCCGACTACCGCGAACTGCCTGAAGTCGACGAGGCGAGCCTTCAGCCGGGCGAGAACCCCTATGACCAGCGGCTCGCCGCCGCCGTGGCCGCGCTGGAGCCGGTGTCGGATTTCATCATCATCGACTGCCCCGGCAGCCATACCCGGTTGAGCCAGGTCGCCCATTCGCTGGCCGATACGCTGATCACGCCGCTCAACGACAGTTTCGTCGATTTCGACCTTCTGGCGCGGGTGGATGCCGAGTCGGGCAAGGTCAAAGGCCCGTCGATCTATTCGGAAATGGTCTGGAACGCCCGGCAGTTGCGGGCGCAGGCCGGGCTGAAGCCGATCGACTGGATCGTGCTGCGGAACCGGCTCGGCGCCCAGCAGATGCACAACAAGAAGAAGGTCGGCGCGGCGCTTGAGGATCTGTCGCGCCGCATCGGGTTCCGGGTCGCGCCCGGCTTCGCCGAGCGGGTCATCTTCCGCGAGATGTTCCCGCGCGGGCTGACCGTGCTCGACCTCCGCGATACCGGGGTGGATCAGCTCAACCTTTCCAACATCGCGGCGCGGCAGGAAGTGCGCGACCTGATGAAGGAACTCAGGCTTCCTGGAGTGACGGTTGATTTCTGAACAGCCCCGGCTGGCGATGCGTGGCAAAGCCGCGCTCGCGCGAGCCGATGCGGTTCAGGCGCTGCTCGAACGGATCGGGTGCGGTTTCGGTCTTGGGGGAAAACAATCCCAGACGGGCAAAGAGGGCGCTGCACAGTTTCATTCTGTCCTCCTCGGAGTGCTTTGAGGTCTTGAGCACATCCTTGACGCGAACGGCGGCAGGATCGTGACCGTGAAAGGGTCTTTTCCGGCACAATCCGGACGTTTCGGAGATGGGGCCTTTCCACCCTGTGCTTGAGCACGCCGCCCGCCCGTGCCAGACACGGGGCATCGGACCCAGCGGAGGCGCCCATGCCCAACCCCCTTTATGACGCGCTTTTCGCCCCCCTTGCGACGCGGGAGGGGCCGGTCCTGCATCTGGCCGATGGCACCAGCCTGAGCGGGCAGGGGCTTCACGCCCTGATCGCGCGGCTTGCCGGCGCCTTGCGGGCTGCGGGCGTGGTGCCGGGGGACCGGGTTGCGGTACAGGTGGCGAAATCGCCCGAGGCTCTGGCGCTTTATGCGGCGACGACCTCCATCGGCGCGGTCTTCCTGCCGCTCAACACCGCCTATACGGCAGAGGAGCTGGCCTATTTCATCGGCAATGCCACGCCGCGGCTGTTCGTCTGCGATCCGGCGAAGGCGGAGGCTCTGGCTCCGGTGGCCGGGGCGGGGGGCGCACGCCTTCTGACGCTTGGTGCGGACGGGGCGGGAACGCTCGCCAATCTGGCGGCGGGCCAGCCGGCGCAGTTCGTGCCGGAAAGCTGCGAGGCAGGGACGCTGGCGGCGATCCTCTACACCTCCGGCACGACCGGACGCTCCAAGGGGGCGATGCTGAGCCATGGCAACCTTCTGTCCAATGCCGAGGTGCTGGCCGGTCTCTGGCGCTTCACGGCGCAGGATGTGCTGCTCCATGCCCTGCCGATCTTCCATACCCACGGGCTCTTCGTCGCTTCCAACATCAGCCTGCTGACCGGCGGCAAGATGATCTTCCTGCCCGGTTTCGACGCGGCGACGGTGCTGCGCCTTCTGCCGCAGGCGACCACGATGATGGGGGTGCCGACCTTCTACACCCGCCTGCTGGCCGAGCCGGGCTTCACCCGCGAGGCGACGGCGCATATGCGGCTGTTCATCTCCGGTTCGGCGCCGCTGCTCTCCGAGACGCATCTGGCCTTCGAGGCGCGCACCGGCCACCGCATCCTGGAACGCTACGGGATGACGGAGACCAACATGAACACCTCCAACCCCTATGAGGGGGAGCGGCGGGCGGGGACGGTCGGCTTCCCGCTGCCGGGGGTGGAGCTGCGGATCACCGCCGAGGGGGCGGAGGTCGCGCCGGGCGACGTCGGCATGATCGAGGTGCGCGGGCCGAATGTCTTCTCCGGCTATTGGCAGATGCCGGAGAAAACGCGGGAGGAATTGCGCGAGGATGGCTGGTTCCTGACCGGCGATCTCGGCACCCGCGACCCGGAAGGCTATGTCCAGATCGTCGGACGGGCGAAGGATCTGATCATCTCGGGCGGCTACAACATCTACCCGAAGGAAGTGGAGCTTCTGCTCGACGAGGTGCCGGGGGTGCTGGAAAGCGCGGTCATCGGCCTGCCGCATCCCGATTTCGGCGAGGCGGTCTTTGCGGTGCTGACGGCGCAGAAGGGCGTGGATCTCGACCCGGAGGCGGTTCTGGCCGCGATCCGCGACCGGCTGGCGCGGTTCAAGCAGCCGAAGGGCGCGGTGGTGGTGGCGGAACTGCCGCGCAACACCATGGGCAAGGTGCAGAAGAACCTGCTGCGGGCGGATTACAAGGGGCGGTTCGGGGGGTAGAAGCCGGCGAGCGTCGCGCCCTTTTCAGGCGGGGGGGGGGGGGGGGGGGGGGGGGGGGGGGGGGGGCGGGCGGGGCGGGGGGGACGGGGAGGGGGGGGGGGGGGGGGGGGGGGGGGGGGGGGGGGGGGGGGGGGGGGG
>JAPUEK010000006.1 GCA_027492585.1 Paracoccaceae bacterium | reverse complement strand
GGGGCGGCTTTCTCGGGGGGCGGGGAGGCCCACGCCGGCAGCGCGGTGGAGGGGTCTTGCACCCCTCCGGACCTCCCCGCAGGATATTTATGCACAGTGGATGGAGGGAGGGGGTGGGGCGGCGGACGGTTTTGCTTGCGGCGGACGGGCTTGGCCCCTTGCCGCCTGCGTGCAGGGGAGCAGGGGGAGCGGTTTCGCTGGCCGGGCCGGGGCGGCTGGACACGACGGTTGCCGCCCTCAGCTCCGGGTGTTGAAGAAGTCGTGGATCGTGCGGGCCATCGCCTCCGAGATGCCATCCACCGCGGTCAGATCGGCAAGGCCCGCCCGCGCCACCGCCTTGGCGGAGCCGAAATGCGCCAGCAGCGCGCGTTTGCGCGCCGCCCCCACCCCCGGCACATCATCGAGCGGCGTGGCACTGACCGCCTTGGCGCGCTTGGCGACATGGGCGCCATTGGCCCAGCGGTGCGCCTCGTCCCGCAGGCGCTGCACGAAGTAGAGAACCGGGTCATTGCGCTGCAGGGCCATGACCGGCAGGCCCTCGCGGTAGAACTCCTCCTTGCCGGCGTCGCGGTCGATGCCCTTGGCGACGCCCACCATCGCCACATCCTCGATCCCCAGCTCCGCGAGGATGCCCGCCACCGCCGAGACCTGCCCCGCGCCGCCGTCGATCAGCAGAAGATCCGGCCAGGCATCGGTCTTGCGCTCCGGGTCTTCCTTCAGCAGCCGCTCGAAGCGGCGGGTCAGCACCTCGCGCATCATGCCGAAATCGTCGCTGTTGGCGCCGGCTTCGGATTTGATGTTGAACTTGCGATACTGGCTTTTGAGGAATCCCTCCGCCCCCGCAACGATCATGCCGCCCACGGCGTTTGTCCCCTGGATATGGGCGTTGTCGTAGACCTCGATCCGCCGGGGCGGGGCATCGAGATCGAAGGCCTCGGCGAGCCCGGCCAGCAGCTTGTTCTGGGTGGAGCTTTCCGCCATGCGCCGCGCGAGGCTTTCGCGGGCGTTGCGGGCGGCATTCTCCACCAGCTCCGCCTTCTCGCCGCGCTGCGGGATCGCCAGCTCCACCTTGCGCCCGGCCCGCGCCGAAAGCGCCTCGGCCACCAGATCGGGGTTCTCGACCGGATGCGACAGCAGGATCAGCCGCGGCGGCTCCTTGTCGTCGTAGAACTGGGTGAGGAAGGCCTCCATGATCTCCGGCTCCTCGGCGCCGGAGCCGGTGCGCGGATAGAAATCGCGGTTGCCCCAGCTTTGATTGGCGCGGATGAAGAAGACCTGTACGCAGGCCTGTCCCCCTTCGAGATGGAGCGCCACCACATCCGCCTCTGCCACGCCGCGCGGGTTGATCCCCTGCCCCTGCTGCACCTGGGTCAGCGCCTTGATCCGGTCGCGCAGCGCCGCAGCGCGTTCGAATTCCATCGCCTCGGAGGCGGCGGACATCTCTGCCGCAAGATTGGCCTGAACCGTGGTGGTCTTGCCTTCCAGAAACCGCTCCGCATCGGCGACGAGCGTGGCATAGCCCGGACCATCGACCTTGCCCACGCAGGGCGCCGAGCAGCGCTTGATCTGGTATTGCAGGCAGGGGCGCGTGCGGCTGTCGAACATGCTGTCCGAACAGTTCCGCAGCAGGAAGACCTTCTGCAACTGGTTCAGCGTCCGGTTCACCGCGCCTGCGGAAGCGAAAGGACCGAAATAGCTGCCCTTCTCGGTCTTCTTGCCGCGGTGCTTCTTCAACTGCGGAAAGGGGTGTTCCTTGCCGATCAGGATGTTCGGAAAGCTCTTGTCGTCGCGCAGAAGCACGTTGTAGCGCGGCTTCAGCTGCTTGATGAGGTTCTGCTCCAGAAGCAGCGCCTCCAGCTCCGTCCGCGTCGTCAGGAACATCATCGAGGCGGTTTCCTGGATCATCCGCGCGATCCGCCCCGAATGGCCCGAGGGCCGGGCATAGTTCGACACCCGCGCCCGCAGGTTGTTGGCCTTGCCGACGTACAGCACTTCGGAGGCGGCATTGAGCATCCGGTAGACGCCGGGAGAGCTGTCCAGCGTCTTCAGATGCGCCTGGATGACCTCCTGCCCGGTCGGGGGCTTCGGGGCGGCGTCGGGGGGAAGATCGGTCATGAAATGCGATGTCCGGCTTATCTCGATTCTCGGCTCTGGCTGCAATGATAGCGGGGCCGGGGCAAGAGGGAAGCTGTCCACCGTTTCTGTGGATAACCTTGCGGAGAAGATTTCAGGATCACGGATTTTCCCTTGTTTTTGGCCCCATTCCCTGATCTGCCTAATTTTTAGGCACAGACGCAATGCCTTGATATATAAGAGAAGATTTTTGATCTCTCGGCAAACATCTGAATTTCCAAGGAATTTATGACGTTTGCGTGAAGGCGTTTGCCAAAGTGGACAACTTTGCCGCAGCCCTTTCCGTCAGGTCATTCAACCCCGAGCACATCCGGTGTCTGCCAGCCAAGATGCTGGCCCCCGTCCACCGCGATCATCTGGCCGGTGACGGCCGGGCTGTCGAGGAAAAATCCGAGCGCCGCCGTCACATCCTGCGGATTTGCGCCGCGTTTCAGCACGGTTGCCGCGCGTTGCCGGGCAAAGTGGCTGTCGCTCTGCCGGCTGCCCTGAAGGGTCGGTCCGGGGCCGATGCCGTTGACCCGCACCTGCGGCGCCAAAGCCTGCGCCGCCGTCCGCGTCAGCGCCCAGAGACCCATCTTGGCCAGAGTATAGGTCATGAACTCCGGTGTCAGCTTCTGCACCCGCTGGTCGATCATGTTGACGATCAGGCCCTGCGCCACCGGCTCCCCCGCCGCATCCGCCACTGGCGGCGGCACCTGCGCGGCAAAGCCCTGCGTCAGCACGAAAGGCGCGCGCAGGTTCGAATCCATATGCCGGTCCCAGCTTTGCCGGGTGGCGCTGCGGAGATTGTCATATTCAAAGACCGAGGCATTGTTGACCAGCACCGTCAGCGGCCGGCCGAGGCCCGCGACCGCCGCGCCGATCAGCCCGGCGACCTCCGTCTCGACCAGCAGATCGGCCCGCAGCGCGACCGCCTGCCGCCCCATGGCCCGGATCTCGGCAACGACCGCCTCCGCCTCGGCGCCGGAACTGGCATAATGCACGGCGACATCATGGCCGCGCCCGGCGAGGTAAAGCGCCATCGCCCGGCCCAGCCGCTTCGCCCCGCCCGTGACCAGCGCCCGCATCCTCAGCCCTTCCCGCAGACGCAGCGGCCGGAGCCGATCCGCGGCCGTCCGCAGCCGGAGCAATAGGCCCCCTTGCGCGCACCCGTGCCGGGGGAGCGCCGCGCGAACCGGCCGGGGAACAGCACTTTGCCGATCATCCCGATGATGACCATGGCCAGAAGAAACAGCACAACCGCCTTCACCATTGCCGCACCCGCCCCCTCAAAGCCCGAACCGCGCCCAGGCGGCGCGATCCTCCACCGTCTGCAGTGCCTCGTCGGCAAGGTTCAGACCAAAGCGCGACAGAAGCCCGCGCTTCTGACCGAAAGGCCGCAGCCGCACCTTCTCGCCATAAAGGGCCTTCAGCTTCGGCACCAGATGCGCGACCCCATCGGCAAGACCCAGATCGACGGCCTCCTGCCCGACCCAGACATCGGCGTTGAAGAGATCCGCCTCCGCCAGCCGCCCCGCCCGCCGCGCCTTCACATGGTCGATGAAGGCCGCATGGATCGGCGCCTGGATGGCGCGCAGCCGCTCCACATCCTCGGGCTTCTGCGGCAGGAAAGGGTCGGCAAAGCTCTTCGAGCGCCCCGCCGTGACCACCCGCCGCTCCACACCCTGCCGCGCCATCAGCTCCGGGAAACCGAAGGAGGCGAAGATCACCCCAATCGAGCCGACAAGCGAGGAGCGGTCCACCCAGATCTCGTCCGCCGCACAGGCGAGCCAGTAGCCGCCCGACGCCGCCACGTCCTCGACGAAGGCATGGACGCGCACGCCCTTCTCCTCCGCCAGCCGGCGGATGCGGGCGGCAATCAGGCTCGACTGCACGGGCGAGCCGCCGGGGGAATTGACGATCAGCGCCACCGCGGCGGGCTTGCCGCGAAAGGCCCGCTCGATCAGCGGCGCCAGACCCGCATCGCTCAGGGCGTTGCGCCCGGTGCCGATGGTCCCCGAGAGGCGGATCACCGGCACGGTGGGCGGGCGTTTCAGGAAAGGGATGACGCGTTTCATAACCCAGAGGTAGGGCGTTGCAGGCAAAGGCGCAACCAGCTTGGACACGGAAGCCCGTAGGGATGGGCGGACCAAGCGGATCTGTTGGGTTCCGCTGCAATCGGACGGTGAAGGAAACCCCGATCCGAGATCTGCCGGCCTCCAGCCAGGAGGGGATCAGGAGATGGCGAAACGCAGGAACCACGATGCGGCGCCAAGACGCGGGAGAGGAGGTGCGGCCACATCATCAGAGCCCCCTCGTGTATATCACAGTTGTGATCAACACGAAGACGGTAAATAGCTGAAACTCAGGGAGTTATACTTATCAGCTGTTTAGAGAAGGGTCTGGTGGAGCAGAGGGGGATCGAACCCCTGACCTCGTCATTGCGAACGACGCGCTCTCCCAACTGAGCTACTGCCCCTACGACCTGCGGCTGATTTGGCGGATCGGGCGGGAATTGTCAAGCGGCCGATCGGCACGGTTGTGAAAGTCGGGATCCGCACCGTCACCCCTTTCCGCCGAAGTTCACGCCCCGCGCCCGATGTCGGCGGAGATGGGGACCGTGAAACGGCTCATGCGTGGAGTCCGGATAGGGACGCGGCGCCACGCCATGCAAGCGCCTGATACCCCGAGGCATCACGCCTCCTTGGCCCCGCTATTCGGACGCGGACTTCCGGATGCCCGTCCCAAGGCGCTGAGCCGCGCAGGATCTCATTTGCGTCCTGGCCTCCGGGCATCTCTCCTGCCACAGGCTCCGTTCTGGTGCAGGCTTTTGGTCGCCATTCCGTCGCGTTCAGATGCGCTCCGATGGCGGCGCCCTGGTCCATCGCCTTGGCCTCGGCACTGTGTTCGCCATCGCTGCCGGATTCCGGCCCGAAGGACAGCCAGCTCATGGCCGGACTGACGCTCTCCCGCGGCGCGGCCTCACGGTCATTGCCTGGAAAGGTCCCCGGCGCTGTCCCGCGACGGGCGAAGCCGGTCAGAGGAGGTCCTCCTCCTCGCCCGCCACGTCGATGCCGAGCGCCTCAAGCCCCGCCTCCAGATTCTCGGCCAGATGCGGCATTCCGGTCAGGTAATCCTCGGTCGGGGTCGTGGCTTCGGCAAAGGCGGTCGCCACCGCCGAGGCGAATTCCTCCGGCTCGAAGGCTCCGCGACCGACCCAGGCGAGGGCGGTCAGATGCGCTTTCTCATCGACATTCAGCCCGGCGATGAACTGATGCAATTCCGCCTCGGCAACCGGGCCTTCGCGGGACTGGAAGATGATCTGGACGACTTTGGCCGGGGCGATTTCCAACATGGGGGACTCCTTTGGCAGAAGGATCGCGCGGATGCGCCCCGCAGACAAGCCACAGAAACACCCAAGGCCAACCGGGAGCCAAACCGCCCCCCCCTTTCACCTGGTGTCAAATATCCTGCGGGGAGGTCCGGAGGGGTGCAAAACCCCTCCGGGGTCATCACGGGGCGCGCCGCCTCTCGACGGCCCCTAGGCCGACAGCCCCCAGAACACCGCGCCATAGGCGGCGGAACCGGCCATGGTCGCCCCCACCACCGAGCGGCTGAGCGCATAGATCGCAACGACCGCGCCCGTCCCCGCCAGAAGCGGCAGCGGCATCCCCCCCGACAGCATCGGCAGGGCGGAGGCGACGAAAAGCGTGGCGATGGCCGCAGGCCCGGTGGCCGACAGAAAGCGCGACAGCGGGCCGCTTTCCGGCAGGCGGCTCATGTCCATCCGCGTCGGCAGATAGCGGAAGGCCCAAGTGAAGGCCCCGACGATCAGACAGAGGATGAGGATCTCAGACCGCATCTTTCCCCCTTCGCGGCGCGCCGAACCCCAGGACCCCGGCAACCGCCCCGGCGATCATCCCGGCAAGGATGCCCGCCGTGCCCGAAACCGCCAGAGTGACCGTCACCGTCGCCACGGCGGCAATGGCGATCACCGGAAGCTGCGCCCTCGACAGGATCGACAGCAGCAGCGCCAGAAAGAGCGCCGGAAGCATGAAGCCGAGCGCCGCCTCCAGCACCGGCCAGCCCGCCAGCGCGCCACCCCCGGCAAAGGCGCCCAGCGCCGTCCCGGCGAGCCAGGACGCATAGGCGCCTGCCGCCAGCCCGAACATGAAGGGCTCCGAAAATACCCGCCCACGGGCGAGCGCGCCAAGGGCCGCGCCGAAGACCTCATCGGTCAGCCCGAAGGCCCAGGCCCAGGCATGGCGCAGCCGCGCCTGCGGCCCCACCCGCTTCATCAGCGCGGGACCATAGAGAACATGGCGGATGTTCATGGCGACCAGCGTGAAGGCCGCGACCAGCAGCGGCGCGCCGGAGGTGATCAGCGCCAGAGCCAGAAACTGTGCCGCCCCGGCATAGATGATCAGCGACAGGCCGAAGGCCTCCAGCGGGGAAAGGCCCTGCCCGGTGGCGGCGACCCCGAAGGCGAAGGCGATCGGGAAATAACCGAGCGCGATGGGCAGCGCGGAGACAAGCCCCTGGACGAAGGTGGAGGGAGACGCTTCAGACATGCGACCCGGCTACCGGCTTTTGTGCGAAACTGTCAAGAACCGGCTTCGCACGCTGCCTGCCGCAAATTTCCCGGAAGAAATCTGACAAAATCCTTCCTGGGATTTTGGCCCTGCGAATGCGCTCCGCAGGGCCTTTTGCCGTTACTCGGCCGCGTCCATGTAGCTTTCCACCGGCGGGCAGATGCAGCTCAGGTTGCGGTCGCCCCAGACGTTGTCCACCCGGCCCACGGGCGGCCAGTACTTGTCCACCCGGAAGGCGCCGGGCGGGAAGCAGCCCTGCTCGCGGCTGTATTTCCGCGTCCAGTCCGCCACGAGGTCGTTGACCGTATGGGGGGCGTGGCGCAGGGGGCTGTCCTCGGACGAAATCTCGCCGGCCTCGACCGCGCGGATCTCCTCGCGGATCGCCAGAAGGGCGGTGAGGAAGCGGTCGATCTCGGCCTTGGTCTCCGATTCCGTCGGCTCGACCATCAGCGTTCCCGCCACCGGCCAGCTCATCGTCGGCGCATGGAAGCCGTTGTCGATCAGGCGCTTGGCGATGTCGTCCACCGTCACCCCCGCCTCGGCGAAGGGGCGGGTGTCGAGGATGCACTCATGCGCGACCCGGCCCTTGTTGCCCATGAACAGGATCGGATAGCTGCCCGCCAGCCGCGCCGCGATGTAATTGGCGTTGAGGATCGCCACGCGCGTCGCCTGCGTCAGCCCCTCGCCGCCCATCATCAGGCAATAGGCCCAGGAGATCAGCAGGATGGAGGCGGAACCGTAAGGCGCCGCACTGACCGGCCCGGCATAGTTTGCGTCCTGCGGGCCTGAGCCCGCGGGTCCGCCCGTTTCCGGATGCCCCGGCAGGAAGGGCGCCAGATGCGCCTTCACGCCGATCGGCCCCATGCCCGGCCCGCCGCCGCCATGCGGGATGGCGAAGGTCTTGTGCAGGTTGAGGTGGCTCACATCCGAGCCGATCTCCCCCGGTTTCACCAGCCCGACGAGCGCGTTCATGTTGGCCCCGTCGAGATAGACCTGCCCGCCGTGCTCATGGGTGATCCGGCAGATGTCGCGGACGGTTTCCTCGAAGACACCGTGGGTCGAGGGATAGGTGATCATGCAGGCCGCCAGATTGCCGCCCGCCGCCGCCGCCTTCTCGCGGAAGTCGTCGAGGTCCACGTCGCCGTTGGGCGCCGATTTGACCACCACCACCTCCATCCCCGCCATCTGGGCGGAGGCGGGGTTCGTGCCATGGGCGGAGGTCGGGATCAGGCACACCTTGCGATGCCCCTCCCCCCGCGACCGATGCCAGGCCTGAATGGTCAGAAGCCCCGCATATTCCCCCTGCGCGCCGGAATTCGGCTGCATGGAGAAGGCGTCATAGCCGGTGACCTCGCAAAGCTTGGCCATCAGGTCGCCGATCGCCTCCTGATAGCCCGCCGCCTGATCGACAGGCGCGAAGGGGTGGAGCGAGCCGAATTCCGGCCAGGTGATCGGCATCATCTCGGCGGCGGCGTTGAGCTTCATCGTGCAGGAGCCGAGCGGGATCATCGCCCGGTCGAGCGCCAGATCGCGGTCCGACAGGCGGCGCATGTAGCGCATCATCTCCGATTCCGCCCGGTTCATGTGGAAGACCGGATGGGTGAGGTAATCGCTTTCGCGCAGCATCTCTTCGGGGAAGCCGATTTCCGCCTTGGCCGGCGGCGCCTCATGGATGCCGAAGGCGCGCAGGACGCGGCGCAGCACCTCTTCGTCGCTGGTCTCGTCCAGCGAGATGCCGACGTGATCGGAACCGACCTTGCGGAAGTTCAGCCCTTCGAGCCGGGCGGCGGCGAGGATGCCGGCCTGACCAACGCCCACCTCCACCGTGATCGTGTCGAAGAAGGCTTTCGGCGGCAGGGTCGCCCCCGCATCGCGCAGCGCCTTGGCCAGCCGCACGGTCAGCGAATGGACCCGTTCCGCAATGGCACGCAGACCAAGCGGGCCATGGAAGACGGCATAGAAGCTGGCCATCACCGCCAGAAGCGCCTGCGCGGTGCAGACGTTGGAGGTCGCCTTCTCGCGCCGGATATGCTGCTCGCGGGTCTGGAGCGCCAGCCGGTAGGCCTTGTTGCCATGGCTGTCGATGGAAACCCCGACGATCCGCCCCGGCATGTTGCGCTTGTGCTCGTCCTTGCAGGCGAAGAAGGCGGCATGGGGGCCGCCATAGCCCATCGGCACGCCGAAGCGCTGCGAGGAGCCGACGGCGATATCCGCCCCCATCGCCCCCGGCTCCTTCAACATGCACAGCGCCAGCAGATCGGTCGCCACCACCGCAACCGCCTTGGCGCCATGCAGCGCCGCGATCCAGGGGGTCAGGTCGCGGACATGGCCCCAGGTGCCGGGATACTGGAAGATCGCGCCGAAGACCTGCGCGGGGTCCATATCCTCGGGTTTGCCGACGATCACCTCGATGCCGAGCGGCTGGGCGCGGGTGCGGATCACGCCGATGGTCTGGGGATGGCAATGTTCATCGACGAAGAAGGCGCGGGCCTTCGACTTCGCCACCCGCTCGGCCATGGTCATCGCCTCCGCCGCCGCCGTCGCCTCGTCCAGAAGCGAGGCATTGGCGATGGGCAGGCCGGTCAGATCCGCCACCATGGTCTGATAGTTCAGAAGCGCCTCCAGCCGGCCCTGCGCGATCTCGGGCTGATAGGGGGTGTAGGCCGTATACCAGGCCGGGTTTTCGAGGATGTTCCGCTGGATCGCCGGGGGGGTGACCGTGCCGTAATAGCCCTGCCCGATCAGGCTGGTCATCACCTTGTTCCTGGCCGCCACCGCGCGCATCCGCGCCAGAAGGTCATGCTCCGACAAGGGCGCCCAGCCCAGAGGCTGCGCCTGCCGGATGGAGCGCGGCACCGTCTCGTCGATGAGCGCCTCAAGGTCCGCCACGCCCACGGCCTTCAGCATCTCCGCCATTTCCGAAGGCGAAGGGCCGATATGGCGGCGGTTGGCGAAATCGTAGGGATTGTAGTCGGTGGGCGTGAAGGTCATGGCATCACTCGATTGAAAGGGGGCCGGGCGCCGGGACGGCACGCGGAAAGGTCACTCGACAAGGGCTGCAAGCTGGGTCAGCGAGGCCGCCATGCCGTCCACATGGTCTTCCGCCGGAATCCCCGCCGGAACGCCGGAGGCGATGACGCGGACGCGCGTGGCCCGGCCCATAGGATCGAAACCCCCAGGATCGGAACGCACAGGGTCGAAATGCCAGTCCATCCGCATCTCGCCCTGAAAACCGGGGTCCTCGCTGTCGAAGCGGCTGACGAAGGCCAGATGGCGCGGCGGATCGACGGCAACGAACAGCCCGGCGATCACAGCCTCACCCCCGCCGGCGCCTTCCGCAGGGGCCTCATGGCTCAGGACCATGCGGAAGGGGCGGCCGGGGGTCGGGTCGAACACCTCGACCCGGCCCGCCATGCCCCGCGGCGGCAGCCAGTGCGTCAGCATGGCAGGATCGGTCCAGCAGGAAAACAGCCGCTCCGCACTGGCGGCGATCAGGCGCTCGGCCCGGTCGGTGCGGGTCGCGGCGGTCATGGCCTAGCCGATCAGCTCGTTGTATTCGTCTTCATCCATGAAATCGTCCAACACGGCGAGATCATCGATCTTGAGCTTGAAGAACCAGGCGGCGCCGGTCGGGTCCTCGTTCACCAGTGCCGGGTTGTCCACGAGCTTGCCGTTGACCGCGACGATCTCGCCGTCGATGGGGGCGAGGATGTCCGAGGCGGCCTTGACGCTTTCGATCACCACAACCTCGTCGCCCTCGGCCACCATGGTCTCCACCTCGGGAAGCTCCACGAAGACCACATCGCCGAGCTGCGTCGCCGCATGTTCGGTGATGCCGACGACGACCAGCTCGCCCTCGACGCGCAGCCACTCATGATCCTTGGTGTATTTCATCGCAAATCCTCAGCGTTTGTAGGTGGTTGGGTGGAAGGGAAGCGTGCAGACGGTGACGGGAAGGCGCTTGCCGCGCACCTCGCCCGTCAGTTGGGTGCCGGGGGCGGTCACGTCGATCTTGAGCCGCGCCATGGCGATCGGCGCCCCGACCGAAGGGCCGAAACCGCCCGAGGTGATGCTGCCGACCCGGCGGTCGCCGTCATAGATGGTGGTCCCCTCGCGCATCGGCGCGCGGCCTTCGGGGCGCAGCCCGACACGGGTTTCGCTCAGGTGGCCCTCGAAATCGCCAAGCACGGATTCCCATCCGGGAAACCCGGCCGCGCGGGCGCCGCCGGTGCGGCGGACCTTCGGGATGGCCCAGCCGAGACCGGCCTCGACCGGGGTCACGCCCTCATCCATGTCATGCCCGTAAAGGCAAAGTCCCGCCTCCAGCCGAAGGCTGTCGCGGGCGCCAAGCCCGATGGCCAGCACCCGACGGTCGGCCAGCAGGGCGCGGGCAAAGGCCTCCACCCCGGAATTCGGAACCGAAATCTCGAACCCGTCCTCGCCCGTGTAGCCGGAGCGGCTGATCCACAGCTCGCCAAAGGCCGAGGGCAGCACCGCCACATCCATGAACCGCATCGCCGCGACCGGCACATGCGCCGACAGCACCGCCTCCGCCTGCGGCCCCTGAAGGGCCAGAAGCGCGCGGTCGGTCACCGGAAGAACCTCCGCCACACCGGCCAGCTTTTCGGTCAGATGCGCGATGTCCACCTCCTTGCGGGAGGCATTGACGACGACAAAGAAGTGATCGCCCCGGTTGGCGAACATCAGATCGTCGATGATCCCGCCCGCGGGCGTCAGCAGCAGCCCGTAGCGCTGCCGCCCCTCGGCCAGACCCAGCACATCGACCGGCATCAGCGCCTCCAGCGCCGCCGCCAGTTCCGCCATGCTGCCCTTGGGCCGCAGGATCACCTGCCCCATGTGGCTCACATCGAACAACCCCGCCGCAGCCCGCGTGTGCAGATGCTCCTGCATCACCCCGGCCGGATACTGCACCGGCATCTCATATCCGGCGAAGGGAACCATCTTGCCCCCCAGCTCCAGATGCAGGTCATGCAGACCCAAACGCTTCAGTTCCTCGGCCAAAGCCGTCTCCCTTGTTCCGCCGGGCAGATGACATGCCGGCACCGTTCAGGCAGGTTCCCCCTGCCCCCGGTGCCCCCTCTGTCCCTTGCGCCTGAGATCGTTATCCCTTCGGCGTCCCGGCAGCGCCGGGATCTCTCCAGAGTTCCGTAGTCAGGACGGTCCTTGCGCCTGAGAGTTTACCGGGGCGGTTGCTCCTTCGGCACCGGCACCGGCCCGAGGGCCGCCGCCGGATTCTCCCGATCCTGACGCTCTTGGCTTAGCCGGAAGCACCCTTGGCTGGCAAGCACAAAGCGGATGCGACGGTCTGCAAGGCAAATGCGACCGCCTCAGGCCGCGGCGGAGCGCCGCTGGATGATCCGCCAGGCGAGCCAGGCCGCCAGAAGGCCGAACAGGACCCCGCCGAGCGCCTGCCCGATCAGCACGCCCTGTGGCCCCCAGATCCCGCCCAGCCAGAAGGCGACCGGCACCGTCCCGATGGTATGGCGCCCCCAGTTGACGAGCGTGGACTGGAAGGCCGCGCCAAGGTTGTTGCAGGCGGCATTGGCGATGAAGATCAGGCCGTTGAAGAAGAACAGCAGGCTGAGCGGCCCGCAGAACAGGTAGATCAGATCGCGGGTCATCCCCTCGGCGTGGAAGAGCGTGGCGATCGGTCCGCGGGCGAGGAAAAGCAGCGCCGACATGACAAGGATCACCAGCCCGGAAAAGCGCACGGCCTCCCAGAAGGCGCCGCGCACCCGGTCCATCCGCCCCGCGCCGAGGTTCTGGCCGATGATCGGCCCGATGGCGCCCGACATGGCGAAGATCACCCCGAAGGCCACCGGCGTCAGCCGCCCGGCAATCGCCATCCCGGCAATCGCCGCCTCGCCATAACCAGCGACCAGCCGCGTGACGAAGGCCTGGCCGACCGGCGTGGCAAGCTGGGTCAGGATCGCCGGCGCGGCGATCTGGCTCAGTGGCCGCGCATCCAGCCACAGATCGCGCCAGCGCAACGGGTCAAAGCCGCCGTGATGCCGCAGGATCGGCAGCAGCGCGAACGCCGCCAGCGCGATCCGCGAAATCCCCCCGGCGATTGCCGCCCCTTCCAGCCCGAGATCGGCCCAAAGGATCAGCACCGGGTCCATCGCGGCCAGCACGAGCGCCCCCCAGACCGTCACCATCATCGACCGCCGCGCGTCGCCATGCGCCCGCAGGATCGCGCCGCCGATGATCCCGATCATCAGCAGGGGCTGCGAGGGCGTATACCAGCGCAGGAACAGCACCGTCTGCTCCAGCGTCTCGCCACTCGCCCCCAGAAGCCGCCCGATCTGCGGCAGGAACACCCAGACCACCGCGGCAAAGACCGTCCCGGACAACACGCCCAGCACCATCCCGCTCGTCGCCCGCGCCCGCGCCAGCGCCGGATCGCGCATCCCCACCGCCTGCGCCACCAGCGCGGAGACCGCGATGGACAGGCCGATCCCGAAGGCCGTGGTAAAGAACATCACCGCCCCGGCATAGCCGACCGCCGCCGTCTTGGCCGGGTCCTGAAGCCAGGAGATGTAGATCATGTTGATGAGATCGACGGCGAAAATCGACATCAGCCCGACCGAGGAGGTCAGCGACATCACCGCCACATGGCGGAAGAGATTGCCTTCGACAAATTTCGCGCGACGATCCGCACCGGCCACTTCCGCCCCCCCGGCCATCCCGGCCTTTCATACTGGAAAAATATCCTCGGGGGGAGGCTCCCGGCCGGGCCGGGAGCGGGGGGCAGACAGCCCCCCTCCGCCCTCAGAGCTTCGGCACGCCCGGCAGAAGCGGCATCACATCCGCCATCTCCGGCCCATGCTCGCGCCCGGTCAGCGCCTTGCGGAGCGGCAGGAACAGCCCCTTGCCCTTGCGGCCCGTGGCCTCCTTGACGGCCGAGGTCCATTCCCCCCAGGTCGCCGTGCTCCAGGGCTGCGCCGGCAGCAGCGCCAGCGCCTGCGCCACGAACTCCCGGTCCTCCTCGGCCACCAAGGGCTCGGCCCCGTCACGGAACAGCGTCCACCAGCCGCCGAGATCGTCGAGCACGGTGATATTGCCCTTGGCCACGGCCCAGAAGGCCTCCGCCTTCTCCGCCGGCACCCCAAGCGCCGCGATCCGCGCCTTCACCGCGTCGAAGGGCAGGCCCTGCACATGGGCGCGCGTCAGCGGGAACAGATCTTCCGCATCGAACTTCGTCGGCGCGGCGCCGAAGCTGCCCACGTCGAACCCGTCGATCAGCTCCTGCATGGAGCCGAAAAGCTCCACCGGCTTCGAGGAACCGAGCCGCGCCATCAGGCTCAGAAGCGCCATCGGCTCCACCCCCCGCGCCCGCAGATCGCGCAAGGACAGGGTGCCGAGCCGCTTGGACAGCTCCTCCCCCTTCGGCCCGCTCAAAAGCGAATGGTGCGCGAATTGCGGCGGCACACCACCCAGCGCCTGCATGATCTGGATCTGCGTCGCGGTATTGGTCACATGGTCGGCGCCGCGCACGATATGGGTCACGCCCATGTCCACGTCATCGACCGAGGAGGCGAAGGTATAAAGCACCTGCCCGTCCGCCTTGATCAGCACCGGGTCCGAGACGCTGGCCGCGTCGATGGAGATCGGCCCGATGATGCCGTCATTCCACTCGATCCGCTCCTGATCGAGGAGGAAGCGCCAGTAGCCCGCCCGCCCCTCGTCGCGCATCGCCTGTTTTTCGGCTTCCGAAAGCTTCAGTCCGGCGCGGTCATAGACCGGCGGGCGGCCCATGTTGAGCTGCTTCTTGCGCTTCAGGTCCAGCTCCACCGGCGTCTCGAAGACCTCATAGAACCGCCCGGCCTTCTTCAGCTCTTCCGCCGCCTCGGCATAGCGGTCCATCCGCAGGGACTGCTTCTCCACCCGGTCCCAGTGCAGGCCCAGCCAGTCCAGATCGGCCATGATCCCGTCGGCATATTCCTGCTTGGAGCGCTCCTGATCGGTGTCGTCCAGCCGCAGGATGAAGGTCCCGCCCGACTTGCGGGTGATCAGGTAGTTCATCAGCGCGGTGCGGAGGTTGCCGACATGGATATAGCCGGTCGGCGAGGGGGCGAAACGGGTGACGGTCATGGGAGGGCTCCTTCAAGCGCCCCTCCCTGTCACAGCCCCCGCGATTTGTCCAGTTTTGCCAGGCAGACGCGCCAAAGACCGCTCCGGAGCCGCCCCCGAACCTCATCAGGGCGGCTGCCCCATGCCGCCGCCCCGACGGCCGCCTCTTTCATGTTGCGCCCCTCTTGCCGGAACAGGCGCTCTTGCCGTGCCGTCCCCCCCCCCCCCGATCTCTCCATGGCTCCGGATCTGTCCCAGGACCGGCCCCACGATCAAACCGCCTGCCCCCCGACTTGCAGCCCCGTTGCCCGGCACCCACACCGCGCCCCCGTCATCTTGGCAAAAACATCCCGCCGGAGGCATCTGCGGCCACTTCGCCCGCCCCTTTCAGACTGGCCCAAATATCCCCGCCGGAGGCTCCCCCGGCCGCACCCCGCCTTCCCTTCCCGACCCTCTCCCGCTATCCTGCCGCCATGACCCTTCCCGATCCCGGCAGCATCGCCCCGACCCTTGAGCTGATCGACGCCCTCGCCCGCGATGCCGTGGTGGCGCTGCCGGAGCCCTTCCGGGCCGCCGCCACCCTCGTCGCCCTCCGGGTGGAGGATTTCGCCTCCGACGAGATCGTCGAGGCCATGGGCTGCGATTCCCCCTATGATCTGACCGGGCTTTACGAAGGCATCCCGCTGACCGAGAAATCCCACGGCCATCAGGCCCAGCAGCCCGATCTCATCTGGCTGTTCCGCAAGCCGATCCTCGAAGAATGGATCGACCGCGGCGATGTCTCGCTCGCCGATCTCGTGACCCATGTGATGATCCACGAACTCGCCCATCACTTCGGCTGGTCGGATGAGGAGATCGCCCGCATCGACCCCTGGTGGGAATAGACGGCCCCTCCCCCGCGCCGCTGTGAAGGAAGGAGCGGCCGCCCTCTCCTGCCCTTTTGCCGCAACCCGCAACCGGCGGCGCTAGGATGGCGCGCCCGCCCCGCCGCCAGACCCCGGTTTCCGCCGCAACCCCGCCGCCACCGACCCGTCGCGGGTGAGCGGCTGGCAGGCCGGAGCATCATCTTGGGCCTTGGCGGCCGCGCCCCGCTACCGCTATCATGCCCCGGTGTCCGGCAGACGGGCGCTTGGCAAAGGATCGGAACCATGGGCAGTTTCAGGGCATCTGTGTCTTCGGTGGCGTTCTGTGCAGCGGTCTTTCTGGGAGCGGCAGCCGGCGCGGGGCCGGTCGCCGACAAGGCGGCGGATATCGAAAGCCTCATCGCCGCCGATGACACCGCCGGCGCGATCAGCGCGGCCCGGGATCTGCTCGCCACGGTCTGGGACATGTCGCAGAGCATCGGCTTCGGCACCACCGCGCTCGTCACCCAGCCTGCGGCAGGTTATGGCATCTACAATCCCCGCCCCGACGACAGGTTCAAGGCCGGGGAGCCGGTGATCATCTATGCCGAACCCATCGGCTTCGACTATGGCGCGCCCGGCGACGGCCTGAACTCCATCGGCTTCTTCGTGGACCTCAGGGTCGCCAATGCCGAAACGGGCGAGTTGCTCGGCAATGTGCAGAATGTCACCGAACTGGACCTGACCTCGCGCTACAGGAACCGGGAGTTCCAGGCCAATCTCACCTACAGCCTCGATGGTCTGGCACCGGGCAAATACCTGCTGACGACGACGCTGCGCGACAAGAACTCCGCCAAGTCCGGCGCCTTCGAGACCGCTATCGAAGTGGTCGAATGACAAGATGATCCGCAGATGATTCCCCGTCAAAGCCCGATCCTGACCCTGACGCTGAACCCCGCGCTCGACATGGCGACCGAGGTTGCCGAGATCCTGCCGGGGGAAAAGCTGCGCTGCGCCGATCCGCTGATGGACCCCGGCGGCGGCGGGCTGAACGTCAGCCGCGCGATCCGTGCGCTCGGCGGCGACAGCCTGGCGCTCGTGGCGCTCGGCGGGCTGACCGGCGACCGGCTCGCCGGGCTGATCCGGGCGGAGGGGGTGACCTTCCTCTCCATCCTCGGGCCGGGCGAGACGCGCCAGAGCCTCACCGTCAACGACCGCTCCACCGGGCGGCAGTTCCGCTTCATGCTGCCCGGCCCGGTCTGGACGGAAAAGGAACGCGCGCGGGTCTTCACCCTTCTTGCCGCCACGGCGCGGCCTCAGGGGATCTCGGTGATCTCCGGCAGCCAGCCACCGGGGGTTCCGGCGGATTTCCCGGCGCAACTGGCCGCCTCCATGCCCGACAGCCGGGTGGTTCTGGATACCTCCGGCCCCGCGCTGACCGCCGCCGTCACCCATCCGATCCCCGGCCTGTTCGTGCTGCGGATGGATGGTGAAGAGGCGGAGGGGCTGGCGGGCCGCAAGCTCGACACCCGCGCCGATACGGCGGATTTCGCCCAGGGCCTCGTCCGGCAGGGCGTGGCGCAGCGCGTGATCGTGGCACGCGGCGCCGACGGCAATGTGCTGGCCGAGGCGGAGCATCGCCTCTTCGCCAAGGCCCCCAAGGTCGAGGTCCGCAGCACGGTCGGCGCCGGCGACAGCTTCGTCGCGGCTTTCGTGCTGGCGCTTGCGCGGGGGCAAAGCTCGGCCGAGGCCCTTGCCCTCGGCTCGGCGGCAGCGGCAGCGGCGGTGACGACCGATGCCACCCAGCTTTGCCGCCGCGAGGATGTGGACCGGCTTTTGCCCGCCTGCACCCCGGTCGCGGTTTAGGCCGCGGTTTAGGCCGGGCCGACTTTCGGCAAGCGTTGCGCCGCGTCAGGCGCCGGAGGGGTTTTGCACCCCTCCGGACCTCCCCGCAGGATATTTGAGGCAAGATGAAAGGGGGGATGAGGGAGGGGCTCCCGCCTTTCGGGGGTGAGAGGTGCCATTCGGTCTGAGGGCGCGGGGGCTTTGGTCAGCGATCTGGCAAAGGCCATCGCTTCTGCCCTGCGGTCAGGCTCCCGTCCTCCGCCTGTGGCCCGGAGGCCGCCGGCCCGCACCCGCCGGGCCGGGAGCCAGCTTGCGGGAACGTGTGAGATCGGCGGCCGAGCGGGACTGCTCCCACATGGGCGGGAGAACGCGGGTCGCGTTTTCTGATCCGCCCGACGGGGGCGCCCGACGGGGGGCAGCGGCAGCAAGCCCGCCAAATGGCACCTCCCCCCCCTTCGTGGGGGAGGGCTGGGGGGGAGGGCTGGGGAGGAGGGCTTCCGCGACCCCGCCCCCGCCGTCTCCCCTCAGCCCGGATCACGCCAGCGGTTCGCCACCGGATAGCGCCGGTCGGCCCAGAAGGCGCGGCGGGTCAGGCGGGTGCCGGGGGCGGCCTGGAAGCGTTTGTATTCGCTGATGTAGATCAGATGCTCCACCCGCTTCACCACCGCCCGGTCGAAGCCTTTGGCGACCAGATCCGCCACCGAGAGTTCCTGATCCACCAGCCCGTCGAGGATCGCATCCAGCACCGGATAGGGCGGCAGGCTGTCCTCGTCCTTCTGGTTGTCGCGCAGCTCCGCACTCGGCGGCTTGTCGATGACCCGCGGCGGGATCACCTGCCCGGCGGGGCCGCTCATCCAGTCGCGGTGGGTCTCGTTCCGCCAGCGGCAGGTGTCGAAGACGCGGGTCTTGTAAAGATCCTTCAGCGGGTTGTAGCCGCCGTTCATGTCGCCGTAGATCGTGCAGTAACCGACGGCCACCTCCGACTTGTTGCCGGTGGTCAGCAGCATCTCGCCGAACTTGTTCGACAGGGCCATCAGCAGCAGCCCGCGCAACCGGCTCTGGATGTTCTCCTCCGTGACCCCCGGCTCGGTCCCGGCGAAAAGCGGCGCCAGCGCCTCGCCCACCGCCTCCTGCGGGCCGGAGATCGACACCGTGTCGAGCCGGCAGCCCAGCGCCTTGGCCACCGCCTCCGCATCCTCCAGCGAATGTTGCGAGGTGAAGCGCGAGGGCAGCATCACGCAGCGCACGTTCTGCGGACCGATGGCATCGGCGGCGATGGCCGCGACGATGGCGCTGTCCACCCCGCCGGAAAGGCCCAGCAGCACCTTCCTGAAGCCGGTCTTGGCGAGGTAATCGCGCAGCGACAGCACCATGGCGTGATAATCGGCTTCCACCGCCTTCGGCAGCAGCACCTTCATCCCCGGCAGGGCGCGCCAGCCCTCCGCCCCCTCCTCGAAGTCGATATGGGTCACGCAGGGCTCGAACTGCGGAAGCTGGGCAACCAGCTCCCCGCCGGGGTTCAGCACGAAGGAGGCTCCGTCGAAAACCTGATCATCCTGACCGCCGATCATGTTGAGATAGACGAGCGGCAGCCCCGTCTCCACCACCCGCGCCACCATGAGATTGGTGCGGACGGCAGGCTTGCCCCGGTGATAGGGCGAGCCGTTCGGCACCAGAAGGATCTGCGCCCCGGTTTCGGCCAGCGTCTCGCAGACCTCCGAATGCCAGGCATCCTCGCAGATCGGCGAGCCGATCCGGAGCGGCCCGATCCGGTAAGGCCCCTGCGGCGGGGCCGAGGCGAAGATGCGCTTTTCGTCGAACACCCCGTCATTCGGCAGGTCATGCTTCAGGACCACCGCCGCGATCCGCCCGGCTTCGAGGATGTAATAGGCGTTGTAGAGCTTGCCGTCGCGCAGATGCGGCGCCCCGATGCCGAGCGCAGGCCCGTCGCCGAGTTCCGCCGCCAGCGCCTCCACCGCCTGCATGGCGCGTTCGGCGAAGACGGGCTTCATCACCAGATCCTGCGTCTGATATCCGGTGAGGAACATCTCGGTCAGCGCCACCATCTGCGCGCCCGTCGCCCGACCCGCCTCCCAGGCTTCGCGCGCGAGGGCGGCATTGGCCGCAAAATCGCCAAGCACCGGGTTCAACTGGGCCAGGGTCAGACGGAAACGGGCGGCCATGGCGGGCTCCTTCGCAAGGGTCTCGTCCGGTTCTAGCAGGTTCGGGGGCAAGGAAAAGCCCGTGAAATCCGGCGCCTTCCGGTCGCGTCGGCGGAGGGGCCGATCAAGGAACCGTGCGGGGTTCTTGTCAGGGCGGGTGTGCTGGGGCTAGGGTTCCGCCCGGATGTCGCGGGCCACGGGGCCGGGGAGGAGGACCGATGCGTCAGGTCGGAATGTCGCGGATGATGCTTTCGGTGGCCTTGGGGCTGTCGCTCGGCTGGTCGGGGATCGCCCATGCCGAGGGGGAGGTCATCACCAAGACCTACGATGACGGGTCCACCTACGAAGGCACATTCAGGGACGGGTTGCAGGACGGCACCGGCACCTACCGGCTGCCCAACGGCTACGAATATTCCGGAGCCTGGGTGA
Source organism: Paracoccaceae bacterium (assembly GCA_027492585.1). GTDB lineage: Bacteria > Pseudomonadota > Alphaproteobacteria > Rhodobacterales > Rhodobacteraceae > JAPUEK01. Next base: position 9,895 of record JAPUEK010000006.1, on the reverse strand, counting down.
AGGGACAGATCCTCGGCCAGGGAACGGCGCGCTATCCGAACGGCTCGGTCTTTGTCGGGCAGTTCGTGAACGGGCGCCCCGAAGGCACCGGCAAGATCACCTTCGCCGATGGCGGCAGCTATGAGGGCGACTGGACCGAGGGCAAGATGACCGGCTCCGGCAAGGCGGTCTATGCCAATGGCACGGTCTATGAGGGGGCCTTTCTCGACGGCAAGCACCACGGGCAGGGCGTGCTGACCGACGGGCAGGGCTATCGCTACGAGGGCGCCTGGGTCGAGGGGCAGAAACAGGGCAAGGGCAAGATCACCTATGCCGACGGCACCGTCTACGAGGGCGATCTGGTGGCGGGCGAACGTGCCGGCTCCGGCACGCTGACCATGCCGGACGGGCTGACCTATGCCGGCCAGTGGTCGGGCGGACAGATCAACGGCACCGGCAAGCTGACCCAGCCCTCGGGCGATGTCTATGAAGGCCCCTTCGTCGATGGCCTGCGCCAGGGCGAGGGGAAAGTCACCTATGCCACGGGCGATGTCTATGCCGGCGGCTTCAGGGCCGACAAGCGCGAGGGCAAGGGCAGCTTCACCGGCAAGGACGGCAGCGCCTATACCGGCGACTGGAAGGCCGGCGCGATGGAGGGGACGGGCCTCATGACCTATGCCGACGGCTCGGTCTACGAAGGCGCCTTCAAGGCCGACCAGCCCGACGGCAAGGGCAAGATCACCTATGCCGACAAATCCACCTATGAAGGCGACTGGAAGGCGGGCGCCATCTCCGGCACCGGCAAGGCGGTCTATGCCAACGGGTCAAGCTACGAAGGCGCGCTTCTGGCCGCCAAACCCGAAGGCCGCGGCCTCATGATCTATGCGGACGGCTACCGCTACGAGGGCGACTGGAAAGCCGGGGTCCGCGACGGCCAGGGCAAGGCCACCTGGGCGGACGGCACGACCTATACCGGAAGCTTCAAGGCCGGGCTGCGCGACGGCAAGGGCGAGATGATCCAGCCCGACGGCTTCAGGTATTCCGGCGACTGGAAGGCCGGCGCGATGGAGGGCCAGGGCATCGCCACCTATCCGACCGGCGACAGCTATGCCGGCGCCTTCGTGCAGGGCCGCCGCGACGGACAGGGCAGGCTGACCTACAAGAACGGCCAGATCGCCGAAGGCATCTGGCTGAAAGGCGTGCTGACCGCGCCCTCGGCTCCCGCCGGACCTGCCCTCGCCGATCCCGCCCCCGCCCCCGCCCCCGCCCCGGCGGAGGGTACGAACTCCGGCGGCTGAGAGACCGGCACCCTGCGCCGGATCGCGCACCGGGGGCGGCCGGGGAAGCCTCCGGCGGGGATATTTGAGGCAAGATGAAAGGGCTTTCTTCTCTTTCCAAATATCCCCCGCGGAGCGTCCTGCGGTTTTCCCCACCCGCAACGCCTCCGTAGGGTGGGCGAACCGCCCACCTGCCCTGCCCCTTGCCGGAGCGCGCGATTTTTTACCCCGCCCCCCTTCCCTTCGCGGATTTCGCCCGTATAGTCCGGCCCATGACACGGGAACCCTTCATCGCCCCCTCCGCTCACGCGCCTTGCGCGGCGGTTGCCCGTGGCCTGCTTCTCCTTAGCTGCTTCTGAGCGTGCCTTCGGGTGCGACCGCTCGGAAGTGAACAGCGCCCGAAGGAAAAGCAAAGAACCGCAAGGAACATCCCATGACCGACAAAAGCACCCAACCCCGCGTCATCATTTTCGACACCACCCTGCGCGACGGGGAACAATCCCCCGGCGCCACCATGACCCATGACGAGAAGCTGGAGATCGCCACGCTGCTCGACGAGATGGGCGTGGACGTGATCGAGGCCGGCTTTCCCATCGCCTCCGAGGGCGATTTCGCCGCCGTCTCCGAGATCGCCCGCCGCGCGAAGAACTCCACGATCTGCGGCCTCGCCCGCGCGAACTACAAGGATATCGACCGCTGCTGGGAGGCGGTGAAGCACGCGCCCTCGCCGCGCATCCACACCTTCATCGGCACGTCGCCCCTGCACCGCGCCATCCCCAATCTGGACATGGACCAGATGGCAGAGCGCATCCATGACACCGTGACCCATGCCCGCAATCTCTGCGACAACATCCAGTGGTCGCCGATGGATGCGACGCGCACGGAACATGACTACCTCTGCCGCGTGGTGGAGATCGCCATCAAGGCCGGCGCCACGACGATCAACATCCCCGATACGGTCGGCTACACCGCGCCGCGCGAAAGCGCCGATCTGATCCGGATGCTGCTCGAACGGGTTCCGGGCGCCGACAGCATCATCTTCGCCACCCATTGCCACAACGACCTCGGCATGGCGACAGCCAACGCCTTGGCGGCGGTGGAGGCGGGCGCCCGCCAGATCGAATGTACCATCAACGGTCTGGGCGAGCGTGCCGGCAATACCGCGCTTGAGGAAGTCGTGATGGCCATGAAGGTCCGCAACGACATCATGCCCTTCCAGACCCGCATCGACACGACGAAGATCATGGGGCTGTCGCGCCGCGTCGCCTCCGTCTCCGGCTTTCCGGTGCAGTTCAACAAGGCCATCGTCGGCAAGAACGCCTTCCTGCACGAAAGCGGCATCCATCAGGACGGCGTGCTGAAGAATGTCGAGACCTTCGAGATCATGCGCCCCGAGGATATCGGGCTGCATCAGAAGAACATCGCCATGGGCAAGCACTCCGGCCGCGCCGCCCTGCGCTCCAAACTGCGCGAGATGGGCTATGATCTGGCCGACAACCAGTTGAACGATGTCTTCGTGCGGTTCAAGGCGCTCGCCGACCGCAAGAAGGAAGTCTATGACGACGATCTGGCCGCCCTGGTCGCCGATGAGGCGACGATGGCCGAGCATGACCATCTTCAGGTGAAGCGTCTGCGCGTCGTCTGCGGCACCGAAGGCCCGCAGGAGGCGGAGCTGACCCTCTCCATCGACGGGGTGGACCATGCCATCGACGCCACCGGCGACGGTCCGGTCGATGCGGCCTTCAACGCGGTCAAGATGCTCTTCCCGCACCGGGCGCGGCTGCAACTCTATCAGGTCCATGCCGTGACCGAAGGCACCGACGCCCAGGCGACGGTTTCGGTGCGGATGGAAGAGGACGGCCGCATCGTCACCGGGCAGTCGGCGGATACCGATACGGTGGTCGCGTCGACCAAAGCCTATGTGAACGCGCTGAACAAACTCATCGTCCGGCGGCAGAAATCCGCACCGGGGGATGATGTGAAGTCGGTGAATTACAAGGATGTCTCGTAAGATACCCTTGGAAGCCAGGGGAATTGTGCGAAAAGGGAAAGCATCACGTTTGCGCGCGGAATAATGCCGCCGTGACCCCTGCCCCTTTCGCTCCCGTGGCCCTGTCCCTATAAGAAAACGCCCGCCTCAGCCCGCGCCTGAGTCGCGGGCGTTGTCTTTTTGCGGATCAAGGATCACCCCAGCATGACTATCCTCTCCGGCCTGTTTTCCTCGGATATGGCGATCGACCTCGGCACGGCGAATACGCTCGTCTACATTCGCGGCAAGGGCATCGTGCTGAACGAGCCTTCGGTGGTCGCCTATCACGTCAAGGACGGCAAGAAGCAGGTGCTGGCCGTGGGAGAGGACGCCAAGCTGATGCTCGGCCGTACACCGGGGACCATCGAGGCGATCCGCCCGATGCGCGACGGGGTGATCGCGGATTTCGACAGTGCCGAAGAGATGATCAAGCATTTCATCCGCAAGGTTCACAAGCGCACGACCTTCTCCAAGCCGAAAATCATCGTCTGCGTGCCGCATGGCGCCACGCCGGTAGAAAAGCGGGCGATCCGCCAGTCGGTCCTGTCGGCGGGTGCGCGCCGCGCCGGGCTGATCGCGGAACCGATCGCGGCGGCCATCGGCGCGGGGATGCCGATCACCGATCCCACCGGCAACATGGTGGTGGATATCGGCGGCGGCACGACCGAGGTGGCGGTCCTGTCGCTCGGCGACATCGTTTACGCCCGCTCGGTGCGGGTCGGCGGCGACCGGATGGATGAGGCGATCATCTCCTACCTGCGCCGCCACCAGAACCTGCTGATCGGCGAATCGACGGCCGAACGGATCAAGACCTCCATCGGCACGGCGCGGATGCCCGACGACGGGCGCGGCGCCTCCATGCAGATCCGGGGGCGCGACCTGCTGAACGGCGTCCCGAAGGAGACGGAGATCAATCAGGCCCAGGTCGCCGAGGCCCTCTCCGAACCCGTCCAGCAGATCTGCGATGCGGTGATGCAGGCGCTGGAAACCACCCCGCCCGACCTCGCCGCCGATATCGTGGACCGTGGCGTGATGCTGACCGGCGGCGGCGCGCTTCTCGGCGATCTCGACCTCAGCTTGCGCGAGCAGACCGGCCTGTCGATCTCCGTTGCCAACGAACCTTTGAACTGCGTGGCCCTTGGCACCGGCAAGGCGCTGGAATACGAAAAGCAACTGCGCCACGTCATCGACTACGACAGCTGAGCCGAAGCCCCTGACCGGCCCCGGCTTCATCTTGCTTCAAATATCCCACGGGGGTCCGGGGGTGTGAAACCCCCGGCGCCGCCGTCGGGCCACGCGCATCACGACCGCAACGACAGGCCTCCATGGCAAGAAACCGCACTGATCCGGAGGAATTCTCCCGCCCGCTTCGCCGCGTTCTGGTGGGGCTTCTGGTGCTGTTCATGGTGGCGGTCTTCGCGCTCTGGCGCATCGACAGCCCGCGGGTGGAACGCTTCCGTGCCGCCCTGGTGGACCGCTTCGTGCCGTCCTTCCAATGGGCGATGGCGCCGGTGACCTGGGGCGTCGATGTCATCGACGATTTCCAGTCCTATTCCCGGCTTCTGGCGCAGAACCAGCAGTTGCGGGAAGAATTGCGCCAGATGAAGGCGTGGAAGGAAGCGGCGCTCCAGCTTGAGCAGAAGAACGCCCGGCTTCTCGATCTCAATCAGGTGCGGCTCGACCCGCGGCTGACCCATGTGACCGGGGTGGTGCTGGCCGACAGCGGCAGCCCGTTCCGCCAGTCGGTGCTGCTGAACGTCGGCGCCCGCGACGGCATCCTCGACGGCTGGGCGACGATGGACGGCATCGGGCTCGTCGGACGCATCTCCGGCGTGGGGGAGCGGACGGCGCGGGTGATCCTTCTGACCGACAGCAACAGCCGGGTGCCGGTGACGGTGCAGCCCTCCGGTCAGAAGGCGCTTCTGTCGGGGGACAATTCCTCCTTCCCGCCGCTGGATTTCCTTGAGGATTCCGATGAGGTCCGCCCCGGCGACCGCGTGGTCAGTTCCGGTGACGGCGGCATGTTCCCGGCGGGGCTGCTCGTGGGGCAGGTCGTGCTCGGCAGCGACAAGCGCCTGCGGGTGGCGCTTGCCGCCGATTACCAGCGGCTCGAATTCCTGCGCGTGCTGCGGAGCCATACGCTGGAGCCGATCACCGATGCGGGCGCGCTGGTGGCGCCCACGCCGCTGCAAGGCCCGCCTCTGCCGCCCCCCGCCTCCGAGGCCCCGCGGGAGGGGGGTGGCAATGGTTGACCCCGCAACCCGCTCGGTCTGGCTGCACCGCGCGCTGTTCGTGGGGATCGCCCTTGCCCTCCTGTTCCTCAAGCTGCTGCCGCTCGGCGAGACGGCGGGGGATCTGCCCGGACCGGACATCCTCTTGTGCATCATCTTCGCCTGGACGATGCGGCGGCCGGATTACCTGCCGGCGCTCCTGATCGCCGCGGTCGTGCTGCTGGAAGATCTGATCCTGATGCGTCCCCCCGGCCTCTGGACGGCGCTCGTGCTCATCGCGTCGGAATTTGTGCGCGGACGGGTGGCGCTGACGCGCGAGCTGAACCTCGGCGTGGAATGGCTGCTCGTCTCCGGTCTGATGGTTGGGCTGCTTTTGGCCTATCGCACCGTTTTCGCTCTGGTGCTTTTGCCGCAACCGGGCTTTGGCTATGCCATGGTTCAGGTGCTCTGGTCGGTCGTGTGCTATCCTGTGGTGGTCGCGGTTTCGCGCTATGCGCTCGACCTGCACAAACCCGCAACCGGCGAGATCGACGCCTATGGGAGACGGATGTGAAACGCGCGCCCCGCGATACCGAAGCGACCTCCCGCCGGGTGACCCGGCGGACGCTGATCCTTGGCGGCGGCATGGCGGCGATGGTGACCGCGCTCGGCGCGCGGATGCGTTACCTCGGCGTCGAGCAGGCCGATGAGTTCCGCCTGCTCGCCGAGGAAAACCGCATCAACATCCGCCTGATCCCGCCGGGGCGCGGCCTGATCCAGGACCGCAACGGCAAGCTGATCGCCGGGAACGAGCAGAATTACCGTGTCGTGATCACCCGCGAGGATGCCGGCGACGTGGAGGCGGTGCTGAACCGGCTGTCCCACATCCTGCCCATGACCGCCGAAGACATGGCCGACACGCTGAAAGAGGTGAAGCGCAACAGCCCCTTCGTGCCGATCACCGTCGCCGACCGCCTGCAATGGGAGACGTTCTCGCGCATTGCCGTCAACAGCCCCGCCCTGCCCGGCGTCACGCCGGAGGTGGGCCTGTCGCGGGTCTATCCCCGCGACCTCGATTTTGCCCATGTCGTCGGCTATGTCGGCCCGGTGTCCGAAAAGGACCTCGAAGCCCTGGAGGAGCCGGACCCGCTGCTGCGGATTCCGAAGTTCCAGATCGGCAAGATCGGCGTCGAGAAATGGCTGGAGGACAGCCTGCGCGGCAGCGCCGGCACCAAGCGGATCGAGGTCAACGCCGTCGGCCGCGTCATGCGCGAACTCGACCGGGTGGAGGGTGTGCCGGGCGTCGATGTGCAACTGACGATCGACGCCGATGTCCAGAATTTCGTGCAGGCCCGGCTCGGCGAGGAAAGCGCGTCCTGCGTGGTCATGGATGTGCAGAACGGCGATATCCTCGCCTGCGTCTCCTCGCCCTCCTTCAACCCGAACCTCTTCGTGCGCGGCATCAGCCAGACCGATTTCTCGGCACTGATGGAGCATGACCACCGCCCCCTGGCCAACAAGGCCGTGCAGGGCGCCTATCCGCCCGGCTCCACCTTCAAGATGGTGACGGCGCTTGCCGCCCTTGCCGATGGCAAAATCACCTCCGAGACCAGGGTGCGCTGCCCCGGCTATCTGGAAAGCGGCAGCCGCCGCTTCCACTGCTGGAAACACGGCGGCCATGGCGCGGTCAATCTGGAGCGCGGCCTCGCCGAAAGCTGCGACGTGTTCTTCTACGATGTCGCCCAGCGGGTCGGCATCGACAAGATCGCCGAGATGGGGCGGAAACTCGGCCTCGGGGTCCGCCACGACCTGCCCATGTCGGCGATCTCCGAAGGCAACATGCCCGACAAGGCCTGGAAGCAGGAGCGCCACAAGGCCGAATGGCGGATCGGTGACACGATCAACGCCTCGATCGGTCAGGGCTATGTGCTGGCCTCGCCCCTGCAGCTTGCGGTGATGACGGCGCGGATCGCCTCCGGCAGGATGGTCAAACCCCGTCTGGTCCATGCCATCGACGGCCGCCAGATCCCGGCGGAGGAGGCCGAAAGCCTCGCTCTCGACGGCTCCACCCTGCGCGCCGTGCAGAACGGCATGTTCGCGGTGATGAACGGCAAATCCGGCACCGGGCGCGGGTCGCGGATCGCCGACGACAGCCTGAAGATGTGCGGCAAATCCGGAACGGCACAGGTGCGGAACTTCTCCAGCGCCGAGCGGGACGGCGGCATCATCGCCAACGACCGCCTGCCGTGGAAGCTGCGCGACCATGCGCTTTTCGTCGGCTACGCCCCCGCCGAGGCGCCGCGCTATGCGGTGTCGGTGGTGGTGGAGCATGGCGGCGGCGGCTCCGCCGTGGCCGGCCCCATCGCCCGCGATGCCATCCTGCGCGCCCATTTCGGCACGGTCCCGCCACTGGAAGCCTATCCCGCCGACCAGCGCGGCCGGATGGAGACGCTCCTGAAAGAGCTGCATCTGCGCCTGCCCGACGGGCGGCTGCCGGACAATCCGAAGGTCTGAGGGCGGGCGATGAGCTTTCTGGAATACCGCGTCAAGACTGCGCCCACGGGGATCTCCAAGGTCTTCTACATCCATTGGGCGCTGATCCTCGTCGTCACGGCCGTCGCGGCGATCGGCTGGCTGATGCTCTATTCCATCGCCGGCGGCGACCTTTCCACCTGGGCCGAACCGCAGATGAAGCGCTATGCGCTCGGCCTCGCGCTGATGTTCGCGGTGGCCTTCGTGCCGATCTGGTTCTGGCGGTCGATGTCGGGGATGGCTTATGCGGTGGCCATGGTGCTGCTGCTGATCGTGGAATTCTTCGGCACGGTCGGGATGGGCGCGCAGCGCTGGATCGACCTCGGCTTCATGCGGCTGCAACCGTCGGAGCTGATGAAGGTCACGCTCGTCATGATGCTGGCCGCTTATTACGACTGGCTCGACGACAAAAGGGTGTCGCGCCCGCTCTGGGTGCTGATCCCGGTGCTGCTGATCGTGGCACCGACGATTCTGGTGCTGATGCAGCCGAACCTCGGCACCTCGATCATGCTCGTTGCCGCGGGCGGGATCGTGATGTTCGCGGCCGGGGTAAGCTGGTGGTATTTCGCCGGGGTCTTCAGCCTCGTCGGGGGCGGGATCGCCGCCGTCTTCACCTCGCGCGGGACGCCGTGGCAATTGCTGCACGACTATCAGTACAAACGCATCGACACCTTCCTCGACCCCTCCGCTGATCCGCTCGGGGCGGGCTACAACATCATCCAGGCCAAGATCGCGCTCGGCTCCGGCGGCTGGGCCGGCAAGGGTTTCATGCAAGGCACCCAGAGCCGGCTGAACTTCCTGCCCGAAAAGCACACCGACTTCATCTTCACCACGCTCGGCGAGGAATTCGGCTTCATCGGGGCGATCTCGCTCCTGGCGCTTTATGCGCTCGTTCTGGTGTTCCTCTTGGTCGCCGCGATCCAGAACAAGGACCGCTTCAGCCAGTTGCTGATCATCGGGGTGGCGGCGAACTTCTTTCTCTATATCGCGGTGAACCTGTCGATGGTGATGGGAATGGCGCCGGTCGTGGGCGTGCCGCTGCCGATGCTGAGCTATGGCGGATCGGCCACGCTGGTGATCCTGCTGGCCTTCGGCTTCGTGCAGAGCGCCATCGTCCATCGGCCGAGGTAGGGGCATGACCCGGCACAAGCGTTTCCTGCTGGCCTTCACGCTCGGACTCCTGATTGTAGCCATCAGCTTCGCCTGGCCCCTGCGGCTGGAACTGCGCGCCCTGGCCGGGGTCGATGCCTTCTGTTTCTGCTATCTCGCCCTGATGCTGCGCCTGACCGAGCAGTCGCGCGCCCAGACCCTGCGGCGGACCTCGGAGACCGCCGATGAAGGCTCCGGGCTGATCGTGCTGCTGGCCGCGATCGCCGTGACGGCCAGCGTGACCGGCATCGTGCTGGTCCTGAACGGGCCGGAGGAGAACAGCATCCCCGCCCGGCTGGCCGCGCTGATCTCCGTCCCGCTCGGCTGGGCGATGGTGCATACTCTGGCGGCCTTTCACTATGCCCATCTTTTCTACCGCCCCGAAGGGGCCGGTTCCCATGAAGGCTTGAAGTTTCCCGACACCGAGGAGCCTGTGGCCTGGGATTTCGTCTATTTCTCCTTCGTGATCGGCATGGCCGCGCAGGTCTCGGACGTGGTGGTAAGCTCGGGCCGGATGCGCCGCGTCGTGCTGATCCATTCGGTCGCGGCCTTCTTCTACAACACCGTGATCCTCGCCCTTGCCGTCAATGCCGCCGTGACCATGGCGGGCTGATCAGGAACGCCCGCCCCCCTGACCGGATCGCCCTTCAGACCGGAGCCCTTTCCTTCTTCTCTTCCCAAATATCCTGCGGGGAGGTCCGGAGGGGTGCAAAACCCCT
>JAPUEK010000005.1 GCA_027492585.1 Paracoccaceae bacterium | reverse complement strand
CCCCGCCCGAACTAACACTCTAACGGGGGGTGGGGGGGGGTAATCCCCCGCAGGGGGGGGGGGGCCGCCGCCCTGGGCGCGGGCCGGGGGTACGGCTTTCCCCCACCACCATTTCATCATGATGCCGAAGCTATCGCATTTCCTCATCGGCGATGGCCTGCACCACCTTCATGTCCATTTCCGCATCAGGCGACAGGCGCGCGACCTCCGAGGCAACCTTGGCCCAATGCCAGAACTCGGACCCGTTCCCCTGGGCACGACAGCGTGCGGCGAGCCGCTGCGCTTCATAATAGGCGTGATGGCCGTGCTTCACGATCATCGCCCGCGCGTCCTGCTGCCAGCGTTGGCGGATTTGTCTGCGCTTCTCGATCCAGGCGGCGAGACGACGGAACATTCAGCCGTCCTTTCCGCTATGTGCCCGCAGCTCCCTCAGTTCCGCCAGGAACGTCGTGCCGACATCGATCGCGCGCTGCGCGCTTGTCCCGTCCACATCGACACCATGCGAGGCTTCCAGCATGACGCGGAGCGAAGCGAGGAACGGTTTCGTGCTGGCGGGCGCGACCCTGCGCTTCTGCAGGGCGCTCACCATCTCGGTGATACCGGCCGGTCGTTCCGGCGTGCCGCCATTGTCGATCATGAAATCCCTCAAGGTCCGCTCGATCTCGATGCGGAGCTTGACCACGGACATGAGCGGAAATTCGCGCGCCAGTTCCTCAACGGTCGGCAGGTCGCGTTGAAGCTGTGGCGGCAGGACCGGCGAGAGGCGGTATTGCGCGACGCCCATCGGCTTGCTGGTGTCGCGCAAGGTGTATTCGACGATCACCTCGTTGCGGCCTTTGCAGAGAATGATGCCGATGGTCGGCTGATCGTCCGGGTGACGGAGCTGGTCGTCGACGGCCGAGAGGTAGAAATTCATCTTGCCCGCGAACTCGGGCTTGAAGTCTTCGATCTTCAGTTCGATCACCACGAAGCAGCGCAGACGGAGGTGATAGAAAAGCAGGTCGAGGTAATAATCCTGACCGCCCACTTCGAGATGATACTGGCTCCCGACGAAGGCGAAACCCTTGCCGAGTTCGAGGATCAGCGCGCGCAGATGTTCGATCAACCCGCGTTCGAGATCGCGCTCCAGCATGTCCGGGCCGAGCGAGAGGAAGTCGAAGGTGTAGGGGTCTTTGAGAAGCTGTTGGGCAAGTTCGGATTGCGCGGCCGGCAAGGTTCGTGAGAAATTGGTTAGCGCGCTGCCTTGGCGGGCGAACAAATTGCTCTCGATCTGATGGACAAGGACGGGCCGCGTCCAGCCATGCTCGATGGCCTGCCGGGCATACCAGGCGCGTTCTTCTGGCGCCTTTACGGTATCGAGCAGGCTGACGTTATGGCCCCACGGTAATTGTGCAACGATCCGTTGCACAATTTCGGGATCGGGCCAGGCATCGGCCAAGGCCCGCATATATTTGAGGTTTCGGGACGAAAGCCCGGTCATTTCGGGGAACGCCTGACGGAGATCCCCGGCGAGCCGGTCGACGACCTTGGCGCCCCAACCCTCACGCACCTGCCGGGTGAGAATATCCCGCCCAATGGTCCAGTAGAGCAGGATCATCTCGCGGTTGACCGACAGGCTGGCGCGGTGCCGGGCTTCGATGATCCTCTGCTTCAGGTCGCCGACGAACGCAGCATAGCTTTGCGGGTCGATGTCGGCGGCCGGCGCGGCTGTCCCGGCGCGACGCGGGGCGGGGGATTTGGGCGGCCGCGTCATCAAGCTGCCGCCTTCAGGCGCTTCTTCGCCAGCATGGCGCGGACGAACTTGTCCCACTTCGCCATGCCCGCGCGCTTCTCGGCCATGTAGTTCCAGCGATCATAATGTTTCGAGCTGACGTCCTGAAGCGTATGGTTTTGAATCCTGTCGCGTATTTCCTTTGAGAGCCCGGCCTTGCCGGCAAGCGTTTTCCATGTGCGCCGAAGGTCGCGGTTCGTCACCACAGGGATGACCTCACGTTCGCGCTGGCGCCACATAAAAGAGTAGAGCGTTCCGTGGCTGACGGGCTTTGACGGGTCTTTGGCCGATGGGAAAAACCAGCCATGCTCGTTGGGCTTTATCTCTTCGATGAGATCCGCCGCGATCTTGGGCACAGGAATGGCGTGGGGTTTACCGTTCTTGGTCTTGGACCAGTCGATGATCCGCTCCTTGGCGTCCCACTGATCGACATGCAGACGCGCGATCTCCTCGACGCGCTGGCCGGTCAACAGGAGAATCCTGACGGCACGGGCATAGGGCGGGTGGACCGGCGTGTCGGGGCATTCCAGCCACCGATAGAGCCGGAGGAACTCATCTTCGTCCAGCCAGCGTGTGCCGACGTTCTTGGGCTCTGTCGGAATGCCCGCCGCCGGATTGTAAACGAGCCGAAAGCGGCGCGCTGCGGTCGAGCGGTAGTCATGCTCGGATTTAAGACCCCAGCTATATGCGGATCGAATGTAGGATCGCACATGGTCGGCCATTGACCGCTTCCCACGCTCATAGATCGGGCGAATGATCGCCGTGATCTCTTCCGGTTCGATGTCGCGTGCCGGGCGGTTGCGCCCGAGCGTATCGGCGATTTTGTTGAGGCCCTTTTCGGCTTCTTTCCAAGATGGCTTTCCGGCCTCCTTGAGGGCCGCGACATAGGCTTCGAACAGGTCAGCGACCGTACCGGGGCGGGTGTCTCCGGCGATCTTGATGCTGCGGCCCTTCTGAATCATCCCCGCGAAATCGCGGTTGTACACTTCTCGCGCCTTGCTGAGCGGCATCGCCGGATATGAGCCGAGCTTCTTCTTGATCCGCTTCTGATCGCGCCATTGCTGCGCCATCCAGTCCGCAGTCACACGGGTAGGCATCGGCTTCATGACGAGGACCAGGCGGCCGGTGCCGTGTCCTTCGCCGTCAACGAGGCTTAGCTGTTTTTGGGTCTGCTCAACCTGCTTCAGGGCGCGGCGTATTTCTCCATCTGTAAGGCTCGGCACTGGGGTTCTCCATCGGCTTTTTGGTGGGGTCGCCAGACGGGTTTGTGGTGCCGGCAACTGGGGTCAAAAAGGGCTCCGATCCCCTTAAAACCGCCCCCACTATGCCATGGTATCCGCCCCTGCGACAACCCAAAAAAAGCCAGTGTTTTACGATGCTTGAGCGTGATCCATCGTGATCAAAAAGGGCCAAGTGGGATGGTTATGCACCAGAATGAGCGCGCTCGCGTTCAGTTCAAGCGCCCGCTTGACCACCTCGCGCGGGTAGACCGGCACATGGTCCACCGTGCCTTTCGCCTGCTCCTCATCGGCGATCAGCACATTCTTTCGGTCGAGAAACAGGATGCGGAACTGCTCCGTCTCCCGGTGGGCCATGGCGGTATGGCAGTAGTCAAGGAGCGCATCCCAGGAGGACAGCACAGGCCGGTTGATCACCCTGGCACGCATGAGGCGCTGAGCCGAGGCCTCGACGATCTTCAGCTCCTGCACCACGGCTTCCCCCACGCCCCGGACCATCAGAAGCCGGGCAGGGGTGGCGGAGATCACCCGGTTGAAATCGCCGAACGTTTCCAGCAGCAGCCGGGCAAGCGGTTTCACATCCTGTCGGGGGATGGCGCGGAACAGCAGCAGTTCCAGCAGTTCATAATCCGGCATGGCCTGCGCGCCGCCCTCCATGAACCTGTCCCGCAGGCGCTTGCGGTGATCGGCGATATAGGAGGGGAGGCGGGCGGGCAGCGGGGCAGGTGCGGCCTCATCCGCATCGAGGGCGAAGAGGGGCAGGGCAGAATCATGAAAGCCGCGCTGTGTCATGCGGGGAGGCTGGCATGGGGAGGGTTGAGAAGTGGTTAACGCCACCCCCGTCCGCCTGTCGCGGGCCCGGCGGCCCCCGGTCCGTCGGCCCGTGTCGGATGGTTACCGCCCCGGCCTGGTTTTGTGGTCTTATCTACTTCGCCGACCGGGGCGCCCCGTTCGGCCCCGGAGGGGTTTGCACCCCTCCGTCCTGCCTTCGGTCCCTTGAACCGATGGCAAACCCCGCAGGATATTTGAGGCAAGATGAACGGGGAGGGCGGCCGGGGTCACCGGCTCGGGTCTGAGGGACGATTTCTCTCGCGCTACGCTGTATGTGCGGAGGCAAGTGCAAACCGGCCCGCCACCGGCAGGCCTTCCCATTGCGGGTGTGGCACCATTGGCGGCGGACCCGTCCGGTGCTGGCCTCTCCGCGCAGGACGGGCAATCTGCCCGTCCCGCCGGTTCAGCTCTTCATCCCGTCCCAGAAGCCCTTGACCTTCGAGAAGAAGGAGGAGCCTTCCGGATTGTTTTCCTCGGAGAGCTGGTCGAACTCGCGCAGGATCTCCTTCTGGCGGGCAGTGAGGTTGACCGGCGTTTCAACGGCCAGCTCGATCAGCATGTCGCCGGTCCCGCCGCCGCGCAGAGCCGGCATCCCCTTGGCGCGCAGGCGCATCTGTTTGCCGGTCTGGCTGCCCGCCGGCACTTTCACCCGCGCCTTGCCGCCGTCGATCGTCGGCACCTCGACCTCGCCGCCAAGGGCTGCGGAGGCAATGGAGATCGGCACCCGGCAGAAGAGGTTCACCCCGTCCCGCTGGAAGATCGGGTGATCCTTCACCTCGATGAAGATGTAGAGATCGCCCGAAGGCCCGCCGCGCATCCCGGCCTCACCCTCGCCGGCAAGGCGGATGCGGGTTCCGGTCTCCACCCCTGCCGGGATGTTGACGGAAAGCGAGCGATCCTTCTCGACCCGACCGGCGCCGCCGCAGGACTTGCACGGGTTCTTGACGATCTGCCCCGCGCCGGAGCAGGTCGGGCAGGTGCGCTCCACCGTGAAAAAGCCCTGTTGCGCCCGCACCTTGCCCATGCCGGAGCAGGTCGGACAGGTCACAGGCTCCGCCCCGCCTTCGGCGCCGGTGCCGCGGCAGGTCTCGCAGGCCACCGAGGTCGGGACGTTGATGGTCTTCTGGACGCCCTGATGCGCTTCCTCCAGCGTGACGCGGAGGTTGTAGCGCAGGTCGGAACCACGCTGCGGACGCGCCCGCCCGCCGCCGCCACCACCCCGGCCGCCCATGAAATCGCCGAAGAGATCCTCGAACACATCCGAGAAGGCCGAGGCGAAATCGCCCTGACCGCCGCCGTAGCCGCCGCGCTGACCGCCGCCGCCCATGCCTCCCTCGAAGGCCGCATGGCCGTAGCGGTCATAGGCCGCCTTCTTGTCGGCATCCTTCAGAACGTCATAGGCCTCGTTCACTTCCTTGAACTGGGCCTCGGCATCGGGGTTGTCGGAGTTGCGGTCAGGGTGAAGTTCCTTCGCCTTGTTGCGATAGGCCTTCTTCAGCTCCTCCGCCGAGGCGCCTTTCGAGGCCCCGAGAACCTCATAATAGTCGCGCTTTGCCATGGCAAAAGCCCTTTCCCGAACCGGGTGGGGGCGGCCCGTTTCCGAACCGCCCCCTGACCCGTTTCACGCGGTCTTACTTCCGCTTGTTGTTGCCGCCGAGATCCTCGAAATCCGCATCTACGATATCGTCATCCACATCGCGCGGGCCATCGGCATCGGCCTCACCGGCCTCCGACTGCGCCTTGTAGATCGCCTCGCCGAGCTTCATAGCCGCTTCGGTCAGGTTCTGGATGCCGCCCTTGATCTTGCCGGCATCTTCGGACTTCAGCGTTTCCTCGAGCGCGCCCATGGCCAGTTCGATCACTTCGACGGTGGAGGGGTCCACCTTGTCGGAGTGTTCGGACAGCGATTTCTTCGTCGAGTGGATCAGGCTTTCGCCCTGGTTCTTGGCCTCGACCAGTTCGCGCCGGGCCTTGTCGGCATCGGCATTGGCTTCGGCGTCGCGGACCATCTTCTCGATGTCCTCGTCCGACAGACCGCCCGAGGCCTGGATGGTGATGGCCTGTTCGCGGTTGGTGCCTTTGTCCTTGGCCTTCACGGTGACGATGCCGTTGGCGTCGATGTCGAAGGTGACCTCGATCTGCGGCAGGCCGCGCGGGGCGGGGGGGATGTTCTCCAGGTTGAACTGGCCGAGCATCTTGTTGTCCGCCGCCATCTCCCGCTCACCCTGGAACACCCGCAGCGTCACCGCATTCTGGTTGTCCTCGGCGGTCGAGAAGACCTGGCTCTTCTTGGTCGGGATGGTGGTGTTGCGGTCGATGAGCCGGGTGAAGACCCCGCCCAGGGTCTCGATCCCGAGCGACAGCGGCGTCACGTCGAGAAGAACCACATCCTTCACGTCGCCCTGCAGCACGCCCGCCTGGATGGCGGCGCCGGCAGCCACGACCTCATCGGGGTTGACGCCCTTGTGCGGCTCCTTGCCGAAGAACTTGGTCACTTCCTCGATGACGCGCGGCATCCGGGTCATCCCGCCGACCAGCACCACCTCGTCGATATCATTGACCGAAACGCCCGCATCCTTGAGCGCCGCGGCACAGGGCTTGATCGACTTCTTGATCAGATCCTCGACGAGGCTTTCCAGCTTCGCACGGGTCAGCTTCACCACGAGGTGCAGCGGCTGGCCGGTGGTCTTGTCCATCGAGATGAACGGCTGGTTGATCTCGGTCTGCTGGCTGGACGAGAGCTCGATCTTGGCCTTCTCCGCCGCTTCCTTCAGGCGCTGAAGCGCCATCTTGTCGAGGCTGAGATCGACGCCATGCTCTTTCTTGAACTCGTCCGACAGATAGTTGACGATCCGCATGTCGAAGTCTTCCCCGCCGAGGAAGGTATCCCCGTTGGTGGATTTGACTTCGAAGAGGCCGTCGTCGATTTCGAGGATGGTGATGTCGAAGGTCCCGCCGCCGAGGTCATAGACGGCGATGGTCTTCGATTCCTTCTTGTCGAGCCCGTAGGCAAGAGCGGCCGCCGTCGGCTCGTTGATGATCCGCAGCACTTCGAGCCCGGCGATCCGGCCGGCATCCTTGGTGGCCTGACGCTGGGCGTCGTTGAAATAGGCCGGAACCGTGATGACCGCCTGCGTCACCGTCTCGCCGAGATAGCTCTCGGCGGTTTCCTTCATCTTCTGAAGGATGACGGCGGAAACCTGCGCCGGCGAATATTTCTCGCCGCGCACTTCGACCCAGGCGTCGCCATTGCCGCCGTTGACGATCTTGTAGGGCATGTTCTTCTGGTCCTTGACGATCACCGGATCGTCATGCCGGCGCCCGATCAGGCGCTTGACGGCAAAGACCGTGTTGGAGGCGTTGGTGACGGCCTGACGCTTGGCGGCTTGCCCGACAAGCCGTTCCGTGTCCGTGTAGCCGACGATGGAGGGCGTGGTACGCGCGCCTTCCGAGTTTTCGATGATCCGGGGCTGCGAGCCGTCCATGATGGCAACGCAGGAGTTGGTCGTCCCGAGGTCAATACCAATGACTTTGGCCATGAGTGGTCCCTTTCCTTCGGCGATGTTGTGGGCGGGACCCAAGATGGCATCCCGACCCGATCCCATTGAGACCCGGAAAAGGCACCGCCCGTTCCGGCTTCCGGGCGTATATAAGGAGGGGTCTTGAGGGCTGCAAGCGGTGCAGGGGGCGGAAGGGCAGGGGAAGTGATGAAAAGCGGAACGAAGCCGCAGATGCGCGAGATCCGGGGTCTGCGGTATTGGCCGGAATGGCTGGATCCTGCCGAACAGGCGGCCCTGGTGGCGGCCCTGCGCGAGGTGGTGGCCGCGGCCCCCCTGCAAAGCCCCGTGACGCCGGGCGGACGCCCGATGTCGGTGCGGATGACGGCGGCGGGGCGGCTCGGCTGGGTGACGGACCGGAAGGGCTATCGCTACCAGAGCCGCCATCCGGCCGGCCGGCCCTGGCCGCCGATCCCCGCCGGGGTGCTGGCGATCTGGCATGAGATCACCGGTCTCACCCGCAGCCCCGACTGCTGCCTCGTGAACTTCTACGGGGAAGGCGCGCGGATGGGCCTGCATCAGGACCGCGACGAAGGTGATTTCACCTGGCCGGTCCTCTCCGTCTCTCTCGGCGATGAGGCGCTTTTCCGCATCGGCGGCACCGACCGCAGCGACGGCACCGAAAGCTTCTGGCTGCGCTCCGGCGATGTGCTTTTGATGGGCGGTCCCGCCCGCCTCGCCTGGCACGGGGTGGACCGCCTGCGCTTCGGCTCCTCCGGCCTGCTGCCGAAGGGCGGGCGCATCAACCTCACCCTGCGGGTGGTGGAGGGGGTCTGAGGGCGGCGCTCCGGCTGCGGCCCCGGAGGGGCTTTGCGCCCCTCCCGACCTCCCCGCAGGATATTTGAGGCAAGATGAAGGGGGGCGTTCGGGTCCGTCATGCCCGGTCTGATTCCGGACAGGCGGGGACCCGTGGCTTTTCATCTTGCCTTAAATATCCCCGCCGGAGGCTCCCTCTCTTTGCGCTGCACCAAGGGTGGTCTTCTTGTGGTTTTCTTGAAGCCCCGCCCGTGCTAGGCCCTAGGGATGAACCCGATCCCCACCAAAGACCAGATCCGCCAGTGGATCGCCGAGCATCCCGACCTGACCGGCAAACGCGACATCGCCAAGGCCTTCGGGATCAAGGGCGATGCCCGCATCGACCTCAAGCGGCTCCT
The DNA here is from genome assembly GCA_027492585.1 of Paracoccaceae bacterium. GTDB lineage: Bacteria > Pseudomonadota > Alphaproteobacteria > Rhodobacterales > Rhodobacteraceae > JAPUEK01. The sequence continues at coordinate 119,917 of JAPUEK010000005.1, read as the reverse complement.
GAAGGAGCTGGAGGCGGAGGGCGTGGTGGAACGGACCGCGCGCCGGTTCCGCGCACCGGGGGCCTTGCCGCCGGTCTCGGTGCTGCTGGTGCTGGCGCCCGATGCGGCAGGCGATCTCTTCGCCCGCCCGCTGGAGCTTGGCCCGGAGGTGGAGGATGTGCCGCGCATCCTGATCTTGCCGCAGAAGGGCGATCCGGCCCTTGGCGCGGGGGAGCGGATTCTGGCGCGCCTCGCCCCCGTCGCGGCGGCGGATCACGCCTATGAGGCGCGGCTCATCCGGCGGCTTGGCGCCAACCCCTTGAAGGTGCTGGGCGTCTTCCGCCTCGGCGCCGAAGGCGGGCGCATCGTGCCGATCGACAAGGGCCAGGACAAGGAATGGCGCGTCGCCGCCGATCAGAGCCTTGGCGCCAAGGATGGCGAACTGGTGGAGGCCGAGGCCGTCGGCAACCGCAAGCTCGGCCTGCCGCAGGCGCGGATCACGGCCCGCATCGGCGATCCGACCGGGCCGAAGGCGGTCAGCCTCATCGCCATCCATCAGCACGGCATCCCCGACCAGTTCCCCGATGCGGTGATCGCCGAGGCCGACCGCGCCCAGCCTGCCACCCTCAAGGGGCGGGAGGATCTGCGCGACATCCCCCTCGTCACCATCGACCCGGTGGATGCGCGCGACCGCGATGATGCGGTCTTTGCCGAGCATGACCGCGAACCGGGCAATCCCGGCGGCTTCGTGATCTGGGTGGCGATTGCCGATGTGGCCTTCTACGTCCGCCCCGGCTCCGCGCTTGACCGGGAGGCACGGCGGCGCGGCAATTCCACCTATTTCCCCGACCGCGTGGTGCCGATGCTGCCGGATGTGCTCTCCGGTGATCTGTGCTCGCTGCATGAGCATGTGGACCGCGCCTGCCTTGCCGTGCGGATGCGGATCGACGGCGAGGGCCGCAAGATCAGCCACCGGTTCGTACGCGGGCTGATGCGCTCTGCCGGGTCGCTGCATTACGCGCAGGTGCAGGCCGCAATCGACGGCAGCCCCGATCCGGTGACGGAGCCGCTGCTCGATCCGGTCCTGAAACCGCTTTACGCCGCCTATGAGGCGCTGAAGAAAGCGCGCGCGGCGCGTCAGCCGCTCGATCTCGATCTGCCCGAACGCAAGATCGTGCTGGATGAGGACGGCAAGGTGCTTTCGATCGCCTTCCGCGACCGCTTCGACGCGCATCGGCTGATCGAGGAGTACATGATCCTCGCCAATGTCGCGGCGGCGGAGGAGCTGATCCGGCTGAAGCGCCCGCTTCTCTTCCGCGTCCATGAGGAACCCTCGCCGCTGAAGCTCGACGCCCTGCGCGAGGTGGCGGAGGCTTCGGGCTTCACGCTGGCCAAGGGACAGGTGCTGAAGACCTCGCATCTCAACCGGCTGCTGGCGCAGGCGGAAGGGTCGGAGTTCGACGAGCTGATCAACATCTCCACCCTGCGGAGCATGACGCAGGCCTATTACCACCCGGAAAACTTCGGCCATTTCGGCCTCGCCCTGCGGAATTACGCGCATTTCACCTCGCCGATCCGGCGCTATTCCGATCTGATCGTGCATCGGGCGCTGATTGCCGGACATGGCTGGGGCGATGACGGGCTGTCGGCCTGGGATGTGGAAAACCTAGAGGAGACGGGCAAGCTCATCTCCGACACCGAGCGGCGCAGCATGATGGCGGAGCGGGATACGACCGACCGCTATCTTGCCGCCTTCCTCGCCGACCGGGTGGGGGCGGAATTCGCGGGGCGGATTTCCGGGGTGCAGCGCTTCGGCCTCTTCGTGAAGCTGGATGAGACCGGGGCGGATGGGCTCATCCCGATCCGCGCCGTGGGGCGGGAGTTCTTCCATTTCGACGAGGCGAGCCAGACCCTGACCGGATCGGATACGGGGCAGGTCTTGGGCATCGGTCAGCGGGTACTGGTGCGGCTTGCCGAGGCGACGCCGGTGACGGGGGGGCTGACGCTCGACCTGCTGGAGGTGGAGGGGCGCAGCCTTCCGGCCGGAGGCGGTCGGGGCGGGCGCGGCAAGGCGCCGCAACGCCGCGCCGGGGCGGCAAAGGCCAAGGCCGCGGCGGTGAAGCGCAAGGTCGTCCGCAAGCGGCGGTAAGGATTGGGAGTTCGGGGGCAGGATGTGGAACCGGGTGGCGATTGTCCTGATGCTGGCGGCCTTGACCGCCGGCATGGCACGCGCGCAGCAGGTCCCCGATACCCCGGTTGCGGGAGAAGCGGTGTTGAGCGAAGGCACGGGAACCGAAGCGGGATTTCAGGACTGGCTGACCGGCTTCCGGGAGCGGGCGCTTGGTGCGGGCATTTCTTCGGCGACATGGGAGGGGGCGATGACCGGGCTCCACTACCTGCCCGATGTCGTCCACAAGGACCGCCACCAGAACGAATTCACCAAGACGATCTGGGATTATCTCGACAGGGCCGTCTCGGAGGATCGCATCGCCAGCGGCCGCAAGGCGGTGGCGCGGCAGGCGGAGGTTCTGGCGCGGATCGAGGCGACTTACGGCGTAGACGGCAAGATCGTCGCGGCGATCTGGGGGCTCGAAAGCGCCTATGGCGCGGTGCGCGGCGATGTGCAGACGGTGGAGGCGCTTGCGACGCTCGCCTATGACGGGCGGCGGGGGGCATTTTTCGAAAGCGAATTGCTGGCCGCCCTGACCATCCTGCAAAAGGGCGATGTGACCGCAAAGGCGATGAGGGGAAGCTGGGCCGGGGCCATGGGCCATACGCAGTTCATGCCCTCCTCCTTTCTTGCCCATGCCGTCGATTTCACCGGCGACGGCAAGCGCGACATCTGGAGCGACGATCCGACGGATGCGCTCGCCTCCACAGCGGCCTATCTGGCGGGCTTCGGCTGGCAGAAGGGCGCCCCCTGGGGGGTGGAGGTGACGCTGCCCAAGGGCTTCGACTATGACCTGTCCGGGGAGCGGGTGAAGAAGCCCGTGGCCGACTGGCAGGGTATGGGGTTGCGGCTGGCGGGCGGCGGCGACCTGCCGGATCACGGCGCGGCTTCGGTCCTGCTGCCGGGGGGCGCGCGCGGCGCGGCCTTCCTGATCTTCCAGAATTTCCATGTGATCGAGCGCTACAATACCGCCGATGCCTATGTGATCGCCGTGGGCCATCTGGCCGACCGGATCGGGGGGGGCCCGGCGATCAGGGCCACCTGGCCGCGGGAGTTGCGGGCGCTGAGCTTTGACGAACGGGTGGCGTTGCAGCGGCGGCTGACGGCGGCGGGCTTCGATACCGGCGGTATCGACAGCAAGATGGGGCCGAAGACCATTGCCGCGGTGAAGGCCTTCCAGAAGGCGCGGGGGATGGTGGCGGATGGCTACCCCTCGCTCGCCGTGCTGGAGGCCTTGCCGGAGGCAGGTGAATGACAATCGCGTGAGGCCGCCCGCCGGCCCGGATTCGTCATGGCTCTGTTGCCGGTCCCGTGGTTATCCTGTCCGCTCAATTCCAGCAGGAGAGCCAGAGTGAAACCTTTGACCAAAACCATCGTGGCCGGGCTGATGCTCTGTGCGGGCATGGCTGTTGCCGAGACGGCAGCGACCGATCCTGCCGTCATCGCACGGCAGGATCTGATGAAAAGCTTCGGCGGCGCGGCCAAGACGCTCGGCGAAATGGCCGGCGGCAAGGTCGCCTATGATGCGGCGGCGGCAGAAGCGGCCAAAGCCACGCTGACCGCGGGTGCAGCAGAGATCGCCGCGAAATTCGAGACCAATGCCGCCGATCCCGGCTCGGAAGCCAAGCCCGAGGTCTGGACCGGCTGGGAGGATTTCGTCGCCAAGGCCAAGGCTCTGGAAACCGCCGCGACCGCGGTGGACACGAGCAGCGCCGAGACGATCGGTGCCGGCATGGGCGCCATCGGCGGCGCCTGCAAGGATTGCCACGTCAGCTATCGCATGTAAGCCCGTCTGCGGCTGCGGAAGGCCCCCGGCGACAGGCCGGGGGCTTTTCGCTGTCAGCCGCAGGTGACGCGACGGATGCGCTCATGTTCGTCAATGCTGATGTTGAGCCGCGTCGGGCTGTAATCCATCGTCACCGCCATGCCGGGGCGCAGGATGCGGGTCGTCGTGCCGAAACGCATGGTTTCCAGCACCTTGGCGCTTTGACCGACCAGCCCTTGCAACGCTTCGGCCCCGCAGCTTTCCCCGGCGGGGGGGCGCGGTTCCGGGGTCGGAGGGGCGGGCGGCTCGACGCAGGCGGCGAGCAGCGGCAGGCAGAAAAGCAGGGAAAGTCGGGTCATCCTGTCCTCCGGTAAAACGGGTCAGCCGCAGAAGAGGCGGAGGATTCGCGCCTCCACATCCACTTCGGCGTTGATGCGGTTGGATTGTATCTCGGCGGTGACCTCCTGCCCCGGCCAGATCACACGCAGCGGACCCTGCAGGCGGAAATCCGCGAGCCGCGACATCTCCTGTCCGGTGAGATCTGGCAGGGCGGCGAGTCCGCAGCGGTCCGGCTGCGGCGGGATCATCCGCTCGGCCGGACCCATCCGCATCGCACCGAACCCGGCGCAGCCTGCGAGCAGGAGGACGGCGGCAAGGCAAGCCCGCCGGACCTCAGCCACAGGACATCCGCACGATCAGCCCGTTCGCGTCGGTCGAAATGTCGATCCGCGCGGAATTGTATTCCTGCGTGACGATGGAGCCGGGCGCGATCACCCGGTATTCGCGGCTGATCCCGGCCGAGGGCAGGATCGAGGCGGGCTGGCCCATCAGATGCGCGTAATCACCGGCATGGCAGGTATCGGGCTCTTTCTCGTTCCAGCCGGGGGTCACATCGACATTCGGGTCATAGACGGGAACGGGGTCCGGCTCCGGCGGTTTCGTGCAGGCGGCGAGGGTCGCCAGAAGGGCAAGAAGGGCGAGAGGAGAGGCGGCGGTCGTCATTTCGTGTCGTTTCCCGCGTTGCAATTGCCTCTTTCTTGGCACAGCCTGTCTGCGAACAACAGGGGGAAGGATCTGCCATGCGTACCCGCGCCGCCGTCGCCATTGCGCCCGGAAAACCGCTTGAAATCATGGAGGTGAACCTCGCCGACCCCAAGGAGGGGGAGGTTCTGGTCGAGATCAGGGCCACGGGGATCTGCCATACGGATGAGTTCACGCTTTCGGGGGCGGACCCGGAGGGACTGTTCCCGGCGATTCTCGGGCATGAGGGGGCGGGGGTGGTCCTCGCCGTCGGGCCGGGGGTGAAGACGCTGAAGCCGGGGGATCACGTCATCCCGCTTTACACGCCGGAATGTCGGGAATGCCCCTCCTGCCTCAGCCGCAAGACCAACCTCTGCACCGCGATCCGCGCGACGCAGGGGCAGGGGCTGATGCCGGACGGGACCACGCGCTTCTCGATGCTCGACGGCACGCCCATCCATCACTACATGGGCTGCTCGACCTTCGCCAACCATACCGTCGTGCCGGAGATCGCGCTCGCCAAGGTGCGCGAGGATGCGCCCTTCGACAAGATCTGCTACATCGGCTGCGGCGTGACCACCGGCATCGGGGCGGTGCTGAACACCGCGCAGGTGGAGATCGGGGCCAAGGCCGTGGTCTTCGGGCTCGGCGGGATCGGGCTCAATGTCATCCAGGGCCTGAAGATGGCCGGGGCGGACATGATCATCGGCGTCGATCTGAACGACGACAAGGAGAAATGGGGCCGCAAGTTCGGCATGACCCATTTCATCAACCCCAAGAAGATCGAAGGCTCGGTGGTGCAGGCGGTTGTCGATCTGACCAAGACGCCCTTCGACAAGATCGGCGGGGCGGATTATTCCTTCGACTGCACCGGCAATGTGAAGGTGATGCGCGATGCGCTCGAATGTACCCACCGGGGCTGGGGGCAGAGCATCATCATCGGCGTGGCGCCGGCGGGCGCCGTGATCGAGACGCGGCCCTTCCAGCTGGTGACGGGCCGGGTCTGGAAAGGCACCGCCTTTGGCGGCGCGCGCGGCCGTACCGATGTGCCGAAGATCGTCGACTGGTACATGGACGGCAAGATCGAGATCGACAGCATGATCACCCATGTCCTGCCCCTGGAGAAGATCAACGAGGGCTTCGATCTGATGCATGCGGGCAAGTCGATCCGGGCGGTGGTGGTCTATTGAGACCGGGGCGGGGGCCTCAGCGCCGGGGGGCTGTCTGCCCCCCGGACCCCCCGAGGATATTTGCGCCAGTATGAAAGGCCGCAAGGCTGGCAGGAAAGGACTGCGAGGGTCATGGCATCGACACCGGGCCTGAAGGCCTTGGAGGCGGCGGGGGTCGTGGTGAGCCTGCATCCCTATGACTATGATCCGGGGGCGGCGCAGATCGGCATGGCGGCGGCCGAGGCCCTTGGGCTGGACCCGGCCTTCACGCTGAAATGCCTGATGGTCGAGGTGGACGGGCAGCCGGGCTGCTGCGTGATCCCCTCGGACGGGCAATTGTCGATGAAGCGGGTGGCGGCGGCCTTTGGCGGCAAGGCGGCGGCGATGATGCCGCCCGCCAGGGCGGAGCGGCTGACCGGCTATCATGTCGGCGGGATTTCGCCTTTCGGCCAGAAACGGGTAGTACCGACGGCGTTCGAGGTGTCGGTCTGCGCGGCGGAGAGGGTCTGGATCAATGCCGGGGCGCGGGGGCTTCTGCTCGGGATCGCGCCCTCGGAGGCGCTCAGGGCGACGGGGGGCAAGGCCGCCGCCCTTCTGGCCTGAGGCTCAGGCCTTTTTCAGGTCTTCGATCAGCGCATCGAGATTGCCCTTGCGCTTGTCGAGCATGGCGCCGATCTCGGTGCGTTCGGAGGCGAGCATGTTCACCCCCTCGATGATGATGTTGAAGAACAGGTTCTTGCCGGATTTGTCCGACACATGCCACCGCAGGTCGAAGGGCGCCTCGCCCTTCAGATGGGCGACCGAGATCACCTCGTAATAGCTTTTCAGCGGTCTGGCATCGGTCACTTCGATGCTGCCGCCGATGAATTCGCGGAAGCGGCGACCGTATTTGCGGCTGATATAGCCCTGGAAAGCCTTGGTGAAGGAGGTCATCTGCGCCTTGCTTGCCTGTTTGGCGGCGACGCCGAGGGCGGAGCGGGCGATGGTCGGCACATCGGCATATTTCACGAAGATCCGCTCGAAATCGCCGAGCATGGCGGCTTCGCCCTTGCCGGAGCTGATCACGCCGTTGATCTCGCCGATGGCGCGGTTGATCAGGTCGCGGGCCTCGTCCACGTCAAGCGCCATGGCGGGCAGCGGCAGCGCGAGCGCCACCGAGCCGAGCGCAAAGCCGGCCGCAAAGCGGCGGCGGGACATCTGGGTCAGGTCATTGTCCATAGGGGTCCTCGTAGGGATCGACGAAGCTGCCTTCGTCTGCGGTCTGTCCCAGCTCATACCGGCGGTTCTGCAAGTAAAGCAGGCGCGCCTGGGCATAGCTGTCTGCGCTTTCATATAGGATGGAATCGACGGTTGCGGAATAGCGCCCGCGATCACCAACCTTTGCAGCAAGTTTCGCCGCCGTGCCGAAGTAGCTTTCCGGGGCGGGCAGGATGTAGTTCAGCGGGTCGATCACGAAATCGACCACATCGCCGAGCGCGTCGCGCTGCGTGGAAGGCCCGACGAAGGGAACCTCCAGATAGCTGCCCTCGCCCACGCCCCAGACATGCAGCGTCTCGCCGAAGTCGGTCTTCTTGCCGGGGACGCCCATGGCCGTCGCCGGGTCGAAGATGCCGCCGACGCCGATCACGGTGTTGATGGCGAAGCGCAGGGTGTTCTCGGTGGCCTTGCCGATGCGGAATTGCAGCAGGCTGTTGACCACATCGCCCGGCGCATCGAGATTGTCGGCAAAATTGGCGATCCCGCGGCCGAGTGGCCCGTTGCCGGCATGGGTGGCCGTGGCGGCCGGCCTCAGGATCTTGCTGTCCAGGGCGAGGTTGAAAGCATGGGTGGACCTGTTTTCGACCTCATACGGGTCGTCGATCCCTTCGGGAGCCGGGGCCGCGCAGCCGCCGAGGGCGCCCGCCGCAGCCGTCAGCGCGACAAAAAGGAAATGCCCGCGGATTTTTCGTTCCTCCCGGCTGGAAAGTGATGGAATCGTAAGGATCATTTTTCTACGTTCGGTCCGAGGCCTTTGGTAGCACAGGTTTCACCGGGGGAAGACAAGGGATAAGCCGCACCCCCGGTCAAGACAACGGCCAAGCGTGGCCGTGAGGTGACGCAGGTTGATTTCCGCCGATCCCCGGAGCGGGGCGGGCTAGCAGGTGCAGGCATGGGACAGAATGAATTCCGCCGGGGTCTGGCGGAGCTTCGGGCCGCGCGGTCGGGGCAGAGGGGGCTTCTCTGGGCCGTCGGGCTGTTCTCGGTCTTCGTCAACCTGCTGTTGCTGACCGGGCCGCTCTATATGCTTCAGGTCTATGACCGGGTGCTCGGCAGCCGGTCGGAAGCGACGCTGGTGGCGCTTTCGGTGCTGGCGGCCTTTCTGTTCCTCGCCATGGGCGTGCTCGACAATGCCCGTGCGCGGATCATGGCGCGGATCGGGGCGAAGATGCAGGACCGGCTGGATCGCCGGGTCTTTGCCGCGGCGATGAAGCGGCTGACGGCGCAGCCGAACGATCCCGTGGCGCTTGCCGCACAGCGCGATCTGGAGGCGGTGCAGCGGCTCTGGGCCTCGCCGGTGCTGGTCGCGCTCTTCGACATTCCCTGGACGCCATTCTTCGTCGCCGCGATCTTCGTCTTCCATCCGGTGCTCGGCTGGCTGGCGGTCGGGGGCGGGATCTTTCTGATCCTGCTGACGCTTCTGAACCAGCGGATGACCGAAGGGCCGATCAACCGGACCAACCAGTTGACCATGCAGGCCGAACGCATGTCCGACCTCATCAAGACCGAGGCGGAGGCGGTGCAGGCCATGGGCATGACCGGAGCCGCCTTCGACCGTTGGCACAGGGCGCGCAATGCGGCGCTCGAACAGGGGCTGGCGGCGGGCGATCTCGGCTCGCGCTTCGGCTCCGTTTCGCGGACCTTCCGGATGTTCCTGCAATCGGCGATGCTCGGGGCAGGGGCCTGGCTGGTGCTGAAGGGGGAGCTGAGCGGCGGTGCGATGATCGCCGGCTCGATCCTGATGGGACGTGCGCTGCAGCCGATCGAACAGGCGGTCGGACAATGGGCGATCGTCACCCGCGCGCGCGAGGGGCAGCGGCGGCTGGCCGAGCTTCTTTCCCGTGTGCCGGATGAGCCGGAGCGCACCGAACTGCCGCGCCCGAAGGCGGTTCTGGAAGCGCAGGGCCTGACGGTCGTGCCGCCGGGCGAGACGCAGGCGGTGCTGCGGATGGTGTCCTTCCGGCTCGATCCGGGTCAGGCGCTCGGGGTGATCGGGCCGTCGGGGGCGGGGAAATCCTCGCTCGCCCGCGCGCTCATCGGGGTGTGGAAGCCGGCGGGCGGCAAGGTCCGGCTCGATGGCGCGACGCTGGAGCAATACGATCCGGACCGGCTCGGCAGCTATATCGGCTACCTGCCGCAGCGGGTGACGCTGTTCGAAGGCACGATCGCCGACAATATCGCCCGGCTTCAGGCCAATCCGGATTCGGCTTCCGTGGTGGCCGCAGCGAAGGCGGCGGCGGCGCATGACATGATCGTCAAGCTGCCGGAGGGCTATGATACCCGCATTTCGGCGCTCGGCGGGCGGCTCTCGGGCGGGCAGATCCAGCGGATCGGCCTTGCGCGCGCGCTTTACGGCGATCCGGTGCTTCTGGTGCTGGATGAGCCGAACTCCAACCTCGACAATGACGGGACCCTGGCCTTGAACCTTGCGATCCGGGGGCTGAAGGCACGGGGGGGATCTGTGCTGATCATGGCGCACCGCCCGGCGGCCATTCAGGAATGTGACCTGCTGCTGGTCATGGAAGACGGGATGCGCCGCGCCTTCGGGCCGCGCGATCAGGTGTTGCGGGATATGGTCAAGAACCACACGGAAATCGTGCGATCCACCGGGCCGGGAGGCGTGTCATGAGCCGCTCCGTCCTGTCTGCGCGCGGCCCCGTCGTGATCGGGATGCTGACGCTGCTGATCCTCGTCGGCGGCTTCGGAGGGTGGAGCGTTGCGACCTCCATCGACGGGGCGGTGGTCTCCGCCGGCCAGATCGAGGTGGCGGAGAACCGGCAGGTCGTCCAGCATCCCGATGGCGGGGTGGTGGAGGAGATCGCGGTCAAGGAAGCGCAGGCGGTGAAGGCGGGCGATCTGCTGATCCGGCTCGACGGCTCGCTCCTGAACTCTGAGCTTGCCATCGTGGAGGGCCAGCTTTTCGAGGTCATGGCCCGCTCCGCCCGGCTGGAGGCAGAGCGCGACGACCGGGCGGAGCCGGCCTTTACCGGCGAGCTGGCGGAGCTTGCCAGGACCCGCCCCGAGGTTGCCGAGCAGATCGAAGGGCAGCGCGGCCTTTTCAGCGCCCGCCGCGAATCGCTCGCCAAACAGACGGAGCAGCTGCAGCGCCGCTCCGGCCAGATCGCGTCGCAGATCGACGGGGTGGATGCCCAGGCCAGGGCGCTGAACGAGCAGCTTGCGCTGATCCAGCGGGAGCTGGCGGATCAGAAGGAACTTCTCGCCAAGGGCCTCGCCCAGTCGAGCCGGGTGCTGGCGCTTGAGCGGGAGGCCGCGCGGATGCAGGGCGATGTGGGCGAACTGACCGCTTCGCGCGCCGAGGCCGAGGGGCGCGCGACCGAGGTGGATCTGGAGATCCTCCGCCTCGCCGCCGTCCGCCGGGAAGAGGCCGTCACCCAGCTTCGGGATCTTGGCCCGCAGATGCTGGAACTGGCCGAGCGCCGCCGCTCCCTGGTGGAACGCATCGCGCGGCTCGACATCCGGGCGCCGGTGGCGGGGCTGGTGCTTGGCCTTCAGGTGACTTCGCCGCGGTCGGTGCTGCGGCCCGCCGATCCGGTGCTTTACATCATCCCGCAGGACCGGCCTCTGGTGATCAACACCCAGATCTCGCCGCTGCATGTCGATGAGGTCCATGTCGGCCAGAAGGTGCGGCTGGTCTTCCCGGCCTTCTCTGCCCGCACCACGCCGGAGCTTTGGGGCCATGTCGCCACCATCTCCGCCGATGCGCTGACCGATCAGCGCACGGGGGCGACCTACTACCGCGCCGAAATCGTCCCGGATGAGGGTCAGTTCGACAAGCTGAAGGACCAGACCCTGCTGCCCGGTATGCCGGTGGAAGCCTTCATCGAGACCGGCGCGCGTTCGCCCATGGCCTATCTGCTGAAGCCCTTTACCGATTATTTCGGGCTTGCCTTCCGCGAAAGCTGAAAGGGCGGCTATACAGCGCGCCCTTTCCCCTGTAGAGGACCGCCTTCGGCCCGAGGATTCCGGGACGCCCAAGGCCAGGGAGGCTCGGGCGCAAAGGGGATGAGGTGCCGTTCGGGCTTCACGGGCGCAAGGTTGCGCCCCCCTTTTGGAACATGATGATGACAGACATGGGTATTGCCGCGCCTCTGGCCGCGGCTTTGGCGGCAAAGGGCTATGAAACCCTGACCGCCGTGCAAAGCGCGGTTCTGGCCGAGGGTGTGGCGGGGCGCGATGCGCTCGTCAGCGCGCAGACCGGCTCGGGCAAGACGGTGGCCTTCGGCCTTGCGATCGCGCCGGAGATCCTCGGCGGCAGCGACCAGCTTCTTTACGCCGACACGCCGCTGGCGCTGATCATCGCGCCGACGCGCGAGCTGGCGCAACAGGTCGCGCGGGAGCTGGAATGGCTCTACGGCACCGCGGGCGCCCGCATCGCCACCTGCGTCGGCGGCATGGATTACCGCACCGAAAAGCGCGCGCTCGAACGCGGCGCCCATATCGTCGTCGGCACGCCGGGCCGGCTGCGCGACCATATCGAGCGGCACTCGCTCGACCTTTCCGGCCTGCGCGCCGCGGTCTTGGACGAGGCGGATGAGATGCTGGACCTCGGCTTCCGCGAGGATCTGGAGTTCATCCTCGAAGCCGCCCCGGAAGACCGCCGCACCCTGATGTTCTCGGCCACCGTGCCGAAGGAGATCGCCGAGCTGGCCCGCACCTTCCAGCGGGATGCCCTGCGGATTCAGGCCCAGGGCGAGGCCAAGCAGCATGTGGACATCGAATATCGCGCGCTTTCCGTCGCCGTCCGCGACAAGGAACATGCGATCTTCAACGCCTTGCGGTTTTACGAGGCGCGCACCGCCATCGTCTTCTGCAAGACGCGGGCCAATGTGAATCACCTGCTGGCGCGCATGGGCAACCGCGGTTTTCAGGTCGTGGCGCTTTCGGGCGAGCTGTCGCAGTCCGAGCGGATGCACGCGCTGCAAGCCCTCCGCGACGGTCGCGCGCGGGTCTGCATCGCCACCGATGTCGCCGCGCGGGGCATCGACCTGCCGGGGCTGGAGCTGGTGATCCATGCCGATCTGCCGACCAATTCCGAAGTGCTGCTGCACCGCTCGGGCCGCACGGGCCGCGCCGGGCAGAAGGGCGTTTCGGCGCTGATCGTGGTGCCGGCGGAGTTCCGCAAGGCGCAGCGCCTGTTGCAAGGGGCAAAGGTCGTGGCCGAATGGGGCTCCGCGCCGAGCGCCGATGACGTGCAGGAAAAAGACGACGCGCGGCTTCTGGAACATTCCGCGCTGACCCTTCCCGCCGGGGAGGAGGCGCCGCTGGCCGCCGCCCTCCTCGACCGCTTCGGGGCGGAGCAGGTGGCTGCCGCTTTCGTGCGGCTCTGGCGTGAGGGACGCTCGGCGCCGGAAGTGCTCTCCGATGCGTTGCCGCCTGCCGCCCCTGCGGCCCCGCGCGAACGGGGTGAGTTCGGCCCGGCGGTCTGGTTCAGCATTTCCGTCGGGCGGTCTGGCCGGGCGGAGGCCCGCTGGCTCCTGCCGAAGATCTGCGATGCGGGCGGGATCGCCAAGGACAGCATCGGCGCGATCCGCGTGCAGGAAGATCAGACCTTCGTGCAGATCGCCGAGGCGGTCGCCGGCCGCTTCAAGGCCACGCAGGAGATCGACAATGGGCTGGTGATGGATCGCCTGCCGGGTGAACCCTCGCTCGACCGCCCCGAGCGTGCGCCCCGCGCCCCGCGGGCGACCACCCCGCGCGAGCCGCGCCCCGTGCGTGAGCCGCGCGAAGAGCGCGCTTACACGCCGAAGCCGCCCCGCATCGTCGAGGATGACCCGGCCGCGCCGCCGGTGGAACGCAAACCCTATGCTCCGCGCGAGGAGGCGCCGCGCAAGCCCTATCCGAAACGCGAGGATGGGGAGCGCAAGCCTTACGCCAAACGCGAGGACAGCGACCGCAAACCCTATGCGCCGCGCGAAGATGCCCCGCGCAAGCCCTATGCCAAGCGTGAGGAGGGGGAGCGTCAGCCCTATGCCAAACGCGAAGCTCCGGAGGGGGAGCGCAAGCCCCGCTGGGCTGCGGGCGACAAGCCGAAATCGGCAGGCTACAAATCGCATGGCGGCGGTGAGGGCAAACCGGGTCGGGCAACCGGCTACAAGAGCCATTCCGCCGAAGGCACCGGCTTCAAGCCCCGCGGCGACGGGGATCGCCCGGTCCGCCCCTATGCGGCGAAAGCCGAAGGGTCCGAGGCCCGGCCCTATGCCAAGAAGGCCGCTCCGAAAGCGGCTGGTGCCAAGAGCTTCGGGGCCGAGAAAAAGCCCTTCGCCAAGGCCAGACCGGCAGCTCCGCGCAGCGATGCCCGTGATACCTCGCAACGCTTCGTGCCGCCGAAGCGGCCGAAATCCTGATGAACGGATAATCCTTCACATAGGGCCGCCTTCGGGCGGCCCTATCGTTTCATGCGGGACAGAAGGCTGTCGTGCAGGACGGGCGGGGCGGCGATGATCCCGGCGGATCTGGTTGCTTCGGTATTGAAGCGGATTGCGTTGCCATGTCGGTCCGTCACTCTCGCGCCGGCCTGTTCCGCAATCAGCAATCCCGCCGCGATGTCCCATTCCCAACTGTCGCGCAGCACGATCATTCCATCGAAAGCCCCTTCGGCGACGAGGCAAAGACGATAGGCAATGGAGGAGCGGAAGCTGCGGCGCAGGGGCGGAACCTCGCCATTCCAATGATCGGCGGTCAGGCCGGCCTTTGACATCAGGATGTTGGCGCCTTCGAGCTTCGCATCCGGGTTGGCGCGGATCGCTTCGCCATTCAGGCTTGCCGGCCTGCCTGCCTCTGCCGCATAGGTCTGGCCGATGGCTGGCACGCAGATCGCGGCGGCGGTCACCATGCCGTTGCGGGCGATGGCGAGCGAATGGGAAAAGTGCTTTTCCCCCGCGTTGAAGGCGCGGGTGCCGTCGATCGGATCGACGATGAACACATATTCACAATCGAGCCGGTCCCTGTTGTCCGGCGTTTCCTCCGACAGCCAGCCATAGTCCGGTCTTGCCGCCCGGAGCCGGTCGCGCAGCATGTCGTTCACCGCCAGATCGGCCTCCGTGACCGGCCCCTGCCCGGATTTCTCCCAGACTTTCGGATCGGCCTTCCAATAGCGCATGGCGATGCGGCCCGCCTCTTCGGCGGCCTCGATCAGCAGGTGGAGGTCAGGCCCCGGCAAGCGTCATGCCTTCGAGCAGCAGGCTCGGGACACGGGTGGCAAGGTGCATCCGCGCATCATTCGCCGGGATCATGCCGCGCAGCATGGCGTGGAGGTTTCCGGCAATCGTACATTCGTTGACCGGATAGCGGATCTCCCCGCCTTCCACCCAGAAGCCCGAGGCGCCGCGCGAATAATCGCCGGTGATGCCGTTCACGGTGGAGCCGATCAGCGAGGTTACGAGCAGGCCCGTTCCCATGTCACGGATCAGATCGGCCCGGCTGGCGCTGCCCTGCGTCAGGTCGATGTTGCTGGTGGACGGGGAAGGCGGCGCCGAGGTGCCGCGCGTCGCATTGCCGGTGGAGCGCATCCCGAGCTGCCGTGCCGTCGCAAGGTCCAGGGTCCAGCCGGTCAGCACCCCATCCTGAACGATCATTCGCTTTTGCACCGGCAGGCCCTCGGCATCGAAGGGGCGGCTGCCGGAGACGCGCGGCCGCAACGGGTCCTCGATCACCGACAGCCCCGCCGGAAGCACCTGCTGCCCAAGTTTGTCGCGCAGAAACGACGCGCCTCGGGCAATCGACGTGCCGTTCACCGCCGAAAGCAGATGCCCGATGAGCGAGGCCGCGACCCGCTCATCGAAGAGAACCGGATAGCTGCCGGTCTTTGGCTTGACGGCTCCCCGCCGGGCAAGCGCGCGTTCTGCCGCGAGGGCGCCGATGCCGGCGGCATCGGGCATGTCCGCCTGAAAGACCCGGCCTTCCCCGGCATAATCCCGCTCCATCCCCGTGCCTTCGCCGGTGAAGGCGACCACGGAAACCGAGCGGGAGGTGCGGGCATAATTCCCGGAAAATCCGTTGCTTGCGGCGAGGTAAACCCGCCGTGCCGCATAACCGGAGGCAGCTTCGGCCTGGGTGATCCCGGCGGTCTCCAGGGCCGCCGCTTCGGCGGCGCGGGCGTCGGCCTCCAAAGCGGCGGCGCTTGGTTCCGCCGTCGGATCGGCAAGCTGGAGCGCATCCATATCCCAGTTCCGCGCCAGATCGGCGGGGTCGGCAAGCCCGGCATAGGGATCATCCGGGGCCTCGCGGGCCATGGCGACGGCGCGTTCCGCCAGACGTTCCAACGTGGCGGCAGAGGTGTCGGAGGCCGAGACGCAGGCCTGCCGCCCGCCGATCAGCACGCGCAGCCCGATCTCCACCCCCTCGGCGCGTTCGGCCTGTTCGAGCCGTCCCTGCCGGATGTCGATGGATTGCGACCGGCCGTCGAGGGCGATCGCATCGGCGGCTTCGGCACCGGCGCGGCGGGCCGCCTCCAGCAGAGCCGGGGCAAGATCGGAGAGTGCTGTGGCCATGGCGTCCTTCCCTCCCGCACGGGCGGGATGCCTTAAAGTCACCGAACCGCGGGGAAGTGCAACCCCCCCGCGGTCCGTCCATGAAAAAGGCCGCCCGGAGGCGGCCTTTCCGGATCGTGCGGGTGTTACTGGAGCTTCTGGCCGTTGGCGTAGAAGCCCTTGTCCTTGAATTCCAGCGTCGAGGTCAGCTCATCCTCGCCCGCGCCGGGGTTGGCGAACATGCTCATCATCATCCGCGCGCCCATGGCATCCTCGTCGCTGAGCACGCCGAGCGCCACCAGCTTGTCGAGCAGGCCATTGCCGCCGGTGAGCTTCAGATCGAGCTTGCCGGTCGGGGCAGGCATCCCGCCAAAGGTCGCCATGTCGGTATTGTCGAAGGTGAAGGCGCCGGTCCCGGTCAGCTCCGCTCCGGCGATCTTCGCCTTCAGCTCGGTGATGTCGAACGATTGCAGCTCACCGGGAGGGGCTTCGCCAAGCGCTGCCATCTCCGCTTCGTTCATGATGTCGGTGGTCAGCTTCGCCTTGCCCTTGGTGTCGATGATCACCGTGGCCGGATCGCGCGGCAGGCTGCCGGCGGGGTCCAGCATCGCCCAGATCTCATCGGAGACGGAGAGATCGACGATCTTGGTCAGGAAGGTGAAATCGGAGGCTTCTTCCGATTTGCTGATCGGCATCAGCAGGTCGAAGGCTGCTTCCGCATAGCTGAGCTTCACTTCCGGGATCGGGATATCGGCGCCGGAGAGGGTCAGCTCGACGCCCTTGCCGCCCGAGGAGTATTTCAGCTTGCCCTGATCCATCGCCATGGCAAAGCTGCCGCTTTCGATGGAGCCTGCGAGCTTCGTCGGCGCGCCGCCTTCGACCACATCCATGTTGAAGCTCACGGCGCCATGGGTCAGGCTGCCGTCGATGCTGAAGCCGGCTTTCAGGGCGTCGGAAAGTTCCGCCATGTCGATGCCGACGAAATTGCCCATGCCTTTGCCGGCGATGTCGGCCACGGTGGCGGTCATCTTCACATCGCTGCTGGCATCCGCATCGGCGGCGGTCACGGTCAGGCCGAGGGTCTCGATGGCGAATTCGCTGTCGAGCGTCTTGGCATCCGCCGGGCCGGCAACGAGGTATCTGCCGGTCAGATTGGTCAGGGTGACGCCGATATCGGCTGCGGGTTCAGCGCCCTCGGTGCCTTCCTTGGCCTTGATGGCGATGGTCGCACTGGGGGAGGTGAAGGCATAGGCGGTTTCCGCCGCCGTGCCGCTGGCAATGGCCACGCTGCCGGGCTGGGAGATGGTCACATCCATCTGCGAGGGCTCGATCTCGCCGCCGCCTTCGGTGGAGAGGGTCATCGAATAGGTTTCGGACATGGTGACTTCGACGGTGCCGTCGCCCTTGTCCTTGAAGCGCACTTCGTCGATGGCGCTGTCGATCTTGTTGCCGTCCTTGTCGGCGGCGATCTTCAGCCCCTTGACGACGAGCGTGTCGCCGTCGCGGGCGGCGCTGTCGGTGGTGACGGTCTGGCCGTAAGAGGCGCTCATGTCCTGCCAGTTCTGCCAGACCTCTTCAGGGGTGACATCGGCGAAGGCGCCCGTAGCCGAAATGAGGGCCATTGCGGCGGTGCTTCCCGCCAATTTCCACTTTTGCATAATGCAGCCTCTTCCGAAGGAAAAACGATCCGGCGAGCATCCGTGTTGTGCCGGAAAGGTCAAGGGTTTCCGTTGCCGCTGCCCATGGGGTAAACGGAATTGTCATTGGCAGCGGAATTCGGACGGGGGCGCGGATGCAGGGCAGGGTTGTGGCGATCACCGGGGCAGGCCGGGGAATAGGGGCGGCGGCGGCGCGGGTTTTTGCCGGGGCGGGCGCGCAGGTGGCGCTTCTGGCGCGCAACGGGGCGGTGGTCGGGGAACTTGCGGCGGAGATCGGGCCGCAGGCCATGGCCGTTGGCTGCGACGTGGCCGATTGGGCCTCGGTTCAGGCGGCGGTACAGGCCGTGCTGGGCCGTTTCGGGCGGCTCGATGTCTGGATCGGCAATGCCGGGGTGATCGAGCCGATTGCCCGGCTCGCCGATGCGGATGCGGCGCTTTGGGGTCTGGGGATCGACGTGAACCTCAAGGGGGTCTTCCACGGGATGCGCGCCGCGATCCCGGCGATGCGGGCGCAAGGGTGCGGGACGGTGATCACCGTCTCCTCCGGCGCGGCGCAGACCCCCTATGAGGGCTGGTCCTCCTATTGCGCGGCCAAGGCCGGGGCCTTGATGCTGACCCGCGCCGCCCATCTGGAGGAGGGGGGCAACGGCATCCGCGTGCTCGGCCTGTCGCCGGGGACGGTGGCGACGGAGATGCAGGTGAAGATCAGGGCGAGCGGCATCAACCCGGTCTCCAAGCTGGAGGTTTCCGACCACATCCCGCCGGACTGGCCGGCGCGGGCGCTGTTGTGGATGTGCGGGGAGGGGGCGGATGGCTGGCTCGGGCGGGACATCTCCCTGCGCGATCCGGAGGTGCGTCGGGCCGTGGGGCTTATCCAATGATCGGGGTGGCGCGCGAGGGGGCGCTTGTCACCCTGACCCTGCAACGGCCGGAAAAGGCCAATGCCCTGACCGGCCCGATGCTGGAGGCGCTGATCGCCGCGGTCGAGAGTGCGGCAGGGGCGCAGGCCCTGATCCTGACCGGAGAGGGCAAGGTCTTTTCCGCCGGGGCGGATCTCGATGCGGCGCGGGCGGGGCTGGCGACCAGCCCCCTGTGGGAAGCGCTGTCCTCCCGCATCGCGGCCTTTCCGGGCCTGACCATCGCGGCGCTGAACGGCACGCTGGCGGGCGGGGCCATGGGCATGGCGCTTGCCTGCGACCTGCGGATCGCGGTGCCGGGCGCGAAGGTCTTCTACCCGGTCATGCGGCTCGGCTATCTGCCGCAGGTTCCTGATCCGGCCCGGCTTGTGGCCCTCGTCGGGCCGTCGCGGGCCGCGATGATCCTGATGGCGGGCGCGAAGATCCCGGTGGAGGAGGCGCTCGGCTGGGGCCTCGTCGACCGTATCCTGCCGCCGGAGGATCTGCTGGCCGCCGCACGGGAGCTGGCGGGGGATGCGCTTGCCGCCAGCCCGGCCCATGTCGCGGCGATCAAGCGGATGATGCGGGGCTGACACCGGGGCCGTGACATCCGGCGTGGGCGTCCTGCTCCGGCGCCGGAGGGGTTTTGCACCCCTCCGGACCTCCCCGCAGGATATTTGAGAAGAGAAGAAGGGGGCAGGGGGCGCTGCCAAGTCTGGACGACTGCCGATTGACGCTAAGGCCGGCTTGTTTTGCGGCCCCATCTTTGCGACAGGGGGGTGTTCGATGACGGGGGACGGGATGGCGGGCAATTCAGAGCTGATGGCGAAGATCCTCGACGGGCTGGATCAGGCCGGGCAGATCGCGCTGAGCTGGCTCCTGTCGCCTGCGGCCTGGTCGCAGTTCGGCCTTCTGGCCCTGTCCTATCTCGCGGCCCGGCTTCTGACGGCCCGGGTTCTGCCCATCGTCTCCAAGGCGCTGACCCCGGCGGAAGACAAGCAGGGGCTGATCCCGACGGCCTTGCGGTTCGGGCTGCGGTTTCTGCCGCTCATCCTTCCGCTTCTGGCCTATGGGCTGACCGCCCTTGGCGAGGAGGTGACGCGCTCCCTCTTCGGGTCGGGCGACGTGATCGCTTTCGGCAAGCGCGTCTTCCTCTTCCTCGCCGCCCGCGCCTTCGTGCGCGAGGTGCTGCGCGACCCGTTCCTGCGGCTGCTGGGGCGCTATGTGCTCATTCCGGCCGCGGCGCTTTATGCGGTCGGCCTGCTCGACGACATTGCGTTGCGGCTGGAAGAGACGGTCGTGGCGCTTGGCAACATCCGCTTTTCTGTGATGTCGCTGATCCGCGGGATGATCGCCGGGTCGCTGCTTTTCTGGCTCGGCAACTGGTCGAACCGGCAAAGCGCCGATTACATCAAGCGGCAGGAGGAGTTGCGCCCCGCCACGCGCGAGCTGGCGGCCAAGGCGATCGAGGTGGCGATCTTCGGTGCGGCCTTCCTTCTGCTCATGTCGATCATGGGGATCGACCTGACCGCCGTTGCCGTTCTGGGGGGCGCGCTCGGTGTCGGGATCGGGCTTGGCCTGCAACAGATCGCGGCGAATTTCGTTTCCGGCATCATCCTGCTGGTCGAGGGCCAGACCACGGTGGGCGATTATGTGGAGCTGGACGACGGCTCTGCCGGCACCATCATCCGCATGACCGCGCGGGCCTGCATCATCGAGACGGTGGACGGCCGCTGGGTCGTGGTGCCGAACGACAATTTCATCACCTCGCGCGTGGTGAACTATTCGGATGCCGGCAAGCTGCACCGCTATACGGCGGAATTCGTGGTGAGTTACGAGACGGATATCACTCTGGTTCCCGAGATCGTGGAGGCGGCGGTCCTGACCCTGCCCTTCACCCTGCAACAGCCGGCGGCCCCGCAATGCGAGCTGAAGGCGTTTGGCGAAAGGGGCGTGGAGTTCGGGGTCGAATTCTGGGTCAACGGCATCGACGGGCTGACCGACAGCTTCATCTCCGGCGCGCTTTTCGCCATCTGGAAGGCCCTGAAGGCCGAGGGGATCGAGATGCCCTATCCGCGCCGGGTGATGGAGATGCGGGACGCCAGGGGTGCGTGACGCGCTCGTCATCGGCGCCGGTCCCGCCGGGCTGATGGCGGCGGAAGAGCTGGCACGGGCCGGGCATCGGGTGGTGGTCTGCGAGGCCAGACCCTCCCCCGCGCGCAAGTTCCTGATGGCCGGGAAATCCGGGCTGAACCTGACCAAGGCGGAGGCGCTGCCGGCCTTCCTCGGCCATTACGATGCTCCGGACCGCCTGCGCCCGATGCTGGAGGCCTTCGGGCCCGAGGCGGTGCAGGACTGGTGCCGGGGCCTCGGGCAGGAGGTGTTCACCGGATCTTCCGGGCGGGTCTTTCCGGTGGCGATGAAGGGCTCGCCCCTGCTGCGCGCCTGGTTGCGGCGGCTGGAAGGGCTGGGGGTGGACCTGCGGACCCGCTGGCGGTGGACGGGGTTTGACGGTGGCGCGGTTTTCGAGACGCCGGAGGGGCGTCAGGTTCTGGCGGCGCCGCGCATCGTGCTGGCGCTCGGCGGGGCTAGCTGGGCTCGGCTCGGCTCGGACGGGCTCTGGACCGGGCCGCTTGCGGCGGCGGGGGTGGCGCTGCGGCCCTTCCAGCCCGCCAACATGGGCTTTGCCGTGGACTGGTCGCCGCAGATGGCGCGGCAGTTCGGGCAGGCGGTGAAAGGCGCGGCTCTTCTGGTCGGCGCGCGGCGGGAGCGGGGGGAATTCGTCATTTCCGCCAAGGGGCTGGAGGGTGGCGGGATCTACGCCGTCAGCCGCGATCTGCGCGAGGGCGGGCGGCTGGCGCTCGACCTCCTCCCCGATCTGGCGGAGGCGGAGGTGGCGGCCCGCCTCGCCCGGATGAAGCCGGGGCAGAGCCTGACCAACCGCCTGCGGAAGCTTGGCCTCGGCGCCCCGGCGATTGCGCTGATCCTTGAATTCGGACGCGGGATGGCGCCGGTGCAGGCGGTCAAGGCGCTTGCCCTGCCGCCGCTGCCGCCGCGCCCCATGGATGAGGCGATCTCGGTCGCCGGCGGCGTCGCCTGGGAGGCGGTGACGGGGGATCTCGAACTCCGCGCCCTGCCGGGGGTTTTCGTCTGCGGCGAGATGCTCGACTGGGAGGCGCCGACGGGCGGCTATCTGCTGACCGCCTGCCTTGCGACCGGACGGTGGGCGGGAAGGGCGGCGGGCTGAAAGGCTTGCCGCAGGCGCATCGGCCTGCCACACTCCCCCAAAACAGGAGTGTTCCATGCCCGATGACCGTCCGAAAACCTGGAAAGTGGTTCTGGCCGCGATCCTCGACTTCCTGCTCGTCTTCCTCGTCGGCGGCTATCTGATCGCCCGGCTGACCGGAGGCATCACCGAGAGCGGCTTCGCGCTCAGCGGCGGGCCTGCGCTTGCGCTGCTGGTGCTGATCATCGCCTACTTCTGGGGGATGAAGCGGGTGGGCGGCACGCTCTTCCAGCGGCTCTTCGGGCTTGCCGGCCGGATGGGGTGAGATCGGGCGGCGTTGCGCCTTTGTTGGGCGCCGGAGGGGTTTTGCACCCCCCCGCCATGCCACCGGTCCCTCGAACCGGTGGCGGAACCGGTGGCAAACCGCGCAGGATATTTATGCACAGTGGATGGGGCAAGGGAGGAGGCCGGGACCCTGCTCAGCCGTGCTTGATCATCACATGGCGCACGACGGTATAATCCTCAAGCGCATAGGCTGACATATCCTTGCCGTAGCCCGATTGCTTCAGCCCGCCATGCGGCATTTCATTGGTCAGCATGAAATGGGTGTTGATCCAGGTGCAGCCGTAGCGAAGCCGCGCCGCCGTTTCCATGGCGCGGCCGACATCGCGGGTCCAGACCGAGGAGGCGAGGCCGTAGTCGCTGTCATTGGCCCAGTTCACCGCTTCGTCGACTTCGGTGAAGGGGGTGATGGAGACGACCGGGCCGAAGACCTCGCGGCGGACGATCTCATCGGCCTGCGTTGCCCCGGCGATGACGGTGGGCTTGTAGTAGAAGCCCTGATCCATGACCTCGCCGCCGGTGGTCACCTCGATATGGTTCACCTCGCGGGCGCGGTTGACGAAGCTCGCCACCCGGTCGCGCTGCCGCTGGCTGATCAGGGGGCCGATCTCGTTCGTGGTGTCGTCCTCGGCGCCAAGGGTGATGGAGGCGGCGGCGGAGGTCAGGTCGGCCACGAGATTGTCATAGACCTTCGGGCCGGCATAGACCCGGCAGGCGGCCGTGCAATCCTGCCCGGCGTTGTAGAAGGAAAAGGCGCGCAGGCCCTCGACCACGGCACCGACATCGGCATCGTCGAAGACGAGGACCGGGGCCTTGCCGCCCAGTTCCAGATGGGTGCGCTTCACGGTTTTCGCCGCCGCATCCAGCATCTTGCGGCCCGTGGCCACGTCTCCCGTCAGGCTGATCATGTCCACGCCGGGGTGGTTGATCAGATAGCTGCCCACCGTCTGCCCGCGCCCGGTGATCACCGAGACGACCCCTTCCGGCAGTTCCTCCGCCAGTATCCGCGCCATCTTGAGCGCGGTGAGCGGCGTCTGCTCGGACGGCTTGAAGACCACCGTATTGCCGCCGCCGATGGCCGGGCCGAGCTTCCAGGCCATCATCATCAGCGGATAGTTCCAGGGCGCGATCGAGGCGATCACCCCGATCGCATCGCGGCGGATCATGGAGGTATGGCCGGAAAGATATTCCCCCGCGACCGCGCCATGCTGGCAGCGCACCGCCCCCGCAAAGAAGCGGTAGCAATCCACGATGGCAGGGATCTCGTCGTTCAGCGCGGCATTGATCGGCTTGCCGCAGTTCAGCGCCTCCAGGGCAGCGAAGGCTTCCGCCTCCGCCTCAACCCGGTCGGCGATCCGCAAAAGGGCGGCGGAGCGTTCCGCCGGGGTGGTGCGCGACCAATGGGCGAAGGCGCGGCGGGCGGCGGCCACGGCGCGGTCCACCTGCGCGGTCGAGGCTTCCGGCACTTCGAGGATCAGGCCGCCGGTGCGCGGGTTCAGCACCTGTTCGCGGGCCTCCTCGCCTGCCTCGAAGCCGTTGCCGATCAGGAGTTGGGTCTGGATGGTCATGGGAATACTCCGGTCATTTGCCCGAGCCGGCCGTCTCGGACCCGTTGCGGGTGAGGTAATAGGCGGCGAGGATGGGGAAGAAGGTGGCGGCGAAGACGACCATGGCCACGACATTGGTGACGGGCCGCTGACGGGGGCGGATCAGCTCCTCCAGCATCCAGATCGGCAGGGTCGCCTGCTGGCCGGCGGTGAAGGTGGTGACGATCACCTCGTCGAAGGAGAGCGCGAAGGCCAGCATCCCGCCCGCCAGAAGCGCGGTGCCGAGGTTCGGCAGCAGGATGTGCCAGAAGGTCTGGAAGGCATTGGCGCCGAGATCGGCAGAGGCTTCGAGGATGCCGCCGGAGAGGCGGCGGAAGCGGGCCACCGCATTGTTGTAGACGATGACGATGCAGAAGGTCGCATGGCCGAGGATGATCGTCCAGGTGGAGAAGGGAATCTCCATCATCCCGAAGGCGGAGCGCAGCGAGATCCCGGTGATCACCCCCGGCAGGGCGATCGGCAGCACGATCAGGAGGCTGATCTGCTCCCGTCCGAAGAAGCGCGCCCGCGCCATGGCGGCGGAGACGAGGGTGCCGAGGATCATCGCCAGAAAGGTGGCGACCGTGGCGACCTTGAGGGAAAGGGCGAGCGCCTCCCAGATGTCGGGACGGTTCCAGGCGGCGGCGAACCATTGCGTCGTCAGGCCGGGAGGCGGGAAGGCATAGGTCCGCTCCTCGGTGGTGAAGGCATAGAGGAAGATCAGGAGGATCGGCAGGTGCAGGAACAAAAGCCCGCCGATGGCCGCGATCTTCAGCCCGAGGGAGGCGCGTTCAGAGTGCATCGAAAGCCCCCGCCCGTTTGGCCAGCCACAGATAGACCAGCATGATGACGATGGGGACCACGGCGAAGGCGGCGGCCAGCGGGATGTTGCCGGCGGTGCCTTGCAGTTGGTAGACCGCCATGCCGATGAAATTGGCCGAGTTTCCGACGATCTGGGGGATGATGTAATCGCCCATCGTCAGCGAGAAGGTGAAGATCGACCCGGCGATCACCCCCGGCAGGGCAAGGGGCAGGATCACCGTGCGGAAGGTCTGGGCGCGGGTGGCGCCGAGGTCGGCGGAGGCTTCGAGCATCGAGGACGGCACGCGTTCGAGCGCCGCCTGCATCGGCAGGATCATGTAGGGGATCCAGACATAGACGAAGACGAGGAACATGCCGATGTAGCTGGTGGAAAGCGAGTTGCCTCCGATCACCGGCAGGGAGAGGAGCGCGTTGAGGAGACCGCTGGTATGGGTGCCTTCCGCCGCCCAGGTGATGATCCCTTCCTTGGCCAGGATCAGCTTCCAGGCGTAGACCTTGACCAGATAGCTCGACCACAGCGGCAGCATGATCCCGAGGTAGAAGACCGCCTTCCAGCGGCCACGGGCGAAGCGGGCGGCGTAATAGGCGATCGGGAAGGCGAGGGTGGCGCAGCCGAGGGTCACGGCGGCCGACATCAGGATCGTCCTGACGATCACGTCATAATTGGCCGGGCGCAGGAGTTCCGCATAGGTCTTGAGCGTGAATTCCTGCACGACCATGCCGGAGAACTCGTCGATCCGGTAGAAGCTTTGCAGGAGGAGTGCTGCGAGCGAGCCGACATAGACCACCCCGAGCCAAAGGAGAGGCGGGGTCAGCATCAGCGCCAGAAGCACCTTCGGGCGGCGCCAGAAGAGCGCGGTCAGCCGGTCGCCCAGCCCGCGTTCGGGAAGGATGGCCGGGGCGCTCATGCCTGCCCCCTTGCGCGGGAGGGGAGGGCGGAGCCTCCGGCGGGGATATTTGGAAAGAGAAGAAGGGGCATCACTGCGCCTCCATCAGATGCAGGGCGCTTTGATCGAAGGCGATGGCGCTCTGGCTGCCGAGGGCGGGCAGGGGCTGGCCGGCGGGCAGGAGGGCGGCGAGATCGGTCTCGCCGATCTTGAGGACGACGCGGGTGGCGGCGCCGAGGTAGCGCAGGGCGGTGACGGTGCCGGTGACGGGACCCGTGGCGGCGAGGCGGGTGTTCTCGGGGCGGAGCGAGGCCCATTGCGCCGGGCCGCCGAGGGCGCGGGTCAGCTCCGGCGGCAGGACGTTGGAGGAGCCGACGAAATCCGCGACGAAGCGGGTGCGGGGTTTGGCATAGACCTCGGCGGGAGTGCCGATCTGGGCGATCCTGCCCTCGTTGAAGACGGCGAGGCTGTCGGCCATCGACAGGGCCTCATGCTGGTCATGGGTGACGAAGACGAAGGTGATGCCGAGGCGCTGTTGCAGGGATTTGAGTTCATCCTGCATCGCCTCGCGCAGCTTGAGGTCGAGCGCGCCGAGGGGCTCGTCGAGCAGCAGCACGCGGGGTTCGTTGACAAGGGCGCGGGCGAGGGCGACGCGCTGCCGCTGGCCGCCGGAAAGCTGGCCGGGCTTGCGGTCGCCGTAGCGGTCGAGATGGACGAGGGCCAGCATCTCCTCGGCCCTGGCGTGGCGGGTGGCGCGGGCCATGCCCTTGACCATCAGCCCGTAGGCCACGTTGTCGCGCACGTTCATGTGCGGGAAGAGCGCGTAATCCTGAAAGACGGTGTTCACATTGCGCCGGTTGGGCGGCACGTCCGAGACATCCTGCCCGAAGATGCGGAGGCTGCCGGAGCTGGGTTTCTCGAACCCCGAGATCAGCCGCAGGCAGGTCGTCTTGCCCGAGCCGGAGGGGCCGAGCATGGCGAAGAAGCTGCCCTCGGCGATGGTCAGATCGACGGCATCCACGGCTTTGACGATGCCCTGCGCGGAGGGGAAATGGCGCGAAACGGCCTGGAATTCGACGGCGGCGGTCATGGGAAGCCTTGCGGATGGGGTTTGGGGGGGACGGGGCCGGTTGATGGAGACAGGCCCCATCCCTTCCCCACGAGGGGGAAGGGAGGCCCCGGCCGGGCGGGGAGGGAGGGAGCGGTGAGAGGCTCCCCCTTTGCGGGGGAACTGCGGAGCCTCAGCGGCCGCCGATCACGCCGATATAGTCGGAAACCCAGCGGTAATACGGCACGCAGGCGCCTTCGCCTTGCGCGCAATTCGCCGTTGGGGTGGTCCAGAAGCGGA
This sequence comes from Paracoccaceae bacterium, assembly GCA_027492585.1. Taxonomy (GTDB): domain Bacteria; phylum Pseudomonadota; class Alphaproteobacteria; order Rhodobacterales; family Rhodobacteraceae; genus JAPUEK01. Next base: position 93,303 of record JAPUEK010000005.1, on the reverse strand, counting down.
TCTTGTCGAAGTCATCCATGCCGTTGGCCTTGCAGGTCTCGGCCGTGGACATGCCGCGCCCGTCGGTGCAGGCCGCCGGAACCGAGGGGTTGGCGCCGAACCAGACCGCGAGGTCGGATTGTAGGTTGGAAGCCAGCGAATGTTCCATCCACTTGTAGGCGCAGTTCGGGTGCTTGGCGTCCACATGCATCATGGTCGTGTCGGCCCAGCCGGTCGCCCCTTCTTCCGGGATCGTCGAGGCGATCGGAAGGCCTTCGGATTTCAGCAGTCCGACCTGGAAGGGCCAGGAGCCGGAAGCGACCACGCCCTCGTTCTTGAAGTCATCCATCTGGATATAGGCGTCGTGCCAGTAGCGGCTGACAAGCTGGCGCTGCCCGCGCAGGAGTTCGAGCGCGGCCTTGTATTGATCCTCGTTCAGCTCATAGGGCGATTTGATGCCAAGCTCCGGCTTGTGGAACATCAGGTACTGCGCGGCATCGGCGATGTGGATCGGGCCGTCATAGGCCTGTACGCGGCCCTCGTTGGACTTGCCGTCGGGCAGGTCCATCTTCTCGAAGACCACGCTCCAAGACTTCGGCGCTTCCTTGAAGACCTCGGTGTTGTACATGAGCACGTTCGGTCCCCACATGTAGGGAACGCCGTAGTGGACGCCGCCGACCGTATACCAGGGCGCATCCTTCAGCCGGTCATCGACGGTGGACCAGCTCGGGATCAGGTCGGTGTTGATCGGCTGCACGCGGCCCCCGGCGATCAGCCGCAGCGAGGCGTCGCCCGAGGCGGTCACGAGGTCGAAGCCGCCCTCGTTCATCAGCGCCACCATCTCGTCGGAGGTATTGGCGGTCTTGACCGAGACCTTGCAGCCGGTGTCGGCCTCGAATTTCGTCACCCAGTCATAGGCCTTGTCGGTCTCGCCCCGCTCGACATAGCCGGCCCAGGCGACGATGGAGACTTCCCCTTCGCCGTCGCCGATTGCGGTGATCTGGGCCATGGCCGGAGCAATGGCCGTCATGAGCGCCAGTGCGGTGGTGCCCATCAGTTTCATGGTTTTCATGCGCGAACTCCCTGTGGTTTCCGCCGCAGGCGAGGAGGCCCTGCGGCGCGGTGCCGGGTTCCCGGTCACATCACAGGTTAGGGAGCAGGGGATATTTCGCAATATCAAAACGCAGAAACGATGTATCGGATTTTCCGATGGTTGATGTTGCGGGAATTTGCCGAACAGCGGAAAGGCCGCAGGGGCGTTGCCTTGGAATTGTCGGATTGGCCGGGATAATGACGCAGGCGGAAGCCGAAGCATGGAGTGGGCGGGGAATGAAGGTCTTGTTGCGGGTGGTCATGATGGGGGCGGCTCTTGTCGCGGGAAGCGCGGGTCTGGTGCGGGCGGATTGCGCGGTGCCGGAAGGGGCTGCGGCACAGGAGCAGGCGCTGCTCGGCTGGATCAACGCCGAGCGTGAGGCGCGCGGTCTGCGGCCCTATTCCCGCAATGCCAGGCTTGACCGGGCGGCGCGTTTCCATGCCTGCGACATGGTGGACCACAATTACTTCAACCATTCGCGTCCCGGCGGGCCGAAGCTTGCGGCCCGGATCAAGGCCACCGGCTACCGGCCGAAAAGCGCCAATGAGAACATCGCCTATGCCCGCCACCCCGCCGCGACGACCGCGGCCGAGATCTGGCGCAATTCGCCGCCGCACTGGGCCGCGATCATCGACCCTTCCTTCCGCGACATCGGCATCGCCCTGACCACCGGCAACGGCAAGGTCTATTGGGTGATGGAAGCGGCGCGGCCCAAGCGCGGCTGACAGGATCAGCGCTGCGGCAGGCTTTCCTGCGCGGAACGGATGAAGTTGAGCGCGGGGGCCGAGACCGGCGCCCCGCGTCTCCACGCCAGGCCGACCTGCACCGAGGGCAGGTCGCCCGAGACATCGCGGATGCCGATCCGGTCGCCTTCCAGCGACCAGGGCCGGTAGACGAGGCTCGGCAGGATGGCCAGCCCCGCCCCGGTGGCGACCAGGCTGCGGACCGCCTCCACCGACCGCGTGCGGAAGGCGATCTGCGGCTTCACCGCAAGCGCGCCCATCAGGCGGCGGGTGCTTTCCTCGATCTCGTCCACCATCAGCTGGATGAGCGGCTGCCCCGCCAGCTGGTCGAGCGCGATGCTCTCCTGATCGGCGAGCGGATGGCCGAGCGGCAGCCAGAGCCGGTAGGGCGAGACGAGCAGCGTCTCCACATGCAGCGCCAGCCGGTCCTTGACCGAAGAGGTGAGGAGCACGGCCACGTCCAGCTCCCCGCCGATCAGCAGATGCTGGAGATAGTCGCCGTTGTCCTCGATCACGTTCAGCTCCACCTGCGGAAAGGCACGGCGGAAACGTTGCAGGATGTCGGAGAGCACATAGCCCGCGACAAGGCTGGTGACGCCGAGAGAGAGCCGCCCGGTCAGCGGCCCGGCCTCCTCGGCAAAGGCGCTGCGGGCGGTCGCCACATCGGCGAGGATCTGGCGGGCGTGGCGCAGGAAGGCCGATCCCTTCTGGGTGATCAGCAGCCCCCGCGCCTGCCGGTCGAAAAGCTGCACGCCGAGATCGTCCTCAAGCGCGCGGATCGCCTCCGTCACCGAGGATTGCGAGATCGACAAGGCCCGCGCCGCGCCCGACACCGAGCCGGCCTCGGCCGCCCCGATGAAGAACTGCAACTGGCGCAGGGTGAAGGCCATGCCCCGCCGTCACCCCGCGAGGCCGGCCAGAAGCGCGGGACGGTGCTCGGCCACGAGCGCATGATAGGCGGCAAGCTTCTCGGCCGTGAAATGTCCGGCCCCGGCCAGAAGGTTGACCGTCATCCGCACCTCATCCTCCGCATCCGCCACCGGGATGTTGCAGGCGGAGGCCAGCCCCATGGAGGTGATGAGCGCATGGTCGAAAAAGACCTTCTCGAATTCCGCCGGGGTATTGGCGACGAAGGTGATGCGCCTGACGATGCAGTTTTCATGCCAGTCGTCATGGGTCATCGGCTTCGTCCCCCCCGCCGGATATTCCGCCGGATGCGACGTATACGCCCGTCGGCTCACCCCCGCCTCCGGATCGAGGATCGACAGCGTGAAAAGCCGGGTGCCGAGCGCGGCGCAGGCCTGGTGGAGGGGCTGGAAAAGGGCATTGGTGTCGGTCATCGCAGGCTCCGGGTTTCGATGCGCCACAGGATCACGGGGGCAGGATGCTGGCAAGGGGCGGCACGGGCGCCGCGCCGGTCGCGGGAGGAAAGCGGCGGAACGCTCCGCGGGGGATATTTGGAAAGAGAAGAAAGCCCTTTCATACTGGCTCAAATATCCCCGCCGGAGGCTCCCCTCTCAGCTACCGGGCAGGGCGCGGGCAAGGAGGGCGATCAGGTCGGACCGGGTGACGAGGCCCGTCAGATGGCCCGCCTCCAGCACCGGAACCGCCTGCTGATGGCCGTCGGACAGCAGGGTTACAAGGGCGGCGGCGGGGGTGTCGGGCTGCGCGGTTTCGGTCTTCGGATCGGTCAGCTCATGGGCATGAAGCGCGGGGTCCGCGCGCCCGGTCAGGGCGGATTCGTTGACAAGCCCGACATAGCGGCCGCGGTCCACGACCGGCAGGGTCTTGAAACGGTGCTGGCGGAATTCCTCGGCCAGCACGGGCAGGGCGGTGTCCGGTGCCACGGTGACGAGATCGCGCGACATGAGGTGCCGGGCCGTGAGGCCGGCAAGCGGGCGGGCTGCAGCTTCAGCCTCCGCGGCGGTGATCAGGCGCGACAGATCCTCCACCCCGATGTTGGCGCCCAGACGCAACTGGCTGAGAAGATCGGCAAGCGCGCCCGGCGGCGGCAGATGGCGGCGCTCCGGCAGCGGATCATGGGTGCCATGGGGGGAAGGCGGCGGCTGACGGAAGGGATAGACCCGGCCCGTGGCGCGGTTCCACAAGAGCCCGGCGAGAACGAGCGCCAATGACCCGGCAAGCACGGGGTTCAGCAGGAAAGCCGGCTCGGGATGATTCGGCGCCAGGGCTGTGAACAAGGCGACGGCGCCTGCCGGCGGGTGGTAGGCGCGCAGGATCGCCATGGCGCCGATGGCCCCGGCAACCGCAAGGGGGGCGGTCAGGAGGCTCGGCAGCGAAAGCTGCAGGAGCGCCAGTGCCAGAGCGGCAGAGGCCAGATTGCCGACCAGTACCGACCACGGCTGTGCGAGAGGGCTGTTCGGCACCGCGAAGATCAGGAAGGCCGAAGCCCCGAAGGGCGCGATCAGCGGCGGCTGCCAGAGGAGCGGCTTGCCCTCCGGCGTCAGGAGCCAGCAAAGCCCTGCCGCCAGCACCAGCCCGAGGAGAGCTCCGAGTGCAGAGCGGATCGCATCCCCCGCGCGCGGCCGGGGCAGGGCAGGACCGAAACCGCGCAGCATCAGGCGGCAGGCCAGCGGTCCGAGGCGAGGACCCGCCAGCCCTCCTGCGCCGGCGGAGGGGCCGGCATCTCCTGTCCCTGCCAGAAGAAGAGCAGCGCCACCGCCGGCTCCTCCGGGGTTTCGGTCTCGGCGAGGACCTGCCAGATCAGGCCGAAGCCCTCGGCCATCAGCCCCTCGGCATAGAAGCCGATCTCTTCGGCGTCGAGGAGATCCGTCGCATCCTCCTGCGCGGTCCAACCGCCTTCCTCCCACCAGACCACATGGCCCTCGATCCCGGCGCTCATGGCGAGGCGGCTGAGCGGTGCCAGAAAGGATTGCGCGGGGGAAAGACTGCGGGCCATGGGCGGCTCCCTGAAAGGATGGGGCTTCCTCGCAGGTTCGGCGGTGCTGTCAAGGGGCGCGTCAGATGTCGCGCCCTGCATCGTCTCAGGAAGCCTCCGGCGGGGATATTTGAGCCAGTATGAAAGGGCTTTCTTCTCTTCATAAATATCCCCCGCGGAGCGTTCCGCAACCTCCACCGGCAGGCGGCGTCAGGACGATCTCAGCGCCGCATCATCGCAAGACGGATCAGGGCGCGCTCCATCACCGCCATGGCCGGGGCCTTGGAGGCGGAGCGCAGGGTGAGGTCGGTCTCGATCAGCAGGCTCAGCGCATCCTCCAGCCGGCGCAGGCCCCATTGGCTCGCCTGCCGTTGCAGCGCATCCTTCTGCTTGAAGTTCACCCGCGCCTTCTGGATGCCGGCCGAAAGGCCGCCCGGATCGGCGCTCGCACTGTGCAGGGTGCGGAAATGGCGCAGCGCGCCGATGCAGAGCGTGACCGGGGCGATGCCCTGGCCTTCGAGCCGGCGCAGCAGGGGGCCGATGGCGGCGACCTTCTGGTCGGCGGTCGCGTGGATCAGGTCGTCCACCTCCGCCTCGATGGTCACCGGCGCAAGCTCGGCCACTTCGGCGGAGGTCAGCGCCGTCCGGTCCCTGAACTTGTAGAGCGCCACCTTCTCCAGCGTCTGGCGGAAATCGCCGGGATCGAGGCTGCGCGCCAGGGTGTTCAGATCGGCGAGGGCGGCGGGTTCCACCTCGGTCAGGCCGGCTTTCCGCAGGGCTTCCTCGATTTCCTCCCGGCTCGGAGGGTCATCGTAGAGCCCGATGCAGACCGCGTTCAGGTGCTTTTCGAAAAGCGTCTTCAGCGCCGATTTCCCGGTCAGGTTGCCTGCCGTCACCACGATCTGCGCGTCACCCGGCTTCCAGTCCTTCAGGGCGAGGCCGATGGTTTCGGTCAGCCCGTCGGTCGCCTCATCGACAAGGGCCACGCGCGGGCCGGGGAAGAAGCCCGTCGCCTTGATCGCATCGAGAAGCAGCGCGCCATCCTTGCGAAGCTCCGCCCCGCCCATCCGGGTCAGGCGCATCTCCGCCTCCCCCTCCGGGCCGATCAGCGCGCGTACCGCATCCTGCCGCTTCAACGCCACCCGCATCGTATCGGCGCCGAAGATCAGCAGTCCGGCGCGGGCGGGATCGGGGCGGGACAGATAGCGGTTGGCCTCGATGCCTTTGAGGATCATTGCGCGAAGCGCGCCGAGGCGGCGAGGATATGCGCGACGATCTGGTCGCCGAGTTGCCGCATCAACCTGTAGGCGGCGTCCTCCTCGGCGGAAAGGCCCGCGACGGTCGATCCGGTGGCCGACCAGCTCGTGAAGCCGCTGACGGTGCCGCCGGCCACCCGCGCGCCGCTTTCCCTGTCGGTGAGCGTCCAGTCGATCTCTCCGGTCAGGTTGTAGCGGGTGATGGCGTTGTCGGGGGTGATGCCGACACCGACCGGCACGGTCCGGATCGCATAGGCCAGATCATAGCGCGGCGCCTGCGGGCGGCCGAGCCGTTCCTCCAGCCGCTCCACCAGATCGAAGCCGTTCTTGTCGGCGGGGGTGGCGGCGCTGATGCGGCCCATGAGGTCGCGCGCGGGGCCACCCGGCCCATAGGCGGGCTGGAAGCCGCAGGCGGCGAGCGCCAGCGGCAGGATCAGCAGGCTGCGGCGGTCAAATGACGACATTGATGATGCGTCCCGGCACGACGATGATCTTCTTCACCGGCTGACCGGCGAGGAACCTGACCACATCCTCATTCGCAAGTGCAAGCTTTTCAACCTCTGCCGAGGCAAGATCCTTGGCCACGGTGATTTCGCCGCGCCGTTTGCCGTTGATCTGGATCGGCAGGGTCACGCTGTCCTCGACGAGCAGCGCGGGATCGGCCTTCGGCCAGGGCGCGGTCGCACAAAGCCCGGCACCGCCCTGATAGGTCCAGATCGATTCGGCGATATGCGGGGTCATCGGCGACATGAGCTTGGCCAGCGTGCGGATCGCCTCCTTCATCACCGGGGTCGAGGCATTGGCCCGTGCCAGCGTGTTGGTGAAGCCGTAAAGCGCGGCAATGGCCTTGTTGAAGGCAAAGCCCTCGATGCCGCGCGTTACCTCGTCGATCGCGCGGGCGGTGGCGCGGGAAAGATCGGCGTCGCCTTCGCCCCTGTGGTCGGCGGGCATCTCGCCGATGCGGCTGCACAGCGACCAGACCCGGCTCAGATGCTTGAAGGTCGCCTCGGCCCCGGAGGCGGTCCATTCCACATCGCGCTCCGGCGGGCTGTCGGACATCACGAACCAGCGGGCGGTATCGGCGCCGAAGCTGGCGATGATGTTCATAGGATCGACGACGTTCTTCTTCGATTTCGACATCTTGGCCGAGGGAATGACCTCGACCGCCGTGCCGTCGGCCAGCGTCGCCCCGGTCTCGGAGCGGATCACATCCTCGGGCAGGTGGTAGACCGGGCGGCCATTGGCATCGGTGGTCTTGTAGATCTCATGCGTGACCATGCCTTGCGTGAAGAGCGCGTTGAAGGGCTCGATCGCCTTGGCGGGCAGGTGGCCGGTGCGGTTCATCGCGCGGGCGAAGAAGCGGGAGTAAAGCAGGTGCAGGATCGCATGTTCGATCCCGCCGATATACTGGTCGACGTTCATCCAGTAGTCGGCATCCTCGGCCACGGTCGGGGTGGTGGCACGCGGCGCGGTGAAGCGGGCGTAATACCAGCTCGAATCGACGAAGGTGTCCATCGTGTCGGTCTCGCGCCGGGCGGGGGCGCCGCAGGCGGGGCAGGCCACATCGCGCCAGCTCGGATGGCGGTCGAGCGGATTGCCCGGCACGTCGAAACTGACATCATAGGGCAGCTCGACCGGCAGGTTTTCCTTCTTCTCCGGCACCACGCCGCAGGCCGCGCAATGGACGACCGGGATCGGGCAGCCCCAGTAGCGCTGCCGGGACACGCCCCAGTCGCGCAGCCGGTAATTGGTGACGCCGCGGCCGATGCCGCGCTCCTCGCAGAAGGTGATGGCGGCGGCGACGGCTTCCTCGCCGGTCTGGACCTCTGCCCCGGCGAAGCCGCGGATATAGCGGACACGTTCGGATTTCATCGGCACGAAGGCTTCGGATCGGGGAGCGTCTTCCACCCCCTCGGCGGCAAAGACCGACTGGATCGGCAGGCCGTATTTCGTGGCGAATTCAAAGTCGCGGGCGTCGTGGGCCGGGCAGCCGAAGATCGCGCCGGTGCCGTAATCCATCAGGATGAAATTGGCGATATAGACCGGCAGCTCCCAATCGTTGTCAAAGGGATGCAGGACGCGGATGCCGGTATCCATGCCCTTCTTCTCTGCCGTCTCAAGCGCTTCGGCCGAGGTGCCGCCGCGCCGGCATTCGGCGACGAATTCGGCAATGGCCGGGTCCTGCCGTTCCAGATGCTTGGCCAGCGGATGATCGGGGCTGATCGCGGCAAACGACGCGCCCATCAGCGTGTCGGGGCGGGTGGTGTAGACCTCCAGCCGGTCGAAGCCGTCCGGCGCGCCGGTGGTGGTGAAGGCGAATTGCAGCCCGCGCGACTGGCCGATCCAGTTGGCCTGCATCAGACGGACCTTCTCGGGCCAGTCCTTCAGCCCGTCGAGCGCCGACAGCAGCTCCGCCGAATAGTCGGAGATCTTGAAGAACCACTGGGTCAGCTCGCGCCGCTCCACCACGGCGCCGGACCGCCAGCCCTTGCCGTCGATCACCTGCTCATTGGCGAGAACCGTCATGTCCACCGGGTCCCAGTTGACCACGGCATTCTTGCGGTAGACGAGGCCCTTTTCCATCATGTCGATGAACATGGCCTGCTGCTGGCCGTAATACTCCGGATCGCAGGTCGCCAGTTCGCGCGACCAGTCGATGGAAAAGCCGAGCGGCTTCATCTGCGCCTTCATGTCGGCGATATTGCCATAGGTCCAGTCGCGGGGGTGGCCGCCGCGCTCCATCGCGGCGTTTTCGGCGGGCATCCCGAAGGCGTCCCAGCCCATCGGATGCAGCACCGAATAGCCCTGCGCCGCCTTGGTGCGCGCCACCACATCGCCCATCGTGTAGTTCCGCACATGGCCCATGTGGATGCGCCCCGAGGGATAGGGGAACATCTCCAGCACATAGTACTTGGGCTTGGCCGGATCGCGCCGCGCGGTAAAGGCCCCGGCCTCTTCCCAGGCCTTCTGCCATTTCGGTTCGATGCTTGCGGGGTCGTAGCGCGACATGGGCGGCCTCATGCTCTGATCGCAGGCGGGATACACCGCGAGGCGGGCCAAGGTCCAGAGCCAGCGGGCCTTCCGGCAAAGAAGGCCCGCGGCGTGCGGCTCAGGCCACGTCCAGCAGGCCGCGGCCTTTCAGAAGCGGCTCCACCCCCGGCATCCTGCCGCGGAACTTCGTATAAAGCGCATCCGGCTCTTCCGATCCGCCCGCCGACAGGATGAAGCGTTCGAGCCGCGCCGCGGTCGCGGGATCAAAGGGATCTCCCGCCTCCTCGAAGGCCGCGAAGGCGTCGGCGTCCATCACCTCGGACCACATGTAGCTGTAATAGCCCGAGGAATAGCCGTCGCCCGAAAAGACATGGGCGAAATGCGGGGTGGCATGGCGCATCCGGATCGCGCGCGGCATCCCGAGGCTTTCCAGCACCTCCGCCTGTTTCTGCATCGGATCGGCGGGCGCGGGGCCGTCATGGAAGGCCAGATCGACGAAGGCGGAGGCGAGGAATTCCACCGTCGCAAAGCCCTGGTCATAGGTCCCCGCCGCCAGGAGCCGCCGGAGGAGATCGGCCGGCATCGGCGCGCCGGTTTCCACATGGCGGGCGTGTTTTTCCAGCACCTCCGGCACTTCGAGCCAGTGTTCGTAAAGCTGGCTCGGCAGTTCCACGAAATCACGGGCGACCGAGGTGCCGGAGATGAAGCCATAGGTCACATCCGACAGCATCTGATGCAGCGCATGACCGAACTCGTGGAAGAGCGTGCGCGCATCGTCATAGGACAGCAGCGCCGGCTCTCCCTTGGCGAAGTTGCAGACATTGACCACGACGGGCCGCTGATCGCCGCCGAGCTTCTTCTGGCTCCGCATCGCCGAACACCAGGCGCCGGAGCGTTTGGAGCCGCGGGCGAAGTAATCGCCGATGAAGACCGCGACATGTTCGCCCTTGCGGGTCACCTCCCAGGCGCGGGCATCGGGGTGGTAAAGGGGGATGTCGAGCGGGCGGAACTCCAGCCCGAACAAACGGTTGGCGCAATCGAATTGCGCGGCCAGCATGGCGTCGAGCGACAGATACGGCTTCAGCGCCGCCTCGTCGAGATCATGCTCCGCCAGACGCCGCTTCTCGGAATAGTAGCGCCAGTCCCAGGCTTCCAGCGGCCCGGCAATGCCGTCGGCATGGAGCATCGTCTCCAGCACCGCCGCATCCGCCGCCGCCTTGGCCTTGGCCGGGGTCCAGACCCGGTGAAGCAGCGTCCCGACCGCCTCCGGCGTCTTGGCCATCTCCGGCTCCAGCTTGTAGGCCGCGAAGGTCGGATAGCCGAGCAGATGGGCGCGCTCCTCGCGCAGCTTCAGGATTTCGGCGGCAATCGCGCGGTTGTCATTGGCATTGCCATTCGCCCCGCGCGCCACCCAGGCCTCATAGGCGCGCTGCCGCAGCGCCCTGTTCGGCGAGAATTGCAGGAAGGGAACGATGAGCGAGCGGCTGAGGGTGACGACCGGGCCGGGGGCGGATTTCTCCTGCCCCGCCGCGCGGGCGGAAGTCTGCACGAACCCCGGCAGGGCGGCAAGATCGGCCTCGGGCAGGGGCATCGACCACTCCCGCTCATCCGCCAGAAGGTTCTGGCTGAACTGGGTGCCGAGCACGGCGAGCCGGGATTTCACCGCCGTCAGCCGTTCCGCCTCCGCCCCTTCCAGAAGCGCGCCGGAGCGGACGAACATCTGCCGGTACAGCGTCAGGACGCGGAGCTGCTCGGGTGAAAGGTCAAGGCTTTCGCGGCCTTGCCACAGGGTCTCGATCCGCTCGAAAAGGGGGCGGTTGTTGGTGGTCTCGGAGGCGAAGGCGCTCATCTTCGGGGCGAGATCGCGCATCAGCGCCTCGCGCGCCTCGGTCGAATCCGCCCCGGAGAGATTGTAGAACACCCCGGCGACCCGATCGAGCAGCCCTTCGGCCAGTTCCATGGCGGCGATGGTGTTGTCGAAATCCGGCGCCTCGGGATTGGCGGCGATGGCGGCGATATTGGCGCGCGCCTCGGCAAGGGCGGCGTCGAAGGCCGGGGCGAAATCGCTGTCGCGGATCGCGGCGAAGGGCGGCAGGCCGAAGTCGCCGGTCCAGGGGGACAGCAGCGGGTTCTGGATGGGATCGCTCATGGAAATCTCCTTTGCGGCAAGGCTAGGACCTTGGGCCGCGAAGGTCCAGAGCGGCGCCTTCACCTTTGCCGGATCACCTTTCGCTGCGCGCCCGCAAGCGGTGCTCCAGCCGCCGCAGGATCAGGCTCAGGGTGATGGTCATGGTCAGATAGATCAGCGCCACGACGTTGTAGGTTTCGAAATAGCGGAAGTTCCCGGCGGCGGAGACCTTGCCGAGCTGGGTCACATCGGTCACGCCCAGAACGGAGACGAGCGAGCTGTCCTTCACCATGGCCACGAAATCATTGCCGAGGGGCGGCAGGATCATCCGGAAGGCCTGCGGAAAGACGATGTGGCGAAAGCGCTGCCAGCCGTTGAGGCCGAGCGCCTGCGCCGCCTCGATCTGGCCCTTGTCCACCGAGGTCAGGCCGGCCCGGAAAACCTCGGCCAGAAAGGCGGAATAGGCGATGGTCAGGGCGATGACGGCGCGGGCGAGCAGCGGGAAATCCCTTGTCCGCCAAGGCTCTATTCCGAACCAGCCGGTAAGCCAGTTGACGGCGGCGACAAGGGCGGGGGCGGCGGCGAAGGCGACATAGAGCAGCAGAACGATGATCGGAACGCCGCGCACCACCTCCACATAGAAGCGCGCCGCCTGCCGCAGGAAGAGGTGCCGCGACAGCCCCGCGACCGCAAGCCCGAGACCCAGAAGGCAGGCCCCGGTATAGGCCACCAGCGTCACGCCGATGGTGATGCCGATGCCCTTGGCCAGGGTTTGCAGCACGGCCGAATAGACCGCATTGGCCCAGATTTCATAGAAAAGCCAAAGCACGATCCCGGCCAGCAGCACCAGCCACCAGGGAAAGTCGTCTTTTGCGGGAGAAGGGGGGCGGGGGGACATCGGCACTTGCCCCCGCCGCGACCGGCGGGGGCAGAGGGGTCGTTACTGGCCCATCTTGTAGTCGAGGAACCAGGTCTTGTTCAACGCATCGAGCGTGCCATCGGCCTTCATCGCCGCAATCGCGGCATTGATCGGGGCGACGAGCTCGGAACCTTTCGGGAAGATGAAGCCGAAATCCTCGGAGGCGAGCGGCTCGCCGATGATCTTCAGCTTGCCTTCGGAGGCGGCGACATAGCCGTTGGCGGCGGTCGAATCCGAAAGGGTCAGGTCCACGTCGCCGGCCTTCAGCGCCTCAAGCCCGGCCCCGAAGGTCTCGAACTTGATGATGCGGGGGTTTTCCTCGTTGCCGTCGAGGATGTTGTAGACCGCCGCATAGAAGGGCGAGGTGCCGGGCTGTGCGGAAACCAGCAGATCGGGATTGGCGGCGAAGGAGGCGGCATCGGTGAACCGGGCCTCGTCCCCGCGCACGATCATCAGCATCTCGGAGCGCATGTAGGGGTCGGAGAAATCGACCTTCTCCTTGCGGTCGTCCTTGATGGTGATGCCGGTCATGCCGACATCGAACTGGCCTTCGGAGACGGCGGGGATCATGGCATCCCAGCTCGTGTTTTCGTATTTCACCTTCAGGTTCAGGCGCTTGGCGATTTCCGCCATGGCGTCGTATTCCCAGCCGATCGCCTTGCCGTCCTTGTCGAGGAACTGGAGCGGCGGATAGGCGTTTTCGGTGACGACGGTGATTTCCTTGCCGCCGAGATCGGGCAGGCCCTCGGCGAAGGCGGTGGTGGCAAGGGTCAGGGCGAGGCCCGCGAGGGCGGCGGCGAATTTCATGTGGGAGGTCTCCGGTCCAGAGGTGATGGGGAATTATGCGCGAAGGCCGGGGGCAGGGGCAAGGGGGCGCGCGATGGTGCGACAAAGCACAAGACCCGCGCGCCACGGCCCATTTCCCGAACTTGTGTGCAAAGGGGCGGAGGCGCATCTTCGCTTCAAGATCCGAGCGGATCACCACGTCACTTGCGAGGCGGCCATGTCCAGACTTCCGACCTACTTCATTTCCCATGGTGGCGGGCCGTGGCCCTGGCTGTCCGACATGCGGCAGCGGCTGGCGAGCCTTGAGGTGTCGCTGGCGCGGATGCCGGAGGAGATCGGGGTCAAGCCGAAGGCGATCCTGATGGTGTCCGGCCATTGGGAAGAGCCGGAATTCGCGGTGATGAGCGGGGCGAGGCCGGGAATGGTTTACGACTATTCCGGCTTCCCGCCCGAGACTTACAAGATCGTCTACCCCGCCCCCGGTGCTCCGGATCTGGCGGAGCGGACGGCGGGCCTGCTGAAGGCCGCCGGTCTTCCGACGCGGCTTGCGCCGGATCAGGGCTTCGATCACGGCACCTTCGCGCCCGCCTATGTGATGTATCCCGAGGCGGATGTGCCGATATATCAGGTCTCTCTCCAGCATGGCTATGATCCTGCTGCACATTTCGCCCTTGGTCGTGCTTTGGCACCGCTGCGCGACGAGGGGGTTCTGATCGTCGGCTCCGGCCTCAGCTACCACAATCTGCGGCTCTTCGGGCCGGGGGCGAAGGAGCCTTCGGCGGCTTTCGACGCCTGGCTCGACGGGGCGGTGAACGCGGCGCCGGAGGCGCGGACCAGGGCGCTGCTGGACTGGGACAAGGCGCCCTATGCCCGTGTCTGCCATGTGCGCGAGGATCATCTGGTGCCGCTTTTCGCGGCTGTCGGTGCGGCAGAAGGGGAGAAGGCCACGCGGGTTTATCACGACACCAATGTCTTCGGCGGCGTCACCGCCTCCAGCTACCGGTTCGGCTGAGGGGCGATCTTCGGCGGGCGCCGGAGGGGTTTTGCACCCCTCCGGACCTCCCCGCAGGATATTTGAGGCAAGATGAAGGGGGCGGGCCGGTCGGCTTGCTCACGTTCTTCGCAGCGCAGAGGGCGGCTGGCTGAAGCGCGCGGCGAAGGCCCGCGACAGGGCGGAGGCGGAGGAGAAGCCGCAGCGCAGCGCCACCTCGGCCAGCGGATGACTGGTGTCGGAGATCATCCGCCGCGCTGCCTGCAAGCGCAGGGTCAGCGCATAGGCCGCCGGGGTCATCCCGAGATTTCCGGCAAAGATCTGTTCCAGCCGCCGGGGGGAGAGGCCGACCGCGGCGGCGGTCTCCGCCGTCGTCTCCGGCGCGTCGAGCCGCGCCTCCATCCGGGCGATGGCCTGCGCGACCCGGTGGTCGAGGCGGGGATCGGGCTGGGCGGGGCTGACCTGCGGCTCATGCCCGTCGCGGGCGGTGGTGATGAAGCTTGCGGCCACCTGAAGCGCGAGCGCGGGTCCGTGGCGGGCGCGGATCAGATGCAGCATGAGATCGGCGGCCGGGGCCGCCCCCCCGGCGGTGAAGCGGCTGCGGTCGATCACATAGCGGTCCGGCACCACATCGACCTGCGGATGGGCGGCGGCGAAATCCTCCAGATCCTCCCAATGGACGGTGGCGCGGTGGCCGTTCAGGAGGCCCGCCCGCGCCAGAACCCAGGCCCCGGCGTCGATCCCGCCCAGGGCCGCGAACCGGCCCGCCATGCGCGAGAGGTCGCGGATCAGCGGCGCCGTCGCCACCTGCGACTGGCGGAAGCCCGCGATCACGGCGAGCGCCTCCGCCCCTTCGGCCGCCGCGAGGGGGCCATGGGAGGGCAGTTCGATCCCGCAGGTCAGAGGCACCGCCCGGCCTTCGGGGGAGACGACGCGCCAGCGATAGGCCTCGACCCCGAGATGGCGGTTGGCGGAGCGCAGGGGGTCGAGGGTGGAGGCCACCTCAAGGATCGAGGACTGCGGCAGGACCAGCAGCGCGAGGGTCAGCGGCTGGTTTGAGGGCGCGAAGATCGTTGCGGATTTTGCCATGAAACTTTCGTAATGCGTCACGCGCAGGGGGGCAAGGCGGTTATGCTGGCGCCGATCTCAGGAGGATTCCCATGCCCTTGGCCATGAACCGCGAAGTCTTCATCACCTGTGCCGTGACCGGATCGGGCGGCACGCAGGATAAAAGCCCGCATGTGCCGCGCTCGCCCGAACAGATCGCCGTCTCGGCGATCGATGCGGCCAAGGCGGGGGCGGCGATCGTCCATTGCCATGTGCGCGATCCGGAGACCGGAAAGCCTTCCCGCGATGGCAGGCTGTACCGCGAGGTGACGGAGCGCATCCGCGACAGCGGCACGGATGTCGTGCTGAACCTGACGGCGGGGATGGGCGGCGACATCTACTTCGAGGGCTCCGAGGACATGGGCCGGCTGGGCTCACGCTCCGACATGGCGGGGGCGACGGAGCGGGTGGCGCATGTCGTCGAGTGCCGCCCGGAGATCTGCACGCTCGACTGCGGGACGATGAATTTCAACGAAGCCGATTACGTCATGGTCAACACGCCGGGGATGCTGCGCGACATGGCGCGGCGGATGACGGCAGCCGGGGTGCGGATCGAGATCGAGGCTTTCGACACCGGCCATCTGTGGCTGGCAAAGGAACTGGCGAAGGAAGGCGCGATCCCGGCGCCGACGCTGGTGCAGCTGTGCATGGGCGTGCCGTGGGGCGCGCCGGATGACCTCAACACCTTCATGGCGATGGTGAACAACGTGCCGGCCGACTGGTTCTGGAGCGCCTTTTCCATCGGACGCAACCAGATGCCCTATGTCGCCGCGGCGGTGCTGGCAGGTGGCAACGTGCGGGTGGGGCTGGAGGACAATCTCTGGCTCGACAAGGGCGTGCTCGCCACCAACGCGCAACTGGTGGAGCGGGCGGTGTCGATCATCTCGAACCTCGGCGCGCGGGTGATCACCCCGGCAGAGGTGCGCGCGAAGCTGAAGCTCGAAAAGCGGCCGCCGGTGGCGAAGTAAACCGCCCGTGCCGGGCGGATGCCTCCGGCGGGGATATTTCCGACAGAAATGCAGGGCCGCAGACCCTGAGACACGGACAGGGAAGGAAGGCGCAGTATGACACGCAAGGCGGCAATCATTGGCGGCGGGGTGATCGGGGGCGGTTGGGCGGCGCGGTTCCTGCTCAACGGCTGGGATGTGGCGGTCTTCGATCCCGACCCGGAGGCGGAGCGCAAGATCGGCGCGGTGCTGGCCAATGCGCGGCTGGCGCTGCCGGCCCTGTCGGATGTGCCGATGCCGCCGGAAGGGCGGCTCTCCTTTGCCGATACGCTCGGCGAGGCGGTGGAGGGTGCGGAATATGTGCAGGAAAGCGTCTCGGAACGGATCGAGCTGAAGCACAAGGTCTATGCCCAGTTGCAGCAGGCCAATCCGGACGTGCTGATCGGCTCCTCGACCTCTGGTTTCAAGGCCTCGGATCTCCAGAAGGGCTCGCCCGCGCCGCAGAACATCATCGTCGCCCATCCGTTCAACCCGGTCTACCTCTTGCCGTTGTCCGAGGTCTCGGGGTCGGAGGCGAACCCGCCGGAGGTGGTGGCCAAAACCGTGCAGATCATGAAGGACATCGGGATGTTCCCGCTGGTGATCCGCAAGGAGATCGACGCCTTCCTCGGCAACCGCTTCCTTGAGGCGGTCTGGCGCGAGGCTTTGTGGATGCTCAAGGACGGGGTGGCCACGACCGAAGAGATCGACGAGGCGATCCGCATGGGCTTCGGCCTGCGCTGGGGGCAGATGGGGCTGTTCGAGACCTACCGGATCGCGGGGGGCGAGGCGGGGATGAAGCATTTCATGGCCCAGTTCGGCCCGGCGCTGAAATGGCCCTGGACCAAACTGATGGATGTGCCGGAGTTCAACGACGAGCTGGTGGAGCTGGTCTCCTCCCAATCCGACGCGCAGTCGGGCATGTATGGCATCCGCGAGCTGGAACGCATCCGCGACCAGAACCTCGTGGGCTTCCTGCGCGCGCTGAAGGAGCGGAACTGGGGCGCGGGCAAGGTGCTGCGCGAACATGACGAGGCGCGCGCGGTGGCCTTCCATGCCCGGACCGATAGCGGGCCGAAATCCGAGCCGCTGGTCATGGCCCATATGCAGGTCCTGCCGGGCTGGATCGACTACAACGGCCATATGACCGAAAGCCGCTATTACTTCGCCAATTCCGAGACCATCGACGCCTTCCTGCGGCTGATCGGGGCGGGGATGGAGTATGTGGCGGCAGGCCATTCCTATTACTCGGCCGAAACCCATATCCGCCATCTCGGCGAGGCCAAGCTCGGCGACCGTCTGACCGGCACGGTGCAGATCCTCAGCGCCGATGAGAAACGGTTCCGGTCCTTCGTGCGGGTGATGAAGGGCGAGGAGGTGGTGGCCACCATCGAGCAGCTTTGCCTGCATGTGGACATGGCCGCAGGCAAGACGGTTCCCGCCGCGCCCGAGGTCTGGGCCAGGCTCAAGGCCATCGCCGACGCCCATGCCGCCCTGCCGCTGCCGGAAGGCGCGGGCCGCGCCGTCGGCCAGAAGAAGGAGTGACCCCATGAACTTCGGACTGACCGAAGAGCAGCGGATGATCGTGGAGGCCACCCGTGCCTTTGTGGAAAACGAACTTTTCCCCCATGAGGCCGAGGTGGAGCGCACCGGCATCCTGCGCGCGGAACTGCGTGAGGAAATCGCCGCAAAGGCCATCGAGGCCGGCCTTTATGCCGCCAACATGCCGGAGGAGGTCGGGGGGGCGGGCCTCGATACGCTGAGCTGGCTCCTTTACGAAAAGGAACTCGGCAAGGCGAACTACGCCCTGCACTGGACCTGCGTGTCGCGGCCCTCCAACATCCTTCTGGCCTGCGAGGGCGAGCAGCGCGAGCGTTACCTGCTGCCCTGCGTGCGCGGTGAGCGCCATGATTGCCAGGCGATGACGGAGCCCGGCTCCGGCTCCGATCTGCGGTCGATGAAGGCTTCGGCGCGCGAGGACGGCGAGGATTTCGTCCTGAACGGCACCAAGCATTTCATCTCCCATGCCGATGTCGCGGATTTCGCCATCGTCTGGATGGCGACAGGGGAAGAGGACACCCCGCGCGGCAGGAAGAAGCGGATCACCGCTTTTCTGGTGGACAAAGGGACGCCGGGCTTCACCGTCCGCGACGGCTACCGCAACGTGAGCCACCGCGGCTACAACAACATGATCCTTGAATTCGACGAGTGCCGGCTGAACAGGCGGCAGGTGCTGGGCGAGGTCCACAAGGGCTTCGAGGTGGCGAATTCCTGGCTCGGCGCGACGCGGTTGCAGGTCGCCTCCACCTGCCTCGGCCGGGCGGAGCGGGCGCTGGGCCATGCGATCGGCTATGCGGCGGAGCGGCGGCAGTTCGGCCAGCAGATCGGCAAGTTCCAGGGGATCTCCTTCAAGCTTGCCGATATGGCGATGGAGCTGAAGGCGGCGGAGCTGCTGACCCGCGAGGCGGCGTGGAAATACGATCAGGGGACGGTGACGGAGGCCGATATGTCGATGGCCAAGCTGAAGGCGACCGAAGTGCTGGCGATGATCGCCGATGAAGCGATCCAGATCCATGGCGGCATGGGGCTGATGGACGAGTTGCCGCTGGAGCGGATCTGGCGCGATGCGCGGGTGGAGCGGATCTGGGAAGGCACCTCGGAAATCCAGCGTCACATCATCAGCCGCGAGCTTTTGCGGCCCTTGGGGGCATGATGGAGGAGGCCCGCGCCGCTTCCGGCCTTCCCGCCGTCTCGATTACCTATTGCACCCAATGCAACTGGATGCTGCGCGCCGCCTGGCTGGCGCAGGAGCTGCTGCAAAGCTTCGGGCAGGATCTGGCCTCGGTGACGCTGATCCCCGGCACCGGCGGGATCTTCGTGATCACTCTGGACGGGCAGCAGATCTGGGAGCGCAAGGCGGATGGCGGCTTTCCCGAGGCGAAGGTACTGAAGCAGCGGCTGCGCGATCTGGTCTGGCCGGAGCGGGACCTTGGCCATGCGGATCGCACGGCGACCTGAGCGGGGGACTGGGGCCGGCGCCGGGGGCTGTCTGCCCCCGGACCCCCGAGGATATTTGGAAAGAGAAGAAGAACCATGGCGATTTCGATCCAAGAGACAGGCGGTCAGGGCATGACAGGGGCGCCTTGCGCCCTTTGCCCTTTCACCTGGTCCCAAATATCCTCGGGGGGTCCGGGGGGCGAAGCGCCCCCGGCTGCCGGCGCCGGGCGGGGAGGCCGGGCATGACGCGCCTCGACCGCCTGCTGCGTCCGCGCCACATCGCCGTTCTGGGGGCGGGCTGGGCGCTCAATGTCATCGAGCAATGCCGCAAGATGGGCTTTGACGGGCCGGTCTGGCCGGTCCATCCCACCAAGGCCGAGATCGGCGGGCTGAAGGCCTATGCCTCGCTGGCCGATCTGCCGGAGCCGCCGGATGCGACCTTCATCGGGGTCAACCGCCATGCCACGCTCGATGTGGTGGCGGAGCTTGCCGCCATGGGGGCCGGGGGGGCGATCTGCTTCGCCTCGGGCTGGACAGAGGCGGGGGAGCCGGAGTTGCAGGCGCGGCTGATCGCGGCGGCGGGGGAGATGCCGATCCTCGGGCCGAACTGCTACGGGGTGATCAACTATCTCGACGGCGCCCTCCTCTGGCCCGATCAGCATGGCGGGGTGCGGGTGGAGAAGGGGGTGGCGTTGCTCAGCCAGTCCTCCAACATCATCATCAACATGTCGATGCAGAAGCGCGCCCTGCCGGTGGCCTATGTCGCCTGTCTCGGCAATGCGGCGGTGGTGGGGCTGGCGGAGCTGGCCGGGGCGCTGCTGGAGGACCCGCGGGTGACCGCGCTTGGCATGTATATCGAGGGGATCGACGATGCGGCGGCCTTTGCCGGGCTGGCGGAGCGGGCGCGGGCGCTGGGCAAGGGGGTCGTCTGCATCAAATCCGGCAAGACCGAGTTGAGCCGGACGGCGGCCGCCTCCCACACCGCTTCGCTTGCGGGGGGCGGGGCGGCGTCCTCGGCCTTTCTGAAGCGGGTCGGTGTGGCCGAGGTGGACACGCCGTCGGAGCTGATCGAGACCCTGAAGATCTTCCATGTCCATGGGCCGCAGATCGGCAGACGGATCTGCTCGCTCTCCTGTTCGGGCGGGGAGGCGGGGCTGGTGGCGGATCTGGCCGCACCTTACGGGATCGACTTCCCGCCGGTGCCGCAGGCGACGCACGAGCGGCTCTTCACCGTGCTGGGGGAGATCCCGACCATCTCCAACCCCTTGGATTATCACACCTTCATCTGGGGTGACGGGCCGAAGACCACCGAAGTTTTCACCGCCATGCTGGAGGCCTATGACGCCGGGCTCTATATCATCGACCCGCCGCGGGACGACCGCTGCGATCCCTCGGGCTACAATCCCGCGCTGGAGGCTATCGTTGCGGCGCAGCGGGCGACCGGCAAGATCGCCCTGCCGGTCGCCTCGATGCCGGAAAATTTCAGCGAGGCGCGGGCGGCGGAGCTGATGGATCAGGGCGTGTCGGTGCTGATGGGGCTGGAGACCGCTCTGGCGGCGGTGAAGGCGGCGCAGGCGGCGCCGGGCGTGGCGGGCTGGCGTCCGGCGCCGGCCCTGGCTGCCCGCGACAGCCGCACGCTGTCCGAGGCGGAGGGCAAGGCGATCCTTGCGGCCGCGGGCGTGTCCGTGCCGCGCGCGGTGAGCGGGGCGAGCCTTGCCGAGGTGCAGGCGGCGGCGAAGGGGCTGACCGCGCCTTTTGCCCTGAAGGGTCTGGGCTTTGCCCACAAGACCGAAGCCGGGGCGGTGCGGCTTGGCCTTTCCACTCTCGACGGGCAGGCGGAGATGGCCGGTGCCACCGGCTATCTCGTCGAGGAGATGGTGACGGGGACGGTCGCCGAGATCCTTCTGGGGCTGCGGCGCGACCCGGTTTACGGCGTCAGCCTGACGCTCGGCATGGGCGGGGTCACGGCGGAGGTGCTGGCCGATACCGTCACGCTGATCCTGCCCGCGACGGAAGACGAGATCGCCGCGGCGCTGCGCGGCCTGCGGCTCTGGCCGCTGCTCGACGGCTACCGGGGGCGTCCGAAGGCGGATGTGGCCGCGCTTGCCACGATCGCCGTGCGGCTCGGCGCGCTGATGCTGGCCGATGACAGCCTTGAGGAAATCGAAATCAACCCGATCCTGCTGCGCGAAACTGGCGCGGTGGCGGTCGATGCCCTGATCAGGAAGGTGTAAGCCATGGAAATGCGGAGCGAAGGCCCGGTGAAGACCCGCCGCGAAGGGGCGGTGCTGGAAGTGACGCTGGATGCCCCGAAGGCCAATGCGATCAGCCTGAAGACCAGCCGCGTGATGGGTCTGGTCTTCCGCGACTTCCGCGATGACGACAGCCTGCGGGTCTGCATCCTGCGCGCGGCGGGGGAGAAATTCTTCTGCCCCGGCTGGGATCTGAAGGCGGCGGCGGAGGGCGATGCGGTTGATGGCGATTACGGGGTGGGCGGCTTTGGCGGGTTGCAGGAGCTTCCGAACCTCAACAAGCCGGTGATCGCGGCGGTCAACGGCATCTGCTGCGGCGGCGGGCTGGAACTGGCGCTGTCTGCCGATCTGATCCTCTGCTCCTCCAATGCGACCTTCGCCCTGCCGGAGATCCGCTCCGGCACGGTGGCCGATGCCGCCTCGATCAAGCTGCCGAAGCGCATCCCCTATCATGTGGCGATGGACCTGCTTCTGACCGGGCGCTGGTTCGATGCCGAAGAGGCGCTGCGCTGGGGTCTGGTGAAGGAGATCACCACGCCGGAGGATCTGCTGGCCAAGGCCTGGGATCTGGCACGGCTGCTGGAGAGCGGTCCGCCGCTGGTCTATGCCGCGATCAAGGAAGTGGTGCGCGAGGCGGAAAACATGCGCTTCCAGGATGCGCTGAACCGGATCACCAAGCGGCTGATGCCGACGGTGGACAAGCTCTATTCCTCCGAGGACCAGTTGGAGGGGGCGAAAGCCTTCGCCGAAAAGCGCGATCCGGTCTGGAAGGGGCGCTAGGGCTCAGCGGCCCTGAGCCTGTCGGCTCGGGCGCTCCACCTGCTCGGTTATCTGCTGGTCTGGGCATCGCCGAAATCGGCGGGCTCGACGCAGGGGCGGATTTCGATTTCGGTGCGCCTCTGCGGCGGGATCGGGCATTGGCGGAGCCAGTGGAGGGCCTCCTCCATGTCCTTGGCCTCCCAGATCCGGAAGCCTGCGACGAATTCGCCCGGCGCGGCGAAGGGGCCGGAGACGGCCTCGCGGCTTTCGCCGTCGCGCATGATCCCGGCGTTGACGGGACGTTCGTTGAAATTGCCCATGAGGGCCATTTCTGCGGTGCCGGGCTGCGTGCCTGCTTCGCTTCGGCTGTCGCTTTCACAAGAACCATGACCCGCATCGGAGGTCTTCCGTGCTTGTGCCGGCAGGAGAGGCGCGGCTGCGAAGGGCCAAGCGGCAGGGACAGGGCGAGCGGCAGGTTGCAGGTCGCATGACAGTTTTGCGAAGGAATGGATCAAATACGACGGATTTGTCGCATATCGACCCTGAGCGGCGCCGGGGTGGCGATAGGCTGAAACCCTGCGGAAGGACAACGAGGCGGGCATGGCCGAGACCGATTACATCATCGTGGGGGCGGGATCGGCAGGATGCGTGCTGGCGGACCGCTTGACGAAATCCGGCAGGCATCGCGTGACGGTGCTGGAGGCGGGCGGGACCGACCGGCGGTTTTTCGTCCAGCTTCCCTTGGGTTACGGCAAGCTCTTCTACGACCCGGCGGTGAACTGGCTTTACAGAACCGAACCTGATCCCGGTCTGGCCGGGCAACAGGACCATTGGCCGCGGGGCAAGCTTCTGGGCGGGTCCTCCTCCATCAATGCGATGGTGTGGATCCGCGGCCACCGCGCCGATTATGAGGAATGGGGGGTTGAAAACCCAGGCTGGGGCTGGGACGAGTGCTTGGCCGCCTACCGCGCGATGGAGGATACCGAGGCCGGCGGCGACGCCTTCCGCGGCAAGGGCGGGCCGCTGTTCATCAGCGAGAACCGCAGGGGTCTGCACTGGCTGGTGGAGAATTACATCGCGGCCTGCGGACAGGCGGGCCTGCCGCACAACCGCGATTTCAACGGGGCCGAGCAGGAGGGCGCCGGCACCTATCAGATGACGATCAAGGGCGCGCGCCGCAATTCCGCCGCCCGCGCCTTCCTGCGCCCGGCGATGAAGCGGGCGAACCTGCGGGTGATCACCGGGGCGCAGGTGACGCGGGTGCTTTTCGAGGGTGCGCGGGCGGTGGGGGTCGAATATGTGCAGGGCGGCGAGCGGCGGGAGCTGCGCTGCGGCGGGGAGGTGATCCTTTCCGGCGGGGCGATCAATTCGCCGCAGCTCCTGCAGCTTTCGGGGATCGGGCCGGGGGCGCTGCTGCAAGGGCTGGGGCTGCCGGTGCTGCGCGACAACCCCAATGTCGGCGACCATCTGAGCGACCATCAGGGCATCAACTACACCTGGCGGATGAAGGTGGCGACCTACAACGACATGCTGCGGCCCTGGTGGGGCAAGGCCTTCGTCGGATTGCAGTATTTCCTGACCGGGGGCGGTCCCCTGTCGAAATCCATCAACCATGGCGGCGGCTTCTTCCGTACGCGGGCCGATCTGCCGCGCCCGAACATGCAGCTTTACTTCCAGGCCTTCTCCACCCTGCTGCCCAAGGCGGGGGAGCGTCCGCTTCTCACGCCGGACCCGTTTCCGGGCCTGTCGATCGGCCTTTCCAACTGCCGCCCGACAAGCCGCGGCCATATCCGGCTGGCGAGCGCCGATCCCCTCGCCCATCCGAAGATCACCGCCAATGCCTTTTCCACCGACACTGATGTCGAGGAGATGCTGGCGGCGGTGAAATACCTCCGCCATATCGCCGCACAGCCGGCGCTTTCAAACCTCATCGCCGAGGAACTCCGCCCCGGACCGGCGCTGCAGTCGGATGCGGAACTGATCGCCGATTTCCGCCTGCGCTCCGGCACCGTCTATCACCCGTCCTGCACGGCGCGGATGGGGCGGGAGGCGGGGTCTTCGGTGGTCGATGCGCGGCTGAAGGTCCATGGGGTCGACGGCCTGCGGGTCATCGACGCGAGCGCCTTCCCGAACCTCATCGCCGGCAATACCAATGCGCCCTCGATGCTGATGGGCTGGCTCGGTGCGGAGAGGGTGCTGTCCGACGCGCGTTGATTTTCCGCCCGCGCGCCCTGCACCGGCCGGGGAACGCTCCGCGGGGGATATTTGGAAAGAGAAGAAAGGGCCTTTCCGGGTTTCTTCTCTTCTCAAATATCCCGGCCGGAGGCTTCCGCGGTCCCCACCCGCGCGGCTTTTCCGGAAAGGCTATTCCCCGCGCGGGAAGCGTTTGCTGCCTTCCAGCACGTTCAGATCCATGTGATTCCGCATGTAGCGTTCGGAGGCGGCGCGGAGGGGCTGGTGGTCCCAGGGGTAGTAGGCGCCGTTGCGGAGCGCCTCGTAGACCACCCAGCGGCGCGCCTGGCTCTGGCGCACTTCGGCGTCATAGGCGGGCAGGTCCCAGCGGGCGGCGGCCTCGGTCTGGAAATGGGCGAGGATTTCAGCCGCGCGGGGATCGGCGGCGAGGTTCACCTCCTCCTCCGGATCGGCGGCGAGGTCGAAGAGCTGGTCGGGGTCGGCGGGGCAGTGGATGTATTTCCATGCGCCCTGGCGCAGCGCGACCATCGGCGTGATCGTGCCTTCGGCGGCATATTCCATGGCGACGGGTTCCCGCCGTTCTTCGCCCCGCGCCAGCGGCAGCAGGCTCATCCCGTCGGTCCAGGGCATGACTTCCTCCATCGAGATGCCGGCGAGATCGCAGAGCGTCGGCGTCAGGTCGATGGTGGAGACCGGCGTGTCGATGCGGGCCGGCGCGAGGTCGGGGGCGGCGATCATCAGCGGCACCCGCGAGGCGCCCTCGAAGAAATTCATCTTGAACCACAGGCCCTTGCGGCCGAGCATCTCGCCGTGGTCGGAGACGAAGACCACCACCGCTTCCTGCCGGGAGGCTTCGAGGGCGGCGAAGATCTCGCCGATCTTGTCGTCCACATAGGAAATATTGGCGAAATAGCCCTGACGCGCGCGGCGGATATGGTCGGGCGTGACTTCGAGGCTGCGCCAGTCGCAAGCGTCCATCAGGCGCCGGGAGTGGGGGTCCATGTCTTCGTAGGCGAGGGCTTCCGGCGGCTCCAGTTCCGGGGCGCCTTCGTAGAGGTCCCAGTATTTGCGGCGGGCGACGAAGGGGTCATGGGGATGGGTGAAGCTGGCCGTCAGGCACCAGGGCCGCGGATCGAGCCCGCGCGAGAGGTCGTAGATCTTCTGCACCGCCTGGTGGCACACGTCATCGTCGTATTCGAGCTGGTTGGTGATTTCCGCGACGCCCGCCCCCGTCACCGAGCCGAGGTTGTGATACCACCAGTCGATGCGTTCGCCGGGTTTGCGGTAATCCGGGGTCCAGCCGAAATCGGCCGGATAGATGTCTGTCGTCAGCCGTTCCTCGAAGCCGTGGAGCTGGTCGGGACCGACGAAATGCATCTTGCCCGAGAGCGCGGTGTAATAGCCCGCGCGGCGCAGGTGATGGGCATAGGTGGGGATGTCGGAGGCGAATTCGGCGGCATTGTCATAGACCCGCGTGCGGCGCGGCAGGGCGCCCGACATGAAGGCGGCGCGGGCCGGGGCGCAGAGCGGCGAGGCGGTATAGCTTTTGGCGAAGCGCACCGAATGGCGGGCGAGACGTTTCAGATTGGGAGCATGAAGAAACTCTGCCGGACCATCTTCGAACAGGGTTCCGGTGAGCTGGTCCACCATCAGGATCAGGATGTTCGGGCGGTTGGTCATCGGCGGCTCCGGCGTGGTTTTGTCATGGGTGGAGCGGGTTTTGCCGTTCGGCAAGGGGAGAAAATCGTAAGGGTGGCGGCTCTGTCGCAATTGGCGAGAAAGCGGCGTAATAGTTCGGGGTTTTGAGAAAAACCCCTGCCTGATGGGGGCTGGACGAGGGGAAGCCAGCGATGCAGACAGCCACCAGGACCGTCACCGATTTCCCTCGCCGCGTCGTCGAAATCCCGGACATGGGGATCGTTCTCGCGGACGGCTGCCGGCTTTCGGCGCGGGTCTGGATGCCGGAGGATGCCGGCGCCGATCCGGTTCCCGCCGTGCTCGAATACATTCCCTATCGCAAGCGCGACGGCACCCTGCCGCGGGACGAGATGATGCATCCCTATGTCGCCGGGCATGGCTATGCCTCGGTGCGGGTGGACATGCGCGGCAATGGCGACAGCGACGGTCTGATGACCGATGAATATACCGAGCAGGAGCTGGCCGATGCCTGCGAGGTCATCGCCTGGCTGGCCGCCCAGCCGTGGTGTTCCGGCGCGGTCGGGATGATGGGCAAGAGCTGGGGCGGGTTCAACTGCCTGCAGACCGCCTTCCTGCAGCCGCCGGCGCTGAAGGCGGTGATCTCGGTCTGCTCGACCACCGACCGCTTTGCCGACGACATCCATTTCAAGGGCGGCTGCCTTCTGGGCGAGAATTTCGGCTGGGGGGCGGTGATGCTGGCCTATTCGAGCCGCCCGCCGGACCCGGCGTTGCGCGCCGACTGGCGGGAGGTCTGGCTCGCGCGGCTGGAGGCGGAGCCTTGGCTCGCGCCGCGCTGGGCGGCGGAGCAATCGCGCAGCGCCTATTGGAAGCATGGCTCGGTTTGCGAGGATTATGCGCGGATGACGGTGCCGGTGCTGTCGGTCGGCGGCTGGGCGGACAATTACATGAACACCGTGTCGGCGCTGGTCGAGAATGTTCCGGCGCCGGTGAAGGGGATCGTCGGGCCTTGGGTCCATCAATACCCCCATACCGCCGTGCCGGGGCCGCGCATCGGCTTTCTGCAGGAGGCTTTGCGCTGGTGGGATCGCTGGCTGAAGGGCATCGACACCGGCGCGGGGGAGGACCCGGCCTATCGCGCCTATATCCTCCATTCCGAGCCGCCGGATGCCTCGGCGCCCCATCGGGCCGGGCATTGGGTGGCGGAGGCGGAATGGCCGCCGGCGCGGGTCGCGTGGCAGGATTGGAGCCTTGCGTCCGGCGGGGAGGGGGGAAGCCTCCGGCGGGGATATTTGGAAAGAGAAGAAAGGGCGGGGTTCGAGGCGGTGATCGCCACGCCGCAGACCCTGGGCATGGAGGCGGGGGAGTTCTTCCCCATGGGGCTCAATGCCGAGATGCCGGGGGATCAGCGGCGCGACGATGCGCTGTCGCTGTGTTTCGACGGGCCGGTGCTGGAGGCGCCGCTGGAGTTGCTGGGCGCGGCGCGGCTGGAATTGCGGATCGCCTCCGACAAGCCTTTGGGCTTCGTGGTGGCGCGGCTTTGCGATGTAGCGCCGGACGGGGCTTCGGTGCGGATCGCGCATGGGATGGCGAACCTCTGCCACCGCAACAGCCGGGAGGCGCCGGAGCCGATGGTGCCGGGCGAGGCGGTCGATCTGGCCTTCGACCTCGACCAGATGGGCTACCGGCTCGCGCCGGGGCATCGGTTGCGGCTGGCGCTGTCGAACAGCTACTGGCCGTTCGTCTGGCCGTCGCCGGAGGCGGGGCGGCTGGTGGTCACGGGCGGCGGTCTGCGCCTGCCGGTGCATGAGCAGGGTGCTGCCGAATGGCAGCCGCCTGCGCCCGAGATCGCCGCCCCCTGGAAGCATCGGGTACTGCGGCCGGGCCGGTCGGAGCGGCGGGTGGAGAGCGATCTTCTTTCCGGGCTTCAGCGCCTGGTGGTCGTGGAGGACAGCGGCGAGGTCGAGAACCTCGACCACGGGCTTTGCACCGGCGAGAGCCTGACCGAGATCTGGGAGATCGGCGCGGAGGACCCCTTGAGCGCGCGGGCGCATCACCGCTGGGAGCAGCGGCTGTCGCGCGGCGACTGGCAGGTGCGGACGGTGGCGGAAGCCGGGATGACCGGGACGAGCACGCATCTGCGGATGGTGGCGCGGCTCACGGCCTATGAGGGCGAGACCGTGGTTTTTGAACGGAACTACGAGGAGGAGGTGGCCCGGCGCTTCGTCTGAGCTTCGGGCGCGCCGGGAGGGCAAATGCCCCCGTGACTGAGAAAAGGCTTGGTCCAATTGGGGAATCGGGTTTTATTGATCCTCAAATCAACAAAAAGGCCGTTTGGCCAACACAGGGAGAACAGGAATGTCAGATCAACTGGACCGACTTGCCCGGCTGGCGGCCAAGGGCCGCATGACGCGGCGGGAGTTCAACGGGACCGCGGCGGCGCTCGGGGTTTCGGCGGCCATGGCCTCTTCCGTTTTCGCTACGGCGGCTCGGGCGGAAGAGCCGAAGAAGGGCGGCACCCTGCGGGCCGGGATGCAGGGCGGTGAGAGCACCAACACGCTTGATCCGGCGCTTGCGGCTTCCGAGGTTCCGTTCGCGGTCAACATGATCTGGGGCGAGATGCTGGTCGACGTGAACGCCAAGGGCGAGATCGACTACCGGATCGCCGAGGAGATCTCCTCCTCCGCCGATGCCAAGGAGTGGAAGTTCAAGATCCGCTCCGGCGTCGAATACCACAACGGTCAGACCCTGACGGCCGAGGATGTGGTGGCGACGCTGAAACGCCATACCGACGAGAAGTCGCAATCGGGCGCGCTCGGCATCGTGCAGGGCATCTCCGAGATGAAGGCCGAAGGCGACATGGTCACGCTGACCCTTGCCGCCGGCAATGCCGACCTTCCCTTCCTGATGGCGGATTATCACCTGATCATCCAGCCCGGCGGCGGCTTCGATGCCCCGGCGGCGGGGATCGGCGCCGGACCCTACAAGGTCGTCACCAACGAGCCGGGCGTGCGCCATGCCTTTGAGAAGCACGCGAACTATTTCGACAGCAGCATGGGCCATGCCGATCAGGTCGAGATCCTCGTGATCAACGACAATACGGCGCGGACGGCGGCGATCCAGTCCGGCCAGATCCACATGATGAACCGGGTCGATCCGAAGATCGTGGAGCTTCTGAAAGGCGCGCCGGGGATCTCGATCCAGCATGTGCCGGGCCGGGGCCATTATGTCTTCATCATGCATGTGGACAAGGCGCCCTTCGACAACAACGACCTGCGGATGGCGCTGAAACTGGCGATCAACCGGCAGGACATGGTGGACAAGATCCTTGGCGGCTACGGTTCGCGCGGCAATGACTTTCCGGTCAACTCCGCCTATCCGCTGTTCGACGACACCATCCCGCAGCGCGAATATGATGCGGCGGCGGCGGCGGAATACTACAAGAAATCCGGCCATGACGGCAGCCCGATCATCCTGCGGACGGCGGCGGGGGCCTTCCCCGGTGCGGTCGAAGCGGCGCAGCTCTTCCAGCAATCGGCGGTGGCGGCGGGAATCCCGCTTGAAGTGAAGCTGGAACCCGATGACGGCTACTGGTCGGATGTCTGGAACGTCCAGCCCTTCTGCGCTTCCTATTGGGGCGGGCGTCCGGTGCAGGACCAGATGTATTCGACGGCTTACCTGTCGACGGCGGACTGGAACGACACCAAGTTCAAGGATGCGAAGTTCGACGAGATCCTGATCGCCGCACGGGCCGAACTGGACCCGGCCAAGCGCAAGGGGATGTATTCGGAGCTGGCCCATATCGTGCGCGACACCGGCGGCCTGATCTGCCCGATGTTCAACGACTTCGTGGAGGCCAAGCGCGACGAGGTGGGCGGCTGGCAGCCCGACCCGAACGGAGAGCTGATGAACGGCCGCGCCTTGGCCAAGTGCTGGCTCAACACCTGATCCGGGGGTATCGTGCATCCTGTCCTTAAACTCGTGGTCCAGCGCGTTGCGCTGGGCCTGCTGTTGCTGCTTGCCGTGTCGCTGGTGATCTTCGCCGGAACGGAAGCCCTGCCCGGCGATGTGGCCACGGCCATTCTCGGGCAATCGGCGACGCCGGAGGCCCTGGCCAACCTGCGCGAGCAGCTCGGTCTCAACGAGCCTTCCTTCGTGCGCTATTTCAGCTGGCTTGGCGGGGTGCTGACCGGCGACCTCGGCAAGGCCCTGACGAACGGACAGGATATCGCCCAGGCCATCGGGCAGAGGTTCGGCAACACGCTGTTCCTTGCGGGATGCGCGGCGGTGATCTCGGTGCCGCTGGCGATCCTTCTGGGGCTGGTGGCGGCGCGCTACAACGGGCGCTGGCCGGACAAGGTGATCTCGGGGATCACGCTTTCGACGATCTCGCTGCCGGAATTCGTGGCGGGCTATTTCGTGATCTACCTGTTGACGCAGGTATTCCACCTCTTCCAGCCGGTCGCCATGGTCTTTCCGGGCATGGGCTTCTGGGAGAAGCTCAATGCCGTCGCCCTGCCGGTCATCGTGCTGGTGCTGGTCGTCCTTGCCCACATGATGCGGATGACGCGGGCGGCGATCCTCAACGTCATGCAATCGGCCTATATCGAGACGGCGGAGCTGAAGGGCCTCGGTCCGATGCAGGTGATCTGGAAACATGCCCTGCCCAATGCCATTGCCCCCATCGTTTCGGTGGTGGTGCTGAACCTTGCCTATCTGGTGGTGGGCGTGGTGGTGGTCGAGGTGGTGTTTTCCTACAACGCCCTCGGGCAGTATCTGGTGGACCATGTGGCCAAGCGCGACCTGCCGGTGGTGCAGGCGGTGGGGCTGATCTTTGCCGCCGTCTATATCGGTCTGAACATCCTTGCCGATGTGATCGCCATCGTCGCCAACCCGCGCCTGAGGCATCCGAAATGAAGATCACCCAGATCCCCCTGTCCGCCCTTCTGGGCCTGATCTTCACCGGCGCCTTCTTTCTGGCCGCGATCTTTGCCGATTTTCTTGCGCCCTATCCGCTCGATGCGGCGGTGGGCAAGGTCTGGGAGGCGCCTTCGGCGCAGTTCTGGCTCGGCACCGATACCATCGGTCGGGACATTCTCAGCCGGCTGATCTACGGCGGCCAGATCACCATCTTCGTGGCCACGATCTCGTCGCTCCTGGCCTTTTCCATGGGCTCCATCCTCGGCTTCGTCGCGGCGACGCAAGGGGGCTGGATCGACCAGCTCCTGTCGCGGGCGGTCGATCTGGTCATGGCGATCC
The DNA here is from genome assembly GCA_027492585.1 of Paracoccaceae bacterium. Classification (GTDB taxonomy): domain Bacteria; phylum Pseudomonadota; class Alphaproteobacteria; order Rhodobacterales; family Rhodobacteraceae; genus JAPUEK01. Next base: position 62,309 of record JAPUEK010000005.1, on the reverse strand, counting down.
CCTCGCTGATCATCGCGCTTGTCGTGCTGTCGGTGCTGCCGATCAGCCTCACGGTGCTGATCCTGCTGATGGGGGTCCTGGACGCAACGCGGGTGTTCCGGCTTTCCCGCGCCGTTGCCATGGATATCGCGGTGATGGATTACGTCGAGGCCGCAAAGCTGCGCGGCGAAAAGCAGGGCTGGATCATCTTCCGCGAGATCCTGCCCAATGCCCTTTCCCCGCTGGTCGCCGAATTCGGCCTGCGCTTCATCTTTGCGGTGCTCTTCATCTCCACGCTCTCGTTCCTCGGGCTCGGCATCCAGCCGCCGCTGGCCGATTGGGGCGGCATGGTGAAGGAGAACAAGGACGGCCTCATCTACGGCAAAGCGGCGGCGCTGATGCCGGCGCTCGCCATTGCCGCGCTGGCGATTTCCGTGAACCTCGTGGCCGATTGGGTGCTGTCGCGCACCACGAGCCTGAAAGGGGGCCGTGGTGGCTGACATGTTGCTCGACATCCGCAATCTGAAGATCGAGGCGACCTCCTATCCCCCCGGCGAACCGCCGCGCCATGTGGTGCTGGTCGATGACGTGTCGGTCGCGGTGGAAAAGGGCCGGGTGCTGGGGCTGATCGGCGAATCCGGGGCTGGGAAATCCACCATCGGCCTTTCGGCCATGGCCTATGGCCGCGGCGGGGTGCGGCTGACCGGCGGGCAGATCCTGCTCAACGGCCGCGACATCCGCGGGGCGGGGCCGGGGGCGCTGCGCGCCCTGCGCGGCAAGGAAGTCACCTATGTCGCGCAATCGGCCGCCGCCGCCTTCAACCCGGCCAAGAAGCTGATGGAGCAGGTGATCGAGACCACGCTCCTCCACGGCGTCATGGGCCGGGCCGAGGCGGAGGTGCGGGCGGTGGAGCTGTTCCGCAAGCTCGGCCTCCCGAACCCCGAAACCTTCGGCAACCGCTATCCCCATCAGGTCTCCGGCGGGCAGTTGCAGCGGGCGATGACGGCCATGGCGCTTTGCCCGAAACCCGATCTGGTGATCTTCGACGAGCCGACGACCGCGCTCGACGTGACCACGCAGATCGACGTGCTGGTGGCGATCAAGCAGGCGATCCGCGATACCGGGGTGGCCGCGCTCTACATCACCCATGACCTTGCCGTGGTGGCGCAGGTCGCCGATGACATCCTCGTGCTGCGCCACGGCAAGAAGGTCGAATACGGCACCACCGACCAGATCATCAACGCCCCGCGGGAGCCCTATACCAAGGCGCTCGTCTCCGTCCGCTCCATCGAGCATCACGAAAAGCCGCAGGCCAATGCGGTCCTGTCGGTGCAGAACGTGACGGCGCGCTACAAGGGGACGACCTTCGACGTGCTGAAGAACGTCACCGTCGATCTGGCGCCGGGGCAGACGCTGGCGGTGGTGGGCGAAAGCGGATCGGGCAAATCGACGCTGGCGCGGGTGATCACCGGGCTTCTGCCGGCAACGGCGGGACGGATCACCTTCGCCGGGCGCGCGCTGTCCCCGGCGCTTGCGGCGCGCTCCAAGGATGATCTGCGCGAATTGCAGATGATCTACCAGATGGCCGATACCGCGATGAACCCGCGCCAGACGGTCGGCACGATCATCGGGCGCCCGCTGGAGTTTTACTTCGGCCTGAAGGGCGAGGCGAAACGCCAGCGGATTCAGGAACTTCTCGACCAGATCGAGATGGGCAAGGGTTTTGCCGACCGTTACCCGGCGGAGCTCTCCGGCGGCCAGAAGCAGCGCGTCTGCATCGCCCGCGCCCTTGCCGCCAAGCCGAAGCTGATCATCTGCGACGAGGTGACGAGCGCGCTCGATCCCCTCGTCGCCGACGGCATCCTGAAGCTCCTGCTCGACCTTCAGGCGCGCGAGGGGGTGGCCTATCTCTTCATCACCCATGACCTCGCGACGGTGAAGGCCATCGCCGACCGCATCGCGGTGATGTATCGCGGCCAGGTGGTGCGTTACGGCGGCAAGACCGATGTGCTGACCCCGCCCTTCGATGATTACACCGATCTCCTCCTGTCCTCCGTGCCGGAAATGCGGCTCGGCTGGCTCGAAGAGGTGCTGGCGACCCGCAAGATGGCAAGCGCCGGGAACTGATCCCAAATCAGACCCCGGCCCTTTCATACTGGCTCAAATATCCCCGCCGGAGGCTCCCGGCACTTGCCGCCGGAAGGACCCCTGACATGAAGCTCCTCCTCATCCTCCTCGACGGGGTGCCTTACCGGAACTGGCGCCGTCTCTTCGGCAACCTCGAAGGCTGGGTGGCCAGCGGCGAGGCGCGGGTGCGGAAGATGCGGGCGGTGCTGCCCTCGACCTCGGCCTGCTGCTATGCCTCGATCCATACCGGGGTGCTGCCGCAACAGCACCGGATCTGGGACAATGCCAATATCCGCCGGCTCGACTTCCCCGACATCTTCTCGGAGGCGGCAAAGGCGGGGCTGAAGACCGGGGCCGTCACCCATTCCTACTGGTCGGAGTTCTTCAACCGCGCCCCCTTCGATGTGGTCCGCGACATCGAATATGATGAGCCGGAGGGGCCGATCACCCATGGCCGCTTCCACACCATGCACGGCTACGGCATGGACAACCAGATGACCCCCGCCGACCACGACCTTTTCGGCACGCTCACCCGTCTGGCAGAGGTCAAGGGCATCGACTACGGCATCCTGCACACCTGCACGCTCGACAGCATGGGTCACCGCTTCCACCACGATTGCGCCGAGATGGACCATGCCTGCTATGCGATGGACGGGGTGCTGGCCCCCTTCATCGACCGCTGGCGGCGCGGCGGCTACGAGGTGATCGTGACCGCCGACCACGGGCAGGACGGGCGCGGCCACCACGGCGGCACCACCGAGGAGCAGCGCGATTTCGCCTTCTACTACTTCGGCGCCAGCGAGCTGCCGGGGCCGGATGTGATTCTGGACCAACTGGCGCTCGCGCCTTCGATCCTGACCCGGCTCGGTGTGCCGGTGCCGGAGACGATGAAAGCGAAACCGTTTTTCACTCCCTGAGCCGATCCGCCGGAGCGGCTCAGCTTGCGTAGGAAGAGCCGCGTTCGTCCAGAATGGCCTTGATCTCGCGCAGATGGGCTTCGGCATAGCCCGGATAGTCCTCCCATTCCTGCGCGGTCTTCTCGGCGACCTCTTCGGAGAGAACGCGCAGCGGCCGGCCGGTCTGGAGCGCCCGGATATAGGTCTCCGCGGCACGCTCGAAATAGGTCAGGCGGTTGAAGGCATCGGCGACGGAACGGCCGAGCACCAGGACCCCGTGATTGCCCATGATCATCGTGCTGATCTTCGGATCGCGCAGCATCTCGGCACAGCGCGCGCCTTCGTCGCCGAAGGCCATGCCGCCATAGCCGCCATCGACCACATGGCGGTTGTGGAACATGGCGGTGTTCTGGTCGATGGCCGGCAGGTGGCTGTCGGCAAGGCTCGCCAGCACCGTCGCGTGGATGGAATGGACATGCAGGACGCAGCGCGCATGGGGCAGGGCGCGGTGGATGGAGCCGTGCAGGCCCCAGGCCGTCGGGTCCGGCGCATCGGGGCGGTCCATCGTCTTCGGGTCGTTGGCATCGAGTTCCAGGAGATCCGAGGCGCGGATGCGCGAGAAATGCCGCATGTTCGGATTGATCAGAAAGCGCGTCCCCTCCGGGTTCAGCGCCAGGCTGAAATGGTTGGAAACCGCCTCATGCAGGTTCAGTTCCACCGTCCAGCGGAAGGCGGCGGCGAGATCGACGCGCTCGGCCCAATGGGTGAGGTTCTGGGTGAGATTGGCGGAATGGTGGGTCATGGGGCAGGCTCCTCGAAGATGGGCCAATCGCCATTGGCGAAGGCCGACAGGGCGGTGACGATGCGGGTGAAGGAGGCGCTTGCGCGCGGCACGCTGGCGCGGGCGCGCAGATAGCCGTGGACGAGACCCGGCTCTTTGAGCCAAAGCGCACGGCCCCCGGCGGCATTGATCCGCCCGGCATAGTGCATGGCGTCATCGGCCAGCGGATCACATTCGGCGCTGAGGGCGAGCGTCGGCGGCAGGCCGGTGAAATCGGGGTCGAGAAGGGGCGAGACGCTCGGATCGGGGTCGGGGATCTCGCCGCCATGACGGATTCCGGCATAGAAGATCACATCGTCGCGGGTCAGCATCGGCGCATGGGCATGGGTGAGGGAACTGCCCGCATCCCTGTCCCCGCCAAGCCCCGGATAGATCAGCACCTGACCGAGCGGCGCCACCTCGCCGCGCAGGGCGTGGGCCGTCGCGGCCGCAAGATTGCCCCCGGCGGAATCGCCCGCGAGCAGCAGCGGCTCCGCCCCGAGCGCCCGGGTCACGGCAAGCGCATCGTCAAGGGCCGCCGGATGGCGATGCTCCGGCGAGAGGCGGTAATCGACGCTCACCACCTCCAGCCCGGTGCGGCCGCGGATTTCGGCGCAGACATCATCATGGCTGTGCAGCCCGCCGACGACGAAACCGCCGCCGTGGAAATAGACCACGCGCGGCAGCGCGCCGGGATAGACCCGGCACGGCACCCCGGCGATGCGGCGATCCTCGGCCGTCACCCCCTCGGGATAGCCGCGGAAGAAGATGCGGCACATGCGGTCGTAGATCGCCCGCTGGTCGGCGATGGAAAGGCTGGCCGTGTCGGGCGGATAGGCGGCATCCGTCGCCCGGATGAACTCCCAGGTCGGGGCGTCGATAAGGCTTTGGTAATCGGGGGCTGTCATTCTGGCCTCGTCGGTTCCCTGAAACCACCCTGAGGGCAAAGCCCTCACCCCGCAATCCCGCCTGCGCCCCCGCCATGGGCGAAAAACGACGCGGGCAAAGATGCGGGGAAAATGCCCCGAATTGTTCCCAATTTCGCCACAACCGGCGAGTAAACCATGATGACATCCAGTTGAGGCGACGGTCATGCAGCTTATCCGGTCCTTCGAACAAGAAAATGCCGCCCTTGTCGGCTTCGGTATCCGCGCCCTGCTTCTGACGACGGAGCCGGAAAGAGGACCGATCGCGCAGCGCCTTGCCGGGATCGGCGGGCGGGTCGAGGTGGCGGATGAGCTGTTCTTCGGTCTCGAAGCCGCGCTTGACGATCCGCGTGGCTATGAACTGCTGGTCATCGACTGCGACACGATGGGCGGGATCGAACTTGGCCGCCGCGCCACCGCCATGCTGGGCGAGACGGCCCGCCGCCTTCCGGTCATCCTGATCAGCCGCGACTGCCAGCGTCAGGTTTTCCCCGAGCAGGCGGTTGCTCCCACCGAACTGCGCGCGCCGCTGTCGGCCGTGTCGCTGCGGGTCGGATTCGAACATGCCCTGCGCGAGAAACTGGCGCGGCACCTGATCTGAGGTCTTCTCCGCACCGTCTCTGCGGAGGCGGGAGGCGGGATCAAAATCCTTCAAGGGATTTTGACAGATTCCTTCGGACAAATCTGTCCCGAATGAAAAAGGGCGGGAAAACCCGCCCCTTCCGGTTCATCGACCCGCCTGAAATCAGCCGGGCGACCCGAGATCACGCCAGAGCGAGATTGGTGGCCGATTCGCGGCCGTCACGGCCGGCTTCGATGTCGAACGTGACCGGCTGGCCATCTTTCAGCGAGCGCAGACCAGCGCGCTCCAGCGCGGTGATGTGAACGAACACGTCTTTTTTGCCGCCTTCCGGGGCAATGAAGCCGTAGCCTTTGGTCTCATTGAACCATTTCACGGTGCCCTTGGCCATCGTGAAGTCTCCTTTAGCTTTGCCGCCCGCGAGATTGCGGCGGCCCGGCGCAGTCAGCTAGGTCGAATGCTGTGGCCGAAAACGGAGACAGGGATCGAGTAGAGATAACGTCGCGCCGTTGATATGGGGGGGAAGCCCGTCCAGATCAAGAAAAATCTGCGGATCAGGCGTGTTCGGTCACAAGGATCGGGGCGCGCTGACGTTTCGGCAGAAGGGCGACCAGCAACAGGAACAGGGCGATGGCGATGCCGCCGAAGGCCCAGAGGCCAAGCGCCAACAGGATACCCGCATCGAAGATCATCAGCGCGGCAAGGGCGGAAATGAAGCCGAACGTCCCCCCGGCGATCACTGCGATTGCGGCCATTGTCCTCTCCTGCATGACTGATACCCCATCCTTTCTCCGGATTGGGGCAGGACTGTGGCCAAAGCGGGGAAGTTTGTGACCTAAAGCTTGCGCCGCGCGCGCAGGGCCGCGCCGATTGTGCCATCGTCGAGATAGTCGAGCTCGCCGCCGATCGGCACGCCCTGGGCAAGGGTGGTGATCTGCGCGCCGGTCCCGGCAAGGGCATCGGCGAGGTAATGGGCGGTGGTCTGGCCGTCCACGGTCGCATTGAGCGCGAGGATCACCTCGCCCACCCCGTCGCGCGCCACCCGATCGACCAGCCTCGGGATGCCCAATTCCACCGGCCCCACGGCGTCGAGCGCCGAAAGCGTACCGCCAAGCACATGATATCGCCCGTGAAAGGCGCCGCCCCGCTCCATCGCCCAAAGGTCGGCGACATCCTCGACCACGCAGATTTCGCCGGTGGCGCGGGCCGGATCGGCACAGATCGGGCAGATTTCCGAGGTGCCGATATTGCCGCAGACCACGCAATCCTTCGCCGAAAGCGCCACCCCGGCCATGGCCTGCGCCAGGGGCGCCATCAACTGTCCGCGCTTTTTCAGCAGCGCCAGCACCGCGCGCCGGGCCGAGCGCGGGCCGAGGCCGGGCAGGCGGGCCATCAGCTCGATCAGGGTCTCGATGTCGCGGGTCTCGCCGGGCATCAGAAGGGCAGGTTCATGCCCGGCGGCAGTCCGAGCGCCTCGGTCAGCCGTTGCAGCTCGCTTGCCGAGCGGGTCTGCGCCCGCGCCTGCGCGTCCTTGATCGCGGCGAGGATCAGATCCTCCAGCACTTCCTTTTCGGACGGCACGAGGATGGAGGCGTCGATATCAAGGCCCGTCACCTCACCCTTGGCCGTGCAGCGCGCCTTCACGAGGCCGGCGCCCGATTCGCCGACAACGACGGTGCGCGCCAGCTCCTGCTGCATTTCGGCCATCTTCGTCTGCATCTCGGTCGCGGCCTTCATCATCTTGGCCATGTCGCCGAGCCCACCCAGACCTTTCAGCATGTTCTACCTTTCAGCTTTCCTCGAAGGGGTCCCATTCATCCTCGACCTCCGGCAGCGCCTGGGCGGCGGCTTCGGCGGCCATGGCTTCGGGGGTGCGGATATCCTTGATCTTCGCCTCGGGAAAGGCCAGCAGCACGGCCTTCACCAAAGGGTTCTCCATCGCCTCGGCGCGGGCGGCGTTTTCCTCGCTGTCGCGGTCCTCGGCAATCGTCGCCGCCCCGCCGGAGGAGACGACGGAGACGCCCCAGCGGGCGCCGGTCCAGCCCTGAAGCCGCTGCGAAAGGCGCGCGGCAAGGTCGGCACGCGCAGCCGGAGCCGGCTCGAACTCGATGCGGCCGGGGGCGTATTTCACCAGCCGCACGCCGGTTTCCACTTCGGTCAGCAGCACCATGTCGCGCTTTTCGCGGATGAGGTCCACGACCTGCGGAAAGCTCGCGTAAACCGTCAGCGGGTTCTCGGCGAGCGCGAGCGCCTGCCCGCCCTGCATGGTCGGACCGCGCATCGGGGCCAGCGGCGCGCGCATCATCGGCCCCTGCGCCATGGCGCCATGGACGGTGCCGCCCCCGCCCGCAGGCGCCCCGCCGGGCATCGGGCGCGGCTCGCTCTGCAGGCGCCTGATCAGGGTTTCGGGGTCGGGCAGTTCGGCCACATGGGTCAGCCGGATCACCGCCATCTCCGCCGCCATCATGGCATTGGGGGCAAGCGCCACCTCCTCGATGGCCTTGAGCAGCATCTGCCACATCCGGCTCAGGGCGCGCATCGGCAGGCGCGCAGCCATGTCGAGCCCGCGGGAGCGTTCATCGGGCGGCACGGTCGGATCTTCGGCGGCCTCCGGCGTGATCTTGATGACGGAAATCCAATGGGTGATCTCGGCCAGATCGCGCAGGACGGCCATCGGGTCGGCCCCGTCGGCATATTGCGCGGCCAGTTCCGCAAGCGCCGCCCCGGCGTCGCCGCGCATGACCAGATCGAAAAGGTCGAGCACCCGGCCCCGGTCGGCGAGCCCGAGCATGGCGCGCACCTGATCGGCGGAGGTCTCCCCCGCGCCATTGGAAATCGCCTGATCGAGAAGGCTGGTGGCATCGCGGGCCGAGCCTTCGGCCGCACGGGTGATGAGCGCCAGAGCCCCTTCGCTGATCTGCGCCCCTTCGCCTGCCGCAATCTTTGCCAGCAGCGCCATCATCACCTCCGGCTCGATCCGCTTCAGGTCGAACCGCTGGCAGCGCGACAGGACGGTGACGGGGACCTTGCGGATCTCGGTGGTGGCGAAGATGAATTTCACATGGGCGGGCGGTTCTTCAAGCGTCTTCAGAAGCGCGTTGAAGGCCGAGGTGGAAAGCATGTGAACTTCGTCGATGATATAGATCTTGAACCGGGCGGAGGCGGCACGATAGTGAACGGAATCAATGATTTCCCGGATGTCGCCGACCCCGGTGCGGGAAGCGGCGTCCATCTCCATCACATCGACATGCCGGCCTTCGGCGATGGCGCGGCAGGGGTCGCACTGGCCGCAAGGCTCGGTCGTCGGCCCGCCCTTGCCATCCGGGCCGATGCAGTTCAGGCCCTTGGCGATGATCCGCGCCGTTGTGGTCTTTCCGGTGCCGCGGATGCCGGTCATGATGAAGGCATGGGCGATGCGGTCAGCGGCGAAAGCGTTGCGGAGGGTGCGGACCATCGCCTCCTGCCCGACGAGATCGGCGAAGGTTTCGGGGCGATATTTGCGGGCAAGCACCTGATAGGCTTGCTCGGGGGCATCCGTCATGGGGTCTCTCGGCCTGAGGCAGGATTCGTCAGGGGAGAGACTAGGCGGCTGGGCCGGAGAGGTAAACCGGAGAGGCGGAGATGGCGCTGACAATCGCGGAAATCCCCGTGGCGGGCGGGGTGCTGGGGATCTGCCCGCTGCCGGGACGGGAGGGAGACTATGCCGGCGATCTGGCGGCGATGATCGGCTGGCGCCCGGCTCTGGTGCTGAGCCTGACCGGCGCGGAGGAGGCGGTGCTGCGCGGGGCAGGGGCCTTGGGCGCCGACCTCGCGGCGGCGGGGATCGCGCATGGCGGCTATGCCATCCCCGATTTCGGCACGCCGGACCGGGCGGCGCGCAGCCTCTGGCCGGGGCTGTCAGCGGCGCTGCGGGCAAGGCTCGGGGCGGGGGAGCGGGTGCTCCTCCATTGCCTCGGGGGCTGCGGGCGCTCGGGCATGGTGGTGCTGCGGCTGATGGTCGAGACGGGGGAGGAGGGGGAGGCGGCGCTGGCCCGGCTGCGCGCCGCGCGGCCCTGCGCGGTGGAAACCAAGGCGCAGATGCGATGGGCGCTCTTGCAGGCGGAGGGCTGAGCGGCCAAGGATCGGGAAAAGGAGCCCGCCCCATGTCCGACAGCCCGACCCCCGCCCGCATCGCCATCCTCACCGTTTCCGACCGGGCGGCGCGGGGGGAATATGAGGATCGCGGCGGCCCGGCCTGCGAGGACTGGCTGCGCCGGGTGATCACCTCGCCGGTGGAAATCCTGCGACGCATCACCCCGGACGGGAAGGAGCAGGTGGCGGCGGATCTGACCGATCTGGCGGATCGCTGGGGCGCCGATCTGATCCTCGCCACCGGCGGCACCGGCCCCGCCCCGCGCGACCAGACGCCCGAGGCCATGGCCGCCGTCATCGGCATGGAACTGCCCGGCTTCGGCGAGGCGATGCGCGCCGCCAACCTGAAGGTCGTGCCGACCGCCATCCTGTCGCGCCAATCCGCCGGCATTCGCGGCAGGAGCCTGATCCTGACGCTGCCCGGCAGCCCCAATGCCATCGGCACCAGCCTCGACGCGGTCTTCGCCGCCATTCCCTATTGCCTCGACCTGATCGGCGCCGCGCGGATCGAAACCGACCCCGCGCTGATCAAGGCTCATCGCCCGAAGACCTGAGACCGCCCGCTGCGGAACTTGCGGAAGCCTCCGGCGGGGATATTTGAGCCAGTATGAAAGGGCTTTCTTCTCTTCTCAAATATCCCCCGCGGAGCGCTCCGCAGGTGGGGCCGGGCGCGCGGTATCAGGCGCCGGTCCCGGCTTCGGGCAGAAGCTGCACGGCGTCGATTTGCCAGCCCTCCGGCGTCTCGATCATCTTGTAGTCGAGAAGATGGCTCCGGCCTGCGGCATCGGTGATCATCACCCTTTGCCAGAGGTTTCCGGCGACGCTCCGCAGGTCCAGCATCTTCACATCGCCATGCTGCCAGACCATCGGATAGCCCTGCCGCACCATGCGGGCGAAGTTTTCCGGGGTGCCGAAGAGGCTCCTGATGGTTGGCGAAGCGTAGGAGAAGGCGCGTGGGGTATCGCCGGCATCGAAGGCCGCGAGCTGGTCGGTGATCGTCTCGCGGATCGGCTGATCCTGCGCGAAAGCCGGAGGGCTGAGGGTCAGCAGCAGGCAAAGGGTCGGGATCAGGCGCATCGCGGCCTCCTTCCATAGGGCATCCCCGGATGGAGGGTAGGGCGGGATGGGTTTTCGTCAAATGGAAACCCCGGCCGCAGGGGGCCGGGGTTCCGCGTCCGGGCTTGGGCCGGGGTTCTGTCTCTGGCAGGGATCAGCCCGCAAGCGCGCCGGAAAGACCCTTGTCGAGCAGCGCCACGGTTTCCCCGATGCCGTAGAGCGCGATGAAGCCACCGAAGCGCGGCCCGTCGGAGGCGCCGAGCAGCACCTCGTAAAGCGCCTTGAACCAGTCGCGCAGCGGCTCGAAGCCGTGGTCCTTGCCGACGGCGAAGACCATGCTTTGCAGGGCCTCGTCGTCAAGCCCGCCGTCCCAGACGGTCAGGCGGGCGCGCAGGTCCTCCATGGCCGCGCGTTCCTGATCCGTGGGCAGGCGGAAGGTCCGGGTCGGCGCGATCCGGTCGGCGAAATAGCGCACCGCAAAGCCGGCCGCCGCATCGAGATCGGGGTTCGCCTCGGGGCTCGCCTCCGGCGCGTAGCGCTTGATGAAGCCCCAGAGGCCGCGCGCATCCGTGGCCCCCGCCACCGAGGCGAGGTTCAGGAGCATCCCGAACGGCACCACCATCTTCGATTCCGGCGGATTGCCGTGATGGATGTGCCAGACCGGGTTCGACACCTGCGCGTCGATATCCTGCGTCGGATAGGCGCGCAGCTGCTGGTGGTATTCGTCCACCGCCCGCGGGATCACGTCGAAATGCATCCGCTTGGCCGTCTTCGGCTTCTGATACATGAAATAGGACAGGCTCTCGGTCGCGGCATAGGTTAGCCATTCGTCGATGGTCAGGCCGTTGCCCTTCGACTTGGAGATCTTCTGGCCGTGTTCGTCGAGGAACAGCTCATAGCTGAAATGGTTGGGCTTGCGCCCGCCCAGCACCTCGCAGATGCCGTCATAGATCGGGGTATTGGTGGAATGGTCCTTGCCGTACATCTCGAAATCGACGCCGAGCGCAGCCCAGCGGGCGCCGAAATCGGGCTTCCATTGCAGCTTCACCCGGCCGCCGGTGACGGGCAGGGTCCATTCGCGGCCCTGATCGTCGTCGAAGGTGATCGTATGGTTCACCGGATCGACGTTCTTCATCGGCACATAAAGCACGCGGCCCGTTTCCGGGTGGATCGGCAAGAAGCAGGAATAGGTCTGCTGGCGCTCCTCGCGCAGGGATTTCAGCATGATCGCCATGATCGCGTCATAGCGTTCGGTCGCCAGTTTCAGCGTGTCGTCGAAGCGGCCGGATTTGTAGAACTCGGTTGCCGAGATGAATTCATACTCGAAACCGAAGGTATCGAGGAACCGGCGCAGCATGGCGTTGTTGTGATGGCCGAAGCTGTCATATTGCCCGAACGGGTCCGGCACCGAAGTCAGCGGCCGCTGGAGATGCTCCATCAGCATCTCGCGGTTCGGGACGTTCTCCGGCACTTTCCGCATCCCGTCCACGTCATCCGAAAAGCAGATGAGCCGGGTCGGAATGTCGGAGATCACCTCGAAGGCGCGGCGGATCATCGTGGTGCGCGCCACTTCGCCGAAGGTGCCGATATGGGGCAGGCCAGAGGGACCATAGCCGGTCTCGAACAGGACATAGCCCTTTTCGGGGTCCTTCTTCTCATACCGCTTCGCAATCGCGCGGGCCTCTTCAAAGGGCCAGGCTTTCGATTTCAGAGCGGCGTCACGAAGGGCGGACATTGCTTATCCCCGGATTGATGCGGAAACCCCATGTTTCCTCAGGCTCCCGTCCTCTATTGCCCCCCCGCCCCCCCGTCAATATTCTGCACCGCAACAATGTCAGGAGGACAAGATGCCCCATACCCCCGCCTCGCTGTCGGCGCAGGATGCGCTGCTGGCAGTGATGATCGCGGTTTCGGCGGCCGATCAGCAGATGCGGACGGCGGAGCTGGTGGCGATCCAGCGGACGGTGAACCATATGCCGGTCTTCGCGGGCTATGATCCGGACCGCATCCGCACCATCGCGCAGACGGTTTTCGACCTGTTCGAGGTGGAGGACGGGCTCGATGCGCTTTTCGGGCTGATCCGCGATGCGCTGCCGGAGCGGCTGCATGAGACGGCCTATGCACTTGCCTGCGACGTGGCGGTCATCGACGCGACCCTGCGCGAGGTGGAACTGCGGATGCTGGAAGAGGTGCGGGAAGAGCTGGGGATCGACCGGCTTCATGCGGCGGCGATCGAATGGGGCGCAAGGGTGCGCCATCTGCGGCCCTGAACGGCAGCGGCCCCGGCTTTGACCGGGGCCGCGCTGAACTGCGGGAGCTGAACTGCGGGATCAGTGCTCGCCCCCCGGACGGGGCGGCTTGCCGGCAGCGAGATCGCGGGCCTGCGTCACCCATTCATCGCGCGTCACCCGGCCCTTGAAGCCTTCGAGGTTTTCATCGACCCAGGCGATTTCCGCCGCGGTCCAGGCGGCGATCTGGTCGAAGTGGAAGAAGCCGAGCTTGTGGCAGAGCTCTTCCAGAACCGGGCCGACGCCCTTGATCAGCTTCAGATCGTCCGGCTTGCCGTCGCGGGCGGCGGCGAGGGAGCTAGGTTTGCTCGCCGGGGCAGCGGCCAGAAGCGGGGCCGCGACCGGCGCCGGGGGGGCAGGCGGCACGGGTGGTGTCGGGATGGCCACCGGCGCGCCGCTGAAGCCATTGGCCGGTGCGGCGCGTTCGGTCATCGGATTGGCGCGGGCCTCGGCATCGCGGGCGCGGGTCTCGCAGGCGGAGACTTCGGCCTCAAGCTTCACGATCCGCGCCGCCTGCTCCTTGCCGCGTGCCGAGCAGGCGGCAAGATCGACGCGCAGCCGGTCGGCTTCGGAGGTATCCACCGTCACCGTGCTGCGCCGCGCCCAGATCAGCCAGCCCGCGAAAAGCCCGAGCAGGGCGGCAATCGCCAGCAGGCCCCAGATCTCCGAGAGGAGAAATCCCCATTTCTGAAACATCGTCTACTCCTTACCTTCTGGGCCATGGCCCGAACCCTGTGAGGTCGTGGTCATTCCGACCAGGTGATCGTGGTGCGCCGGTTGCGGGCCTTGCCCTCTTCGGTGCCATTGTCGGCGACGGGATCGCTGGCGCCGAAGCCCACGGCTTTCAGAGCCGCTGCCGGGACGCCGCGCGCGATCAGCTCGCGCCGCACCGCGACGGCGCGTTTCTGGCTGAGCCCCAGATTGGCCTCGGCATCGCCGGTGCTGTCGGTATGGCCGCCGATTTCGGCGCGCAGCCCGGCCTCTTCGGCGCAGCGGGCCATGATGCCCGCAAGGTCGTTGATGACTTTCACCGCACTCGCATCCAGCTCATCGGAGCCGGAGACGAAGTTGATCGTGGCCCCCGCGAGCACCCCTTCGGAGGCGGTCTGACAGCCGCTCACGCCGAGGTCGACCTGCGGCACGGCGAGCCAGAAGCCGCCCATGAAGCGCTCGGCAAGGCCGGAGGCGGCATTGGTGCGGGTCTGGCCGTTTTCGCCTTCCGGGGTGGCGGTGGAAACGGTGGTGTCGAAGCCGCCGCCGGTCAGCGCCGCCGTCAGCCCTTCGGCATCGGTGCCGGGCTGGACGGTGATCTCGGCCTTGCGGCTGTCGGGGGTGACGGTGACGCGCAGAGCCTCGATCTGGCCGAGCCAGCCCTTGAAGGCCGCGAAGGGGGAGGCATCTCCGGCATCCCCCAGAAGCGCGGTTTTCACCTCGCCCGCGATCTTCGGCAGGCCGAGCGCAGTTGCGATCGCCCCGGCATCGAGCCCCTTCGGCAGCTTGCCCGACAGGCTGGCGCCCTCGGCGGCGGTGTAGTCGAGCGTGTAATCGGCGGGGGTGCCGTCATCCAGCAGGGTGATGTCTTTCGTGACGCTGCCCTCGGGCAGGCCGGTAAGGGCGTCATCGGCCGCCGCCGCCTGATCGGGACCGAGCGCCACGCCCGTCAGGGTCAGCGCGCCATCGGTGAGGAGCAGCTTGCCGGTTTGCAACGGACCGAGCGCCGCGATCCCGGCCTTGACGAGATCGCCCCAGCCCGCCGGCGCGCCGGAGGCCAGCACCAGACCCGCAGCCGCATCGCCGAGGCCGAGCGTGCCGCGCAGCGCCTCTGTCGGGACGTTGCCGCTGGCGGTCAGCGCCGCCTCGGGCGCGGATTTCTCCACCTCCAGCAGGTAGGGCGCTGCGGTCGGCAGAACGGTCAGATCCTCCGTCACCACGCGGCGGCCGGGGACCTTGTTGGCGGCCTCCAGCAGGGCTGCTTTCTCCGCCGCGCTGTCGGCGATGCCGGAAAGGTGGATGTCGCGCCCCGAGACGGTGCTCGTCACGCCATGGACCGAGGACGCGACGGCTTTGGCCGCGTGATCGGTGATGAAATGCTCGATCCGGTGGGCATTATGCCCCTGCGCCCACCAGCCGAGGCCGCCAAGACCCAGCACAAATACCGCAGCACCCAGCAGTTTCCGCATCTTCCGACCTCACTCGTCACCATCGCGCGGACGGTTGCCCGATCCTCGCCGAGCGTCAAGGGGAAGAACCGGCGCGCGCTCCCCTTCGGCGGGGGGTGGCCGGGTTCTTCGGGGCCTTGCGGCGAAAGTGCCGAAAAATCAGACGCCGTAAGTGGTTGCCCAGCGGCTGATGAGCTGGCCCTGCATGGTGCGGGCGCGGCGGACCCATTGGGGGCCGCCCTTCGGCTCTTCGCGTTCCGACAGCGGCAGCGCCTCGCGGCGCGGCACGTCGGCGCTGAAGATGGCGAAGGCCAGCTCGCGCCCCTTCGGCGGCTGGATGAAGCCGGCGAGGCCCGAAGCGAAGTTCAGCGTCCCGGTCTTGGCCGGCACTCGCGTCGGGCTGGATTTGAGCTGTTTGCCCTCCGCATCGCGCATCCCCATGTCGCGGAGGATCGCGGGCAGGGCCGCGCCGGATCGGGTCGCCCGCCCGGCGATCAGCGCCCGGACCATGCCGCCCGGCGTCACCCGCGCCGCAGCGCCAAGGCCGGAGTGATCGACGAAATGCGCCGAAAGACCGAGCCGCGCCTCGGCCCATTCCTGCATGGCGCGGGCCGAGCCGGTCAGCGTCCCCGCGCCGGAGGCGGTCAACCCCACGGCCTCCGCCGTCACATTGGTCGAATAGCGCAGCATGTCGCGCAGGATCTCGGTCAGCGGGCGGCTTTCGTGACGCAGGATCTCTGCCGCTCCGGCGGGCAGGCTGGCGGCGATCTCCGCCTTCGGCAGGCCGATTCCCTGCGCGGCGCACAGGACCTGAAACGTCTCCGCCACATAGGGGGCGGCCTGACGGACGGGAAGCCAGCGGCTGCCGTCCTTGGTGAGCGCAGGGCGCGCCACCGTCCAGCGTTCGGTGTCGCCGTCGCGGGCGAAGGTGAAAAGCGGGCTCGCACGGTCCACCGCCGCGATGCGCGCGATCTGGACCGGGGGGGCGAACCGCTCGCCGCGGGCATCCATCGTCAGGGTCAGCGTGCCGCCGGGGCGTTTCCATTCGAAATAGACCCGGCCGAAGTTGAGGATCAGGCCGGAAAGGCCGGGGTTGTAGCCGACCTGATCGGGCTGGTCGTCGGCGATACGCTCAAAGCTCGGCAGGGCGCCGGAAACGGCGATGAAGCGCCCCGTCACCTGCCGCAGCCCCGCCGCGCGCAGGGCCGCCGCCATGTCGCCGAGCATGTCGGTATCCAGCGTCGGGTCTCCGCCGCCGGCCAGCAGCAGGTCACCATCGAGCCGTCCGTCGCGGATCGGCGCCGTCGCCATGACCCGCGTGACGAAGCGGTGATCGGCCCCGAGCTTTTCGAGCGCATAAAGCGAGGTGATGGTCTTCTCGACGCTGGCGGGGGGCAGCAGCGTCTCCGCGCCTTCGGCCTCCAGCACCTCGCCGCTGCGGGCATCGGCGAGGACATAGCCGGTGATGCCGCCGAGCTTTGCCGCCTCGATGATCCGGCGCGCCTCGCGGCCGCTCTGAACGCCGGGCTGCGATCCGGGGCGCGGTTCGGGCCAGGGAGAGGTGGCGGGCGCTTCGGCGAAAGCGCGCGGGGCAAGGGACGGAACGGCGGCAGAGGCCAGCATCGCGCCCAGAAGACCGCGCCGCGTCATCCGCCCCGCTGTCCCCGCCCGTTCCCGGCCGGCCATCGCCGCCTGTGGCGTCCCCGTCTCTGTCTGGCTCACGGCCCTTCTCCCCCGGTTCCGGCTTTCCGGTTCTGGCGGTGTGATAGCGCCAGCGGCAGGGAGGATGCAATCGCCGGTCCGCTACTTGCGCCATTCGCCGCGGGCGCGGATCTCGCTGGAGGACATGTCGTTGAGCGGCAGGTTGACGAAGCACCAAGCCGGAGCCTTGCGCGCGCCGATCCCCTCGCCGCGCGCCACCCGGTCCACCCGGAAGGCGCGGGCGGCCACGCTGGTGCGGGCCGCGACGCCGGCGCCGGGCCGGGCCATGACGCCGACGGGAACAGAGCGCAGGATGTCGCGCCAGCGGCCCCATTTGTGGAACTGCACCAGATTGTCCGCCCCCATCAGCCAGACAAAATGGACCCCCGGATAAAGCGCCTTCAGCCGGGTCAGCGTGTCGATGGTGGCGCGGGTGCCGAGCTTTGCCTCCAGATCGGTGATCTCGACCTTGGGGTCGGGCATCACCTGCCGCGCCCGCGCCAGCCGTTCGGCCATCGGCGCGGGCTGGCGGGCCTTCAGCGGATTGCCGGGGCTGACCAGCCACCACACCCGGTCGAGCCCCATGCGCTTGATCGCCTCGCGGGTGATATGGGCATGACCCTCATGCGCGGGATCGAAGGAGCCGCCGAGCAGGCCGATCACCATGCCCTTGGTCGCTATGGGAAAGCCCTGCCTCATGCGTCGGGGCCTGCGGCACGCGCCTGACCGGCCCGGACCCATGCCACGGCGGCCCGTGCGCCGAGCGCCCGTGCCGCGAACAGATGTATCTTCGTGATCGCCTTGCCGCCCACGGGCCGCCCCCTTCGAAACCGGGCGCAACCTTTCCCGCGCGCGTTGCCCTTGTCCACAACAATCGCTACATACGCCCCAACCCAAGATGGAGCACCCCGATGGCCTCGTATCAATATGTCTACCACATGGAAGGCGTCTCCAAGACCTATCCCGGCGGGAAGAAGTGCTTCGAGAACATCCACCTCAACTTCCTGCCCGGCGTGAAGATCGGGGTCGTGGGGGTCAACGGCTCCGGGAAATCGACGCTCCTGCGGATCATGGCCGGTCAGGACACCGATTTCAAAGGCGAGGCCTGGGCGGCCAAGGGCGCCAAGGTCGGCTATCTGAGCCAGGAGCCGTGGCTGGACCCCGCGCTTGACGTGAAGGGCAACGTGATGCTCGGCGTGGCCAAGCAGCAGGCGGTTCTGGACCGCTACAACGAGCTTGCGATGAACTACTCGGATGAGACGGCCGAGGAGATGGCCAAGCTTCAGGACCAGATCGACGCCGAAAACCTGTGGGAACTGGAGGCGACGGTCGGCGTGGCCATGGATGCGCTGCGCTGCCCGCCCGATGATGCGGATGTCGAAAGCCTGTCGGGGGGGGAACGGCGCCGGGTCGCGCTTTGCAAGCTGCTTCTTGAAAAACCCGACATGCTGCTGCTGGACGAACCGACCAACCACCTCGATGCCGAAAGCATCGCCTGGTTGCAGAAGCACCTCATCGACTACAAGGGGACGATCCTGATCGTCACCCACGACCGCTATTTCCTCGACGACATCACGAGCTGGATTCTGGAGCTCGACCGCGGCCGGGGCATCCCCTACGAGGGCAACTATTCCGCCTGGCTCGACCAGAAGGCCAAGCGCATGGCGCAGGAGGCCCGCGAGGACAAGTCCAAGCAGAAGGCACTGGAAAAGGAACTGGAGTGGATCCGCTCCGGCGCCAAGGCCCGCCAGTCGAAGGGCAAGGCCCGGATCGCGCGCTACAACGAGATGGCGGGCCAGACCGTGCTGGAACGCGCCTCGACCGCGCAGATCGTCATCCCGAACGGCGAGCGGCTCGGCAACAAGGTGATCGAGGTCGTCGGGCTGAAAAAGCATATGGGCGACAAGCAGTTGATCGAGGATCTGACCTTCACCGTGCCGCCGGGGGCCATCGTCGGGGTGATCGGGCCGAACGGGGCGGGGAAATCCACGCTCTTCCGCATGATCACCGGGGCGGAAAAGCCCGATGAGGGGACCATCACGCTCGGCAACACCGTCCAGCTTTCCTATGTGGACCAGTCGCGCGATGCGCTCGATCCGAACAAGACCGTCTGGGAAGAGGTTTCGGGCGGATCGGAGATCATCCAGCTTGGCGACATGCAGATGAACTCCCGCGTCTATACCGGGGCCTTCAACTTCAAGGGGACCGACCAGCAGAAAAAGGTCGGGCTTCTGTCGGGCGGGGAACGCAACCGCGTCCACATGGCCAAGCTGCTGCGGTCGGGCGGGAACGTGCTGCTGCTTGACGAGCCGACCAACGATCTCGACGTGGAAACGCTGCAGGCGCTGGAATCGGCCATCGAGGAATTCGCCGGCTGCGCGATCATCATCAGCCACGACCGCTTCTTCCTCGACCGGCTCTGCACCCATATCCTCGCCTTTGAGGGCGATGCCCATGTCGAATGGTTCGAGGGCAACTTCGAGGCCTATGAGGAAGACAAGATCCGCCGGCTCGGCCCCGACGCCCTGGAGCCGAAGCGGGTGAAATACAAGCGCTTCAGCCGCTGATCTGCCGGCGGGGCCGCCCTTTCCTGCCGAGGGGGCTTCCGGCATTGGCCGGGGCCTCCGGCGGGGATATTTGAACACAGTGGATGGGAGGGGGCGTTCCCGGTGCCGCTCGGGCGGAGGTGCTCGTTTGGCGATTTTCCGCTCAGGATCTGGACAAATTTCCGGGGAGCCCTAGCTTAGAAGGGTCAACCAAGGAGGTTCGAATGAAAGGGATTATCGCCTGGTTTCTCGGGGTGCCGCTCTTTGCCATCATCCTGCTTTATTACTTCGGCTATTTCTGAGCCGCATATTCACAGGCTGACGCAAGCTTCTGAAAGGCCCGCCCTCCGGCGGGCCTTTTCCATCAGTCGAAGGTGATCGGCAGGGAGAAAGAGTAGCTGGAGTCGGTCAGACCCTCCGGGGCGGCCTTGAAGGGGGCAGCGGATTTCACCGCTTTCACGGCGGCGGCGTCGAGTTTCGCATTGCCGGAGGAGGCGGAGACCCAGGCCTTGCTCAACTGGCCGCTGCGCGAGACGGTGAGGCTCACCGTCACCGTGCCTCTGCCGGCCCCGCTGGAGGCGGAGCGGCGCTGCACGCGGGCGCGGATGCCGTTGCCCCATTTCGCTTTCAGATCCTGCTCGCGCCCCTTGGGAAGGGGGGCAGAGGCCTTGGCGGCTGGCTGGGCCTCGGGGGCATTGGGGGCGGGGGCCTGGGCGGCCTTCTTCTTCGGCTTCTCGGCCTTGGGCTTTTCGGGGGTCTTTTCCTTGGCCTTCGGCTTGGGTTTCGGCTCTGGCTTGGGGTCCGGTTTGGGCTCCGGTTTCGGTTCGGGCTCGGGCAGCGGCAGAGGGTCGATGACCGGCTCCGGCAGGGCTTCGGAGAGATCGGGTTCCATCTCTTCTAGTTCGGCCAGTTCCGGCGTGTCCTCGGCGGCCGGTTGTTCCGGGGCGGCGTCGGGTTCGGGCTGGTCCAGCTTTTCCGGTTCCGCCTCCGGCGCGGGCGGCGGCGGGGGCGGCAAGGCGAGAAGGGCGGGCGAGGGCGGCGCGAGGTCGATGAGGATCGCCTCTTCCTTGCCCTTGTCCTCGCCTTCATCGGCGAGGGCGTGATGGGCGATGAAGGCTCCGGCAAGGATCAGCGCGGCGGTCGCGGCGGCGGCGGCGGTCCAGCCGCCGACATTGGCCCGCGCCGCGAGGCTGGCCCAGTCGCCGCTGCGGATGCCGGGGCGATCTCCTCGGCCCCGATCTCCCGCCGGTCCGGTCATGGCGCAGCCCCCGCAGGTGCCGCATCCATGCCCACGAGAGCGACCTTCAGATAGCCCGCATCGCGCAGGCTGTTCATCAGCTCCGTCAGGTCGCCATAGGCGACGGTCGCATCGGCGCGCAGGTAGATGCGTTCCTCGCGGTTGCCTTTGCTGGCGATGTCGAGGGCGGCGGCGAGCGCCTCCCTCGGCACTTCGGTCTGCGCCAGTGTCACGGTGAGATCGCGGCCGAGGGTGAGGTAGATCGGCTCCTCCGGCCGGTCGGAGGCGGCGGCGGTCGAGCCGGGCAGATCCACCGGCACATCGACGGTGGACAGCGGGGCCGCGACCATGAAGATGATCAGCAGCACCAGCATCACGTCGATGAAGGGCGTGACGTTGATGTCATGGATTTCCTCGCCATCATCGTCCTGGATGCCGCCGGCCATGGCTCAGCCCCCCGTCCGCAGGCCGCGGTCGAGATCGCGGCTCACGAGGCGCGCGATCCCCGAGGCGGCATCGCCGAGGCCCTGCCGGTAGGCGCCGATGGCGCGGGAGAAGAGGTTGTAGATGATCACCGCCGGGATGGCCGCGACGAGGCCGATGGCGGTTGCGAGCAGCGCCTCGGCGATGCCGGGGGCCACGACGGCGAGGTTGGTCGTCTTGGTCTCGGCGATGGCGATGAAGGAGTTCATGATCCCCCAGACCGTCCCGAAGAGGCCGACGAAGGGCGCCGTGGAGCCGATGGTGGCCAGAAGCCCGGTGCCGCGGCGCAGATGGCGGGCGGCCTGCGCCTCGGTCTGGGTGAGGAGGGAGGCGACACGCTCCTTCACCCCGGCGGGTTCGAGGGCAGGGGCGGAGCGGCGCAGTTCTTCGGCCGCGGCGGCGACCATGAAGGCGGCGGGGTCGGTCTTGCCCGAGAGCGCGCCCTGAACCGTGGCAAGGCTTTCGGCACTTTCGATGCGGCGGCGGGTGGCACGCAGGCGGCGGGTGGCGATGGCAAGCTCGACCGTCTTGAAGAGGAAGACCGTCCAGGTCACGAAACAGGCGAAGATCAGCGACAGCATGACCGCTTTCACGATCCAATGCGCGGCGTGATACATGCTCAGCGGCGAAAGCGGCGCGGCGCCACCAGCGGCATGGGGATTGGCCGGCGACGGAGGGGCGGGGGCCGTCTCTGTTCCGGTTGCCGGGGGCGTGGTCCCCGGAGTTCCGGTCGCGGGCGTCTCTGCCGCCGGCGGGGTCGTGGCGCTGTCGGTGGAGGGAACCACGGGCGCGGCCCCGGTTGCGGGCGTCTCGGCAGAGGGGCTCACGGAGGGGCTCACGGAGGGGCTGCTGGTATCGGCCTGCGGCAGGGTCGGGGCGCTGTCGCTGCCTGGCGTGCTGAGCGTCGCCGGAGCCTCGCCGGAGACGACCGGAGGGGCGGCGTCCGGGCTTTGCTGGGCGGCAAGGGGCGCGGCCAGCAGCGTCAGTGACGCGGCAAGCGCATACACCATTCCAAGGGCCTTGCGCCCGATCAGTTCCTGTTTGCGCGATGTCATGCGTCCAACCCAATCAACGATCCATGGGACCGGTCTGTCCTCTGGCTACCAGCCCTGCCGGCAGCCGCTCAGCGACCTGTCAGCGACCTGCTGGCGGATGGAAAGGCGGGCATGGCGCGCGGCACTTTTACGGCAACCAGTGCGGGGGACAAGATCAAAATCCGGCCGGAGGCGGGTCACGCCCCGAAATTAGAGAATAATTGTCAGGATTTCCGGGCGGCGGCCAAGCGGAGGGTCGTCGCGCGGAGCGGACTGGCGGATGCAGCACTTTTCCGCAGGGAGAGGGGCCGGGGTCCCGCCCCGATTCGCCCCCGCCGCCCCGCCAATGCTTCAGCGGCGTGAACGGCCAACCGCAGCTCCGGCAAGGCTCCGCCCGTGACGGGGCGCATGGAGGCTGCGGCCTTCCCCCCTCGGGCCGAACAGGCTAAACCGCCGCAAAAGTCTTGAAAGAGCAGTCCCCATGCGGCGCATCCTCCTCGCCCTCTTCCTGTGCAGCCTTGCCGCCCCGGCCCTGGCCGACCGCGTGTCGCAGATCGACGCGCCTTCGGGTGTGACGGTGGATTTCGTCAAATGCAGCCGCAACCCGAACCGCTGCATGAACGAGGCGGCGAAATATTGCGACGGCAGCTATCAGGTCATCGACAGCGAAAGCCATTCCGGCACGCTGGTCTCCGATGTCTTTGCCGGCGGCGTCACCTGGTATTCGATGACCTTCCTCTGCGGCCGCAGCGACGGCAAGCTGCCGGAATTCCCCTTCCGGGGGGCCAAGGGCGAGCCGCCCTCCACCCTCATCCCGCCGCAGATCAGCACGATCTGCACCGTGCTCGGCAAAGGGCGCTCCTGCCGGTCCCAATAGGGCCGGCCGGGCAAGGATCAGTTGAGATAGCCGCCGTCGGAATCGTCGCCGGTCTCTTCCAGCAGGCGGTCGAAATCCGGCACGATCACATGGCGCTTGCCTTCGAGGGCAATCACCCCGTCGCGCTTCAGCGCACTCATCTGGCGGCTGACGGTTTCAAGCGTGAGACCGAGATAATCGGCCATTTCTTCCCGTGTCAGCGGCAGATCGAAAACCAATGAGCCTTTCGCCTGACGCAGCTTCAGCCCGGCATCGCGGCGGGCGATGATCGACAGAAGGCTCGCAATCTTTTCCCGCGCCGTCTTGCGGCCGAGGAGCAGCATCCATTCCCGCGCCGCATCCAGCTCGTCCAGCGTCATTTCCAGAAGCCGCTGGGCGATATGCGGGGTCGAGGCCATCATCTCTTCAAAGGGCTTCTTGCGGAAGCAGCACATGACGAGATCGGTCGTCGCGGTCACGTCATAGGCCGCCGAGGACCGCCCCGGACGTCCGACGAAATCGGAGGGCAGCAGAAGGCCGACCATCTGGCGCCGGCCATCTTCCATCGTCTGGGTCAGCGTGGCGATGCCCGAGACCACCGAGGCGACGAAATCCATCCGGTCCCCGGACCAAACCACCGTCTGGCCCGCCTGGAAGCTGCGGTAATACTTGATCTGTTCCAGCCGCGCGAGTTCCGTGCTTTCACAGCGCGCGCAGACAGCACGATGCCGGATCGGGCATGTGCCGCAGTCGTGGGCCAGAAGCTGGAGATCCTGCGTGGTCATGCGGTCTTTCCGGTTGATCTGGGTCAAGGATTACCTGACCCCTTCATGCAAGATAGGGGAATGGACCGGAACTCGCAACTCGCGCGGCTGGGGCTTTTTGACGCCCGTGTGCCAAGATACACCTCTTACCCCACGGCACCGCAATTCACGGGCGGCGTGGATGGGGCAGGTTTTGCTGGCTGGATCGAGGCGATTCCGCCCGGCGCGCGGATCTCGCTTTACCTGCATGTGCCATTCTGCCGCAGGTTGTGCTGGTTCTGCGCCTGCCGGACGCAAGGCACCTCCTCGGAGGAGCCGGTGCGGGCCTATGCCGAGGTGCTGAAGGCGGAAATCGCACTGCTGAAGCGCCATTTGCCGGCAGGGGTCAGCCTGTCGCGCCTGCATTGGGGCGGCGGCACGCCGACGCTGATGCCCGCCGACATGATGCGCGACCTCTCGGCGCGGATCTTCGAGACCGTTCCGCTGGCCGAGGGTGCCGAGTTTTCGGTGGAAATCGACCCGAACGAGATCGACGCGGAGCGGCTCGACGCGCTGATCGGCAGCGGGATGAACCGCGCCTCCATCGGGGTGCAGGATTTCGACCCGGAGATCCAGAAGGCCATCGGCCGCGAGCAGAGCTACGCCCTGACCGAGCGCGTTGCCGGGATGATCCGCGACCGGGGGGTGAAAAGCCTCAATGCCGACATCCTCTTCGGGCTGCCGCACCAGACCCGCGCGCGGATTTCGGATTCGGTCCAGAAGCTGCTGACGCTGAGCCCCGACCGCGTGGCGCTTTACGGCTATGCCCATGTGCCGTGGATGAGCCGTCGCCAGCAGATGATCCCCTCCGACACGATCCCGACGCCGGAGGAGCGGCTGGGCCTGTTCGAGACGGCGCGGAAACTGTTCCTCTGGGATGGCTATGAGGAAATCGGCATCGACCATTTCGCCCGGCCGGAGGACGGCCTGGCGGTGGCGGCGCGCACCGGCCATCTGCGGCGGAATTTCCAGGGCTATACCGATGACACCGCGCCGATCCTCGTCGGGCTCGGCGCGTCTTCGATCTCGCGCTTTCCGCAGGGCTATGCCCAGAATGCGGCGGCGACCGCGGCGCATATCAAGGCCATTCGGGAGGGGCGCTTTTCCACCCATCGCGGCCATGTCTTCAGCGACGAGGACAAGTTGCGGGCGCGGCTGATCGAGGCGGTGATGTGCGATTTCCACATCTCCCGCGCCGAGATCCTGCGCGACCATGCGGTGAGTGCCGGGCGCCTCGACGAGATGTTGCGCCACGCGGCGGGAGCCTTCGACGGGATGGTGCAGCTTGACGCCGGAGGGCTGACAGTACCGCTTGAGGCGCGGCCGCTGACCCGGATGATCGCCCGCAGCTTCGATGCCTACGACCAGATGAAGGCGCAGCATTCCGCCGCGATCTGAGGCGGTGACGGCGGAACCTCCGGCGGGGACCTTCGGGCGAAGATGACGACGCGCGCGGAGTGCCGGATGTCTGCCGGGGCAGGGCAGGTGGCTGGCATCGGGGAGAGGCGCCAAACGGGGGGCTTTCCTCTTTTCCGGGGCGATGCAAGGGTGGCGCTGTTGCTTGCATCCCGAACCGGAGAGACTGATGCCCCGAGGACTTCGCCCCCTTCTGGCCCGTGATCCGAAGGAAGCCCATCGCGCCGCCACCCAGATCGAGCTGTTCTTCGACCTCGTGATCGTCATTGCCGTGGCGGCGGTCGCACTCAGCCTGCATCACGGGATCTCCGCAGGGCATGGCGCGGGGCTTCTTGTCAATTTCCTGGCGCTGTTCGTGGTGATCTGGTGGGCCTGGATGAACTTCACCTGGTTCGCCTCGTCTTTCGACAATGGCGACGCGCTTTACATCCTGCTGACGCTGGGGGTGATGAGCGGGGCGATCATCTTTGCCGGCGGGGTCGGGTCGATCGCCGAAAGCATGGATTTCAGCTTTGCGCTTGTCGGCTGGGTGATCATGCGGATCGGGATGATCGCGCTCTGGCTCAGGGCGGCGGCGGCGAACCCCGGCTATCGGCGCACCGCGGTCTCCTATGCCGTCGGCATCGCGGTGGCGCAGGTGCTCTGGTGCCTTTTCTATCTCGCCACCCCGCCGGGCAGCCCGTGGTTCCTGACCCTTTATGCGGCGATCTTCGTCGTGGAGCTGTTGGTGCCGGTCCTGTCCGAGCGGCAGGGCGCGACACCCTGGCACCGCCATCACCTGATCGAGCGCTACGGCTCGCTCAACCTCATCATGCTGGGGGAGGTTCTCGTCTCGGTCGCGCTGATGTTCAGCCAGTTCTACGAGGGCCATTTCGAGCCGGCGCTGATCGGCGCGGCGGTTTCGGGGCTGGTGATCGTCTTCACCCTCTGGGCGCTTTACTTCATGGAGACCGAGCAGCTTGACACTTCGAGCCTGCGGCGCGCGTTGGTCTGGGGCTACGGCCATATCATCGTCTTCGCCTCCGGTGCGCTTTTTGCAGCGGGGCTCGGGGCGGTGATGGATGTGGCCATCGGCCATTCGGAGATTGATGCCGCGCAGGCCGCCCGCTGGGCGGTGGCGCCGGTGGCGGGCTATCTCTTCGGGCTGTGGTTCATCCGCGAGCGGTTCCGCAGCGGTGGATTGCGGGCGCATCTGCTGCTGCTGGGATCGGTCGTGATGGCGGGGCTGGCGGCTTCGGGCGCGCCGATCTGGGTTGCGGCGGCGGGGCTCGTGGCGATCGCGGCCCTGCGCGGGATCGAAGGCGCGCGCCGGGGCTGAGAACCCGGCCTACCAGCCGACAGTCAGACCGGATGCGCCGCATCCATGCGGGCCGCCCTTTCCCCCTTCATCTTGCCTCAAATATCCTGCGGGGAGGTCCGGAGGGGTGCAAAACCCCTCCGGCGCCTGCCACGGGGTGCAGCGCCCGCCTAACCGCCGGTCCCCACCCGCTCCACCATGGCGACCATGCGCGGCAGGCAGATGGAGTGGAGGTCGTAGCCGTCGATCACTGTCTGGCGCGCGGCGCGGCGCAACCCGGCGAAACGGCGCGGATCGGCGAGTGCCTCGGTCAGCGCGCGCGACCAGCCCGGCACGTCGAAGAAATCGACCAGCGTGCCGTTTTCCCCGTCGCGGATCAGTTCCTGCACCGGGGCCGTGGCCGAGCCGATCACATGGCAGCCGGCCGCCATCGCCTCCAGCATCGACCAGCTCAGCACGAAGGGATAGGTCAGATAGGCATGGGCGCGGCTGACCTGCATCACGCTCACGAAATGCGGATAGGCGATCTTTCCGAGGAAATGCACCCGCGACAGGTCCAGACGGTCCTTCACCTCGTCAAGGAAGATGTCCTTCCAGCCTTTCCGGTCCTTCGGGGCGGAGCCGTAGCTGACCTCGTCGCCGCCGACGATCACCACCTGCGCCTGCGGTCGGGCGGCCATCACCTCGGGCAGGGCGCGCATGAAGGTGTGGTAGCCGCGATAGGGTTCCAGATTGCGGTTCACGAAGGTCAGCACCTCATCGCCCGCGCGCAGCACCCGGCCATCCGGCAGGGTCAGTTGCGCGCCGGGATCGGGGCGCAGGGTGGCGGTGTTCACCCCGTCGAAGATCACCTCGATCATCTTCCGCAGCGCGGGCGGATAGGTCGAGGCCTGCCAGAGCGTCGGCGAGATCCCGGCATCGGCATGAAGCAGCGCCTGACCGAGATGGGTTGTCCGCCCCTGTGCGATGATCACCTGATCGAAGCTGCCGTTGCTGAACTCCCGGTCGAAGCCCACATCGGCGCCGCGCCCCTTGTAGTAGAATTCCGCATAGACGATCAGCTTCGCCTCGGGCCAGACCTCCTTGAGGAACAGCGTCTCCCCCCAGCCGGAATGGCCGAGGATCACATCGGGGATATAGCCCGCCTTCCGCAGGGCAAGGGCGGCTCGGGCGACGCTGACGCCGCGGTCGCTCATCGTCGTGTAATTGCGGCCGAGCCGGGTCTGCGCCGGCTCCACCGCCTGCGGCTTGTGGGTGTAGCGCAGCATCTCCACCGGCGAGCTCCGGGTGTTGCCGGCATCGGTCAGCGCCTTGCAGTCATGCCCGCGCGCCAGCAGCTCCGGCGCGAGGTAAAGGAACTGGCCGGGGAAATTCTGGTGGACGAAGAGGATCTTCACGAGGCCTCCCCGAAGGCGGCGGCCATCAGCTTGCGGGTATAGGCGGTCTGCGGCGCGGCAAAGAGCGCGGCACTCTCGCCGGCCTCCACCACATCGCCTTCCTTCATCACCATGACCTTGTGCGACAGGGCGCGCACGACGCGCAGGTCGTGGCTGATGAAGATATAGGCCAGCCCCCATTTGCGCTGCAATTCGCGCAGCAGCGCGACGATCTGTACCTGCACCGTCATGTCGAGCGCGCTTGTCGGCTCATCCAGCACCACGAGTTTCGGACGCAGGATCATGGCGCGGGCGATGGCGATGCGCTGCCGCTGGCCGCCGGAGAATTCGTGCGGGTAGCGTTCCATCATCGCGGGGTCGAGCCCCACCTCCGCCATGATCGCCGCCACCATGCCGCGCCGGTCGCGCCCCGGCTCCAGCCCGTGAACGCCCAGCCCCTCGGCGATGATCTGCTCCGCCGTCATCCGGGGGGAGAGGCTGCCGAACGGGTCCTGAAAGACGATCTGCATGTCGCGGCGCAGCGGGCGCAGGTCCGATCCCTGCAAGCCCCCCAGATCGCGGCCGAGCAGGGCGATCCGCCCCTCCGACGCGATCAGCCGCAGGATGGCGAGCGCCAGCGTCGTCTTGCCCGACCCGCTTTCGCCGACGATGCCCAGCGTCTCACCCTCGCGCACCGAAAGGCTCGCGTCGTTCACCGCCTTCACATGGCCGACGGTCTTGCGGAGAAAGCCCCTGGTGATCGGGAACCAGACCTTCAGATGCTCGGTCCGCACCACCTCCGGCGCCTCCGGGGCCACCGGATCGGGGCGGCCGGTCGCCTCGGCGGCGAGGAGCTTTTGCGTATAGGGATGCTGCGGATTGGCAAAGATTTCGGTGGTCGGACCCTGCTCGACGATCTCGCCGCCCTGCATCACGCAGACCCGGTCGGCGATGCGGCGCACGATGCCGAGGTCATGGGTGATGAACAGAAGGCTCAACCCCTCGCTGCGCTTCAGATCGGCCAGCAGGTCGAGGATCTGCGCCTGCACCGTCACATCGAGCGCGGTCGTCGGCTCGTCCGCGATCAGCAGCTCCGGCCCGTTGGCAAGCGCCATGGCGATCATCACCCGCTGGCGCTGCCCGCCCGACAGCTCATGCGGATAGGCGCCGAGCCGGCTTTCGGGGTTGCGGATGCCCACCTTGGTCAGAAGGTCCACCACCCGCGCCCGCGCCGCAGCGCCGCCCAGCCCCTGATGGAGCGCGAGGCTTTCGGTCAACTGCCGCTCGATGCTGTGCAGGGGGTTGAGCGAAGTCATCGGCTCCTGGAAGATGAAGCTGATGTCATTGCCGCGCACCGCGCGCAGATCCCGCTCCGCCGCGCCGACCAGTTCGCGGCCCTGATAGCGGACGGAGCCGGACAGCCGCGCGGAATCGGGCAGAAGCCCCACCGTCGCAAGCGCGGTCACCGACTTGCCCGACCCGCTTTCGCCGACGAGCGCCACGGTTTCCCCACGGTCCACGGCAAAGCTCACGCCCCGCACCGCCTCCACCGCGCCAAAGCCGATCCGCAGGTCGGACACTTGCAGAACGGCGCTCATCGGAAGGTCTTTCTGGGGTCGAAGGCATCGCGCACGCCCTCGAAGATGAAGACCAGAAGCGACAGCATGATGGCGAAGGTGAAAAAGGCGGTGAAGGCCAGCGAGGGCATTTGCAGGTTCTGCTGCGCCTGCCGCGACAACTGGCCGAGCGAGGGCAGCGAGGCGGGCAGGCCGAAGCCGAGGTAGTCGAGCGTGGCGAGCGAGCCGACCGCCCCGGTCACCACGAAGGGCAGCATGGTCAGCGTCGCCACCATGGCATTGGGCAGCACATGGCGGAACATGATCACCCGATCCGGCACGCCCAGGGCCTTGGCGGCGCGGACATATTCAAAGTTCCGCGCCCGCAGGAATTCCGCCCGCACCACGCCGATGAGCCGGGTCCAGCCGAAGACCACCATCAGGAGGACAAGCACCCAGAAGCTGCGCTGCCAAGCGGAAAAGACGATGATGATGACGTAAAGCTCCGGCATCCCCGACCAGATTTCGAGGAACCTCTGGAAGATCAGATCGACCTTGCCGCCGAAATAGCCCTGCACCGCCCCCGCCGCGATCCCGATGACCGAGGTGGCGGCGGTGACGATCAGCGCGAAGGCGACGGACAGGCGGAAGCCGTAGATCACCCGCGCCAGCACGTCGCGCGCCGTGTCGTCGGTGCCGAGCCAATGCTCGCCATCCGGGGCCGAGGGCGCGGCCTTGCCGTTCAGGTTGTTGATCGTGTTGTAGCTGTAGGGGATCGGCGCCCAGAGGATCCAGCCCTTTTGGAACCCCTCCGTCCCCTCCATCTTGCCGAGGGAGGTGGACTGGATCAGCGCCTCCGGCTCATCGAAGCAATCGGTCAGCCCGCCGGTGACGATGAGACATTCGACCTCCACCGCCTTGTAATTCGCCTCGGTGCGGAAATCGCCGCCGAAATCCGCTTCGGAATAAAAGCGGGCAAAGGGCATCCGCCATTCGCCGCGGTAGCTGACGAGGAGCGGCTTGTCATTGGCCAGCAACTCGGCAAAGAGCGACAGCCCGAAAAGCGCGCAGAACAGGATCAGCGACCAATAGGCCCGGCGGTTCTGCTTGAAATTGCGCCAGCGGCGTTGGTTCAGGGGGGAAAGCGCCATCCTATCCCCTCCGCTCGAAGTCGATGCGGGGGTCCACCCAGACATACATCAGGTCGGAGACGATGCCGATCACCAGTCCCAGGAGGCCGAAGGCGAAGAGCGTGCCGAACATCACCGGATAGTCGCGCTCAAGCGCGGAGCGGTAGCCGAGCTGTCCGAGGCCATCGAGGCTGAAGATCGTCTCGATGATCAGACTGCCGCCGAAGAACACCCCGATGAACAGCGCCGGAAACCCCGCGATCACGATCAGCATGGCATTGCGGAAGACATGGCCGTAAAGCACCCGCCGCTCCGTCAGGCCCTTGGCGCGGGCGGTCATCACATATTGCTTCTTGATCTCGTCGAGAAAGCTGTTCTTGGTCAGCAGCGTCAGCGTCGCAAAGCTGGAGATGGTGGAGGCGACGACCGGCAGCGTGATGTGCCAGAGATAATCCCCGACCTTGCCCAGAAGGCTCAACTGCTCCCAGTTGTCGGAGGTGAGGCCGCGCAGCGGGAAGAGCTTCCAGTAGGAGCCGCCGGCGAACAGCACCAGCAGCATGACGGCGAAGAGAAGCCCCGGAATGGCATAGGCGGCGATGATCACCCCCGAGGTCCAGTTGTCGAAGGACGAGCCGTCGCGCACCGCCTTGCGGATGCCGAGCGGGATGGAGATGGCATAGGCGATCAGCGTGGACCAGAGCCCGAGCGTCAGGGAAACCGGCATCTTTTCCAGCACCAGTTCCAGCACCCCGGCGGAGCGGAAATAGCTTTGCCCGAAGTCGAAGCGCAGGAACTTCCCCATCATCAGGAAGAACCGCTCCACCGCGCCGATGGGTTCCTTTTCGCAGGCCTTGGCCTGCTGGGTCAGGTTGCCCTCGAAGCCCTCGGGGCAGACGAAGCGGGCAAAGCCGAATTCCACCTCCAGCTTGGCGCGGAATTCCGGCGGCAGGCCACGGGCGCCGACATAGCCGGATTTCTCCTCCAGCCCCGGATCGGCGCCATTGCCCCCCGTCACCTGATCGAGCGAATTGCCATTGCCTTCCATCTTCGCTTCGATCTGGTCGAAAGGCCCGCCCGGCACGAATTGCGTGAGCGCGAAGTTGATCAACATGATCCCGAACAGCGTCGGGATCACCAGAAGCAGGCGGCGGAGGATGTAAGCGCCCATCGTCTACTTCAGGATGCCCGCGGCTTTGAGCTTGGCCAGCTTGTCGGCATCCACCCACCAGGTCGACATTTCGCCCAAGGAATAGGTCGGCGGCGTCTCCGGGCGGCCGTAGA
Organism: Paracoccaceae bacterium; assembly: GCA_027492585.1. Taxonomy (GTDB): domain Bacteria; phylum Pseudomonadota; class Alphaproteobacteria; order Rhodobacterales; family Rhodobacteraceae; genus JAPUEK01. The sequence goes on along the minus strand of JAPUEK010000005.1, from coordinate 30,631 downwards.
TGTCGTAATAGGCCACGGTATAGACATTCTTGTTCCACTGGGGGATCCAGAACCGCAGCGAGCGCAGCACCCGGTCGAGCGCCCGCGTCACCACGTCCAGGTCCTCGCGGGTCCTCGCCGCCTCGATCTGGTCAAGGATCCTGTCCACGGCCGGATCGGCCAGCCCCGCCCGGTTGCGGGTGGAATTGTCGGCGGTGGTGGAGGCATAGGCCTGCTTCATCTCGCCGCCCGGCTCATAGGCATTGACCATATGGCCGACGATCACGTCGAAGTCGAAGCTCGGCGGGTCGGAGCGGTTGCTCATCTGCGCGGGGTCGAGGAGCGTGAATTTCGCGTCGACGCCGAGCGCCCGCAGGTTCTCGACATAGGGGGCGATCACCCGCTCGAAGGCGGGACTGTCCTCGATGAACTCCACCTTCAGCGTCTCGCCCTTGTCGTTGCGGCGCATCCCGTCCGCGCCCGGCGCCCAGCCCGCCTCATCGAGAAGGGCAGAGGCTTTCCGCAGGTTCTTGCGGTCAAGCGCCTTGTCCTTGTTCGATACCGGGGCCATCACCGCATCATCGGTCAGGATGGAAGCGGGCAGCAGCCCTTCCTCCACCAGAGGTTGCAGGATCGCAACCTCCCCCGGTCCGGGTGGGCCGGAAGCCGCCATGGCCGTATTGTCCCAGATCGAGTTGATGCGGGAATAAAGTCCGTAGAACAGCGTCTCGTTCGACCATTCGAAGTTGAACATCAGCCCGATCGCCTCGCGCACGCGCGGGTCCTGGAACTGCGGGCGACGCAGGTTGAAGAGGAAGCCCTGCCCGGTGGCGATGTTGCCGTTCGGGATTTCCGCTTTCACCACGGAGCCGTTCGTCAGGTTCTGGAAATCGTAGCCCGTCGCCCATTGCTTCGAGGAATTCTCGTTGCGGAAGGTATAGATGCCGGATTTGAACGCCTCGAATGCGGCATTGTCATCGCCGAAATATTCGATGCGGATCGTGTCGAAATTCCCCTGCCCGACCTGAAGGGGATGGCTGCTGCCCCAGTAATCGGGGTTGCGCTTGTAGATGATCTGCTGGCCGGGGCGCATGGAACCCAGCACATATTGCCCGGTGCCGAGGAAGGGTTCGAGGCTCGAATCCTCCAGATCGCGCTTCTTGCCCTCATAATCGGCCTTGGAAAAGACGGTGAGGCTGCCCACCGTGGCCGGCATGTCGCGGAAGGGGATGCCGGGGGTGAAGGTGAACCTGATCTTGTAAGGGTCAAGGACCTCGACGCTCTGCACCTTGGAATTGAAGACGGAGCGGAATTCGGCAATGCCCTTGTCTCGGAAGAGATTGTAGCTGAAGGCGATGTCCTCGGCGGTCAGGGGCGATCCGTCGGAGAATTTCACATCCTTCCGCAGGTTGAAGATCACCCAGGACCGGTCCTCGGGATATTCCATCGTCTCGCACATCAGGCAGTAGCTGGCGCCGATTTCATCCGAAGTGGTGGTCAGGATGCTTTCATACAGAATCGAGGCCAGGGCGGCCGGAACGCCCTTCACCGAATAGGGGTTCATCGAGTCGAACGTGCCGGGATACCACTGGCTCATCTCGCCGCCCTTCGGGGCATCGGGGTTCACATAGTCCAGATGCTTGAAATCGGCGGGGTATTTCAGTTCCCCGAAGGTCGAGATGCCATGGGCGGTGATGATCTTCTGATCCTGCGCCCGGCCGGATTGCACGGAAAGCGCGAGAAGTGCGGCGGCGAGCATTGCGCCTGCGGAAAGCCATCCCGCCCCTTGCCGCTGCCGTACCGCCGCCTGCGCGATCCTGACCTGCCGCATCCCCATCTCTCCTCAACCTGCCGCCGCCGCTTCGGCGGTTTGCATGAATCTAGTGCGGAACCCGTATCCGTCACAAGTTGCGAATCTGTGAGCCGCCCTGCCAAAGCGCGTGATCGGGTGCCAATCGCGGCGGTCGCCAAAGAAAAAGGCCGCCCGCTGGGGGACGGCCTCGTCCTTGGCGCAGCCTGCGCCGGTTACTTGAGCGTCGCCAGATAGGCGATCACATTCGCGCGGTCCTGCGCCTTGGGCAGACCGGCGAAGGACATCTTGGTTCCGGGGACATAACCCTTGGGGTTGGTCAGGAACGCATCGAGATGCTCGGGCGTCCAGGTTTCGGCCTTGGAAGCCGACATGGCGTCGGAATAGCCGAAACCATCGACCGAGCCATGGTTGCGGTCCACGACGCCGTTCAGATGCGGGCCGGTCGCATTGGTGCCGTCGATCTTGTGGCAGGCCTTGCACTTGCCGAAGACCTTCTCGCCGGCGGCCGGATCGGCCGAGGCATAAAGCTCGTCGAAGGACGGGCCTTCCGCCGCTGCCCCATCCCCCGCGGCCGCTTCGCCGGTGTCGATGGAATAGGCCTGCGCCACTTCCTCGCCGCCATGGCCGCCTGCGGGTTCGGTGTTGTAGAGGGATTCCGCCGCCCAAGCCGCAAAGAGATAGACGAGCAGCGATCCACAAACCGCGCCAGTTACCTTGGTCAATGTCATCGTGTCGAACATGTCGTGCCATCCCTGAGACTGGTTTGCCGGGTATCTATCCGCTTCCACCTGTGTCTTTCAAGGTGTAGTAGCGCGACCAATCGCCCCTGAACGGGGCTTTTTTCATCGGGGAGCCCGCCAGACATGTCCGGCCGCATCGCTTTTCAAGGGGAACTCGGGGCATATTCGCATCAGGCCTGCCAGCAGGCCCGCCCGGATATGGAAGTCGTTCCCTGCGTGACCTTCGAGGATGTGGTCGAGATGACCCGCAGCGGTGAGGTCGATCTGGGCTGTCTGGCGGTGGAAAACTCCACTTACGGGCGGGTGGCGGATGTCCATTCGCTGCTGCCGAAGGCCGGGCTGCATATCGTGGACGAGGCCTTCGTGCGGGTGCATGTCAACCTGCTCGGCGTGCCGGGCGGCCGGGTGGAACAGGTGCGCGAAGCCCATGGCCATGTGGTGATCCTGCCGCAATGCGCGGGCTTCCTGAAGGCCCACGGCATCCGGGGCAAGGTCAGCTCCGACAATGCCCGCGCCGCCCGCGAAGTGGCCGAGGCGCGCGATCCGTCCCGCGCGGCACTGGCCAGCGAGCTTGCCGCCTCCATCTACGGGCTGGACGTGCTGGCCCGCCATATCGAGGACAATGCCAACAACACCACCCGCTTTCTGGTGATGAGCCGCGAAGCCGACCCGTCGCGCCGGGCGGAAAACATGATCACCACCTTCGTCTTCCGCGTCCGCAACATTCCGGCGGCCCTTTACAAGGCCATGGGCGGGTTTGCGACCAATGGCGTGAACATGACCAAGCTCGAAAGCTACATGGTCGGCGGCAGCTTCACCGCGACGGAATTCTATGCCGATATCGAGGGCCACCCCGAAGACGCCAATGTGAAGCTCGCATTGGAGGAACTGCGCTATTTCACCTCGCGCTTCGAGATCCTCGGCGTCTATCCCGCCGACCGCCGGAGGGACTGAAGACGGCTTTTCCGGCAGCGTCCTGAGGCCGTGGCGCGGGCGGATGTTCCGGATGCCTCCGGCGGGGATATTTGAGCCAATGTGAAAGGGCTTTCTTCTCTTCCCAAATATCCCCCGCGGAGCGTTCCCCGGCCGGGGCAGGACGCAGGCCGGGGAAGGGAGGGCGATCAGGCGGGATGCGATGCCTCTTGCGATGCGCCGAACCCGCCGGGGACGGGCGTTTCGCGGAACCCTCGCCTGCGCTCAGACCCGCCGCTGGCGATAGCGCTGTTCGATATCGAGCGCGAGCTGCGCCACCCGCGTCTCGAATTTCCGGTCCACCCGCGCCCGCGCCAGCCGCAGCGATTGCAGGAACAGCCGCGCGCCGAGGCTGCGGGGCGTGACTTCCATCGTCACATGCAGACGGGTGCGTTTGGCCGCCATCTCCATGAGTTCGATGTCGGCCTCCGCGGAAATCGCCGCCGACTGCCCGGCGAAGGCGAGGATCGACGACGGCTCCATCCGCTTGAGCTGGATCTCCGCCTTGCGCTCCTTGCCGCGGTAGCGGAACTTCGCGGCCCAGCCCATGCCGGCCCCCGGTGCGCGCAGCGTATCGGTGCGCGTCACATCCGCGCCGCGCCGCATGGCGGAGCGTTCCCAGGCCTCGAAATCGGTCATGGCCGCCCAGACGAACTCCAGCGGCGCCTCGATATCCTTCTTGGTGGAAAACTTCATCTGCCGGTCCTGTCCGCTTGCCCGCTTCTTTTTCCGCCTGCGTTGCGCCAAAAGGCCGCACTTTGCCGCAGGGGCGTTTTATGTCCGGGAATCTGGCCTCAATCCAGCCGGTCCGCAAGCCAGTTGCTCATCAGAAAATGTGCAATTGCGCCTTTTCTGCCGGGCCGGATATGCGGATGGCGACCTGCGAGAACTGTCACCAGCTCCTCCCGCGTGACCCAGAGCGCGTCTTCAAGCTCGGCCGGATCGACGGTGATCTCCTCGCTCAGCGCCTCGGCCCGAGCGCCGAGCATCAGCGAGGCCGGGAAGGGCCAGGGTTGGCTGGCCAGATACCGGACCCGGCCCAGCCGCACCCCGGTTTCCTCCGCCACCTCCCGGCGCACGGCGGCTTCCAGCGTCTCGCCCGGTTCCACGAAGCCCGCGAGCAGGGAATACATCCCTTCCGGCCAGCCGGGCGAGCGGCCGATGAGCAGGCGGTTGTCCCGCTCCACCAGCATGATCACCACCGGGTCGGTGCGGGGGAAATGCTGCGTGCCGCAGGCCGGGCAATGGCGTTGCCAGCCGGAGCGGATCACCTCCGATGCGGCCCCGCAGGCGGCGCAGAACCCGTGGGAGGCATGCCATTGCAGCACTGCCTTGCCGGTCGCGGCCAGTTCCGCCTCCCGCGGGGAAAGGGCGGCCATGCGCCCGCGCAGATCCTCGAAGCCGAAGGTATCGGGCAGGGCAGGATGGGTGATCCGCCCCGGATCGAGGATGCCCGGCACCGGGGCGGGGGCGCCACCCTCCGGCACGAAAGCGGAGGTATCGGCGGCGAACCACGCCTCCGTCCCGTCGCGTCCGAGAAAGACCGGCGGCGCGGCACCCTCCAGAACCGGGCTTTGCGCGCCGATCCAGCCCAGCCCCTCCTCCGCGAAGAGCGGCTTGCCGCGCCAGACCGGCAGGATTTTCCCGGTGGCAAGCAGGGCAGCGATCGCCGCCGGATCGTCGCGCAACGCCGCCGCCCGATCAAGGGCCGAGCCGCCAAAGGTTACATCCTCACCGTGTCGCATCCTGAAATCCGCCCAAATCCTTGCGCTGCTTCATCGCATGAAGCAGGCGGCGCGGCAAATCCCGGCTTGAGGCGAGGCCTAAGGATTTTGTGCAACTATAGCGGGAAAAATGATGCGGATTGCGCCATGTCATTCAGCTTCGCTGCGGCTGGTTCTATCCTGCCGAAACAGGATGTTGCGCGCTCCGGCAGATGCTGCCGGACAAAAGCAGAAAGAATGACCGCAGCCGATGCCCGCCGATTGCCCGAACCTGACCTGCCGCGCCGCACACCCCCCCTCGGATGCCGGGAGGGAAGTTGAGCCGGAGGCGGGGCAGGCGGTGGTGCGGCTGCGCCTGCTTGCGACCACGGATCTGCACGCGCATATCCTGCCCTGGGATCACCATACCGACCGCCCCGCCGAGGCGCGCGGTCTGGCGCGGGTGGCGCGGCTCATCGACGTGGCGCGGGCGGAGGCGCCGCAGAGCCTGCTTCTCGACAATGGCGATTTCCTGCATGGCAGCGCGCTTGGCGACCATTGGGCCAGCATCGCTCCCCGGCGGCGCCGGCCGCATCCGATGATCGTGGCGATGAACAGGCTCGGCTATGATGCGGCAACGCTCGGCAATCACGAATTCAGCCGTGGCATCGGCTTTCTCTGTGCGGCACTGGAGGGTGCGCGCTTCCCGCTGGTCTCGGCCAATGCCCATCTCAAACGGCGGCGGCTGGTGGCGCCCTGGGTGCTTCTGCCGCGCCGGTGGCGCGATACATGCGGGCAGGAGCATCCTCTGAGCATCGGCATCATCGGCTTCCTGCCGCCGCTGACCACGGTGTGGGAGCGGGGCGTGCTGCGTGGCGGGTTGACGGTGGAGGATATCCTGACCGCTGCCCGCCGCGAAGTGCCACGGCTGCGGGCTGCGGGGGCGGATCTGGTCATCGCCCTGTCCCATTCCGGGATCGAGCCGGAGCATCGCGCCCCCGCGCCCGGTGGCGAAAGCGTCTCGCGGGCTCTTGCGGCGGTCAGCGGGATTGATGCGATCATCGCGGGCCATACGCATGAAACCTTCCCCAAAGCGGGAGGCGGCATCGGCATCGCGGGCAAGCCTGCCGTGATGCCCGGCTTTTTCGGCTCCCATCTGGGCGTGGTCGATCTTGATCTGATCCGGGCGGAGCGGGGGTGGCGGGTGCTGTCCCACAGGGCGGAATTGCGTGGCATAGCCGGGCCTGTGACCACAGGCGCCGGGGCAGCGGCCGGTCATTCCTCGTCGGATCGCTCTGCCCCTGATCAGCCTGCACCAGTCGCGCCCAACCTTCTGGCAACCGCCCATGACGATCTGGTGGCGCTGACCGCCACCGATCACGCTGTGCTGACGCAGCGCAATGCCGAGGTCATGGGCCGGACAGCGGTGCTCCTTTCCACCCGCTTCGCCTTCGTTGCCCCGTCGGAGGCGCTTGCCCTCATCGCCAGTGCCAAGGCGGCCCGGCTGCGGGCGGCACTTGCGGACGGGCCATTGGCCGACCTGCCGCTGCTTGCGGCTGTCGCGCCCTTCAAATGCGGCGGGCGCGGCGGGGTGGAAAACTACACCCATATCCCGCCCGGCCCGCTGACGCTGCGCCATGCCGCCGATCTCTGCATCCATCCGAACATGCTGGTCGGGCTGCGGCTGACCGGCGCGCAGGTGGCGCTCTGGCTGGAGCGGTCGGTCTCGCTCTTCCGCCAGATCATGCCGGGCGGGCGGGATCAGCCCTTGATCGACGCGGAGTTCCCGTCCTCCCATTTCGACATGGTCCACGGGTTGCGCTACCGCGTGGACCTCAGCCAGCCGCCCCGCTTCGATGCGACAGGGCGGGAGGTGAACCCCGAAGCGCAGCGTATCCGCGATCTGACGCTGGCTTCGGGTGTCCCGCTCGGGCCGAAGGACAGGGTGGTTCTGGCAACCCACAATTACCGGGCCAGTGGCGGGGCGGGCTTTGCCGGCACCGGGCAGCGGGCCAATGTGGTCTTCACCGGGAAGGAGAGGGTGCGCGACCTGATTGCCGACCACATCCGCAGCGGTCAGGGGACGCATCTGCGGGCGGGCTGGAGCTTTGTCCCGATGCCCGGCGCCAGCGTCATTTTCTCCGGCGCCGCGAGCGAGATGCTTCCGCAGGCTGTGGAACCGCTTGGTCCGGAGCCTGAAGGGTTTATGCGCTTTCGTCTGACGCTCTGATCGGGTATCCGGCGGCTGTCCCCAAAGACCCGCCAAAGGAAGCCCGCCCGATGATCGACGCCATTTTCTTCGACCTCGACGGCACGCTGATCGACACGGAAAGCCTGGCGCTTGCCTCGGGCCTTGCCGCCTTTGCTGCCATGGGCCATCCCGTCGATGAGGAATTCATGCACCGCCTGATCGGCAAGGACATGCCGACCGCTGGCCGCCTGATCGCCGCCGCCCTGCCGGGTCTGGACCAGACCGGGCTGCACAGCCTCTGGGGAGAGCGGTTTCAGGCCGCGACCGCCGATGGCCTGCCGCTGAAACCGGGGGCGGAGACGCTGTTGTCGGCCCGGCTGCGGCCGATGGCGCTCGTCACGTCTTCTGGGCGCGACGAGGCGCATCGCAAGCTCGGCATCGCCGGCATCGCCGATGCTTTCGAGACCATCGTGACCTTCCATGACGTTGCCGCCCCGAAACCTGCGCCCGAGCCCTATCTGCTCGCGGCGGAGCGGCTCGGCGTCTCCCCCGCCCGTTGCCTCGTCTTCGAGGACAGCGAGACCGGGGCGGAATCCGCCCATCGGGCAGGCTGCATCGTGGTGCAGGTGCCGGATGTGGCGCCGAGCGAGGGCCGGTGGGCGCATCATCTGGCCGAGGATCTCATCAGCGGCGCGCGGATGGCGGGCATCTGGGGCTGACCCTCAGCAGGCGATGACCTTGCGCGGGGCCAGCAGCCAGGGCGCCACGATCCCGCAGGTATCGGCGAGGGGCAGAAGCTCCTCCGGCACCTTCATCCCGAGAACCCCGCGCATAAAGGCCGCCCTCTGCGCGCAGCGCGCCGCCACGGCCGGGAAGCGCGCCGCCAGATCCGCGCGCAGCCCGGCGTCGGCGATCACATAGCCATCTTCCATCCGGGTCGACCCATAGACCGGATGGCCGGGGATCACATCCATTTGCAGCGCCATGCCGCTGGCCAGCGGCTCGTGTGAGCCTTCGTAGATCGGGGAGGACATCCACTCGTCCAGCCCGATCAGATGGCCGGGGTTGAGAAACAGGGCGAAGGTGTCGAAGGGCAGGGCCTTCTGCATAGCCGCCCAGACCTCCCCGCCTGAAACCCCCGGCCGCATCATCGCGCACCAGAGCGACATCGCCTCCACATAGGGACCGGCGAAGATCTCCAGATAATCCTGTGCCGGGACGGGCAGGTCGGCGGCACTTTCGGCGAGCCAGCCGGCCCGGCAGATGTTGGACCCCCAGTGGCAGAGGTTGAAGGAAATCTGCGCACCCTTCCGCAGGACCTCTCCCGTCGGGCCGCAAAGCCCCTGTGCCGCCCGCGCGCCGGTGGCGAAGGTGGGGTGGCAGCCGAGCGGCAATCCCCCGACGGAAGCTGCCTGAAAAGCCTCGAAATCGCTCATCCCGTCGCGGAAGGCGAAAACCATGCGGGTCAGGGCGCTTGCCGCCATGTGGTTCGCAAACTCCAGCCGCGCGATCTCCGCCGCATCGACGCGGGCGCGCAGGCCATGGCCCGGATGCATCATCAGCGCCGTCGCATTCTCGACCCGCCCCACGATCCGCCGCAGGGGATCGGCGATGAAGGCCGGCAGGTCGAGCGCGGTTTCCGGCGCTTCCACTTCCGTTTCATCGAACCATTTCCAGCCGATCGCCCCGACGGAGGCCCCCTTCGGCACCGCATCCGAGAGCCAGTCCTGCACGCGCCGGCTGCCACGCGGCTGCGAGGGCAGCGAGAGGCTCGCGCAATGCCCGACCCTGATCTCGCCGGAGGCGACCAGCGGCGAAATCCCGGTGTAGGGCAGACATTCATTGCCCGCGACGAGCAGCGCCTCGCCCGGAGTCACGACCAGAAACGCCTCCTCGAACCGGGGATCGAAGCCGGTCAGCCAGTGGAGATTGGCGGCGTGTTCCCGGTCGCCGTAGACCAGAAGCGCGTCATATCCCGCCGCCTTGCCCGCCGCGCGCAGGGCGGCCAGGCGGGTACGCAGCTCCGCCAGCGTCAGCACGGGCGGCAGATCCGGCGTTCCGAAATCCGGCCAGTCCAGTTCGATCATCCGTGCCATGTCCGCTCCCCCGATTCGTCTTTTCCCGGTGCCGAGAATGGCATGTCCGCCGATCTCCTCCCCCCGGAAATGCAAATGACGGCAAACAGCAGCCGCTTGCATAGCCCCCCCGGAAGCCCTATATCCGCCATCGAGAGGTTGGCGCGGGCGAGCGCCTCGCCAACCCGGTCAGGTCCGGAAGGAAGCAGCCGTAACGAGATCCGTTTGGGTCGTTGTCCAGCCTCTCACCCAATCACCTCCTAAACTGTTGATTCGAAATATACCCCTTGCGCCCAAGGGGTTGGTGCCGTTTTTAGTACCAGAACGCGTGCCAGAATGGGGTCGGCGATGGCGGGCAAGGTCAGACACCTGAAGGAGAAGGACGGTCGCTTCTACGCGCGTATCGCCGTGCCCGCCGCATTGCAGACTGTGATCGGAAAATCAGAACTTGTGACGCCCTTGGGCGCCGACCGTCGGACAGCTATGAAACTGTTGCCTGAAGCCGTCGCAGCCTTTCACCGACAACTGAATGAAGCACATCCGCATCAGTCAACGCCTCGAGTTCAGCCGACTTCGCGTCGTCAAGACCTGAGCGTCGGACACTGGCCGCTCGATCCTACAAAGACCGGCTTGAACAGGACAGGGCTTTGAGAGACGCCTCGCCAGTTTGGGCGAACGTTTCAGTCGATACCGATCACGCTGCACTTCTAAGAGACGGGATGACTGAACGGCTGTGGGCATGTCCGATGGTCGTTTCACGCGCCGGTCAACCTTGGCGCGGAGAGGATGGGCGGCTTCGGCGAACCGCAAAATCCCTTGCGAAGATGTCCCGCAAAAGGCGCAGCCGCACCCCAACGGCCACGCGGATTTCTGCGGACGGCTTCGTGGTGCGACAAGAACAGCACACTGGCCGGGATGGGTGCCATGAACATCCCTTCCTCCATGAAGGCGACGCCATGGGACAGCGTGATGGCGGTAGGGCGGCGCGGCTTCGGCCCAATGCCGCGCGGGCAGGCATCTTCACGGCTTGTTAACCCCGTTGCCGCAATCTGGGCAGATGAAACACCTGCTTCTCCTCCTGTTCCTGGCGGCTTGCGGCGCCCAGCCGGCACCGGAATTTCTCGCGGCCACCCGTACCGAGATCATCCGGGATGGCCGGCAATATACTGTTTTCCATACGGAAAACCGGGTGGAGGTCATCCGCAGGGGCTATGCCCGGCGGGGTGAGCAGCAGGCCATCCGGGCAACGATGATCGCCCTCGTGCCTGAGGCGACGGGCTGCAGGCTCAACGAAAAATCCCTGCAGGGCGATTCGGGAGAGATGCGCGGCTCGATCCGATGTCCTAAGGGCGAATGAAAAGCTCCCAGGCGGCGAAGGCCCCTGCTGCGGCGAAAAGCACGGCCCAGCCCGGGCTGCCCATCCACAATTCCACGCCGGCCCAGCAGAGGGGGAGGATCACCGTTACCCAACGCCGGACAGGGCTGGCAAAGAAAGGATGGTCGCGGTCGAGGAATTTCATGGCGTCTTTCCGATTCTGTGGCAGACTTCCTTCGGCGGAGGATCAGAACATGCCAGAAATACGCAAGGATTTCCAAGGACAAACGGTCATCACCACCTTCGAGATGACGCCCGCGACCGCCCATGACCTGCTTGAAAAGCTCGAAGCCGCCTATGAGGAGGTGATCCGCCATCAGGCCGGTTTCCTCGGGGCGGGCCTTCACATGAACGACGCGATGACCCGGATCTGCAACTATTCGCAATGGACCCGGCGGGAGGATTATCAGGCCATGCTGCGGACCCCTGAAATGCGGGAGCGGAACCGGGTGATCAATATGCTCTGCAAAGGGTTCGAGCCGGTGATGTATGAAGTGATCCGTGTGCTCTCGCCGGAAACCGGCGGGATCTCTCCGTAAATTTGCCATTTTTCCCCCGGACGATCGCACCCGTGCGAGGTGAAAGATGATCGTTCTGCGGCTGCTTCTGGTTCTGTCTCTGGCGCTTTCGGCTGTCGGCTGGCTGCTGCCGGACCTGTGGTTCGGTGCGGCATTGCCGCTCGGTCTGATCGCGGCCACAGCGGTCGTGCTGCTGATGCTCCGGCATGGCATCTCGTCGCCGGCCGGCAACCAGGACAGGGCGTTGCCGCGCCCCCTGCCCAAGGCGAGGGGCGGTCTCTTCCGTCGGCCGGTGGTGCGGCCGAAGATCCTCGTGGACGGATCGAACGTTCTGCATTGGGCCGGGCAGGGGCCGGATATCGAGACGCTGCGGGGCGTCCTTCGGGAGATCGACTCGCAAGGGCTTGAGCCGATTGTCTATTTCGATGCGAATGTCGGCTATCTCGTGGGCGACAGATGGCTCGGGCCGGGGCCGATGTCGCGGAAGCTCGGGCTTGATTTCCATAATGTGGTCATTGCCGGGAAAGGCACGCCTGCCGACCCTCTGCTGCTTGACGCCGCGCGCAGGTCCGGGGCGCGGATCGTGACCAATGACCGCTATCGGGACTGGTATGAAAAATACCCCGAGGCCGCAGCCCCCGAACGTGTCGTTCGCGGCTGGGCCGGGGAAGGGCGGGTCTCACTGGCGCTTTAGCGCCAACAACCTGCACACCGGGCGAGGCGACCCACGGCAGGTCTGCCCCCTTTCATCTTGCCCCAAATATCCTGCGGGGAGGTCCGGAGGGGTGCAAAACCCCTCCGGCGCCCGACCGGGGCGCAACCCTCGCCAGATGTCGGGCGAGCTAGCGCCGCCGCTTGTTGCCGCCCCGCTGCCCCGCGCGGCCCGCCGTCGAGCGGCCTGAGGACTTTACGGCCGTTTCAACAGCGTCCTCCACCGCGGACTGCCGGGCGAGCGGGTCATCGGCCACGGCAAGCTCCACCGCCTCCAGCCGCTTGACCTCGTCGCGGAGCCGGGCGGCTTCCTCGAATTCGAGGTTCTCCGCCGCCTTTCGCATCGCCAGCCGCAAGGCATCCAGATGGGCGGCAAGGTTGGAGCCGACCATCGGCTTGTCGACCTTGGCCGTCACGCGCGACATGTCGGTATCGCCCTGCCAGAGGCCCGCCAGCACATCCTCGACGTTCTTCTTCACCGTCTGCGGGGTGATGCCATGGGCGAGGTTGTAGGCCTCCTGCTTTTCGCGGCGGCGGTTGGTCTCGCCGATCGCCCGCTCCATGGAGCCGGTGATGCGGTCGGCATACATGATCACCCGGCCCTCGGCGTTGCGCGCCGCGCGGCCGATGGTCTGGATGAGCGAGGTTTCCGAGCGCAGGAACCCTTCCTTGTCGGCATCGAGAATGGCCACCAGTCCACATTCCGGGATATCCAACCCCTCGCGCAGCAGGTTGATCCCGACCAGCACATCGAAGGCTCCGAGCCGGAGATCCCGAAGGATTTCAATGCGTTCCAGCGTGTCGATGTCGGAGTGCATGTAGCGGATGCGGATACCCTGCTCGTGGAAATACTCGGTCAGATCCTCGGCCATGCGTTTGGTCAGCACCGTCACCAGCACCCGCAGCCCCTGCAGCGCGACCTTGCGGATCTCGTCCAGAAGATCGTCCACCTGCATTTCCACGGGCCGGATTTCGACCTTCGGGTCGATGAGGCCGGTCGGACGGATCACCTGCTCGACAAAGACGCCGCCGGATTGCTCCAGCTCCCAGGCGGCGGGGGTGGCGGAGACGAAGATCGACTGGGGCCGCATCGCATCCCATTCCTCGAACTTCAGCGGGCGGTTGTCCATGCAGGAGGGCAGGCGGAAGCCGTGCTCGGCGAGGGTGAACTTACGGCGGAAGTCGCCTTTGTACATGCCGCCGATCTGGGGGACGGAGACATGGGATTCATCCGCAAAGACAATGGCATTGTCCGGGATGAATTCGAAGAGCGTCGGCGGCGGCTCGCCCGGCGCGCGCCCGGTCAGGTAGCGCGAGTAGTTCTCGATCCCCGCGCAGGAGCCGGTCGCCTCCAGCATTTCCAGATCGAAGTTGGTGCGTTGCTCCAGCCGCTGTGCCTCCAGAAGCTTGCCGGTCTCCTGCATCTGCTTCAGCGTCTGGAACAGCTCCGCCCTGATGCCCTTGATCGCCTGCTGGAGCGTGGGGCGCGGGGTGACGTAGTGGCTGTTCGCATAGATGCGGATCTGGTCGAAACTGTCGGTCTTCGCCCCGGTCAGGGGATCGAATTCCACAATGGATTCAAGCTCCTCCCCGAAGAAGGAGAACCGCCAGGCGCGGTCCTCAAGGTGGGCCGGCCAGACTTCGAGACTGTCGCCGCGCACCCGGAAGGAACCGCGGGCGAAGGCCTGGTCGTTGCGCCGGTACTGCTGGGCGACAAGCTCCGCGATCACCTTGCGCTGTTCATAGAGCTGCCCGGTGATCAGGTCCTGCGTCATGGCCGAATAGGTCTCGACCGAGCCGATGCCGTAGATGCAGGAAACCGAAGCCACGATCACCACATCGTCGCGCTCCAGCAGCGCGCGGGTGGCGGAGTGGCGCATCCGGTCGATCTGCTCGTTGATCTGCGATTCCTTCTCGATATAGGTGTCGGTCCGGGCGACATAGGCCTCGGGCTGGTAGTAATCGTAGTAGGAAACGAAGTATTCCACGGCGTTGTCGGGGAAGAAGCCCTTGAATTCCCCGTATAATTGCGCCGCAAGCGTCTTGTTCGGGGCCAGGATGATCGCCGGCCGCTGCGTCTCCTCGATGATCTTGGCCATGGTGAAGGTCTTGCCGGTCCCGGTGGCGCCGAGAAGCACCTGATCGTGGTCCCCCGCCAGCACCCCTTCGGTCAGCGCCGCGATGGCCGTCGGCTGGTCGCCGGCGGGCTGGAACGGCGTCGAGAGCGTGAACCGCCGTCCGCCTTCGAGCTTTGGCCGGGTCAGGACCTCGGGGCGCGGGTTCAGGGCATTGTTCGGATTGTGCGGCATGGGCGATTCCTTCTGCCGCACCAATCTATTCCGTTTTTGTTCCCATGGAAGGGGCGCCACCGGATTTGCAAAGGAGTTGTTAAGCCTGATTTCGGAAAGGTGAAGGAACGGATTTCAATTTTAGGGAAAATGAGGATCAAGATTGCATCTTAAGGTTGCGATCCGCACCGGATCGGATCAGGATGGTCAGGCAAGCAGCACCTGAAGCTGTCGGCTGGTTGCACCACACACCCCACCCACACTCCCCGTGACCGGCCGACAGCGACTTCTTAGCTAAACTCCGCGCAAGTGCTGGCAAAGGCTTGCCTTCCGCCGCCGATTTCGGAATAACCTTGCCATCTCTCAGGGAGTTTCCGACCATGCGCGCCCGCATCTATCAGCCCGCCAAGACCGCCATGCAATCCGGCACAGCCAAGACAAAGGGCTGGGTTCTGGAATTCGCCCCGGCTTCGGCGCGCGAAGTGGACCCGCTGATGGGCTGGACCTCCTCCGACGATACGCAGACCCAGGTGAAACTGCGCTTCGACAGCCGCGAGGCGGCGCTCGAATACGCGCAGGCCAATGGCATCGAAGCCGAGGTGGTGGAGCCGAAATCGCGTAAGCCGGTGATCCGTCAGCGCGGCTATGGCGAGAACTTTGCGACCGACCGGCGCGGTGCCTGGACGCACTGAGGCACCCGTCATTATTTGCTCCGGCCGCCCCGGCGGCCTTTCCCCGAAAGGAATTTTCCGATGAGCTTCCCGCTTCGTCTTGCAGCCCTGCCGCTGCTTTTGATCTCGACCGCCGCCTATGCTGCCGAACCGGCAACGCCGGAAGGGGCTGCCGAACTGACCACCCTTCTGCAGACCTATCTCGGCGCGAAAGAGGGTGTCGTCTCGGTGGAGCCGGGCGATGAGGTCTATGATGTCACTCTGGATTTCGCCCCGCTGACCGCCGGTCTTCCGGCCGGCACGACGACGGTTTCGCCGCTTGAATTCACCCTCGCCGACAATGGCGACGGCACCTGGGCGATGACCCAGGATCAGGCGCTTTCGCTCAAGCTCTCCATTCCCGGCGAAATCGAGATGGATATTGCGATCGCGTCCTACAAAGGCGAGGGCGTCTTCGACGAAGCCCTTCAGACCTTCAGCAGCTCCAATGCGGAATTCTCGGGTCTCACCATGACCCAGAAGGTCACCGACCCGAACATGGGCCAGCAGAACGTCTCTTACGCGATTGCCGACGGCAGCTATGAAAGCACCGGCGCCGCGGGCGAGAATGGCGGGGTGGACAGCACCGGGAGCTTCACGCTGAACGGGCTGAGCGAAAGCTTCGATCTGCCGCCGATGGGGGAAGGCGCCCCGCCGTCGACCATTTCCCTGACCGTGGACAGCTATGTCGGCGACAGCGCGGTGACCGGCCTGCGCCCCGATGCGCTTTACAAGCTTCTGGCCTTCTTCGTCGCCAACCCCTCGGAAGAGGCGATCAAGGCGGCGCAGGGTGAGCTGAAGACCATCCTGACGGACGGGCTGCCGCTGTTCGAGCATGTGACTTCCAATGCGACCGGCTCCAACCTCAAGGTCCAGACGCCGATGGGCGAGGTGGCGGCTTCCGAGGTTTCCGCGACCATCGAGGCGGGCGGTCTGGTGGAAGAAGGTCTTTTCCGCGAGGCGATCGGGGTGAAGGGTCTTGCGCTTCCGACCGGTCTGGTGCCGGATTGGGCCGTGGATCTGGTGCCGAAGGACGTGGCGCTCGACTTTGCCGCCTCGCGCTTCGATCTGGCGGCTCCTGCCAAGATCTTCCTCGCGGCAATGGATCTGACCAAGCCCGAGCCCGTGGATGAGGCGACAGGCCAGCAGATTCTGGCTGCGCTCCTGCCGGAGGGTGTCGTCGACATCACCATCGCCCCGAGTGCCGTGACCGCGCCGATCTATACGCTCTCGCTTGAAGGCACCGCGACGGCAGGTCCGGCGGCGATGCCGACCGGCAAGGCCACGCTCACCGCAACCGGCATCACCGCCGTCGAACAGGCGCTCGCCAAGGCGCCGCCGGAAGTGGGCGGTCAGGCAAACCCGATGATCGCCATGGTGAAGGGCCTGTCCAAGCCCGGCGCCGATGGCGCGCTCGTCTGGGAGCTGGAGATGACTGCCGACGGCAAGATGCTGGTCAACGGCACCGACCTCAGCGCCATGGGGATGCAATGAGCTTTGTCATCGCGCAGGAAAGCCCCCTCGGGGCCGACCTGCGCCTGCTGATGGACCGGCATACCGCCGACATGCACGCCGACACCCCGCCGGAGAGCATCCATATGATGGATGCCTCCGAGCTGGCCATCCCGGAGGTCGCCTTCTTCGTGCTGCGCGAGGCCGGGGTGCCGCAGGCCATGGGCGCCTTCAAGCGCATCGACGCCGGCCATGCCGAGATCAAGTCGATGCATGTGCTGGCCGAGGCGCGGGGCAAGGGTCTGTCGCGGGCCATGCTGGAGCATCTTCTGATGCAGGCAAAGGCGGCGGGCTATCGCCGCCTGTCGCTGGAAACAGGCGTGCAGCCGACCTTCGTGGCCGCCCGTGCGCTGTATCTCAAGGCCGGCTTCGAGGAATGCCCGCCCTTCGAGGGCTATACGCTCGACCCGAACTCGGTTTTCATGACCAAACGCCTTGATTGACCGCAGATCTTGCCGCAAAAGAGCGCCAACGGTCCCGTAGCTCAGCTGGATAGAGCAGCCGCCTTCTAAGTCCCCGCTCTGGGCCAGAAAACGGGTGGGAGAACAACACACTAGGCGGAGCGGGCGGCGTTGCGAACCGTTTTCCGAACCGCTATCAGAGAGAAACGGTCCCGTAGCTCAACTGGATAGAGCAAGTGACTTCTAATCACTAGGTTGGGCGTTCGAGTCGTCCCGGGATCGCCATTTTCTCCCTCAGAATCAACCACTACTGGCAGATTTTGCGCCTTGCTGGTATCAAACCGCTGAGTGTTGATTCAGTGTGGGCGCGATATGGAAAGAGACTACCCCGGGACAATCGCGGCCAGCGGGCTCACGATCTACGATCCGATTGAGGTGGGCGACCCTGACCTGTGGGTGCCGACGCCGGAGCTTGAATCGCTGCTGGATGAGCGGCTGCGCGGAATCAGCCTTGCTGGTTTGGCGCTTCGGACCCGCTCAAAGGTGGTCAAGGAGGCGGTCTGTCGCGCACTGGGCTACCCCGTTCCAGCGAGCTTCAAGAAGACACAGCCGCGCTTCGTCGGCCAGTTGTTCGACACCTACGCCCAGAAGTCCAACAACCTTCAGGTCTGGAACGAGGAGCTTTCGCCCACGCGCCGCTATGTGATCCTCCGGGTCAGTGAGGATGATGAGATCACTCGCGTCAAGGTCGTGAACGGGGAGGAGCTGGCCCAACTCGACACCACGGGCACCCTGACCCAGAAGTATCAGGCCCGCCTCATCCCCCGGGACGCGACGCATGAACTGGTGGTGCCAGACGACACCGACGCCCTAGCACCCCACGTCCGTGCTGGCGCAAACCTAGCCCAGACGGTGAGCCCCATCGACCACCCGGCGCATGGCCTGATCCTGCCCATCGCAGAGGTCTACGCGCGTCTGGGCGGCGCTGTCGGGCGTTCGTTCCCGGATGCCGGGTGGGACCAGGAGCGCAACCGGGGCGCGGCCCTCCACCGGATCGTATGTGAACTCCTGGGCTATGCCGGCTACCGCGATGACGGGCGCTTCCCCGATGTCCGCAACCAGCTTTTGGAGGTGAAGCTACAGACCTCACCGACCATCGACCTTGGGCTGGTTACGCCCAGCAGCGAGGAGCCGCTGGATGTGCCGCAGGTCGCGGGAACGCAGGTCCGGCACTGCGACGTTCGCTATGCCCTGTTCTACGCCCAGACAGACGGGGCAGAGGTGACGCTGACACACCTGTATCTGACGACTGGGGCCAGCTTCTTTTCACGCTTCCCTCAGTTTGGCGGCAAGGTTCTGAACAAAAAGCTTCAGATACCCCTCCCTTCAGACTTCTTCGACAGGTAGGCCGAAGGCAGCCAAGACGGCCCGGTCAAGCGCGTGTTCCTGAGCAGGCTGGGGGCCATCCTCCATTAACGCATAGATCGCACGGCAGGCATCCACGATTGCCTTGGCCCCCAAGCTAGCCGGGTCAGGCAGGGGGAACTGCTCGACATACTGCGTGATGAAGCGCCGCCGCCCGGCATAGAGCTTGTTGTTGAACCGCAGGTCGTAGAAGCGCTCAATGAAGGTCGAATTGGCCACGCCCAAGGCGAGCCAGAGCAATTCCTCATCGCCTGTGAGCCAGTAGCAGTCGCCATTCACGACTGTGCCCTCAAGGTCCATCCAGAAGGTCGGCTGTTCCGAGATGTCGCGGAACACTAACTTCGGCCCTGCCCATTCCGCAGGGTTCTGGGGCACCCAGATTTCATACCACTTCCGGCCTGCGTCCATCACATAGGTCCGGGCCTCAAGGGTAGCCCGATGATCTTTCAGATAGGCGCGGCTGTTGGGGTATTGGTCAAGGTCCACAGCGCGCTTCCGGCTGCCCACAGCCTCGTGGGGGTAGAGTATCTTGCGGGTCGGAGGCAGCGGGCGGAAGCGCCGGGCTGTGTGGTGCGTTGTCAATGTGCGGTGAAGCTCTAAGTCGGCATCCCACTTCTTGGGGATGAACACCTTGTCGGCGCATGTCTTGACCCCAACCCGGATGTTTCCGATCTGGCCGAAGGTCTGCCAAGTGTTCGCCGCCACCGTTGCCAGCCAGTCGTCAACGTGGCCGGAGCCCAAGCGCCAGACCCCCGAAGGATCACCGCCATTGTCCAGGATGCCGTGGTTCACCTGAAATATGCGCCCGTCAGGTAGGCCAACGGCCCCCGCACAGGCTATCGCCTGAATGGCATCCGCTGCCTGTTCGGTCGCCGGTTCCTTTGTCTCATAGATCGTGGTGAAGGTCGGCTGCGGTGCCGGTCCACGCCCTCCTTGGGCGATGACAACGGCAGGAAGCACGGCAGCCTCAAAGAGCTTGGTGTCGCCCAAGTCAAAGACAGACCGGAGGTGAAGTTCAGAGGCGAGCGCAGCCCGGGTCGCCGCGCCCCCCTTCGTCGTCATGAAGCGGTTGGACACAATCAGCCCAGCGGTCCCCCCCTCGCGCAAGGCGCGGGTCATGCCGACCAAGAAGGCATGGTAAAGGTCAACGCGGCCCGTCAGCCCAAAAAGCGACGAAAGCTCTTGGGCCCGGCCCGCACCCATGACCTGCGTTCGGACATAGGGCGGGTTGGCGATTATCAGGTCATAGGGCTCTGCGGAGCCGAACAGGCCCCCTGCGAAGTCTTGGGTGACATGATCTAGGAAACTGCCGTGGCTGAGGTGGAGCGCGACCCCGGGGAACCGGGCGCGCAGTCGCGCGGTCGCCTCTGCTAGCGCTGCCGCATCGGTCTCATAGCCATAGACTTCTGCGGGACCATCTAGCCGTTCCAGCAGGGCAAGCAGAAGCTCTCCATGCCCCACCGCCGGGTCTAGGATGCGGGCTGCGCCCCCAGAAGGGAGGTTCGCCGATTTGAGCATCTCCCCCGCCACGAAGTCGGCCAGTGCCCTTGGCGTGTAGGTGACGCCTTCAGATTTGGCCTCAGCCACATCGGAATACCTAGCTACCTGCTGAACTGCTCCCGCCATCTTCGTTCCTGCCGCTCTTTGATCTACTTGTTGTGACCTTACTCGCATGGGAGCGCCGCTGCTAGCGCCGCCTTCTCCACGACAGGCCGCACCGCTACGCCGCCCGCGCCCGGGGGCAGCCGAAGGGGAGCCAGTCCGCTAGGCCAGTCACCCGCCCAAGGGCAACCCCCGCGAAGGACCCGGCGGGGTCTGTCACCCGCGCCTCCACGGGCCAGCCAAGGGATGCGGCCAGCGCCCCTGCCTCCCGCATGGCGGTGCCTTGGGCATCCCGCAGCGTCTCCGCCTCGCACCACCAGACATTCGCAACCGTGACCCTGAATTTCATCGTCGTCCTCCATTTCTAGCTGCTCCAATCTGGAACATTAAGGGAACATTAACGAGGTCCGCTGTGGGGCGTCTAGCCCAGAAGGCACCGGAGCTGGGATTATTTCCATTCAGAGTCAATGACTTGGATAAAACATTAACAAGCCGTTAACAGCCCGCCAGTTATCCCCGCCCCGAACAGTCAGCTTTCAGGGGGACCCATGCTGGAACTTGTCATTGCCCGAACCGCCCTAAACATGATGGGGTTTTCCGCTGAGATTGCCCACGGGGTCAGGGCATCATCATGGGGCGGGATCAAGGTTGATGCAGTCGTCACAGACGCAGAGCCCAGCGTGGTCGCCAACGTCCTGCCGGGGGCGCGGTGGGAGCCGATGTGCAGCGGCCAGCGGGCGTTCTTCTGATGTTTGCCCGTGATGACCTCTGCCTGCTGGTCGCCTATGCCGTGGCGCTGGCCCTAGCTCCGGCGGCGCAGGCCTTCTTCGGAGTTTGACGCTTGCCGAACTGGCCCCGGCGCGCGTCAAGCAGTGTTGTGTCCCATCGGCGCGCGGCAACGGGCACCGGGGATAAGTCATTGGCGGGGATAACTTTTCGTGCGCCGCTGGCATTGACAGGATCGGACGGGGCTCCCATCTATGTCGCAGGTGGGCCAGACTGGCACGCGGTCGATCAAATCCCTGTAGAAGGGAAGCCCGACAACGGGTTCGGCTAGGCCCTCATCGCGGACGCAAAGACCACCCGCGAGCCGACAAGACCAAGTGCAACAACGTTGCGCTGGCTGTCGGTTGCCGTCTGCCCGGGTGGCCCGCCTCCGACCGTCAGCGCTCCAAAACAGGAGACTGACAATGACCATTCAGAAGGCAATCAACATCACCGTTCAGGAACGGATGGACCACTATGAGGAGCAGACGTGGCCTGAATTCTACCGCATCGCCCTTGAACTGACCCACCTTGACGAGCTTTCCGACCGGGGCTGGTGGGCTGACTGGGGCGGCTGCATGTATGCGGAGACGGTCATCCGTGCGTTTGGCGGGATCGTTGCCGACGCGGCCCTTGCCTGTGAACAGGGTGACGAGGGGTCCAGCGAAACCACGACCGTTGCCGTGCTCAACTGCATGGACGAATACCTTGACTGGCAGTCACTGGTGCCGGGGAGCGAGGATGAGGTGGCAATGAGGCTGATTGAAACGGCCCGGGCGGCGCTGGACGCCCTCCGCCTCCACCTTCTGGCGAAGGCCGAACCTGCGGCCCAGCACTGACAGCAACTGCGCCGCCCGGATTGCCCGGGCGACGTGGTTCAATGCACCTTCGCGCGGTCGCGCTGGATCATCTCGGCAGCCGTGGCGAAGTAGCCGTAGGCCACCAGCGCCCGGCGGCTGAACCGGGTCGTGTTGAGGCGGTTCACGAGGTCGGGGTGGCGGCGGCTGTCGCAGTAGTAGTGGCCGCGCCCCCGCCGCACCGCCAAGATGCCGCAGAGCCCGGCCAGCGTGTCCAGATCGACACCATAGAACCGGGCGAAGCGGTGGACAGTGGCTGGGGTCGGCCAGCCATCCGGCTCGTTCTCCTGCGCCCAGAGCAGGACCGCCTCATGGGCAAGCCGGGTGTTGCTGTCGAACAGGATGTCATACCCGTCCAGAAGCTCACCGGCGCTGATGCGGCCTGCCATCACCGCCCCCGGCGCGGGCCGCTGTAGGCCGCGCCCACCACGTCGCCCTCAATCAGGCAGTTGGTGAAGCCGCCCTGCGCCGCCGCCGCGACCTGCACGACAGTGTATGCGGCGAACGGGCTGTTCAGGTCCGGGGCCAGAGCGTTCGCCGCCGCGATGGCGGCGGTTCCGTCTGCGGCGTCAACCAGCGCCCCGTGAAGCCCGGCAGTGTTCTTGAGGTCGGTGCGGCCCGAAGGGCGGTGGATGAGGTAGAGTGCCATCAGTGCGTCTCCTTGCTGCGCAGGGCCATCTTGATCGTGTCGAGCGGGTTGGTGCGCCCGGCGGTGAAGGCGCGGTTGGCGTTGAGCGCCCGCTGGGCGGAGGTGCGAACCGCGTCAATGGCGGTGCGGACAGCCCGGGTCTCATCGCCGCAGAGGTGTTCGGCCAGATCGGCGGCGCTGAACGGGCGGTTCTTGGTGGGCATCCGGTCGATGGCCGACACCAGCGCCGCGCCAAGCACGCGGTTCTTGGTGGCGACGGCATAGGCCGCAAGCTGGCGCAACTCGGTCGGGCCAGCGCCCGCGACCTGGGCCGTGAAGTTGCTGCGCTCCGGGGTGCCCAGACCTGCCCGGCTGAGCACGGTCACGGGGTTGGCGAACAGGGTGTCCACCGTGGCGAGGCTTTCGGCGGCGGCGGTCAGCTCCTTGATCCGGTCCCAGCGGTCCTTGTCGCTGTTGGCGATGACCTCTGCCCGGGCCTTGGCGGCGGTCTTGGTGGCGGCCTGCTTCTGGAGGTCGGGCGGGAAGCCCGCAGCCTGCGCGGCCTTGGCCGCATCCGACGCCCGCGCGGCGATGCCAGCGGTCAGCGTGTCGATCACCGCCCCGAACTTCTCCGCCCGCTTGGCGGCGAACTCGGCAAGCGTGATGACCTCTGCCGTGGAGAGCAGCGGGGCGTTGCTGAACGGGATTGCGGGGGATTCAGTCTGTGCCGGTTCCGGCATGGGCAACTCCTTGTTGCTGGGCCGCGCCATTGCTGCCCTTGCCCGGAGAATACGCCCTATGGTTGTGCGCGGCACGCGCCGTTCATTGTTGTCGGAGGGCACCCCGAAAGTCTGGCAGGGATTGCAGCCGGGACTGCCCAAGGGGGCTGGCGGCGCGTTGGGGCGGCACGGCCACCCCGGTTCCGAACAGAAGCGGGGTCAGGGCCGCTCCTCCTCCTCGACCCAAAATGCCCAGAGCGGGTCGCCAACGTCCCACTGCTTGGCCTTCGGCATCTTCCGGGACTGGGTGGGCAGGTGTCTCTCCGGCTCCTCTGCGACCTGCCCAAGACAGAGGCCGATGACCATCTCAGGCGCGCAGGTCACGAGGGCGAGGACGGGGCCGGGCTGGTGGCTGCGCCCGGGGATGGCGGGCTGGTAGGCCGGTTCCACCCGTGCTGTGTAGCCGTGGGCGCGTAGCAGCCCTGCGACATTCTCCCATGCCTCAGCGCGGGTTTCCACGGCGCACCTCCGAACACAGCAGGTCGGCCTCGCAGGGGTCAGCGGCCCGGAGGTCATGCAGCATCGCAAGGCCCCGGGCCTCTGTCGGTGTGATGGTGGTCGGCGTGACCGGGGCGCGCATCAGTCCCCCCTCTCGATGCGGGTGCCGGACGGGGTGCGCCCGGGCGCGGGTTCGGGCTCCGGGCGGCTGGACGGGATGGGTGCCTCAGGCAGGTGTTCGATGGGCTCCGGCATCGCGTTGCGCGGCGCGTGGATTGGGGTCACGTCAATCATCCCCTCTGCGGCCTTCCGGGCGATGTAGTCCTCCACCGTCATGTCGGCGGGCACGACAAGGACGCCCCCGGCGTTGACGCTGACATTCACCTCAAGCGGCTCCCCCTCCCGGTAGGCGTGGCGGGCCTTCAAGAGGAAGATGTTGGCGACCACGTTGCCCTCGTTGGCGGCGGCACGCAGGTTGGACACGAGGGCATCGTGTTCCGTGCCAAGGCCGCGCTGGTATGCCTCCTCAACCTCCGGCTGGCGGGCGCGGCAGGCCTTGAAGGCGTCCACCGACATGCGGAGGGCGCGGGCGATGGTGGTCAGGTGGCAGCCCCGGCCCGCAAGCTCCTCAATGATCTTGATGCCCCGCACCCCCACGACATAGTGGGAGCGCCCCTGACCGCCGGGGCCGGGGCTCACCTTGCGGGACGGGAGGTCATCAACCGGCATTGGCCATCTCCTGACACACGCGCTGGACAAGGCCCTTGCCGCAGCGAAGCTCCCTTGCGATGCGGTCCATCCCCACCCGCTGTTCACGCAGGGCGCGGATCGCATCCACCAGCCCATCCGACGCGGGCGGGCGGCCACAGTGGACGCCCTTCGCCCGGGCGCGGGCCAGCCCGGCCTTGGTCCTCTCCACGATCATCGCCCGCTCAAACTCGGCAAAGACGCCCGACATCTGGAGGAGCGCCCGGCCCGCCGGGGTGGAGGTGTCCAGCGCCTGCTGTTCAAGGAACAGGTCCACCTTGAGGGCGCGGAGGGTTTCAAAGATGTCCACGAGGTCGCGCAGGGACCGCCCAAGGCGTGACACGTCCCACGCCATCACCACGTCAAACCTACGCCGCGCCGCGTCAGCCATCATGGCGTCCAGCGCCGGGCGGGCGCGGCTGGCACCGCTGGCCGTCTCGGTGTAGATGTGGGCTATGGTCCAGCCCGCCCGCGCCGCCACCTCCCGGAGGCGGATAAGCTGGTTCTCGGTGTTCTGGTCAGATGTGCTGACGCGGGCATAGATCGCGGCGCGGCGGGTCATTGGTGGGGTTCCTCCTTGGTGTCCAGCCCGGCCAGCCAATCGGCAGCCCGGCGCTCTGCCGCCGGGTCGAACGCCTCACCGAAGTTGGCCCAGAAGTTGCTGCCGATGAAGCCCAGCCGGCTCCCCCGGACGGTGCGGCGGATGGAGCGCTTGCCGGTCATGCTGCACCCCCGGAGTGAGGGACCGGGGCCGCCATCCCGGCGGGCAGCACGAGGTGGTAGACCGCAAAGACCTCCCCCGGGTTGTAGCCGTTGGCGAGGTTGTCGGCCAAGAGCTTGGCCTTGTCAGCTTCGCTCACATCGTCGGGGTGATGGTCGGCATGGAAGGTGCCCTGACCCTCATAGTCGCAGGCAAGCCAGCGCTGGTATCCGTTCTCGTGGGTGGTGCGGATGCCGTAGCCCTTCTGGTGGTTCATGTCCCAGGACAGGCCGGACTTGACCGTCACCGGCTTCCACGGGTGGAGGTGGCGCAGAAGCTCCGACATGGACGCGCCGCAGGACCGCGACAGGAGGTCAACCATCAGCGCCTGCTTGGTCCCGGCGCGGCAGGCCCGCGCCTCCGCCTTCGGGGCTAGGCTGATGCCCCGGCTGCGGCGCTGCGCCTTCGGCTGGACGGCGGGCACGGGCTGGGCGACGGGTTGGGGCGTGACAGGGGCGACAGCCTCCGCCACAGCGGCGGCAGCGGGTGCAGCCTTCGCCTTGCGGGTGGCCTTGGGCTTCGGGGCGCTGGCGGTCATGGGATGCTCCATTTCTGAGGGTGGCTGCACACAACCAAGGGTTGCATCCGGTGACGGAACATAGCGTGAACGACATCCAGTCGTCTACTGAAAAGCACCCCAGAAGCGGTCGGAAGCGGGGTTGCCCAGCAGCGGATCGCAAGCGCCCAGAAAGGTGGGCTGCGGCGGCACTGGCGCGGCTGGGGCTTTCGGGGTGGCCCGATCCACAGCAAGATTGGCCGGGTCTTGCTGCCGGGCACTGGCCGCCCTTTTAGCACCACGCAGAGCGTGCGAAGTGGTGGCTTCCACCCCCTGCACCGCGCGTCCCTGCCCAAGGACACCCGCAGGGTCACGTCCGGGCTCACGTCCGGGCACGTCCGGGGGGCGTCCGGGGTCTGGATGCGCTAACCCCCACCCGGGCCAAGCCTTTCCAGCTCACGTCCGGGCCGTCCGGGTTATCTCTTACATATCGCGGGGAGAGACAGAGGGAGAACCAGATAGGGAGCAGAGATAGAGCACAATAGGGCGGAACCCGGACGCCCCGGACGCGAACCGCTAAGTGGTTGTAATCTTGGGCAGTGGGTGCAGCCGCGCCCGGACGTGGAGCCCGGACGCGGCACAGGATCAGAACGGCGGGTCCGCGTCCGGGGGCCGGTATCCCAGATCGGGCCGCAGGCGGATGCCGCCGAAGGACGGGACCCTTGCGCCATCACCGCCCGCCTTCACGCCGCGCACCGCGCCCTCCATCGCACTGTAGAGCATGTTCGCCCAAGTGTTGGACCCGCCGACATAGTCGTTCCCGATCCGGTCCCGGTGCCATGCCCGGAACGCGCCGAACAGGTGGTCCTTCGCCACGCGGTGGTCGCCCCCGACCTCGCACCATTCCCGCACGAAGGCCGGGATGGGCGACGCAAGGTCTGTCATCTGCAAGGCGACATCGCGCCCGGCCTCCGGCTGCGTGATCCTGCCGTTCGCCCGGACGCGCCGCCACCCCTCCACGGCCCAGTTGAGGATGCCCGGAAGCTCCGCCATCAAGGCCGGGGTCAGGCCGCTGTCCTCCCGCCCGAAGAACGACTGCCGCATGGGCAGGACGATGAAGCGCGACACCAGCGCACCCGACCTGTCAGCGAACTTCGGCACCTCGTTGGTCATCACGACAAACCGCGCCCGCAGCGTCACCTCCATCGCAGACCTGTGCTTGCGGTTCACGCTCACCCGGTCCTCCCCCGTGATCCGCAGCAGGTTCTCCGCCACCGCCGCCTCATCAGTGCGGCTGGACAGGCGCATGTCGGAGACGATGGCAAGCTGCTTTGCCAGCAGGGGCTCAAGTCCGAAATCGCTGCGGCCAAGGCTGTTCAGCGACGGCGCGACGGTGTTGGCCTCCCCGACCAGCTTGCCCATGATGCGCCCGATGGTGCCCTTGCCGGAGCGCTTCGGCCCGGGGATCAGCAGCGCCTTCTGGAGGCTGGTGTCCGGGGTCAGCAGGTAGCCCATGAACTCCTGCAAGGCAGCGATGCAGTCGCCCTCATCGTCGCCCGGCCAGACCTCGTGCAGGAAGGCCAGCCACCGCGCCGGGGCGGGGGCGGCAGCGTCATGCGCGAAGTCGAGCGCGTTGCGGGTGAACAATTCCGGCGTTGCGGGCAGCAGGTCGCCGGACGGCAGGTGCAGCAGGCCGGAGCGGGTCGGCAACAGGTCCAGCGGGTCAGGCCCGGCCCGCCCGTCCAGCCAGCGCGGCGGCTCCACCCGCGACGGCGGGATGTGGGCGACGGCGCGCATTGCGTCCACGGTTGCGGAAACCCTGTCGGGCAGCGGGACAAAGGGCCTCACCTCCTTCACCCCGTCCTTCTCGACCTCCACCCGGCAGGTTTCAAGGAACCGCCAAGCCTCTGCGCGCACGGTGTCGTCTGCCAGACCCACATAGGCCGCGCCATCCCAGTCAAGGAACTCCTGCTGATGGTGAAGCAGGTGCGGGCGGCGGGCATTGCGGAAGGCGCGGGCGAGGTTCAGGGGAACGGCCACCAGCACAGGTCCGGGCCGGGGCTGTAGCTCCAAGGCCCGCTGCACCTGCCTCCGGGCGTAAGGTTCCGGCTTGGGCTGGTCATAGATGTGGTCGCTCACCCGGTGGTCCCGGTCAAGGATCACCGCCAGCATGTCGTCATCCGACACATCGGCCCGGATCAGGTCGCACAGCACATGCAACACGAGGTCGGAGCGGTTGGCCCACTTCGCCGGGTCGTCAGGGTCCATCCCCTGCACGATCAGCGCCCGGGTCCGGTCGGACACACCCCGCAGGTCGTCAAGGTTCACCCGCCCGACAGGTCCGGGCGCAGCAACCCGGGGAGCGCCGCGCCCGGCCACCGCCACAGCGCCGCCCGCCTTCGGGTCGGGGACGGCGGGGAAGGCCATCAGGTCATGCACGGTGTCATCCGCCCGCACGACGCGGGCCAGCCGCCCGCCGGGCTTGCGGTTCACCGTCCCCGGCAGGCGCATCACCCGCTCCATGTTGTGGCAGCGGTCAGCCCCGAAAGCGAGCTCAAGGCCCCGGTTCCGGTCCTCCACCGTCGCCCGCGCCGCCTCCCAACCCTCACTGTCGGCGGGCGGCATCACCACGGGCTGCGCCAGACGCCAGAGCGCCCAGAAGCCGCGCCCGCTGTCGATGATGACGGACGGCGGCGGGACCCCCTTGGGCAGGTTGGTGGTCAGCAGGGCAAGGATGCGCGCCCGCTCCGCCTCAAGCTCCTCCCCGGGCCGGGGGTCAAGGTCAACCCAGAGCCAGCCGACGCTGGCGACATCGGCCTTGGTGGCCTTGTCGCCGTTCCAGCCCGCCCGGAGCGCGGCAATCGACACATAGGCGTTCAGGGTCGCATTCTGGGCAACTGCCCATCCCGCCGCGCTGCCCTCTGCATCGGGCCCATACACCTTGCCGGTGAAGCCCTTCTCCCGCTTGGCGCTGACGTGCCACGGGCCTGCGGGGTGGACCAGCCGGAGCGCCGCACGCACCGCCTCCTTGGAAGGCAACAAGCAATTTACGTCGCCCGCGCCGCCGATCCCCGGTATACTGGAACCGTTCTCGGAAGGAACATGGTCACCGTCTTTTCCAGCGCCTCCCGTTTCCCGGCGGGGGGCGCTTTCCATTTCCGGGCCGCTCATTCCGCCACCTCGCCCGCTTCCATGAAGGCGCGCACGTCTGCGGTGCGGTAGCGCACATTGTGCCCGATCTTGATGTAGGGCGGTCCCGTGCGGTCGGAGCGGCGGGCCTCAAGCCACTTTGGGGAGAAACCCGTCATCTGCGCCACCTGGTCGGCGGACAGGTATTCGGGCGTGATGGGCAGCCGCCCCCAGGGAAGGGCTTCAATCACCCGCGCCGCAACGGCGGCGGCAAGGTCGTCAATGTCTGGAGTCATCTGGCGTCACCAGTCCAGACCGCTGGCGGGCGGTCAGGTTGGTGACAGGCTCATCCCCGGGTCAGCCCGCGCCATTTGCTTGCTGGCGCTCCCCGTGTGCGGCACTTCCCGGTGGGCCGACACGGATGCATAGTCAGTGCGCCACCATAGCCCGGCCAGCGCACAAAAGAAACCCTAAGCTGCCCCGGCACCAACAATCTGCGGCTCGATCAGGGCCACCAGCGCCGCCGTCATCCGCTCTTGGTCGGCCAGCAGCGTGTCGAACAGCGCCCGCTCATGGATGTAGACGCCATCAATCCCCGGCACGGTGTGGTCCAGCAGCAGCCGGGCGTTCACCTTGTCGATGCCGGTGCGCTGGGCGACGGTGCGGTAGGTGTGGCGCAGGATGTGCCCAGTCTCAGACGGCAGCGACTTCTCCCGCCAGACCTGCGTTGCGATCACCTCAAAGGTCTTGGTGGACCGCGACGGGAACAGCCAAGGGGAGCCCGGGAACAGCACGTCACCCACAGCCATCGCCCGGCGCACGACGCCCAGCATCCGACCCGACAGCGGCAGATCAAAGGAACGGCCCGATTTCATCCGGGGGATGGAGATGGCCTTGGCATCAAGTTGGACCCATTCCCGGCGGAGCCCGACGAGGGTGCCGGGGCGCAGTCCCGACAGCAGCCCCAGCTCGTGCATGTCGCGGCGCAGCGGGTTGGTGATGGCCTGAACCTTCTTCCACCACCCCTCAAGTTCATCGGGCAGCAGGACCTTGTTGCTGGCCCGCTCCTTGTTGAAGGTCACGGCCTCCACCGGGTTGCCCGGCAGCGCGTCCGGGTCATCGACCACCTTCAGCGCGAAGTTGTAGGCGGCGCGGAAGTCGCGCATGGCCTTGTTGGCGACGGTCGCGCCGTGGTCTTTGGTGATCCGGCGGTGTTCTTCCCGCGCCGCACTGCGCCGGATGTCGGTCACGGGGGTGTCGCACCACTTGGGCAGGTATCGCTCCAGCCGGTCCATCATGTCGGTGATGGACCGCTCCACGCAGTCGCGGGTCCGCATGTCGGCCCCGTATTCCTCATACATCCGCCGCACGGTCCAGCCGCCCGCGTCTGCGCTGGGCTCCGGCGGCGGGGCGTTCGGGTCAATCCCGCGCTTGATCAGGTCCAGCATCGCCGTGGCCCGGCTGCGGGCATCGTCCAGCGTCATCTCCTCGGTGCCGCCCAAGGTGTGGCGCACCGTCTTGACCAGCTTCTTGCGCCCGCGCGGGCCAACCCAGAGGTCGCGCTGCACCTTGTAGGACTTCCCGGTCTTGTTCACCGCGACCAAGAGGCCCGTCACCTTGGCATCGCGCACGACGCTGGGCGCACCCTCAAATTTCAGGGCCTTCACCGCCGCTTCCGTCAACTTCTCTGGCATCGCCACATTCCCTCTGCGAACCGTGTGGGGGCCTGCCTGCGAACCGTAAACGAACCGGGGGAGGAACGGGCGGGAGCGGGCAGCTTAGGGGAATACTACCGCCAAATGTCTGAAAAAGCTACTGTTTCAGGTGGACGCGGGGGTTGAAAAGGGATATAGTCTGCCGACTTCTAAGCGGCTGGTCGGAGGTTCGAATCCTCCCGGGATCGCCAAAGTCCCCATGTTGCTGTTGCCAACGAGGCATAAGCATGCACGTTTTGGCGTTTTCATGCACACCCCCTGTCAGGTGAAAATCACGCGCCCACTGGGAGTTGCGGAGCAAC
>JAPUEK010000004.1 GCA_027492585.1 Paracoccaceae bacterium | reverse complement strand
AATCCGGCTTCTTCGGCTGGAAATTGTCAGGACGATGGGCTTTCTCCGGATGGCGCCCTTCTGGCAGCTTGAGATCGCGCACTGGTTTTTCCCCCTGACAGGTCCCTCTCCTCCCAAATAGTCTGACGGCACCCGCTTGGCAACGGCTGCAATCCTGCCGCCGGGGCAAGCGGCCATGCAGCAAGGGCAAGGCACGACAAGACCGCGGCCCGTTTCAGAACTGGAGGGAACATGTCCAAGAAACTTACCGCCGAACTGCTGGGGACCGCGATCCTTGTGCTTTTCGGCTGCGGCGCGGCGGTGATCGCCGGCTCGGTGATCGGCTTTACCGGGATCGCGCTCGCCTTCGGGCTGTCGATCGTCGCGGCGGCCTATGGGATCGGCGCGATTTCGGGGGCGCATCTCAACCCCGCCGTCAGCCTCGGGATGATGGCGGCGGGCCGGATGAGCGTCAATGAATTCATCGGCTATGCGGCGGCGCAGGTGATCGGGGCGATCCTTGGTGCGGCGGTGCTGTATCTCATCGCCTCGGGCAAGGCCGATTACTCGGTCGCGGTGAACGGGCTCGGCCAGAACGGCTTCGGGCCGGGCTATCTCGGGGAATATTCGCTGACCGCGGCACTCGTCTTCGAAGCGGTGATGACCTTCCTCTTCGTCACCGTGATCCTCGGCGCGACGGGCAAGGGCTCGACGGCGGGCTTTGCCGGGCTGGCCATCGGCCTGACCCTGACGGCGATCCACCTCGTCGGCATCAACGTGACCGGCGTGTCGGTGAACCCGGCGCGCTCCATCGGGCCGGCGCTCTTTGTTGGCGGGGCGGCGATTTCGCAGCTTTGGGTCTTCATCCTGGCGCCGCTGGCCGGCGGGGCGCTTGCCGGACTGGTCTACAAGGCCGGCATCACCCAGGCCGACTGATCCCCGGTTGCCGATCTCCAAGGCGGGGCGGTGGCGCAAAGCCCCTGCCCCGTCTGCATATCTCCGGGCGGGATCGGCAAAGCAGCTCAGGCGCGCCGGCCCATCGCGATGGCCTCCGCCGGATCGGCAGCGGGCAACGCCGGTTTCCCGCCCTCGTCGGGGTTCGGCGCAATGGCAGCCGGCGGAATCTGTCGGGCAAGGGGGTCTTTGGCCGGCGTGACGTAACAAGCAAGGGGGCCGGACAACCGCCGGCCTTTCGCACGGGCTTGATCTGTGTCAGCCTGCGCCCCTGTGAAAACTGCTAGACGGGGCCATGACGCTTGCCGAACTCACCCTTGCGCTGATCGTGCTGCTCGCCGCTCCCGGCCCGACCAATGCGGTTCTGGCCGTTACCGGCGCCGAGCGCGGGTTCCGCGCGGCCCTGTCCTTCGTGCCGCTGGTGCTCTGCGCCTATCTGGCGGTCGTGGTGCCGCTGGCGCTCTGGGGCGGGCCGCTGATCGACGGGCTGCCGGTGGTGCGGTCGCTCATCACCGCCTGCGCGGCGGCCTGGGTGGCCTGGCTCGCGCTGCGGCTCTGGCAGCACCCGGCGATCCTTGACCCCGCAAGCCGGGTCGGAGCCGTGCAGGTCGGGGTGACGACGCTGCTCAATCCCAAGGCGCTGATCTTCGGTCTGGTGCTGCTGCCGGAGGCGGCATCGCCGGTCGCCGGGACCTTGCTCTTTGCCGGGCTGGTGCCAGCAGTCTCGCTCCTGTGGATCGGCCTCGGCGCCGGCGCCCTGTCCCGTGCCGGGAGGTGGATGAGCCGGGGCGCGGCATTGTGGATGGCGGGGCTGTCGCTTCTGCTGGTGGCGAAGGTTCTGGCGCATTAGACGTTGTGAGGCCCTGCCTTTTGGGCGCGGCCGACGGGGTGGCAGAGGCCATCGCCGCTGCCGGGCGGCAAGGCTGCCGGTGGCCACGCCCGCCCCTGACGGGTGCTTCGCAACCGCCGGGGCAGGCACTGGACTTTGGCCGCGAGTGAGAACGGCGGCCCCGGTCGGACGCTGCCACGCGGCGGGGAAACCGCGATGCCGGTCCGGGCTGACGGGGATCGACATCAAGCCGCAAAGCAACCGGGCGTGATCAGCCCGGAGACCGGCGCCAATCAGGAAGCCCCGAAATGGCGTCTGGCCTTCGCTGCCGCCCTGATCCTTCGGAGCTCATGGTGACGCTGCACCTCACCCGATCAGCGGTCCCGAGCGGCCATAGGTCTCGTCGTAATGCCGCCGCAACCTCTGGAGCGCGATGCGGAGCACGATCTTGCCGGAGCGCGCGGCCCAGCCCATGCGCTGCTCCGCCGCCTCGATCCCTTCGAGATAGCAGCAGACCCGCAAGGCCACATCGCCCAGCCCCGGCCCGAGGTCGCGCAGCGCCATCGCCACCCGGTCGCGGGCAGCCCTCGGCCCCTCGGCGCCGCCGCTGTCGCTGCGAAAGCCGCCGCGATCGCCGCCGGTCAGAAACCGCTCCCAGTTCTGGGCCACCCGCGGCCCCATCTGCGCCAGCTCGAAATCCTCGCGCAGCCGCTCCGCCGCTTCGACGAGATCGGCCTCCAGAAACGGCCGCCCCTCCTTGTCGCGCCGCCGGCCGAGCACCGTCACCGGGCTTTCCGCGAGGTTGTAGCGCAGCTTGCGTCCGCCCTCCTCGCCCGGAACCTCGCGCTCCCCCCAGACCCGGTGCTGCCCGGCAAAGGGGCTCGCCGCCTCTGCCATGCCCCGCGACTGGTCCTGCCGCGCCTGTTCCTCGGCGTCGATCATCCGCTTCAGCGCCGCGCGCCCGACCGGGGTGATGTCATAGCAGGTCACCCGCCCCGCCTTGCGGCAGGAGATCCAGTCCTTCAGCACGAAGGCCTGCGCCAGGGAGCGTTCCAGCACCCCCGTCCGCGCCGAGCGGCCATCGGGGAATTCCCGCATCACCACCGCCTTTTCCATGTCCGGCGCGATGGCCATGACCGCTCCCGGCTCCGCCAGCCGGCGCAGCACGCGCTTACCCTCGCGCAGGATCGTTTCCTCATCGGTGGCCAGGGCGGAAGTGCGCGGACTCTGGCCGGGCTGGGGCGGGCGCTGCTGGGCGTTCATCGGGGCAAGGTCCTTTCTGGCTGGGTCCGGTAGCGCCCTGGCCCCCGGCACGAGCGCGCTCAGCGCCTCGTCCAGCAGGGGGTCATCGCGGCGTTTCTCATAACGGCGCACGAGCCGCAGGATGGTGGAGGCATTGCGCCCGTCGCGCCGCGCGATCTCCCTCAGCGACAGCCCCTCTTCCGTATGGTCGAGGTAGAGCCGCACATCGCCGGGAATCCAGTCGGGCAATCTGGGTGCAGAGGTCTGGTTGGTCCGCATCATCCGCTTCCGTGCCGCATCCGGGCCGTTTCGTCCCGCCAGGGACAGGAACAACCCTGGGATGCATTGGTTACTCAAGCGTTAATATCTTAAGCAACTGCGATAATTGTTTCGATTTCCTAAACAAACTGGAAAGGTCCGTGCGCTCGAAAAAGACAAGACGCAACGTAAGGTTGTGTTGCGGTAGGATGATTCATCCAACGTCCAGGAGCCTCAGATGACCGATTTCCGCAGCCTGCTCTCCGATCTCCGCCGCCCGCGCCTGCTGATCCGCGCCGCGCGCTTCGGTCTTGGCGATTACAGCCGCGACCGCGACCTGCGCCGCCTTCTGCAACAATCGCCGAGCCCCGACCGCGCCGTGCCGCAGCTTCTGGACGAGGAGGAGCGGCTGGAGGAAACCCGCCGGGCCGGCAAGGCGGATTACTCGGTTGCCCGCCATATCGAGGTGCTGATCGCGCTCATGGCCGAGGTGCGCCTGCTGCCGCGCATCGCGGCGCTCTGAACGCAAAAGGCCCGCGGCCTTGGCGGCTGCGGGCCTCATTCATCTGCCGGATGGCCTCAGATGCCCCGGCGGGCTCAGATGAAGGCGTCCGGCATTTCCGATTTCCGTTTGGCGACATAGGCGTCGATCGCCTCGCGGGTACCCTCGTCAAGCGCGGGCTGCTGGTAATCGGCCAGAAGTTTCTTCACCCGCTCCCCCGCAAGCGCCTGCGTGTCGCGCGCGCCTTCCTCGGCCCAGGTCTCGAAGGGCTTGTAGTCCAGCAGATCCGACCGCCAGAAGGCGCTCTTGAAATTCGCCTGGGTATGGGCGCAGCCGAGGTAATGGCCGCCCGGACCCACTTCGCGGATCGCATCCATGGCCTGACCGTTCACATCGACCTGCACGCCCTGCGCCAGATGGTGCAGCGTGCCGAGCTGATCGGCATCCATCACGAATTTCTCGTAGGA
>JAPUEK010000003.1 GCA_027492585.1 Paracoccaceae bacterium | reverse complement strand
TGGGGCGCTAGGATTCGAACCTAGGTATGGCGGTACCAAAAACCGCTGCCTTACCGCTTGGCGACGCCCCAACTTGCGGCGGTGTTTAGCGAAGCCCATCCGGGGGTGCAAGAGGGTGCGCGCGATTTGCGGAAAAATTTCCGGCGGTTGAAAGGTGCTGCGGCGCGCGCTAGGCAGCGGCATGGACAGATGGGATGTGGTCATACTCGGCGCCGGTGCGGCCGGCCTCTTCGCCGGGATCGAGGCGGCGCGGCGCGGGCGGCGTGTGCTGGTCCTCGACCACGCCAGGGCGGCGGGAGAGAAGATCCGCATCTCCGGCGGCGGGCGCTGCAATTTCACCAATCTCGGCATTTCGGCGGAGCGGTTTCTGTCGAAAAATCCGCGCTTTGCGCTTTCGGCGCTGAAGCGCTTCACCCAATGGGATTTCATCGCGCGGATGGAGACGGCCGGGATCGGCTGGCATGAAAAGACGCTCGGGCAGCTGTTCTGCGACGGTCCTGCAACGCAGGTGGTGGATATGCTTTTGCGCGATCTCGCCGCGGCGAGGGGCGAGCTGTGGCTCGGCACCGCCATCGGGGCTGTGCGGCGCGCGGCGCGGGGGTTCACGGTCGAGACGGCGCGCGGGCAGGTCGGGGCGGCCTCGGTGGTGGTGGCGACCGGCGGCAAGTCCATCCCCAAGATGGGCGCGACCGGCTTCGGCTATCAACTGGCGGAGGCGTTCGGTTTGCCGCTGGTGGAGACGCGCCCCGGCCTTGTGCCGCTGACCTTCGCGGAGCAGGAGCTGGCCTGGATGCAGCCCCTCGCCGGAACCGCGCTGCCTGTCCGGGTCGGCCACGGGCGGCAAGGCTTTGACGAAGCGGCACTTTTCACCCATCGCGGCCTTTCCGGCCCGGCGATCCTGCAGATTTCGAGCTATTGGCGCGAGGGGGAGGCGATCACGCTGAACCTTCTGCCCGCTCAGGATGCGGCGGCGGCCCTGCGGGCGGCGAAGAAAGAAAACGGACGGCAGGCGCTGCGGACGGCGCTTGGCCGCCTTCTGCCGGAAAAGCTCGCGCGGCATCTGGAGGCGGTCTCGGGCCTGACCGCGCCGATGGCGGAGCTTTCGGGTACGGATCTCGACCTTCTCGCGCGGCGGCTTGCGGGGTGGGAGCTGCGCCCGGTCGGCTCCGAAGGCTATCGCACCGCGGAGGTCACGCTCGGCGGGGTCGATACGGAGGCGCTCGATGCCCGCACCATGGAGGCGAAGGGGGTTCCCGGTCTCTATTTCATCGGTGAGGTGGTGGATGTGACCGGCTGGCTCGGCGGCTACAATTTCCAATGGGCCTGGTCGTCGGGCTGGGCTGCGGGGCAGGTGGCGTGAGGCCCGCTTTCTTGCGGGAAATCCGCCAAAACCCCGGAGGATTTTGACTAGGCCCGCAGCGGATCGGCCTTGGCCAGCCGGTCAAAGCCCATCAGGCTGTCCACAAGCGCGGGCATCGCTTTCAGCGGGATCATGTTCGGCCCGTCGGACGGCGCGCGGTCGGGGTCTTCATGGGTCTCGATGAACACCCCCGCAATGCCGAGCGACACCGCCGCCCGCGCCATCACCGGCGCGAATTCGCGCTGCCCGCCGGAGGAGGCGCCGTTGCCGCCCGGCTGCTGCACCGAATGGGTGGCGTCCATGATCACCGGATAGCCCGTGCGCGCGAGGATCGGCAGGGCGCGCATGTCGGCGACAAGGGTGTTGTAGCCGAAGCTCACGCCGCGCTCGGTCAGCAGAAGGCGCTCATTGCCGGTGGAGGCGACCTTTGCCGCCACATGCTCCATGTCCCAGGGGGCGAGGAACTGACCCTTCTTGATGTTCACCACCGCCCCGGTTTCCCCGGCGGCAAGCAGGAGGTCGGTCTGGCGGCAGAGAAAGGCGGGAATCTGGATCACATCCGCCACCCCCGCCGCCTCGCGGGCCTGGCCGGCGTCATGCACGTCGGTCAGCACCGGCAGGCCCATGGCGCGCACCGCGGCCAGAACCTTCAGCCCCGCCTCCATCCCCAATCCGCGCTTGCCGGAGAGGGAGGAGCGGTTGGCCTTGTCATAGCTGCCCTTGAACACATATTGCGCGCCCGCCGCCCGGCAGGCCTCGGCCATGGTCCCGGCGATCATCTGGGCATGGTCGAGGCTTTCAAGCTGGCACGGCCCGGCAATGACCAGAAGGGGGCGATCATTGCCGACACGCAGCGCGCCGATCGCCACCTCCCTCATGCCGCGACCTGTTCGCGCAGGATCGCCACGGTCATCGAGATCATCAGATAGATGCCCGCGAAGATCAGCATGACGACGAGCGTGTTTTCAAAGGCGCGCGGATAGCTGGCCTCGTCGGGTCTGACCGGGCTCACGGCGACCGAGAGGTAGCGGGTCTGGCGGTTCGCTTCCACCCGCGCGGTCTCCATCGCGGTCATCGACTGGGCCACCAGCAACTGCCGGGTCTGGGCATCGGCCTGCGCCACCAGAAGCTCGCTTTGCACCTCGGCGAGCGAGACGCCATCGGCATCCTTTTCGGTCAGCTTGCCGCGCAGGGTGGCGATCTGATCCTCAAGCGCGGCGATCCGGCGTTTCAGCGGCTCCATCCGGGCGGGGTTCGGGTTCTCGTTCGACAGCATCTGGGTCAGGGACAGATTGTCCTGCGTGAGCTGCGTTTCCAGGGAGCCGATCTGGGTGGTGATCAGCGCGGCCTCGGTCTCGGAGGAGAGGATCTTGAATTTCTCCTGCAAATCCACGACCTTGCGCGTTGCTTCCTGAAGCTTCTTGTCCGCATCGGCAAAGCTTTCCCGCGCGCCCTTCATCTGGTCCTCGCGCAGGCGCTGCGTCATCTGGTCGACCTGTTCCTCGGCGTAACCGAGCAGCGCCTTTGAGAAATCGACCGATTTCTGCGGATCGGCGGCGATGACCTCCATCTTGATCAGGCCCTCGGTCGGGTCGTAGGAGATCTTCACGTTGCGTTTGTAGATCCGGTAGGCGGCGGTATTGGTCGCATCGGGGGCGAGCCGCTGGATCGGGTCGATCTTGGGGTCGGAGAAATGGGCGCGGAAGCCCATGTCGGCATCGAGCCGGCCCATGGCATCCTGCGACTGGAGGTAGCCCTGCACCGCGATACTGTCCTGCGAGGTGGCGAATTGCGTGCCGCGCAGCAGGCTCGACATGCCGGCGGCGGCCGCGGGTTCGGCCTGCTGGATGACGAATTCGGTCTTGGTCGCGTAAAGCGGCGTCGCCATCGTGTAATAGTAAATCCCGGCGAGCAGCGTCGGCAGGAAGACGAAGATGAAAAGCCGGGCCGCGAGCAGCGCCGATTTGCGGCGGCGGCGGCGGGCGATGTCTTTCTGGATCCTGTTCAGTTCCGACAGATGCGATTGTTCTGCCCGCACATCCGGGGAAGGCAGTTGCGCGGGCCGCGTGGTCTGCGGAAGCTGGATGCCCTGCCCGCTGGGGGTCAGCGCAAGGGCGCGGGACCCGCCGGAGGGCGGCTCCCCTCCATCATTGGAGCTGACCAGCTCCAGCACGGAATTGGCGCGGAACGGGTCGATCCCCTGCGCGCGCAGGAGCCGCACCGCATCGAAATCGGAGGTGGCGGGCAGCCCGTGTTTCTGCGCCAGCCGCCGGGCCAGCCGCAATTGCCGCCCCGTCAGCCCCTCGCGCCGGATGGCGTCGATCTCGGTCGGCGCCCCGTCGGGGGTCCCGGTCGGAAGATCGCCGGCCGTATCGCCGGGGGTGGCGGCGCTGTTGGCCGGCGGCGTGCCGGGCTTCACCGCCCCGGTGAGCAGCACCGCCTCGCCGCCCGTGCCTTGCGCGGTCGGAAAGGGACCCGCGCCGAAGCCGTCCTCATTTGCGCCGGGGAAAAAGGCCTCATCCCCGAGCCGCTGCACGCGCGGTCTGGCGGCGGCGGCGGCCGCTGCGGGAGCGACCGGCGCGGCGGCGACCGGCGCTGCGGCGGGGGCTGCCGGATCGGGACGGCGGGTGCGGAACCGTTTAACTCTGAGCTTCATAGTCATAGAGCCGCTTGGCCTCTTCCAGGGTGTCGAACATATACAACTGGCCGTTCCGCAGCACGGCGGCGGAGCGGCAGAATTTCTCAAGCGTCGCGGCCTGGTGCGAAACCACCACCACGGTCGAATTCTGCAACCGCTGGCGCAGGACGCTGCCGGCCTTGCGGTTGAATTCGGCATCGGTCGAAGAGGGCATCCCTTCGTCGATGAGATAGATGTCGAAATCGAGCGCCAGCATCAGCGAGAAGGAAAAGCGCGACCGCATCCCCGAGGAATAGGTCCCCACCGGCATGTCGAAATATTCGTCGATCCCGGTCAGCCAGCGGCAGAAGCTTTCGACATAATCGGGGTCGAGCCCGTAGAGCCGGGCGATATAGCGGGCATTCTCCGTCGCCGTGTGCTTGGTGACGATGCCGCCCATGAACCCGAGCGGGAAGGAAATGCGCGAGGTCCGCAGGATCTTGCCCTCATCGGGCTTTTCGAGCCCGGCCATCATGTTGATGATCGTGGTCTTGCCGGTGCCGTTGCGCGCGAGGATGCCGAGGGAATTGCCCAGTTCCACCCGGAAGGTGGCGCGGTCAAGGATCACCTTGCGCTGTTTGCCCGTCCAGAAGGACTTGCTGACATTCTCGAACGCGATCATTCCCGCCTCATGGTGCCGGGGAGTTCCCCCGGTCTACCGGATCATCCTTAACGCCCGGTTTGCGTCTTTCCGTCCCGGCTTTCTGCCGGCAGGCGCCGGGTTTTCCGCCCGGAACCTGTCCTCTGCCTAGCGGGGCTTTGGGGCAGCATTATGTCTGCAAGGCCGATCCGGTGACAATGGGAAGATTCTCACAGGATTGTCGTCCGTTTCGCAACGATCGCTCAGCGCATCCGGAGCCGCAGCGGCCCGCGCGCAAGAAGAAGCGCCAGCGGCCCGATCAGCAGCGACAGCGCAAGGCCGAGCCGCGCGCCTTCGGTCATGCCGCCGCCGGGCAGGGCGGTTTCCAGCCCCAGAACCGGCACGGTGAAGCCCATCCCGGTGATCAGCGCCAGCAGGAGGAGCGCGCGCAGGGTGATGCCTTCCGGCAGGCTCGCCCGGAAGATCATGTGGCCGAGCATCAGCCCGAGGAGCAGCCCCAGCGGCTTGCCGATCCAGAGGGCCGCCAGCACGGTCAGCGTCGTCGGCCCGAAAGCGCCAAGGTCGATGCCGCCGCGCGTGAGACCGAAGAAGAAGAGCACGACCGCGACCGGACGGACGAGGTGATGCGCGAGCCGGTTGAGCGGGTCATGCAGGAAGGCCTCCGCCTCGGCAAAGACTCCGAAGGAGCGGTCGGCATGGGGGATGGCCGGGATCACCGGCAAAAGCCCGAGAACCGGCGGCAGGCCGGAGGCGGCGACCCCGATATAGCTCACCAGCCCGGCCAGCACATAGGGCCAGAGAGCCAGCCCCCGCCGCCGCGCCCGCTCCGGGCTGTCCGGCCCGGCGTTGCGGCCGAAGATCAGCCAGACGCCAAGGCTTGCCGCCAGCGGCAGCAGCAGCCAGGCGAGGCGCAGCGTGACCATCGGATCGCTGAGACCCAGAAGCAGCAGCGCCACCAGATCATAGCCGATCATGATCAGCAGCAGCAGATGCAGCGCCGGATGCCCCGCCCCGAAGACCCTCCGCCCGATCACATAGCCGAGCACGACATCGCTGCCGAGCGGCACCTGCCAGCCGAGGCCGAAGCTCGCCTCCTCGGCCGTTTCGATCCCCGCGCCGACGAGCACCCAGATCAGCACCGCTCCGAGGCTGCCGCCGATCACTCCGGCCAGCGGAATCGCCGCCCGCCGCCCGTGGAAGGCCCCGCGCTCTAGGATCAGCGCCTCCCACAGCTCCTTGCCGAGAAAGGCCAGGAACAGCGCCATTGCCCCATGCGCCACAAGGAACATCGGGGTCAGCACCATCCGGTTGCCGCCGAAGACCTGCGGCAGGCTCAGGTCCAGCAGCCGGAACTCCACGGCATCATAATAGCTTGCCGCGTCGAGATTGACCCAGAGCGTCGCAAGCGTCGCCCCGCCCAGAAGCGCCCAGGCAAAATGACGGACAAAGGGAGAGACACGATACATGGCCGAAATACCGCCGGTTCAGGAACTGATCCTCCGCTTCAACCATGCAAGGCAGGGCGGTTCAATCGGCAGGCGGCGGGGCGCCCTGCGGGAAGGCGCGACTGTTGCGGGGGCGCATCCCGGCGCGTGGTCCGATGGATGATGCGGGGGAGGGCATGGACGGATCGCCCATCCTACAGAGCGTTGCGTAGAATGGGCGGATCGCCCATCTCCCAGACCAAGACACCTTGCCGGCCGGAACGGCGGATGCGAGGATTCCCCGAACCGCATCCGAAATGCCGCCCATGTCGTCCCTCGTTGCCGAAATCTCCGCCTGCCGGCTCTGCGCGCCGCGGTTCGCCGCGACGGCGACCGCGCATGAACCGCGCCCGGTGGTCTGGTTCCGCGAGGGGGTGCGGCCCCGGCTTCTGATCGCTGGTCAGGCGCCGGGCGCGCGGGTCCATGCCTCCGGACGGCCCTTTACCGATCCCTCCGGCGACCGGCTGCGCGACTGGACCGGACTTTCGGAGGCGGAATTCTATGACCGGGACAAAGTGGCGATTGTGCCGATGGCCTTCTGCTTTCCGGGGTACAATGCCAAGGGCGCCGACCTGCCGCCCCCACCGCTGTGCGCGCGCACCTGGCGGGCGCGGGTGCGCGCCGCACTCGGCCCGCCCACGCTGACGCTTCTGGTCGGCGGGGCGGCGATCCGCTGGCATCTCGGGCTTCCGGCGATGACCGGGGCTGTCGCCGACTGGCGGCATTGGCGGGCGCAGGGCGTCTTTCCCTTGCCGCATCCCTCCTGGCGCACTACCGCTTGGCAAAAGCGCAACCCCTGGTTCGCGGCAGAGCTGCTGCCGGAGCTGCGCGCGGCGGTGCGGGCGGCAATCGCCCCGGAAGGAGAGGACAATGGAGCGGACAGCGCTTGACGAGGCCCATGCCGCCATGGCGGCGGGGGGTGAGCCGGAGGCCCGGCAGTTCTACCGGCTGCTGGCCGATATCCCGCTCTTCCTTCTCCTCGAACATGAGGCGGAGGGCGAGCGTATCAATCCCCGCGTCTTCGACCTCGAAGCGGGGCCGGTGCTGCTGGCCTATGACCGGGAGGAGCGGCTGGCGGTGCTGTCGCAGGGTGCGGCGCTGCCCTATGCGGCGCTGCCGGGGCGGATCATCGCGCAGCATCTGGCGGGGCAGGGGGTGTCGCTCGGCCTCAACTTCGGCTCCGGCGCGCCTTCGGAGGTGATGCTGCCGCCCGAGGCGCTGCGGTGGCTGGCCGAGATCCTGGAGACCGAACCGCAGGAGGTGGAGGCGCGGCCCGAGGCCTTCGTGCCGCCACAGGGCCTGCCGCCGGCTCTGGAGGAGGCGCTGCGCTTCACCCTCGACGGGGCGGCGGGGTTGGCGCGGGCCGCCCTTCTGGCCGGGGTCCGCTACGAGGGCGGGCGGCGCGGCCATGTGCTTGCGCTTCTCGACGTGCCGGAACCCGCCGAAGACCCGCTCGCCCGCGCCGTGGCCGAGGCCATGGCCTTTTCGGGGCTGGAAGCGGGGGAGATCGACGTGACCTTCCTCGCCTCCGACGATCCGGCCGTGGCGGTGCTGGCGCGGGTGGCGCAGATCTTCGAGGTGCCGGAGCCCCCGGCCGCGCCGGAGCGCGAGACCTTCGCCCCCGCGGCCCCCGGCACCGACCCGGACCGGCCGCCGCGATTGAAATGATTGGGGTATTTTGATACCTCAAATCATAGTACGTTGAAAAACAATGATTTTATGTTTTTCATCCGCCTTGACGCTGATCGGTGCTTCGGCGATAAGCCCCCATCCAAAGATCGGGGGGAAACCCCTGCCACTCCACTGATAGGGTTCGACATGAAAACCTTTACCGCTACCCCGGCGGATATCGAGAAGAAGTGGATCCTGATCGACGCCGAAGGCGTTGTTCTGGGCCGCCTCGCCACGATCGTCGCCAACATCCTGCGCGGCAAGAACAAGCCGACCTTCACGCCGCACATGGACATGGGCGACAACGTGATCATCATCAACGCCGACAAGGTGCAGATGACCGGCAACAAGCGCAACGACAAGGTCTATTACTGGCACACCGGCCATCCGGGCGGGATCAAGCAGCGCACCGCGCGGCAAGTGCTGGAAGGCGCCCATCCCGAGCGCGTCGTGGTCAAGGCGGTTGAGCGCATGATCACCCGCAACCGTCTGGGCCGTCAGCAAATGACCAACCTGCGCGTCTATGCCGGGGCCGCCCATCCGCATGAAGCCCAGCAGCCCACCGTCCTCGACGTGGCCGCGCTGAACCCGAAGAACACCCGGAGCGCTTGATCATGGCCGATATCAAATCCCTGGACGATCTGAAGTCCGCCGTCGGCGCCGCCACCCCGGCGGCCGAGATCGCCAAGCCCCGCACCCCGGTGCGCGACAAGCTCGGCCGTTCCTATGCCACCGGCAAGCGTAAAGACGCGGTTGCCCGCGTCTGGGTGAAGCCCGGCTCCGGCAAGGTCGTCGTCAACGGCAAGGAAATGGCGGTCTATTTCGCCCGTCCCGTGCTGCAGATGATCCTGAAGCAGCCCTTCACCATCGCCAATGTCGAAGGCCAGTTCGATGTCTATGCGACCGTCGCCGGTGGCGGGCTTTCGGGCCAGGCCGGTGCGGTGAAGCACGGCATCTCCAAAGCGCTCCAGCTTTATGAGCCCGCCCTGCGCGGCGCCCTGAAAGCCGCCGGCTTCCTGACCCGCGACAGCCGCGTCGTCGAACGGAAGAAATACGGCAAGCGCAAAGCCCGCCGGTCCTTCCAGTTCTCGAAGCGCTGATCCGCGCTTCAGGCTACCGAAAAGAAAAAGGCCCGCGGTTTCCCGCGGGCCTTTTTCTTTTGGCGGTAAAACTCACGAAAGAAGCAGGAGAACCAGAAAAGCCACCAGGGGAATTGCGACTGCCAGTGGCCAGCGGCGGTTCAGAACCTGCGTGGGCTGGTGGCAGGCTCCGCAGCGCGAGGCGCCATAGCGGAGCTTGTGGCCGCAGAAGCGGCAGGTGAAGAATCGGAAGATCAAACCAGTCTCCAAAGTGTCGCGCATTTCTGCGTGCAGTTCTTTAGGAGTATGTGGTCAAAATTGTGAAGTCTGAAAGTCAGCAATTAGTGATTGAATCGCGTCGGCCTGCTGCTTTCGCACGGAACAGTTCCGGGGCTTTCAAAGAAAAAAGGCCGGGAAGACCCGGCCAGTCAGGGGACAAAGACCTGTGACGGCGCCGCCGATCAATCCCGCCAGAAGGGTTTGATCGATTCGTCGGCAGCCTGGGCCGGATCGAGGCCGATATCGCGCAACATATGCGGATCAAGACGGCGCAAGGCCCGGCGCGATTTCGCGCGGGTTTCCCAGGCGAATACGGTCAGCGCGAACGACAGCGCGATCCGCGACAGGGGCGGAAGCGGGCGGGACGTCAGGGCGGCTGCGGTAATCTGCGGCATGGGAAGCTCCATTTGTATTGATACAAGGCGGTTTGTCCGCTAGTATATTGATACAATCATCCCATCATGAGTCGCCACAGGAACATTGTTATGAACACAATTTGGGTTCCTGTTTTGTCCGATGAGGGCGGGGCAAAAGAAGGCGG
Organism: Paracoccaceae bacterium; assembly: GCA_027492585.1. Lineage (GTDB taxonomy): Bacteria > Pseudomonadota > Alphaproteobacteria > Rhodobacterales > Rhodobacteraceae > JAPUEK01. The sequence continues at coordinate 21,765 of JAPUEK010000003.1, read as the reverse complement.
GCCGAAGTATCTGGCGCTCGCCCGCAGCCTGCGCGATGCGATCCGCAGCGGCGAATTGCCCGAAGGCAGCCAGCTTCCCACCGTGCGCGACCTTGCCTGGCGGCTTTCGGTGACGCCGGGGACCGTCAGCCGCGCCTATCAGATCGCCACGCAGGAGGGGCTTCTGGAAGCCACCGTCGGGCGTGGCACCTTCGTTGCGGCGCGGATGCCGCGCCTCGGCCCGACCCAGCCGCTTTATCTGGAGCGCGATCCGGGCGTGGCGCAGGGGCGCGTCGATCTGCGCTCTCCGCAATTGCCGGAGGTCGGGCAGCTTCAGGCCTTTGCCGGGGCGATGCGGGCGGTGGCGGATGCCGTGGGGCTGTCCTGGCTCGACTATACCAGCCAGAACGCGGAGCGCCCGTTGCGGCAGGAGGTCTGCACCTGGCTTGCCGACCGGGTGCTCGGCCCGTCGGGGCCGGATGACATCACGCTCACCCATGGCGGGCAGTCGGGGATTGCGCTCGTGCTGTCCTGCTGTCTGCGCGGCGACCGTCCGGTGGTGCTGACCGAGGATCTTGCCTATCCCGGTTTCCGCTATGCGGCGCGCCTTGCGCGGGCGGAGGTGGTGGGCATCGAGATGGATGAGGAAGGTATCCGCCCCGATGCTCTGGAGACCGCCTGCCGCCGCTACGGGCCGCAGGTGCTTTGCGTGACCCCGGTGGCGCAGAACCCGACCACAGCCCGCATGTCGGCGGCCCGGCGCGCGCAGATCATCGCCATTTCCCGCCGCTTCGACCTGCAAGTGCTTGAGGACGAATGTTACGCTCCCGGCGACGAGGGCCAGCCGACCCTGCGCGCCCTGGCGCCCGAGCGGGTCTGGTATGTGGGCAGCCTGTCGAAATCCATCTCTCCCGCCCTGCGTTTCGGCTATGTGGTCTGCCCGACCGGCATGGGGCAGGCGGGGCGGCTGACGGCGCAGCACGGTTATTTCGCCCTGTCGCGCGCAGTCAGCGACATGACCCTGCATCTCTTCCAGTCCGGCGCCGCGCAGGAGATCCGCGGTCTCGTTCAGCGCGAGCTGGGGGAGCGGTTGCAGATCGTCGTCAACCAGCTCGGCGCCTATGATCTGGCGTGGCAGCCGGGGATGCCCTTCGTCTGGCTGCGGCTGCCGCAGGGCTGGCGGGCCTCCACCTTCACCCGCATGGCGGAGGAGGAGGGGGTGCTTGTCCGCCCCGCCGACCAATATGCGATGATCGGGGGCAGGGCGCCCAATGCCGTGCGGCTGGCGGTGGTGGGCAACATTCCGCGACCGCAATTCGAGTCGGGTCTTGCGGCGCTGTCGCGGCTTCTCGGCCGGCCGCCCTTCGACATGGCGGTCTGAGCCGGGCAGCGCCGAAGCCCGGCCCGAGTCGCGGTGAATTGTGGCGGCATTGTGTCATCGCCATGGCGGGCAAAAGGCGGCTGTTTCCGCTCCTGCGCCAATCCGGCCCGGATTGTGTCTTTCCTGCTGCGCTTTGTGGCAATCTGCGGGCGCTCCCTGCGGCGCTCGATTGACCGAAGCCCCTGACAAAGCGCAGGATTCTTGTCAGAGCAGACAAGAGAGAACCCGAAAATGGGACTTCAATCCACCTTTCACGCCCCTCATGGGGGCGCCGATTTCCTTGGCTGGCGCAAAAGCCGCAGCGGGGCCACCGAGATCGTCTATGATGACGGCGTCACCCGGCGCATGGTCTGGCGTGTCGCCACCGAGGCCCCGAACGAAGCGCGGATCTCCGATGCCCTCCGCGTCGCGGTCGGCTCGCTCCGGGTCGTGCCGACGCTTTACGACGAGCTCAAGAAGCGCGCCATCGCCATCGAGCGGGTTGCGGGCTGAACTTGTCCCGCCGGGAACTGCCTGAAAACCGGGCAGTTCCCGCCGCGCACCTCTGCCGGAGCGATTTTGCTTGCACGGTTCCAAGGCATTTGCTTTGTTTTGATCAAACGTTGAACACAACGCGCCGTTGGCGGTGAGCCTCCGGCGGCAGCCGGTCAAAGGCACAAGAACAGGGGGCGCGATGGAGAACACTTCGTTGTTCGGCCGCATCAGGCAATCTGAGGCGGCAAGTGGCTTGTTGCTGGTCTCGCCAACCGCGATCTATGCGATCCTTCTGCTCTTCGCGCCGCTGGCGACCGTGCTCGTCTATTCGGTGATGACCGATGCCGGCGCGGGCAAGATCGAATGGGTCTTCACCTTGCAGAACTATGTCGAGGTCTGGACCGGCAAGGTCTACCGGGCGATCATGTTCCGTTCGCTCGTCGTGTCGATGGCGGTGACGCTCTGCACGGTGCTTCTGGCCTATCCGATCGCCTATTTCGTCAGTTTCCATGTCGCGGCCTCCAAGAAGTCGCTCTGGCTTTTCCTCATCACCATCCCGTTCTGGACCTCCTATGTGATCCGGGTCTTCCTGTGGAAGGTGATCCTCGGCTACAACGGGGTGATCAATTCGGGGCTGATGAGCCTCGGGATCATTTCCGAACCGCTTCAGGCCATCAACTACAACGCCGGGGCCATGGTGATGACGCTGGCCCATGCCTATGCGCCCTTCGCCATCCTGCCGATCTTCGTGGCGCTCGAAAAGATCGACCGTAGCCTGCTGGAAGCCGGTCAGGATCTGGGCGAGACCAAGCTCATGACCTTCTGGCGCGTGACCCTGCCCCTGTCGATGACCGGGGTGATCGCCGCCGTGCTCATCGTCTTCATCCCCACCATCGGCGACTATGTGACCCCCGACCTCATCGGCGGCGGCAAGATCCCGATGATCGCCAACATGATCGAGGTGAAGATGCTGAAGCAGAACGAGAAGGCCATCGGCTCCGCCATCGCGGTCACCGCCATGCTGATCGTGGCGCTCGTGTCGATCGTCTTCCTGATCCTCAACCGCCGTTTCCTGAAGGGGCAGAAATGAAAAACCCCGGATTGCGCGTCTATGCCATCGGCTATCTGATCTTCCTCTATGCGCCGATCATCCTTCTGCCGGTCTTTGCGCTGAACGACAGCAAGGTCGTCTCCTTCCCGCTGACCGGGTTCACCTTCAGGTGGTTCCAGGAGATGTGGGCCGACGACTCGCTGCGCGAGGCGCTGACCAACAGCCTGATCGTGGCGATCTGCGCCTCGGTGATCGCAACCGCGCTCGGCCTTCTGGCCGCCCGCGCCTCGACCCGGTTCACCTTTCCGGCCAAGGGCGGCATCCTCGGCCTGATCATGCTGCCGCTGGTGCTGCCCGAGATGATCGTGGCCATGTCGCTGCTGATGGTGCTGCTGGCCGTGGGCGTGCCGCTCGGCAAGCATACGATCATCATGGGCCATGTGCTGATCTGCACGCCCTTTGCCGTGGCGATCCTGTCCTCGGCCTTCCAGAGCCTCGACAAATCGCTGGAAGAGGCGGCCTATGATCTGGGCGAGGGGCCGATCTCGGCCTTCCGGCTGATCATCCTGCCGCTGGTGACGCCGGGGATCGTCTCCAGCCTGCTGATCTGCTTCACCATCAGCCTCGACGAATTCATCATCGCCAACTTCCTCGGCGGCAATACCAAGGTGCTGTCGGCCTATATCTACGGCCAGTTCCGCTTCCCGGCCAAGGTGCCGGCGATGCTGGCGCTCGGCACCATCCTCGTCCTGCTGTCCATCACCCTGCTGTCCATCGCTGAATATTTCCGCCGCCGCGGCATTGCCAAGACCGGCGGCAAGGATACCGGAGGCTTCCTGTGAGTTCTGAAAAACCGACCATGATCGAGTTCAAGGATGTCCATAAGTATTATGGCGATTACCATGCGCTGAGGGGGATCACCGCCACGATCCGCGCCGGCGAGTTCTTCTCGCTGCTCGGGCCGTCGGGCTGCGGCAAGACCACGCTGCTGCGGACCATCGCGGGGTTCGAGGGCATCTCCTCGGGCGTGGTGCTGATCGACGGCAAGGACATGCAGAATGTCCCGGCCAACGTGCGACCGACCAACATGGTGTTCCAGAGCTATGCGATCTTCCCGCATATGAGCGTGGCCGAGAATGTCGGCTTCGGTCTGCGGAAGGACCCGCGTTCCAAGGCGGAAAAGGCCAAGGCGGTGGAAGAGGCGCTCGCCATGGTCGGGCTCAAGGGCTACGGCGGGCGGGCGGCCCATGCGCTTTCGGGCGGGCAGCGGCAGCGGGTGGCGCTTGCGCGCGCGCTGATCCTGAAGCCGAAGGTGCTGCTGCTCGACGAGCCGCTCTCCGCACTCGACAAGAAGATGCGCGAGCATATGCAGGTCGAGCTGATCCGCCTGCAACGGCAGGTCGGCATCACCTTCATCCTCGTCACCCATGATCAGGAAGAGGCCCTGGTCATGTCCGACCGGATCGCGGTGATGTTCGAGGGCGAGATCGCCCAGCTTGCCGATCCCGAAACGCTCTACCGCCGCCCGGCGAGCCGGAAGGTCGCGGATTTCATCGGCACGATGAACTTCCTGCCCGCCAGGGTCCTGTCGCAGTCGGGCGACAAGGTGGAGGTGGAGGCCGAAGGCTTCGGTCGCCTCACCCTCGACGCCGAGCAGATGACCGGCGCCAAGACCGATGCCGGCCCGACCATCGGCTTCCGGCCGGAGACGCTGACCATCCTCTTCGACGGCCAGACCGCCTCGGACCGCGAAAGCCCGGCGACGGTCACCGAGGTCGTCTATTACGGCGACATGACCTATTACGACATCAAGCTCGACGGTTCCGACCAGCCCCTGCGCCTGTCGATGCGGAACGTCTTCGGCCGCCCGGTGCTCGACATCGGCACCAAGACCCGCGTGGCCTGGAGCCCCGGCGCCCTGGTGCTGTTCCGCTGATGGCGGAGTTCGGGCCGGAGCGCCCGGCGGACTGGCTGACGGCGGGCAAGCTGCGGCGCCTGCCCGAGACCCTGTTCTTCCACGCCCGCGACAAGCTGGCGGCGGCGCTCCAGAACGGCCATTTCCGGCTGATGACCGGCCTTGCGGAGCGCGCGCAGGCGGCGGGGCTGGGGGTGGAGCTGGTCACCTTCTCTCCCCGCGGGCAGGAAGCGGCTCTGGCCGATCCGCGCCATCTGCATATCTTCATGGATGACCGCCCGGCTTACGGGCCGAACATCTTCCATTCGGTGCCGAGCTATCTGCATGGCTTCTGGTATTTCGAGGAGGTCGGCACCCGCAACAACGCCCTGATGCGGCTGGCGAAATTCGATCCGCGCCCCATGTCGGTGGAATATGCGCGCGACACCCACGCCCAGCTCGTGCAGAAATTCGTGACCGCCAACCGCACGAAATTCGACCAGCTTCCGCGCGGGGCGGAGCCGGTGGAGCCGGGCTGCCTCGCCTTCTTCGCGCAGGATTTCAAGCCGCCGCGCTATCACCGGCATTATCTCGAAGTGCCGCAGATGATCGAGGCGGCGATTGCCGCGAAGGGCAGCCGCCCGCTTTACATCAAGCCCCATCCCAATCAGACGCTGGAGGAGATGGATCGGCTGACCGGCTATCACGACCCCTCTGCGGGGGTGATCGTCACGCAGGCCTCCATCCACGATCTGCTGGCGGCAGCCGATTGCGTGCTGACCGTGACCTCGGCCGTGGGTTTCGAGGCCTTCCTGCACAAGAAACCCGTGGTTCTCGCAGGGCAGACCGATTTCTGGCAGAATGCGGTGACGCTGACCGATCCGGCAAAGCTCGGCGAGGCCATGGAGGCCGCGATGGGCCGCCATTGGCCCCATGAGAAATTCCTCGTCTGGTATCTGCGCCATCAATGCGTCGAGGATCTGCCGGGACAGGTGCCGAAAATCCTGGAGCGGGTGTACCGGAAGGGCTTCGCCTGGGCCGACCCCGCGCGCGGCTTCTTCTGAGACGGTTTCCTGCGGGCGCAAAAATCCTTCGCCAAAATCCTTCGAAGGGATCTTGTTCACCGATCCGGCGGCAGCAGGCCCAGACCCCGCAGGTAGATGCCGATCCCGGCTTCCAGCAGGTCTTCCGGCGGGAAGGGGGACCGCGCACCGGGCGCGCCGCGCATGTAAAGCTCCACGACGCCATGGCTCATCGCCCAGATATGGGCGGAAACCATGGTCGAGGGCGGGCGCTTGCCCTGCGGCAGGTGCTGCGACAACCGTTCTGCGGCGCGTTCCAGCACGTCGCGGGCCTTCTGCGCCACAAGCGCCAGATCGGGATGGGCGTTCAGGCTGAGACCGCTTTCAAACATCGCCATGTAATGACCGGGATATTTGCGGGCAAAGGCCAGATAGGCGCGGCCCGTCGCCTCGAAGGCGGCAAGGGCGGTCGGGCGGCCGTTGTCGAAGGCGAACTCCATCAGGGCGGCGAAGATCTCGTATCCCTGCCGGGCGACCTCGGCGATCAGATCGTCGCGCCCGGCGAAATGGCGGTAGACGGCGGCGGGGGTGACCTCCGCCGCCTTGGCCGCCTCCGACAGGGTGAAGCCGGTCGGCCCCTGCTCCGCGATGAGGATCAGGGCGGCATCGACCAGAGCCTGCCGCAGATTGCCGTGATGGTAGCCGCGTTTCACTTCGGCCGCAGCTCCGGCCCGCCACAGATCCTGTCGTCGATCTTGCCCACCGCCTCCAGATCGCGGCCCTTGTAATCGACGGCATGAAGCAGCGCCTGACAGGCGGCGATCCGGGCGCGGCGCTTGTCGTCGGACAGGATCACCGTCCAGGGCGCTTCCTTGAAATGGGTCTTCTTCATCGTCTCGTCGATGGTCTCGGTATATTCCTTCCACTTCGGCAGGCCGTCGATGTCGATGGAGGACAGCTTCCACTGTTTCAGCGGGTCCTGCTCGCGGTCGAGGAAGCGTTTGAGCTGTTCGGCCTGGCCGACCTCCAGCCAGATCTTCAGGAAGGTGATGCCCTCATCGGCGATCATCCGTTCGAAATCGGGAAGCTGGCGGAAGAATTTCGCGCGCTGCTCGGGGGTGCAGAAGCCGAAGACCTGCTCGATCATGGCGCGGTTATACCAGCTCCGGTCGAAGATGGCGATTTCGCCGGCCGCCGGGAACCAGTCGATATAGCGTTGGAAATACCATTGCGCCGCCTCGCGGTCCGAGGGTTTGGCAAGGGCCACGACCGTCGCCACGCGCGGGTTGAGGTTTTCACGCAGCGCCCCGATGGTGCCGCCCTTGCCGGAGGCGTCGCGCCCCTCGAAGAGCACGATCACCCGCTTGCCGGTGGCCTTCACATCGGCCTGAAGCTTCACGAGCTGGATCTGCAACGCCGCCATCCGGGCGTCGTAGTCCTTGCGCTTCATCTCCTCCGCATAGGGATAATCCTTGCTGAGGATCGCATCCTTGTCGGCCTTCTCGATGGCTTTCCGCACCTCTTTCGGGGCGGCTTCCTTGAAATAGCGGCTGATGGCGCCGTCAAAGGGCAGGTCCATGATCATCTCCGTGGTTTGGTCCACTATGGCGATTGCGGCGCGGGGTGCAATCCGGCGCGGGCGGCGGCGCGGTCCACCGCAGCGGTGACTTCGGCGAGATGGGCGTGGTGGGGCATGTGGCCAGCACCCGTGATCACCGTCAGCGCGGCATCGGGCAGGCGGCGGGAGAGCGGTTCGGAGTGGATGTGCAGCGGCACGATGGGATCGGCATCGCCATGGATCAGCTCCACCGGCAGGGCGAGCCCGGCGTAGAGCGGTTCCATCGCCAGCACCTCGGCGCGCAGCGCATTGACCTGCGCGAGATTGACCCTGAGCGTGGCGCGGCGGGTGGTGAGCGGGGTGGCGAAGACCTCCGCATAGCCCTCCGGCACCGGATCGGGGGCGAAGATGCCGGCGATCACTCGCTCCAGATGGCGGCGCGGCACATAGGCGGAGGCGAGCGGGGTCAGCACGGCGCGGGCGGCGGCGGTCTCATTCAGCCGATACCAGGGGTCTAGGGTGCCGGGCCAGGGCATCGTGGCGGCGGAGACCAGAACGAGCGCCGGAGGCGGGGCCTGCAAGGCCGCCCCCTGCAAAGCCCAGGCAAGCGCCACCGCCCCGCCATAGCTCTGGCCGAGGAGCATCGGCCGCTCCAGCCCGATCGCCTCCGCTGCCGCGCGCAGCACCGCGACCTGCGCGGCAAGGCGCGCATCCCCCGAGGCCAGCGGCGCTGAATGGCCGAAGCCCGGCCGGTCGAAGGCCGTGACCCGGTAGCGGGTGGCAAGCGCCTCCATCAGCCCGAAGCCGAAATCCCTGAGCGAGCCGGAGGCGCCATGGATCAGCACCAGATCCGGTCCGGCCCCGCGCGTGACGTAATGGACACGCTGCCCCGCCACGGTCACGAAGCGGCCGGTGGGGGGCTGCGCCGCCTCGGCCCGCGCCTCGCGGGCGGAGGCCCGCCAGAGCGTTGCCGCGGCAAAGGCCGAAACCGCCAGTCCGAGGCTAAGTGCCGATCTGAGCGAGGTCATAGGGCGTAGACTGGTAGATTTCGTTGATCCAGTTGCCGTAGAGCAGATGGGCATGGCTGCGCCAGCGGTTCAGCGGCGGGCGGGAGGGGTCATCCTCCGGATAGTAGTTCTGCGGCACGTTGATCGGGGTGCCGGCGGCGACATCCCGGTCATATTCCTGCTTCAGCGTGTCGCTGTCATATTCGAAGTGGTTGAAGATATAGAGCGCGCGATGCGCCTCGTCCTCGACCAGACAGGGACCGACCTCCTCCGAGCCGAGAAGGGTGCGAAGGCCGGGAGAGGCCGCGATCTCCGCCTCGCGCATCTCGGTCCAGCGGCTGACCGGAATGATGAAATCATCCGAGAAGCCGCGCAGATAGGGCGAGGTCGGGGTCAGGTTCCGGTGGCGGAAGCAGCCGAAGGCCTTGTGGTCCAGCATGTGCTTTTTCACGCCATGGAAATGGTTGATCATCGCCATGCCGCCCCAGCAGACGCCGAAGGTCGAATGGACATGGCTTTGCGTCCAGTCCATCACCCGGACCAGTTCCTGCCAATAGGTCACCTCCTCGAAGGGGAGATGCTCGATCGGCGCGCCGGTGATGATCAGCCCGTCGAACTTCTCGCCGCTCGCCTCCACCTCGGCGAAGGGTCGGTAGAAGGTCTCCATATGGGCGGCGGCGGTGTTCTTGGTCAGATGCTCGGTCATGCGGATCAGTTGGAAGTCGATCTGCAAAGGCGTGGAGCCGATCAGCCGGGCGAACTGGTTCTCCGTCTGGATCTTCTTCGGCATCAGGTTCAGGAGCGCGATCCGCAGCGGGCGGATCTGTTGCGATTCTGCCCGCTCCGGCGACATGACCATGACGCCCTCGTTCCGAAGAACGTCGAAGGCGGGCAGGGTCTGGGGCAGGGTGATGGGCATGATTTTCTCCTTGAGGGAGGCGATTTATGCTTGCGCGGCCATGTTATCAAGGGCCTTGGCGATCAAGGGCCTCGGCGATGAGCTGGTCGAAAGCGGCGGGCGTCGTGGCCTCCGCAGCTTCCTCGGCGGTGATGGTGATGCCCCATTCCGCCATGGCGGCATAGCGCGGCTGGCGGCTTTCCAGAAGCCGCGCATAGCCGAAGCGCAGGAAGGCATCGGGGTCAACCTTGTCGGCGGGCAGGTCTTGCAGGGCGAGATATTCGGACCAGAGCGCCGTCAGGAACTCCGGCCGGTAATACATCGGCTTGGGCGCGCGGTCGAAGCGGCGGATCAGCTCCTCCCGATGCGCTTCGGAACCCTTGATCCAGACGAGCAGCAGGTTCTGCGACAAAGCCGTCATCACCGGATCGGCGGGATCGTCCGCCTCCACCACCTCGCAGATGGAGCCGGAGGTGTCGCAGATGAAATGCGGATAGCCATAAAGGGCCGAGGCCCGGTCGATGAAGCGCGGCGTGTCGAGCATGGCGGCGATCTCGGCCTGCCGATGCTGGTCCTGTCGGCGCTGATATTCGGCGAAAGGCACGCCGCCGCGCGCCGGATCGCCGGGTTTGCCGAGATAGGTGGAGAGCGGGGCGAGATTGTCGAAGGTGATGTTGGAGGCGATGTAGACGGAATCCGTCATCAGAAGCTCCCGCAGGAGCGGCACCTTCATCGCCTCGCGCTTGAAATTGTCGGCGATGTACTCGCCCATGTAACGGGTGCCGATCCGGTAATCGACGGAATAGTGGAACCAGCCCCCCGCACCGCGCAGGAGGTTCGAGAGCGTGGTCTTGCCAAGGCCGGACATGCCGAACATCAGCACCCTTTTGGCGGGGCTTGCCAGATAATCCGCACCGGATCCGTAGATCATCGCTCTGTCCTTCCGCTGGCCGTCCTGCCGAAGGCTTAGTCGCTTGCGGGGCGGAGTTCACGCGGAAAATGTCAGCGTCGCCGCAGGATGCGCCCGTCGATCACCAGAAGCCCGAGCGCCAGCAGCAGGAAGCCGAGATAGGCCGCGGGGGGCAGGATCTCGCCGAAGGCAAGGGCGCCGAGGGCGATGGCGAGCGGAGCGATCATCAGCGTGACAAGGCCGAGATTGCCCGCTCCGGCAAGGGCCAGCACCTGATAGAAGAGCATGTAGGCGAGCGCCGAGGCGAAGGCCGCGAGGTAGAAGAGCGCGCCCCAGGTCGCCGGGCTGTAGTCGAGGCGCGGCACGCCCTCCATCGCCAGGGCCACCGGCACGAGGATCAGCGAGGCTGCCGTCAGCATCCCGGCGGCCCCTGTTTCCGGCCGGATGCCGCGCAGGGCGCCGCGGGCAAAGATTGCCGCCACCGAATAGGAAAGGGCGGCCCCCAGAACCGCAAGCTGGCCGAGCGAGGTGAGGTCGAAGGCATGGAGCGCCTCCGGCCCCACGGCCAGCACCAGCCCGGCAAAGCCGAGCGCCACGCCCAGGGCCTTGGCCCGCGTCAGCCGTTCGTCGGGGAAGACGAGCGCGGCGATCAGCACCGAGAAGACCGCCGTGGCCGCGTTGAGGATCGCGGCAAGGCCGGAGGGGATCAGCGTCTGGCCCCAGACGATCAGGCAGAAGGGCAGGATGTTGTTCAATAGCCCGAGGACGAGGCAGGTCCGCAGCCAGCCGAGCCCCTCCGGCACCGGCAGCCCGCGCCAGAGTACCCAGGCCCAGAGCAGCACCGCGCCGCCGGTCACCCGGAAGGCCACGGTGGTCAGCACCCCCACCTCCTGCAAGGCGAGATGGTTGGCGGAGAAGGAACCGCTCCAGATCAGGGCAAGCGCCCCCATCAGCGCCCAGGCGAGCGGGCTCATGCGGCGTTGCCGGGGCGGAGCGTGGGGGGTGGGGGCGGGGGAAACAGGTTCGGGGCTCATGCCCGCAAACTAGGCGGAAGGCGGCGCCCGCCGCCACCCGTTTCTTGTGATTTCGACCATCACCGCCGGAAATGAAAACCGCCGGAAACTAACCCCCCGGAAATGAAAACCCCCGCGCCATTGCTGGCACGGGGGCGGCAATCTGCCTTGTGGCGGATCAGAAGGTGAAGCCGACCTTGATGCCGACGCCGACGGCATGGTTGCCCTCGAAATTGGCGGCCGGAAGCCCGGCGGCCAGCGTCGTCTGCGCGTCGCCGATGCTGACATAGGACACGCCGCCGGTGATCTTCATGTTGTCCTTGGTATAGGTCGCGCCAAGGGTGATGCTGGTCTTGCCGTCGGTCGGCCCGAGGTTGGAGGAAAAGCCGCCGGTCGGCGCTTCGTAGCCCACCGAGGCCGCGACCGCCCAGTTCTCGTTCAGCCGCCGCCCGACGCCGATCGAATAGGTGATCGTGTCGCTGTCATAGCTGACCAGTGCCGAGGCCGGCGGGTAGTTCGTCGGGTCGATCACGAAGGAGGACCAGTCCACCCAACGGATCGAGCCGAAGACCAGCGTATCCTTGGCGACCCCCGACTGGAATTCGAGGTTGACGCTTTGCGGCGCATCGACGGAGGTGGTTCCGGTGACGGGCAGGCCGCCGGTCAGCAGGCTGCTTTCCACCGTGTTGAAGTCGTGGGTGATCTTGGAATTGTAGGTCAGCGCCACGCGCAGGGCGATCTCGGGCTTTTCATAGGCCACACCGACCAGATAGCCGACGCCGCTCGACGTGTCGCTCTCCACCGTATAGCTTGCAACGAACGGAATGGAGGCTTCCGCCGACATGGTTTCATAGCGCAGACCGCCATAGACCGAGACATTCGACGGCAGGGTGTATTTCAGCACCCCGGTCAGCGCCGTGGTCTTCAGCGTCGCGGTCGAGCCGCGGGCGTAATAGGTGCTTCCCGCCGGGTAGCTGACATTGGCGCCGAAGGGCTGGTCCATGATCAGCGCGAAGGACAGGCTGTCATTGAGGTCGGTCTTCACGGCGAGCCCCATCTGGTTGTAGGCCTCCGCCATGTTGCCCGAAGACTGGCCGGGCGTCGGCTGCGCGGGATTGGGGGCGGTTCCCGCACCCACGCCCGAAACGTCCGGGGTCACATGGCCAAAGGACAATTCCGCATAATTGCCCTTCTCGAAAATCGCCAGGATGCTTTGGCCGGACCGGTCGATCCCGCCAGAGAAGGCCGCCGTGGTGGTCAGTGCCAGAACGCCGAGCGCCGTCAGTTGGTGTTTCATGTTCCTCTTCCCCTGCAATGAAAAGCGCCCTTCAACCGTTTTGACACGATCTTGCGGGACCTGTTGCATCTCCTGAAAAAAGGCTACGCGCCGAACTCCTTATCGGTCAATCAATGACGCGGCGTCACGTCGCATTGAACCTTCAGGTGTTGCGCCGGGAGCGTAGTTCGCCCCGGATGTTGAGCCAGATTCCCGCAAAGATCACGGTCCCGCCGATCAGGACGAAAGGATCGAGCGGCTCGTTGTAAACAAGGGCGCCCACGGCCGCGATCAGCGGCAGCCGCACGAAATCGAGCGGCACGACGAAGCTTGCGGGCGCGAGCTTCAGCGCCGAGGTGAGAGACAGGTGCGCGAGCACCCCCGCGCAACCGATGAGCAGCAGCCAGGGCAGGGTCGCGGCGGTCGGCAGATGCACGGTCCCGTCGAGGGCCGCCATGCCGAGCCCGAGGAAGAACTGCATCAGCGTTAGCCAGAAGAGGATGCCGATGATCGGCTCGCCCTTGGTCAGGCGCTTCGTCAGGATCGAGGTGGCGGCAAAGCAGACCGCGGCCGCCGCGGCCGCCAGCACGCCGGGATCGAGCGCGGCGAAGTCCGGCCGGGCGACAAGGAGGATGCCGAGAAAGCCGAGACCGGCGGAGAGCAGCTTCGTCCCGGTCAGCCGCTCCCCCAGCACCAGAGGCGAGAGCAGGATCACCCAGATCGGCGAGGTGAATTCGAGCGCGAAGACCTGCGCGAGCGGGATCATCGTGAGCGCCCAGAACCACAGGTTCTGCCCGGTGAAATGCACGACATTCCGCAGCGCATGGCCACCGAGCCGGGCGGAGGAGACCTCGCGCAGCCTGCCGCTGATCAGGCCGTAGCCGACGACGAGGCCGAAGCCGATCGCCGATCGCGCCGTCATGATCTCGAAACTGTCGTGAACCGCGCTGACCTGCCGCCCGGCAATCGCCATGGCGGTGAAGGAGGCGACAGCCCCGGTCATCCAGAGCGCGGCGCCAAGGGGCTGGGAGGTCTCCGGCGGCGTGCTCGCGGAAGGGGGGGCTGGATCGGTCACGCTGTCAGTCACGGGGCAGGTCTCATGGATGCGGGCTTTCGTGGCGCGGGATTGGCACATTGCTGCGCCCGCTTGCGGGGATTGTCCAGCCGCCTTACCCTTTGGCTCCAACTGCGGGCCAGGTGCGGACCCGCGGAAACAAAGGGGATGTGAATGGTAAGACAGGTTATGCGGGGCAGCGATGAGCGTGTGGGCTTTGCGGAACTCTTCTACGATCTGGTGTTCGTCTTTGCGATCACGCGGGTTTCGCATGTGCTTCTGGCCCATTACGACCTGAAGGGCGCGGTTCAGACCGGCCTGCTGTTTCTGGCGATCTGGTGGGTCTGGATCTACACCACCTGGGTTCTGAACCGGCTCGACCCGGAAAAGCTTTCCGTGCGCGGCCTGCTGTTCGGCCTGATGGTGGCGGGGCTTTTCGTCTCCATGGCGCTGCCGGAGGCCTTTGCCGAGCGCGGGCTGATCTTTGCCCTGGCCTATTGCACCATGCAGATCGGCCGCACGCTTTTCGTCTACCTCACGGCGGGCAAGGATGACGACCTCCTGCGCGCCACCTATCTGCGGATCCTGATCTGGTTCGTGGCCTCGGCGGTGTTCTGGATCGCGGGCGGGATCGTGGAGCCGGAGCACCGTCTGTGGTTCTGGGTTGCGGCGCTTGCCATCGAATATCTCGGCCCGGTCACGGGCTTCGCCGTGCCGGGGTTGGGGCGCGACGTTGCGACCAACTGGGAGGTGCGCGGCGGCCATCTCGCCGAGCGCTGCGGGCTTTTCGTGATCATCTGCCTCGGCGAGACGCTGCTCGTCTCCGGCGCGACCTTTTCGGAACTCCATTGGGATGCGGCCGGTCTCGTGGCCTTCCTCGGCGCGGTTGCGGGGACGCTGGGCATGTGGTGGGTCTATTTCCACATCGGCCACAAGCGCGGCACCCATCAGATCGAACATTCCGCCAATCCGGGCGCGCTCGCCCGGCTGGCCTTCACCTATCTGCACATCCCGATCGTCGCGGGCATCGTGCTGGCGGCCGTGGGGTCCGAGCGCGCCATCGCCCATCCCCATGCCGCCGGAGTCCTGGCCGAAAGCGCCACGGTGATCGGCGGCGTGGCGCTGTTCCTTCTGGGCAACGGGCTTTTCAAGCGCATCTCGGCCAACAACTTCCCGCTGTCCCATTGGGTCGGGCTGGTGCTGTGCCTCGGCGCCCTGCTGATCGGCCCCTGGGTGCCGCTCATGTGGCTCAACGCGCTTGCGGCGCTGATCCTCGTGATCGTCGCTCTGTGGGAGCAGCGCTCCTTCGCCAGGGGGCCTGCGGCGGCCTGACCCTCAGGTGATCGAGGTCGGCGAGGTGGCGGAATGCGGCGGCAGAACCTCTGTCGTCGCATCGCTGCCGTCCAGCCGGTCGGTCTTGCGGAGGGCGGGGAACATCCAGGCCCAGAGACCCGTGACCCCCATCGTGCCGATCCCGCCGAAGATCGCGGCCCCGACCGGCCCGATGAGGCGCGAGACGACGCCGCTCTCGAACTCGCCGAGCTCGTTGGAGCCGGAGATGAAGAGACCGGAGACCGAAGAGACCCGGCCGCGCATGTGGTCGGGCGTCACGATCTGCACGAGGGTCTGGCGCACATAGACGGAGATCATGTCGGCCGCGCCAAGAACGGCAAGCGCCAGAAGCGACAGCGGCATGGATTTCGACAGGCCGAAGACCACCGTGGCAAGGCCGAACGCGCCCACCGCCCAGAACATCCGCGCACCCGCCTGCCGCTTCAGCGGCCAGCGGGACAGCACGATCGCCATCAGCAGCGCGCCGACCGCCGGGCCGGAGCGCAGAAGGCCGAAGCCCTCCGGCCCGACCTTGAGGATGTCGGAGGCGAAGGCCGGCAGCAGCGCCGTCGCCCCGCCGAGCAGCACCGCGAACAGGTCGAGAGAGATGGCGCCGAGAATGATCTTGTTGTGCCAGACATAGGACAGGCCTTCGCGGATCTGTTCGATCTGGTTGCCGGGCTGGCGCTCTGGCGTGGTATTGGCGCGCATCAGCAGGATGATCATCAGCCCGACGGTGTAAAAGCCCGCCGCCACCGAATAGGCGAGTGCGGTCGAGACGGCGCAAAGCAGCCCGCCCGCCCAGGGGCCGGCGATGACGGCGGCCTGCCAGCTCAGCGATTTCAGCGAGATCGCCTGCGGCATTTCCGATTTCGGCACCAGCATCGGCACGAGCGCCGAAGCGGCCGGCGACAGGAAGGCGCGGGCGGCGCCGAAGACGGCGGCGATGACGAAGATGTGCCAGAAGACCGGCGAAGGTTCGAGCGCCACCGCCACCAGCCCCAGCACGCAGACCACCTCCACCGCGAGGCTCAGCATCACGATGGCGCGGCGCGAATGGCGGTCGGCGAGCGAGCCTGCCCAGAGGGTCAGGATGAAGAGCGGCACGAACTGCGCCAACCCGACCATGCCGACCAGAAAGGCGCTTTCCTCGATGGAAAGGCTGGCCCGGCCCAGCGAATAGATCTGCCAGCCGATGGTCACGGCCTCGATCTGGACGGAGAGGTTGACGAAGAGCATCGCCAGCCAGAACAGGCCGAAATCGCGGTGCCGGAGAAGGAACGGGGTTTGGCGCGCATGAGTCATGGCGCAAGTGTTAGACCTGCCCGAAGCGGGCTTCCAGCCCCGAAATCACGAGGTCAATCGCCATGCCGACCGGACGCGGCCCCTCCCCCCCCTCCATCCACTGTGCATAAATATCCTGCGGGGTGGTCCGGAGGGGTGCAAAACCCCTCCGGGGCCAGGGCGGGGCGCAGCACCTGCCGATTGCCGGTCGCTCCGGCGTGGCTGGCGCCCGTTCGCGGGCGGAACCTGTCGGCTTGCCCTCCGCCCGGCAGGCAGGGGCCGCGGCTGCCCGCCGTCCTGCCGCACTCACATCTCCGGCCGGACCAGCACCTTGATCTCGCCGGGACGCGGCGGGGCGGCAAGGGTGGCGGGCAAATCCGCGAGCGGGATGACCCGACTGATCAGCGGATCGAGCGTCAGCCGTCCCGACGCGATCAGCGCCGCCGCGCGGCCCTGGGTGAAGGGGTTCAGGAAGGCGTGGTGCAGCTGGATTTCGCGGAAGAGCAGGTCGAAGGGCTCGATGGCGACCGTCTCCCCCTGCGGCAGCACGCCGAGGACGACGATCCGTCCGCCGGCGCGGGTCAGGGCGGGGCAGGCGGCGATGGTCTCTCCGACGCCCGCACATTCCAGCACCAGATCCGCGCCTTCGGGCCAGATCCGCAGCGCCTCCTCCAGGGTGGCGGCGGAGGTGGTGGCCCCCACCTCCTCGGCCAGCCGCCGCTTGGCGCCCTGCCGGGTCAGCAGCATCACCTCGGCCCCGGCAAGCCGGGCAAGCTGCACCGCCAGAAGCCCGATCACCCCGCCGCCGAACACGATCACCCTTTCCCCCGGCAGGGGCGCGCCGATGTCGAGCCCGTGGAGCGTGCAGGCCAGGGGCTCGCAGAAGGCGCCGTGAAGCGGGTTCAGCGTGGCGGGCAGGGCATGGGCGCGATGTGCGGGCAGGCAGGCGAAAGGGGCGAAGCCGCCGTTGCGGTGGATGCCGATGGCAACATTGGCGGCGCAGAGGTTCACCCGCCCCCGGCGGCAGTGCGGGCAGGTGCCGCAGGGGATGTTCGGATCGCAGGCGACGCGCAGGCCCTGGGGCAGGTCCACCCCCGGCCCGCAGGCGAGGATCGGTCCCGAAAACTCATGGCCGAGCGTGACGGGTGGCGCGCAGGGAAACTCCCCCTTGAAAAGATGCCGGTCGGTGCCGCAGATTCCGGCCGCCTCCACCCGGATCAGGATCTCGCCGGGGCCGGGCTCCGGCTCCGCCAGATCGACGAGGCGCAGATCGCCGATGCCGAGAAGCTGTGCGGCGCGCATCCGGTCAATCCCCGATCTCTTCGACGCGGAAGTCGCGCAGGATGCCGCGGGTGGCCGCGAACCACCCGCTCGCCCGTGTGCGGGCCTGATGGACGTCGAAAGCGGGGCGGTCGCGGAAGCTTTCCATCACCTCCCAGACCATCGGGTCCTCGGTGGCGGCGATCTCGAAGGAGAGGCAGCCCGGTTCGGCGCGGGTCAGGCGCAGATGCTCGCCCACATGGGCGCGCACCGCCGCCGCCTCGGTCTCGGACGTGCAGATGAGCTGGCCGCGCAGGCGGATCATGGCAAGACCGGGACTGGAGCGCGGGCGGGGATCGGCATGGCGGTTCCTTGAGCGGGGGAGGGGGGCAGGATGGTCGGGCAGGGCGGATGTCCGGCAAGCGGAGCCCAATCGTGACGATTTTGCAAGGGCTTCTGTGCGCCGCCGCACTCCGCCCTGTGCAGGCGGGACCCTTGCCGAAGACGGGGGCGAAGCGCAGCTAAGGGGTAAGAACAAGGGCCGTTCCGGCCCCTCTCCCGTCAGTTTCGCTGTTGCAAGGACAGATGATGAATACCCCGACCCACAACTTCCGCACCGCCGACCACGCCGTCGATCCGCAGTTCACCGCCCGCTGGTCGCCGCGCGCCTTCACCGAGGCGACGATGGCGGAGAGCGATCTTCTGGCGCTTCTGGAGGCCGCCCGCTGGGCGCCCTCGGCGATGAACCTGCAACCCTGGCGCTTCGCCTATGGCCTGCGCGGCGATGCGGGCTTTGCCGCGATTGCCGACGCACTTGCGCCGTTCAACCGGGCCTGGGCGGAGAAGGCCGCGGCACTCGTGGTGATCGGATCGAAGACCACCATGATGCCGCGCGATGCCGAGGCCGAGGTGCCGCTCGTTTCCCATGCCTTCGATGCCGGGGCGGCCTGGGCCAATCTGGCGCTTCAGGCGCATCTGTCGGGCTATGCCGCCCATGCCATGGGCGGGTTCGACCACAAGAAAGCCGCGGCGAACCTGCATCTGCCGGAAGGCTATGCCCTTCATGCCGTCGTGGCCATCGGCCGTCTCGGCGCGAAGGAAAGCCTGCCGGAGGCCTTGCAGGCCCGCGAAACGCCAAGCCCGCGCCGTCCCCTGTCGGAGATTGCGGCGGCGGGGCGCTTCCTTCCGTGATCTTTCGCGGGAGGGGGCCGCGCACGGGGGTTTTGCACCCCCGGCCGGTCCGGTTCTGCGAACCTGCCCGGCTCCCCCGCAGGATATTTGTCGCAAGATGAAAGGGGGCCGGAGCGCCCCCTATTCCAGTTCGATGGTTCCCGGCGGCTTCGAGGTGCAGTCGTAGAAGACGCGGTTGATGCCCTTGACCTCGTTGATGATCCGCGTGGCGGTCTCGCCGAGGAAGTCATGGGTGAAGGGGTAGTAATCCGCCGTCATGCCATCGACCGAGGTGACGGCGCGCAGGGCGAGCGCGTAATCATAGGTGCGCCCGTCGCCCATCACCCCCACCGTCCGCATCGGCAGGATGGCGGCGAAGGCCTGCCATATCTCGTCGTAAAGCCCGTGCTTGCGGATCTGGTCGATATAGACGGCATCGGCCTGACGCAGGATGTCGAGTTTTTCGGTGGTGATCTCGCCGGGGCAGCGGATGGCGAGGCCGGGGCCGGGGAAGGGGTGGCGGCCGATGAAGCTTGCCGGCAGGCCGAGTTCGCGGCCAAGGGCGCGCACCTCGTCCTTGAAGAGCTCGCGCAAGGGTTCGACCAGCTTCAGCCCCATCTTTTCGGGCAGGCCGCCGACATTGTGGTGCGATTTGATCGTGACCGAAGGGCCGCCGGAGAAGGAGACGCTTTCGATCACATCGGGATAAAGCGTGCCTTGGGCGAGGAATTTGGCGCCCCCGACCTCATTGGCATGTTTCTGGAACACGTCGATGAAAAGCCGGCCGATGGTCTTGCGCTTCACCTCCGGGTCCGAAACGCCTTCGAGCGCGCCGAGGAAGAGGGCGCTTTCGTCGGCATGGATCAGCGGCATGTTGTAATGGTCGCGGAACATGGTCACGACCTGTTCGGCCTCGCCGAGCCGCAGCAGGCCGTGATCGACGAAGACGCAGGTGAGCTGGTCGCCGATGGCCTCATGGATCAGCACGGCGGCGACGGAGCTGTCCACCCCGCCCGACAGGCCGCAGATCACCTTGGCATCGCCGACCTGCGCGCGGATTTTCGCAATCGCCTCGGCGCGGTAGGCGCCCATGGTCCAGTCGCCCCTGAAGCCGGCGGCGCGGATGAAATTCTCGTAGAGTTTCGCGCCCTTCGGGGTGTGGTGGACCTCCGGGTGGAACTGCACGGCATAAAAGCGGCGGGCGGGATCGGCGGTGATGGCGAAGGGGGCGTTGGGCGAGGTGCCGTAGACCTGGAAGCCCGGCGCGATCCGGCTGACGTGATCGCCGTGGCTCATCCAGACCTGCTCGCGGCCGCCCTGTCCGTTTTCGGCCTGTCCGTTTTCGGCCTGTCCGTTTTCGGCCTCGAACCAGCCATCCAGAAGCGGCAGGCGCGCCTCTGTGGGCGTGACGAAGGCGCGGCCGAATTCGGCGGTGCCATGGCCATGCTCCACGAGGCCGCCGAGCTGCTGCATCATCGTCTGCTGGCCGTAGCAGATGCCGAGCACCGGGACGCCGAAGGTCCAGAGCGCCTCGGGCGCGCGGGGGGAGCCTTCGCGGGTCACCGAATCCGGTCCGCCGGAGAGGATGACCGCCTTTGGTGCAAAGGCGGTCAGGAAGGCGTCGTCCACGCGGTTGTAGGGGTGGATTTCGCAATAGACGTTCAACTCGCGCAGGCGCCGCGCAATGAGTTGCGTGACCTGGGAACCGAAGTCGATGATGAGGAGGCGATCATGCTGGGTCATGGGGTTCGGTAGCTTCTGGCGGGGGGAATCGCAAGGGGGCGGGCGGCAGAAGCGGGGGGTTTCCCACCCCCCGCACCCCCCGTGGGATATTTGGACACAGGGGATCGCAGGGGGGAGGAGGGGTCGCAATCAGTATTGCGGGATGTCGGTTTTGGCAGTCATGCGGCGTATTTCGGGAAGGGCGGGCGGTCGGATGGAGGCATAACGGCGCAAAGGAATCGGGAGGCGATCATGAGCGATGTCGGTGGCGGGCGCAGGGCGCGGGGCGGCGGTGGCGGGGCGCGGCGGGCGGAACGGACGGCCGTTTCCTTCGAGACCGCGCGCTACATCGAGCGCAACATCCCGAATTTCGAGATCCTGAACGAAGAGGCTCTCCAGATCATCGAGCACAACGCCGAGACGGTTCTGGAAGAGATCGGCGTCAATTTCGTGGAAAACGAGGCGGCGCTGCAACGCTGGCGCGAGGCCGGTGCCGATGTGCGCGGCGAGCGGGTGCATATTCCGCGCGGCCTTGCCCGCAAGCTTTGCTCCACCGCGCCGAAAACCTTTACCCAGCACGCCCGCAACCCGGAGCGCAATGTCGGGGTCGGCGGCCGCAATCTGGTTCTGGCCCCGGTCTACGGCCCGCCCTTCGTGCGCGACAACGAAGGCGGGCGGCGTTATGCCACGCTGGAGGATTTCCAGAACTTCGTGAAGCTCGGCTACATGTCGAAATGGCTGCACCATTCGGGCGGCACCGTCTGCGAGCCGACCGACATTCCGGTGAACAAGCGCCATCTCGACATGCTGCGCGCCCATATGGTGCTGTCGGACAAGCCCTATATGGGGTCGGTGACCGAGCCGAGCCGCGCGCAGGATTCGGTCGACATGTCGAAGATCCTGTTCGGATCGGATTTCGTCGATCAGAACACGGTGATGACCAGCCTCATCAACATCAATTCGCCGATGACCTTCGACGGGATCATGATGGGCGCGCTCGAGGTCTATGCCTCGAACAACCAGGCCAGCATCGTCTCGCCCTTCATCGTGGGCGGGGCCATGGCGCCGGTGACGGTGGCCGGCACCCTGACGCAGGTTCTGGCGGAGATTCTGGCCGGCGTGTCCTATTCGCAGCTCGTCCGCCCCGGCTCGCCGGTGATTGCGGGGGCCTTCGTGACCTCCATCGACATGAACTCCGGCGCGCCGACCTTCGGCACCCCGGAGGCCGCGCATATCACCTATGGCGCGGGGCAGCTGGTGCGGCGGCTCGGGCTGCCCTACCGCTCCGGCGGCTCGTTCTGCGGCTCGAAGCTGCCGGACGCGCAGGCGGCTTACGAGACCTCGAACTCGCTCAACATGGCGCTCCTGGCCGGGGTGAACTTCATGCTCCATGCCTGCGGCTGGCTCGAAGGCGGGCTGGTCAGCTCCTACGAGAAATTCGTGATGGATGCCGATCAGCTCGGCACGCTGCACCATCTGG
>JAPUEK010000002.1 GCA_027492585.1 Paracoccaceae bacterium | reverse complement strand
CCCCCCCCCCCCCCCCCCCCCCCCCCCCCCCCCCCCCCCCCCCCCCCCCCCGGGCAGGGCCGGGCGCGAACGGAGGAGGAAAGGGTGACAGCCAGGCTCTATTGCTTCGGGGAAAGCGGCAACGCCTACAAGGTGGCGCTCGCCCTCACTCTCACCGGCATCCCCTGGGAGCCGGTCTTCGTCGATTTCTTCCGGGGCGAGGCGCGCGGACCGGAGTTTCTCAAGATTAACGCCATGGGCGAGGTGCCGGTGCTGATCCTCGACGGGCGCAGCTATTCCCAGTCGGGGGTCATGCTGACCCGGATCGCCGAAAGGACCGGCAAGCTCGGCGGGCGGGATGAAGAGGAGCGCGACGAGGTGCTCCGCTGGCTCTTCTGGGACAATCACAAACTCTCCGGCCAGATCGGCACCACGCGCTTCCTGATGAACTTCCTTGCGCCCGAGAAGCGGCCCGAAGGGGTCATCCCCTTCCAGCAGGGCCGGCTCAAGGCCGCCTATACCGTGCTGAACCGCCATCTGGAGGGGCGCGACTGGATCGTCGGGGATGGCGCCACCATTGCCGACCTCTCCTGCTGTTCCTACCTCTATTACCCCGAACCCTTCGGCTTTTCCCGCGCGGACTGGCCCCATATCGACCGCTGGCTGGACCGGATCTCGGCCCTGCCCGGCTGGAAACATCCCTATGACATGATGCCCGGCAACCCTTCCGACCGGGCGTGAGGAGACGACCATGACCGAAGCCTATATCTATGACGCCGTTCGTTCCCCCCGCGGCAAGGGCCGCCCGGACGGGGCGCTGCATGAGCTGACCTCGGTTGCCCTCTCGGCAAAGATCCTGAACGCCGTGAAGGAGCGCAACGGGCTGGAGGGCCACGCGGTCGAGGATGTGATCTGGGGCAATGTCACCCAGGTCGGCGAGCAGGGCGGCTGCCTTGCGCGCTCTGCCGTGCTGCTGTCTGATCTCGACGAGAGCATCCCCGGCCTTGCCATCAACCGCTTCTGCGCGAGCGGAATGGAGGCGGTAAACCTCGCCGCCAATCAGGTGAAGGGCGGGGCCGGTCAGGCCTATATCGCCGGCGGGGTGGAGATGATGGGCCGGGTCGCCATGGGCTCGGACGGGGCGGCGATCGCCGTGGACCCCAGCCTTGCGATGAAGACCTATTTCGTCCCGCAGGGCATCAGCGCCGACATCATCGCCACCGAATACGGCTTCACCCGCGAGATGGCCGACGCTCTTGCCGTCGAAAGCCAGCGGCGGGCGGCGGCGGCCTGGGCGGACAACCGCTTTGCCAGATCCGTCGTCACCATCCGCGACCAGAACGGTCTGCCGATCCTGTCGCATGACGAATACATGCGCCCCGGGACCGATATGGCGACGCTCGGCGCGCTCAAGGCCAGCTTCAAGGACATGGGCGAGGTGATGCCCGGCTTCGACAAGGTGGCGATGATGAAATATCCGCATCTGGAGCGGATCGAGCATATCCACCATGCGGGCAATTCCAGCGGCATCGTGGACGGCTCGGCCGCCGTCCTGATCGGCAATGCCGACTTCGGCCGCGCCCATGGCCTGAAGCCGCGCGCCCGCATCCGCGCCACGGCCAAGATCGGCACCGATCCGACCATCATGTTGACCGGCCCGGTTCCGGTCACCGAAAAGATCCTGCGCGACAGCGGCATGTCCATCTCGGACATCGACCTTTTCGAGGTGAACGAAGCCTTCGCCTCGGTCGTGCTGCGCTTCATGCAGGCCTTCGACGTGGACCCGGCGAAAGTGAACCCCAACGGCGGCTCGATCGCCATGGGTCACCCTCTGGGCGCCACCGGGGCCATCATCATCGGCACCCTGCTGGACGAGCTGGAGCGCACGGGCAAGGGCGTGGGCCTTGCCACGCTCTGCATCGCTTCCGGGATGGGCGCGGCCACCATCATCGAGCGGGTCTGATGCCGAAACTCGATCTCGCCGAAGTGCCGGTTAAGGCCGGCTCCATCTACCCTTCCCCCTATGCCGAAATGATGGCCGGGCGGTCATCCTTGCGGCTGGGGCAGGCTGCGGGGCTGACGCAGTTCGGCGTCAATCTGGTGATGCTGGAACCGGGGGCCGTCTCCAGCCTGCGGCACTGGCACATGGCCGAGGATGAATTCGTCATGATCACCGAGGGCGAGTGCATCCTGATCCAGGACGAGGGTGAGACGGTGATGCGCCCCGGCGATTGCGCGGGATTTCCGGCAGGATCGACCAACGGGCATCATTTCCTCAACCGCACCGACAGGGTGGCGAAGTTCCTCGTGATCGGCAGCAAGGCTCCGCGCGAAGTGGTGACCTATTCCGATGTCGATCTGCGGCTCGAAATCGAGGGCGGCACGTCGCGTTTCACCTACAAGGACGGCAGCGACTGGGTGGGGCCGAGATGATCGTCCTGCCCGAAACCGCGCCCCTTCACCGGGCGGACAGCGGCGCCGAGACGCTGCACCTGTCCGATGCGGGCGGGCTCAGCCAGTTCGGCGCCTATGTCGAAACGCTGCCCCCCGGTGCGCGATCCTCGGACCGGCACTGGCATTCGGCGGAGGATGAGTTTCTCTACATCCTTTCCGGGGTGGCGGTGCTGATCGACGATGCCGGCCCGCAAGAGCTGCATCCGGGCGATTCCATTGCCTGGCCCCATGGGCAGCCGAACGGCCATCACATCCAGAACCTCGGGACCGAGCCCTTGCGCTATCTGATCGTCGGAAGCCGGGTGGCGGAGGATATCTGCACCTATCCCGACAGCGGGCGGCGGCAGGTCAACAGCCTGACCGGCTGGCAGGTGGTGGAGGCGGATGGCACGGTGCTGCGGCAGGGCAAGCTGCCGGACAGCCTGCTGAACCTCGCCCCGGTCTGGGGGCAGGCCTATGATCCGGCCCGCCCGCTCCACCGGCTGCAACGCGCGGCGGAACGGGTCTGGGTGACGGAGACCGATCCCATGCATCCGGTTCTTGGCCCCGGCCCCGGTCTCTACCGCCATTCGGTGATGGGCGATCCCGGCGGCCTCAGCCAGTTCGGCGCACATCTGGAGGAGCTTCCGCCCGGCTCCGCCTCCTCCTTCCGGCACTGGCACGAGGCGGAGGACGAGATGGTCCTGATGCTCTCCGGCGAGGCGGTGCTGGTCGAAGACGGCGAGACGCACCTTCTGCCCGGTCAGGCGGCGGTCTGGGCGGCGGGGCGGGCCGTGGGCCATTGCCTTGAGAACCGCAGCACCGCCCCCGCGATCTATCTCACGCTCGGCACCCGCCTGCCGCGCGATACGATCCATTATCCCGATCACGACCTGATCACCCACAAGGACGGCACCGCCCGGCGCTATACCCACGCCGACGGCAGGCCCCGCAACAAGGGAGAGACCCCATGAGCGATCCGAAGACTGCCGATTTCACCATGGCCATCGACGCCGATGGCGTGGCCACCATCACCTGGGATGTGGCGGCGAAATCCATGAACGTCATGTCCACGGCGGGCTTTGCGCTGCTCAGTTCGCTGGTGGATCAGGCCCTTGCCGATGCGGCGGTGAAGGGCATCATCATCACCTCCGGCAAGAAGGATTTCGCCGGGGGCATGGATCTGAACGTCATCGCCGAGATGCGGGCCGGGGGGGCGCAGGCGATCTTCGACGGGGTGATGATGATGCACGCCGTTCTCCGCAAGATCGAGCGGGCGGGGATGGACCCGAAGACGCTGAAGGGTGGCAAGCCCATCGTCGCGGCCCTGCCCGGCACCGCACTCGGCATCGGGCTGGAGCTGCCGCTTTCCTGCCACCGGATCATCGCCGCCGACAACCCGAAGGCCAAGATCGGCCTGCCGGAGATCATGGTCGGCATCTTCCCCGGCGCCGGCGGCACCACGCGGCTGACCCGCAAGATGGGGGCGATGATGGCCGCGCCCTTCCTGCTGGAGGGCAAGCTCTCCGATCCGAAGGCGGCGAAGGCTGCCGGGATCGTCGACGAGGTGGTGGAGCCGGAGGCGCTTCTGGCGCGCGCGAAGGAGTGGGTTCTGGCCGCCAAGGAGGCCGATCTGGTGAAGCCCTGGGATGCCAAGGGCTACAAGATGCCCGGCGGCGCCCCCTATCAGCCCGCCGGTTTCATGACCTTCGTGGGTGCCAATGCCATGGTCCATGGCAAGACCATGGGCGTCTATCCGGCAGCCAAGGCGCTTCTGGGCGCGGTCTATGAAGGGGCGCTCGTCCCCTTCGATACGGCGCTGAAGATCGAGGCGCGGCAGTTCACCTCCGTCCTGATGAACCCCTCCTCCTCGGCGATGATCCGCAGCCTGTTCATCAACAAGGAGGCGCTTGAGAAAGGCGCCAACCGCCCGGCGGTCGCCGATCAGACGGTCAGGAAGCTCGGCGTGATCGGCGCGGGGATGATGGGGGCGGGCATCGCCTATGTCAGCGCGCAGGCGGGCATCGAGGTGGTGCTGATCGACAGCACGCAGGAGGCGGCAGACCGCGGCCGCGCCCATTCGGAGGCGCTGCTCGACAAGGGCATGGCACGCAAGAAGGTCACGGCGGAGAAGAAGGCGGAGGTTCTTTCCCGCATCACCGCCACCACCGATTACACCGCGCTTTCGGGCTGCGATCTGATCGTGGAAGCGGTCTTCGAGGACATGAAGGTCAAGGCCGAGGTGACGGCCAGGGTCGAGGCGGCGGTCGGCGCGGAGTGCATCTATGCCACCAACACCTCCACCCTGCCGATCACCGATCTCGCCCGTGCGAGCGCGCGGCCCGACCAGTTCATCGGCATCCACTTCTTCTCGCCGGTGGACAAGATGATGCTGGTGGAGATCATCCGCGGCAAGGCCACCGGCGACCGCGCCGTGGCCAAGGCGCTCGACTTCGTGCGCCAGATCCGCAAGACGCCGATCGTGGTCAATGACGCACGCTTCTTCTACGCCAACCGCTGCATCATTCCTTACATCAACGAAGGCATCCGCATGGTTGCCGAAGGCGTGGAACCCGCGCTGATCGAGAATGCGGCGAAGCTCGTGGGGATGCCGCTCGGCCCGCTGCAACTGGTCGATGAGACCTCCATCGACCTCGGGGTGAAGATCGCCAAGGCGACCAGGCTCGCCATGGGCGACGCCTATCCGGACGGGGCGGTGGATGAGGTGCTCTTCTGGATGGCGGATCAGGGGCGGCTCGGCAAGAAGTCGAACTCCGGCTTCTATGCCTATGACGCCACCGGCAAGCGCGAGGGCCTGTGGGAGGGGCTGGCACCGAAATACCCGGTGTCCGCGGATCAGCCGGAGCTGACCCATGTGCAGCACCGCCTCCTGATGGCGCAGGTGCTGGAGGCGGTACGCGCGCTTGAAGACGGCGTGCTGACCGATATCCGCGAAGGCGATGTCGGGGCGATCCTCGGCTGGGGCTTCGCGCCCTGGTCCGGCGGACCGTTCTCCTGGCTCGACATCCTCGGCGCAGCGCGCGCCGTGGAAATCTGCGACGCCCTGACCGCCAGCGAAGGCGCGCGGTTCACCACCCCCGCGCTCCTGCGCGAGATGGCCGCGAAAGGAGAGACCTTCTACGGCCGTTTCGGAGGTGTGCGGAAAGCGGCCTGAGCCGCGAACGCGGCAAGGGCGGCGCCTGCCTCTTCGGCGATGAGGCAGGCGATCATCTGGCGGGCGGAGACGAGTGACAGGGCCGAAATGCCCGGACCTTCAGGGCCTTGCCCCATGCCGCCACAGAGCAGCAGCAGACCCGGCCCGGCATAGACCAGTCCCGGCTCGGGCAGCGATATCCGCAGGGGCGGCTCCGTCAGGGGGCCGCCCGTTTCAATTCCCCTCCACCCCAGAAGCGACAGCGCCGGCAGCAGCACCAGCGGCTCGCCGGCAAGATCCTCGGCCAGGTCGGCCTCGATCACAAGGCTCTGCCCCTCGGGCAGCACGAGGGCGCTGCGATTGCCGCAGGCAAGGGGCGGCAGGCGCACGGCGCCACCGCCCCCCGCCCGCCCGACATGCCGGATCGGCCGCGGCCCCCCACCCACGGTCAGCACCGCATCGCCCGGCCGCAACGCCGCCGCCCGACGCCAGCCGAAGGGCGTGGCAATCGGCAGTTCCGGGCAAAAGCCCGTGCTCAGATCATCCCCGATGGTCATGGCCCGCCGCATCGCCACCTCCCCGCCCTCGGTTAGGCGGGCGAGGCGCCCCGCCAGGGGTGCGAAAGCGGCAAAAAGCGGGCGTTTCGCTAAAATGCCCCGGATCGGGCCGCGTCAGAGCCCCGTCAGACGGGGTTCGGCAAGGGCCGGCCTTCCAGATGGGCGATGAGGTTTTCAACCGCCATCAACCCCATGCTCTCCCGCACCTCAAGCGCCGCCGTGCCGAGGTGGGGCAGAAGCACCACCTGCTCCATTGCGCGCAGAGCCTCCGGCACCTGCGGCTCGAATTCGTAAACGTCGAGCCCCGCCCCGGCGATCCGCCGCTCCGTCAGGGCCGCGATCAGGGCGGCCTCATCGACCACATCGCCGCGCGCGATGTTGATGAAGATCCCCTCCGGGCGCATGGCGGCAAAGGCCTCGGCATTGATCAGGTGATGGGTCGCAGGCCCGCCCGGCACCGCCACCACGACGAAATCCGCCGCCATGGCCTCGGCCAGCGGCACCTGCCGGGCAGGCAGGCCCGCATCTGTGGCGGATCGGTTGAAGAACACCACCTCCATCCCGAAGCCGTAATGGCAGCGCCGGGCAATCGCCCTGCCGATCCGCCCCATGCCGATCACCCCGAGCCGCCGGCCGGTGACATGGGTGCCGAGCATCTGCACCGGATGCCAACCCTGCCATTGCCCCGCCCGCACCAGCCGCTCGCCCTCTCCCGCCCGGCGGGCGGTCATGAGGATCAGCGTCAGCGCGATATCCGCCGTCGCATCGGTGACCGCGCCCGGCGTGTTGGTCACCGCAAGGCCGGAAGCCCCCGCCGCCGCCACGTCGATGTGATTGTAGCCCACCCCGAAATTCGCAAGGATCTTCGCGCGGGGCTGCGCCACATCGGCAAAGACCCCGGCGTCGAAACGGTCGCCGAGGGTCGGCAGCACCGCATCGAAATCGCGCAAAGCGGCGCGCAATTCCTGCGGGCTCAGCGGAGTCGTCCCGGCCCGCGCCACCACGTCGAAGCGGGCGGCGGCGGCCTCCATCACGGTTTCCGGCAAGGGGCGGGTGATCAGCAGCCGCTGCATCAGAAGAGCCTCCCGCCGAGCGGAACCTCCTGCCCCGGCCCGATCAGCACCACCTCCCCCTCCGCATCCGGCAGGCCGAGGATCAGCACCTCCGACAAGACCTTGCCGATCTGGCGCGGCGGGAAGTTCACCACGCCCAGGACCTGCCGCCCGACCAGAGCCTCAGGCGTGTAATGCCGGGTGATCTGGGCGGAGGAGCGTTTCTCGCCGATCTCGCCGCCGAAATCGACCCAGAGCTTGATCGCGGGCTTGCGCGCCTCCGGAAAGGGCTCGGCACGGATGATCCGGCCGACGCGGATATCGACCTTGGCGAAATCGTCATAGGTGATGGTCATGCACCAAGCTCCCGCCCGCGATCCGCCGCCGCCTTGATGGCGCGAGTCAGAAGCGGCGGAAAACCTGCCGTCTCATCCATGAGAACCGCAAGCGCCGCCGCCGTGGTGCCGCCGGGGGAGGTGACGTTGATGCGAAGCTGCGCCGCCGTCTCGGGCGACCGCCAGGCGAGTTCGCCCGCGCCGCAGACCGTGGCCCTTGCGAGTTTCATGGCAACCTCGGGCGACAGCCCCTGCGCCACGCCGCCCGCCGCCATGGCCTCGATCAGGTGGAAGACATAAGCGGGGCCGGAGCCGGAAACCCCCGTCACCGCGTCGATCTGATGCTCGCCGTCAAGCTCGACCACCTCGCCGACCGCCGCCATCAGCGCCCTGGCCGTGGCCAGGCCCTCCGCCCCGGCAAAGGTGTTGGCGCAGATCCCGGTGATGCCGCGCCCGACCATGGCCGGAGTGTTGGGCATGGTCCGCACGATCGGGGTCTTGTCGCCGAGCGCCGCCTCGAAGGTGGCAATGGAAGTGCCGGCCGCGATGGAGACGAACAGCGTCCGCCCGTTGCCGAGCGCCTGAAGTGCGGGCAGCGCCGCCCCCATCATCTGCGGCTTCACCGCCAGAAGCGCCACCGCCGGCGCCGCCGGGATGCCTTCGTTCAGATGTACACCGCTGGCGCGCAGCCAGTCGGTCGGGTTCGGCTCGATCACCCAGACCGAGGCGGCAGGCACCCCCGCCTCCAGCCAGCCCGTCAGCAGGGCCGTCCCCATCTTGCCGCATCCCAAAAGCACCAGCCCGTCGCGGGCAACCGTCTCAAGCGCCATTCCAGCCTCCGATTTTCCGGCAGGTTAGGCGGGGTTCCGGTGCGCTGCAATGGGCGGCGGCGCCATCCTGAAAAGGCTGCGCCCGGCAGAGCGGAGGAACGCTCCGCGGGGGATATTTGAACCAGTATGAAAGCCCTTTCACATTGGCCAAATATCCCCGCCGGAGGCTTCCGCAGCCCATGCAGGGCGCAAAAAGGGGGGGAGGAGCGCCTCAGGCGCGGCCGTAAGCCTCGGCGATGGCGACCTTCATCGCGTCCACCGGGGTCTTGTCGGCCCAGGAGACGAGTTGGAAGGCCGGGTAGAACCGCTCCGCCGCCATGACGGCGGAGGAGATCAGCCGGTCGATCTGCTCCGGCCCGGCCATCTGGCCGCCGGCAAGGCAGAGACCATAGCGCCAGACCATCAGCTTCTGTTCCGCCCAATAGGTGAAGGCCCCGGTCCAGACCATATCGTTGCAGCGGTTGAGCACATCGTAAAGCGCGCCCATCCGCGCCACCGGCGGCTCCATCTCGAAGGTGCAGATCAGGCGCAGCGTCTCATCCTGCGCGGACCAGGCGAGGGTCAGCGAGTAGGTGCGCCATTGCCCTTCGACCGCCATGGCGATCTGGTCATCTGTCACGCGGTCGAATTCCCAATCGTGGTGGGCGGCGAGGCTTTCGACGATGTCGATAGGGTGCAGATCATCGCCGGACAGGAAATCTTCGGAAAGCGACATGGACCTGCCTCACAATAAAGCCGTATGAGGACTGTTGCCCCCACTATTGGCTGCGCGTCCGGCAAGTTGCAGCGGATGCCAACCGCGCCCTTACTAGATATTGTGGGATGCACGGGGAAGTCTGTAAAGTGAAATCTTGGCAAATCTTCTGTGGACAAGTTGTGTGGCGTGACAGCTGAGTTGACAGCAGCGCGATTTGCTGGAGAGGAGATGGGGCTCGCTTGTCAGCTCGTCGTTCAGGTTTGATGACCAGCGCAGCGATGACGCCGGCGGCCTCGGGCGGCAGGCCGGGCGGCAGCTCACCCGCCTGTGCGGCGGCGATCAGCGCCACGAATTCCGCACTGACATCGCGCGGCAGCCGGAATGCGTGACATCGACCCCATCGGCCAAGATCGGAATCATATAGCTGTCAGACGCCCAGCCCATAGCCTCGCCTATCGCATTCGCCGGGAGCCGCAGGGTGGCGGGGGCGATCAGGACGGCACTGGTCATGCGAGGGCCTCCAGCGTCAAAAGTTTGAGGGAGATGTTGTCCAGCACGACAGTCGCAACGTTACAGACGTTGGCACAGATTGTCGTGTACCGCTGGCATCTGCATAGAGGCTGCGGGGATCGCTGAAATCCCAGAAGACCCCGTTCTCGGCATTGTTGAACAGCGCGCGGGGGTGTTGAACAGCGCGCGGGGGTGGCATTGGCCTGCCCGATCCAGCGTCGGCCGATGCGGTTGCGTTTGATCAGCATAGTAGCCTCCTATGCGGGCTGATCATCCACCTTGTCGCCGCGCGTCCGATAGGCTTCCTTGGTGACTTCCGGTTTTGATGCCCAAAGCGTGCCGTCCGGTGCCGCTCCGGTGGCAAAGCGGTCTTTGGTCGATGCGGTGAGGAACTCCCCGATCTCCTGCATGCAGGGTGTCATATCGCTCATCACTGCCGCCATCTCGTCCAGCGCGGCGTTGGCTGCGGTATCGTTGATTTCGAGGGCGAACCATGGCTATATTCCTGTCTGCAGGCGTGACACGGTAATATTCTCGCGGCCGTAGCACGATCGAATGATCGGAGCGCCATGCAGGGTTTCCGGGAAACCGGAAGCGGGGCCCTGCCGCCTGCAGTCACTCATCTCTTTTCCTGAGAAGCTGCCTGACCGTGCGGTCCCGGACAGCGGCAACGGCGCTCAGCCGCCCGAAGCTCAGAACGAACAGCCCTTCGCCGGACTTGGTAACCTTCACCGCAAGCACATAGCCATTCGCCCCTGGATCGTCTGTCAGATAGATCATGGAGTGAGGCGTGTCCTGAATGCGCCTGGTCGCCGTATCTATGGTGCGCTGCGCCATCAGATAATCGGTACCAAGAAGCTCGGGATGTTCGCGCTCCTGTTTGGCGGCGGCCTGAGGCCGAAGCCAGTTTCATGGCAATGAACTCGGCCTTCACCACGCTGTAGATATCGGCGCTTGCCGAAAACTTTGCGATCAGTTTGCGATCGCCATCGTCGATCAATGCCTTGGGGCGGGCTCCGCCGATTGAGGTGCCATGGTTGAGGGCGAGATCGAGAGCGGGGGTCAGCGGCACTCCCTTCTCGATCATGGCCGCGGCCTCGAGAAGCTCTTCGCAAGGCGCGTTTGCCTTGAGGCGCGGCACATAGTTTGTCGCGGACTCCTGAAAATCCAGTGCGCCGATGTGGTCCGAACCCGACTCAAGGAGGAAGGTGAGCTCCGAGAAGTCGGCTGCTTCCGCAGCTTTTGCCCCGGTTAGCCGGTTGATGATCACACGACGTCCCCAGGCATCCGGGGATCCGTCACGAATGCTGCGGGCCATCGACAACCCGGCCGGCGGTTCGATCAATCCCCGGCCGAGCGGAAGCTCGGGTTCATAGATCGGGATCGCATCGCTGCGGGCCAGATAGCTGCCACCGTAGTTGAAGACAAAACGGTCCTGACCTTGGACAAGCCGGCCCGCGACGACCGGATCGGCCTTGCCCGGCAGCCATATCCAGACAAAGGCACCTTTGCTTTGCGCGGAGTCAGAAGTCATCATCCATCTCCATGCTCGGCGCGCGCGCGGCCTTCGGCAGCAATGTCAGCTTTTCATCGAGGCGTGCCGTATGCAGCGCAAGGGCAGATGGATCGAGGTCGAAAAGACGGATTCCAAGAAGGGCCGCGACTTCGAAGGCTGCGCCAATTTCAGTTCCTGCGCTGCCGTTTTCTATGTTACGCAGGGTCGTGCGGCTTATGCCTGCCCGTTCAGCAACCTCCTCTGATGTCTGCCTGCGCTCCAGTCGCGCCGTCTTGATCAGCTTGCCAAAGAGGGACAGCGCTTCTGTCGTAACCCTTGAGTAGCTTCTAATCCGCTTCATCTGAAAGAGCTCCTCCGGGCAGTATAACAAGCGCGAGGGCGCCCTATGAGTATTTAACTGATCATTCTATTCTTCCTGGAGCTCCCGTCAGGGCATGGTCAGTTTAATGTCCATGTGGGCGGTTCATGGCTGTTTAAGTTCGCATACCGGTACATATTCAGCCACGTCTCCATATTTCACGTCTCCATATTTACGGCACAGTAAAATTACATCGCTGGCCTTGGCAAAGAGGTGCCGTCCTCCAGCCAAAGCTTCCGGGCTCAAGAGAAAAGCCGATGGCACATCCTGGCAGGGCCGGGGCCGGGCTCCGGTCATGCCGAGGGGGGCCTGCCGGGCAGTTCCCCCCCACTCCGGCGACGATCCCTTGCGCGACGGCCGGTCTGGCCGGAAAGAAAGGGGGGGGGCGGAAGGGTCCGGCGTTTCGACCTGATGCCAGGGATTTCCGGTGGCGGGCAGGCACGCCCGTATTCATCTGGCAGCATTCCGCTTTTCCTCTTCCGGCCTGAACCATGCCGACCCTCAGCGACCCGCGTGGCGGCAAGGCTGGCGAGCGGTGGGCATCCCCGGACGGGACAGGGGCTCTTCGCAGGGTCAAAGCCCCATCCTCCCCCTACCATTCGCCGTCCTTGGTCTGATCCGTCTCTTTGATGCTGGATCCCAGATGGGTCGGCTAGGCGGGCCTGCCGCCCCCACGGATTCGGCCCCGTTTTGAAAAGACTGGGCCGAACGCACGAGGGCAATTGCAGATCCGGTCAGACACTTCGGGCGCCTGTCGCGCGGGGATGGTCCTGCGCGCCCAAAGACAGGAGCCGACCCCATATCCAAGAAGGATGCCACCGCTTGCGCCGGCAGCCGAAGCGCCGGGTGAAACCGGAGGCTTCGCGCAGAGACTGCAACGAGGGCCGGCCTCGCAGCGCGATCGGTTACAACGTGCCGATC
Organism: Paracoccaceae bacterium; assembly: GCA_027492585.1. Lineage (GTDB taxonomy): Bacteria > Pseudomonadota > Alphaproteobacteria > Rhodobacterales > Rhodobacteraceae > JAPUEK01. Next base: position 121,385 of record JAPUEK010000002.1, on the reverse strand, counting down.
GGCCTGCATATTCCCGGTGGCGCAGCCAGTCCGCCCCGTGATCAGAGCTGCGAAACTCAAGATCGCGGCAGCCCAAACCCGGAGAGCAGAGCACGGGCGAAGACCGCCGGGGCCGGGCCGAGGGTGGGAAGTACCGTGCCGCCCGATACCCTGATCAGCGATAGCTCAAGGCTTCGTCCGTCGCCTTGATCTGCGCGAAGCGGTCGACCTCGGACCAGTAATCCTGCGTGTGCTGCCAGGCCGGGAGATCAAGGCGCTTCGGCATCAGATCCATGTCGCGCATCAGGTAATTGGGGTTGAAACTCTCCGGATCGACCCAAGACAGGCGCTCCATTCCGCGCAGATGTTCCGGCACTTCAACCACAACGCTGCGGGCGCCGGTTGCCTCCATCTGGTTCAGGATGCGGCAGATCACTTCGGCGATCATCTCGACCCGCAATGTCCAGCTTGCACGGAAATAGCCGAAGACCCAGACCATGTTCGGCACGCCGGTGAACATCATGCCCTGCCAGGTCACGGTCCGGGCAAAATCGACCGGCTGGCCGTCCAGCGAAAAGGCAATATCGCCGAGAACACAGAGATTGAAGCCGGTGGCGGTGACGACAAGATCGGCCTCGACCCTGGTGCCGTCGGTCATCTCCAGCCCGGTTTCGGTGAAGCGTCCGATCTGGCCCGTGACGATATCGGCCTTGCCCTCGCGGAAGGGGGTGAAAAAGTCACCCTCGGGGATGAAGGCGACGCGCTGTTGCCAGGGCCGGTAGCGCGGGGTGAAGTGCCTGGCCACGTCGACACCGGGGCCAAGATGTTCGACCACCTTGCCGATCAGCTCGGCGGCAACCGCTTCGGGTTCTGCCGCGGCCCTGGCGACGCGCGCCTTCTGATCGGCAAGCAGCTTCTTGCGGATGATCGCATGGATCCAATGCTCGTCGATCTCCAGTGCGCGCAGCTCATCCGCCAGGGCATCGGCATTGGTGCCGGGGTTGAAATAGGTCGGAGAGCGTTGAACCAGCGTGATGTGGCCGGCCTTTTCCGCCATGGCCGGCACGATGGTCGCCGCCGTCGCGCCCGATCCGATCACCGCGATCCTTTTGCCGGCATAATCCAGATCGGCCGGCCATTTCTGCGGATGCACGATGCGCCCGCGATAGTCTGCCATGCCGGGCCAGTCGGGCGTATAGCCCTCTTCATGGCGGTAATAGCCCTGCCCCATCCACAGGAAATTGGCGCGCAGGGTGCTGTCCGAGCCATCCGCCAGACGGATCTTCAGCGTCCAGAGCGCCTCTGCCGCGGACCAGTCGGCGGAAATGACCTTGTGGCCATAGCGGATATGGCGGCCAAGGTCGTTTTCCGCAATCACCGCCTCCAGATAGGCAAGGATGCGCGCGCCGGTCGCCACCGGCTCTTCGGTCCAGGGTTTGAAGCTGTAACCGAAGGTGTAAAGGTCACTGTCCGAACGCACGCCGGGATAGCGGTGGGTGTGCCAGGTGCCGCCGAAGGTTTCCTGTGCTTCCAGAATGGCAAAGCTCTTGCCGGGGCATTGGCGCTGCAGATGCCAGGCGCTGCCGATGCCGGAAATCCCGGCACCGACGATGAGAACGTCGAAAATCTCCATGATCTCAGACCGTCTCCATGTAGCGGCGGCGTTCCAGATCGGTGACGGTGCCGCGGAAGACGCCGATCTCGAAACGGGCGATCCGCAGCGCATTGTCGATCAGCGCCGGAGGCAGGATTTCGCGGATCGCCTGGCTTTCCTCAACGGCGGCGACGGCAGCGGCCAGATCCACCGGGACCGTTTCGACGCCTTGCTCGTAATTGTTGCCCGAGCCGGGGGCGGGCGGCTCCAGCGCAAGTTCGATGCCACGCAAGCCCGCGCCGAGCCCGGTTGCAATGCCGAGATAGGGGTTCAGGTCCGCACCTCCGATCCGCACCTCCAGCCGGCATTTTCCGGCGCTTTCATTGATGGCGCGGAAGCCTGCGGTGCGGTTGTCGACACCCCAGCAGCGGGTGGTGCCGGCGAAACTGCCCGATTGCATCCGCTTGTAGGAATTCACGTTCGGCGCATAGAAGAGCGCGGATTCGGCAAAGACCGCCATGTTGCCGGCCACGAACTGCCGGAAGGTCTTTGACAGTTTCAACGGGTCGGCGGGATCGTAGAAGACGCTCTCTCCACTGGCTTTGTCGCGCAGGCTCAGATGGATATGGCCGGAGCTGCCGGACATGTCCTCGCGCAGCTTGGCGATGAAGGTGGCGGTGGCGCCGGATTCCGCCGCGATCTGCTTGACCGCCAGCTTCATCAGCACCGCCGTATCGGCCATCGCCAGCGGATCGGCACGGTAGAGGTTCACCTCGAACTGGCCCTGCCCCCATTCGGGCAGGCAGGCCTCGATCTCTTCGGGGAAGCAATCGCGCAGGCGGCCGATGATCGGCTCGCAGAAATGCCCCTCAAGGATCGAGTAGCAATGGATGTCCTTCGAGGGCAGCGGCAGGTCCGACCAGCGGCCCTGACGGACCTCGGAAATCGGCAGGGGCAGGATGTAGAATTCCAGCTCAAGGCTTGCATAGGCCTTGAAGCCCAACCTGTCCGCCTGCGCCACCTGATGCTTCAGCGCACCGCGTGGACACAGGGGATGCGGCGCGCCCTCGGGTGTCACCCAGTCCAGCAGGACGATTGCGGCATCCTTCTCCCAGGGGGCAAGGCGAAAGGTCGAGAGGTCGAGCCTTGCATGAACATCGGGAATGCCGGTGTCGAAAAGGCCGGGCAACACCTCGTCCATCGTGGTGGTGCCAAGGATGTAAGAGGCAAAACTGATGCCGCTTTCGGATGCCTTGCGGAAATAAGGCACCGTCAGGCGTTTGCCGCGCAAGACCCCGGCGGGATCGGTTCCCGCCACGATCACAGTGCGGATGCCGTGATCGGCGATCAGCGTTTCGATCCGTTCCATATCCATCTCAGCGGCCTTCCGATCCGGCGGCGCCCTTGCCGCGCGAGGCATACATTCCGATCACGATCAGCACGACCGAGACGGCAATAATCAGGGTGGCGGCGGCGTTCACCTCGGGCGTGACCTCGCGGCGCAACAGCGACCACAGCGTCATCGGAAGCGTGTTCTCGCGCCCGGTCAGCAGGAAGGTCACCGCAATCTCATCGAAGGAGATCGAGAAAGAGATCAGCATCGCGCCGAACAGCGAGGATTTGACCCCCGGCAGGGTGACATGGCGAAAGACCTCCCAGTCATTGGCGCCGAGATTCACCGCCGCCTCGGTCTGGCTTTTGCCCATCTGTTGCAGGCGGGCGAAGACCTCGGTGATGGTGATGCACATCAGCGCCGTCCCCTGCCCCAGCATGATCGTATGCAGCGACAGTTTCAGGTTCAGCGTCAGATAGAAGCTGAGCAGGGCGACGCCCGTGATGATCCCCGGCAGCACGATCGGCAGCATGACGATGCGCCGGAAGATGCCCTTGCCGGGAAACTCGTAGCGGTCCAGCGCGATGGCGGCCGGCAGGCCGAAGACCACGCTCAGGATCACGACGCCCACCGCCACATAGACGCTGTTCCAGATCGAGCCCATGATCTGCCGGTTGGACAGAAGATCGCCATACCAGTGCAGGGTGAAGCCGTTGAACGGCAGCCCGGTATAGGAGGAATCGTTGAACGAGAAGATCACGATCACCAGCAGGGGCGCGTAAAGGAAGAACAGCACCAGCGAGGCGAGCGACAGCACGAAGGGTCGATTTCCGAAGGCACGCATGATCAGAGCCTCACCTTGGTTTTCTCTTCCAGCCAGCCGGTCAGCGAGATCAGGCCAAGGCCGAGCGTGATGATGACCAGCCCGATTGCCGCCGCCATCGGCCAGTCGAAGGCCACGCCGAGAAGGTTGATGACGATGTTCGAGATCATCACCGAATCCGATCCGCCGACCAAGACCGGCGCCACGAAGTCGCCAAAGGCCAGCGAGAAGGTGATGATGCCGCCCGCGATGATGCCCGGCACGGAAATCGGCAGCACGATGCGCCAGAAAATCTCCCACCCGCCGGCGCCGAGGTTCTTTGCCGCCTCGATCAGCGAGGTCGGGATGCGCTCAAGCTGGGCATAGATCGACAGCACCGCGAAGGGGGTGAAGATATAGGTCAGCGTCAGCACCACGCTGAACTCGTTGTAAAGGAAGAGCCGGACCGGCTCATCGGTGAACCCGAGCCCCTGAAGCGTGGCATTCAGGATGCCATTGGTGCCGAGAATGGTCTTCCAGGCATAGGCCTTGACCAGATAGCTGGCCCACCATGGCACGATGACCAGCAGATAGAGCGCGAATTTCACCGAGGCGGAGCGGGTGTGAAAGGCGATCACGAAGGCCAGCGGCCAGGCGACGATGGCCGAAAGGATGGCCGTCGTCAGCCCGATCCGCGCCGATTTCAGGATCACGCCCAGATAGGGCTCATCGGTGAAGACGCGGGCGAAATTGGCCAGCGAGAAGCCGGGGACAAAATGCATGTCCTCGGTATGGCCGAGGCTGTACCAGAACAGCATCGCATAGGGGACGAGGATGAAGACCGAGAACCAGGCGACGGGCGGCAAAAGCCACAACAGCATCCGCCGCCGCTCCAGCCTTTTCGCGCTGCGTAAGGCTGGCTGTGGCCCCCGCGCTTCGATGGTGGCCTGCATGATCACGCCCCCCCGACCACATGGGCCTTGGCCGGATTGACCTTCAACGCCACATCGGCGCCATGGGCGAAGGGCGCGGCATGGGTCGGCTCATGGACATGGACCGTACCGGCACCGCCCTTCAGATCGACGACATATTCGACGTATTCGCCGCGATAGAGGCTGTCGGACACCTGGCCATGCAGTTCTCCCTCGCCCGGTTTCGCCAGCGACAGATCCTCGGCCCGCAGCATCAGCCCGACCGCCTCGCCCCGTTGCAGATCGGCCGGCGCGTCAAGCCGCACCACCTCGCCATTGCCAAGCCGGACGCTCAGCCCGGATGCACCGCTTTCGGCCACGGTGGCCTCGACGATATGGGCATGGCCGATGAAGCCCGCGACATAGCGCGAGGTCGGACGATCGTAGATCTCGCGCGGGGTGCCGAACTGCTGCACCTTGCCACCGTTCATCACCGCAATGGCGTCGCTCATCGCCATAGCCTCATCCTGGTCGTGGGTGACATAGATGAAGGTCTTGTTCAGTTCCCGGTGCAGGCGGATCAGTTCGATCTGCATCACCTTACGCAAATGTGCATCCAATGAGCCGAGCGGTTCATCGAACAGCACCACATCCGGGTCGGTGATCAGCGCGCGCGCAAGGGAAACCCGCTGCTTCTGCCCGCCCGACAACTGATGCGGACGTTTATCGGCATGGGTGCCGAGGTGGACCAGATCGAGATATTCGCCGACACGGCGGCGGACCTCGGCGGCACCGAACCGGCCCTTCATCCGCCGGGTTTTCAGCCCGAAGGCCACGTTCTCGGCCACCGTCATGTTCGGGAACAGCGCGAAATCCTGAAAGACCATACGCATCTCCCGATCCGTCACCGGCTGGTCGGTGATATCCACCCCGTCGCGCAGGATCTGGCCCGAGGTCGGTACCTCGAATCCCGCGATCATACGCAAGGTTGTGGTCTTGCCGCAGCCCGAAGGCCCGAGAAGCGTCACGAACTGGCCACGCCCGATCTGCATATCGACGCCATCCACCGCCCAGGAGCCGGCGCTGCCATGCCCCTCATAGCGCTTACGCAAATCGCGCAACTCAATCCCTGTTGTCATCTCTCGCCGCCGTTTTTACTGCGTGTCGCTTTATTCCCCTGCCCGCTTTTACGCGCAGGAGGCTGTTTCGGGGGGGCCGGAAACACCCGGCCGCTGAGGCGGGAGGCCGCTTACTGCGCCGCCGCCTTCACCTGGTTCCAGATCTCAAGGTACTTCGTTCGCCGCTTGGCCGGCTGCCACCAGTCGATGTTCGTCAGCGCCTCGGAATCCGACATGCCAAGCCGCTCATAGGTGGCACGGGTGTCCTCATCGAGTTCGGCCGACATCTTGCTGTTCGGAAAGCCGAAGCCGGTCACCTTATGGGCCAAAGCCTGCGCCGCCGGCGTCGAGACATATTCAAGCCAGGGGTAGATACATTCGTTTTCCTCGGCGCCCTTGACGATCATCCAGCTGTCGGAATAGCCGCCCCGCCCTTCCTTGGCCTTCACGTCGATCACGTTTTTGCCGGCCGCCCAAAGCTCCACCAGCGTCGGCTCCCAGGAAGAGCCGCCCACCACTTCGCCACCCGACATCAGCGTGCCCATTTCGCCGGTGGTGAACCAGTATTTGCGGATATTGGGCTTCATCTCGATCAGCTTGGCCTTGACCGCCTCAAGCTGCTCATCCGTCAGGTCGTAAGTGTTCTCGAAGCCCAGATAGCGCGCGGCCATGTAGAGGGTCTCGATGTCATCCCAGACCGAGATCTGCCCCTTGTAGGCCGGGTCCCACAGGAAGCCGAGGCTGTCGGTATCCGCCGGCACCTTGTCGGCATCGGCGATGATGCGGATCAGGCCCCAGCCATAGGGGACACCATACAGTTGGCCATCCTTCATCAGCCATTCCGGGTTCTGGAACTGCGGCATGAAATCGGCCATCGAAGGCACTTTCGCCGGATCGACCGGCGCGATCACGCCTGCATCGACCAGTCGCATCGCAGTATCGTTCGACGGCGAGATCAGATCCGCCGCTCCGCCGCCGCTCATGACTTTGGAGACGATCTCGTCATTCGAGCCGACATAGATCGGATCGACCCGACAGCCGGTCTGTTCCTCAAACGGCTTGACGATGCTGTCATCGGCATAGCCCTCCCACACCAGCAGGACAAGTTGCCCCTCGGCCGCCGCAGGGGCGGCAAGCGCGACCATGGCGGCGCCCGCCATCAGACCCGCCCGCATATTGCCGGAAAAAGAAGCGGAGGAACGGTCGGAACGGAACTCACTGCGTTTCATCTTGGCCTTCCTTCTGGAAAATGTTGATGGGGAGATCGCCGATGCGACCCACGGTGTTGTGCAGGAACCGCTGCATGATCTGGTCATAGGCGTGGCTGATATGGCTCTCGATCTCGCGGTCGAGCCGGGCGGCATCGCGGGCATAGACCGCATCAATGATCGGCTGATGGGTGCGCGCCGTCTCTGCCTGGGCCTGCACATCGCGGGTCGAGGTGATGTGCCACATCCGGTAGGTGACGCCCGACAGGTTATACAGCGACTGGGTCAGGAAGGGGTTGCCACATTCGCGGTAGATCTGCGAATGGAACAGGAAGTCGAGATGCAGAAGCCCCTCGACATCCCCCGCCCGCACCAGCTTTGGCACATCATCGAAAACGGCGGCCAGACGCTCGACCTGCTTGTCACCCGCCTCTCCCAGCCAGAGCCGCCAGGCAAGGCGCTCCAGATGCAGGCGCAGGGTGTAGATGTCGTTGATCTCGTCCAGACCTACCGGCGCCACCAGGATGCTCTGGTTGTGCTGGAACAGGACCAGCCGCTCGCTGGCAAGCCTGAGCAGCGCCTCGCGGATCGGGGTGCGGCCGAAATCGAGCTTCGCGCCGATGCTCTTGTCGCTGATCGTCGCGCCGGGCGGCAGTTCGCAGCGCAGGATCATGCGCCGGATCGCGTGATAGGCCTGTGTGGCCTGGGTCTCACGCGCGCCATCCTCGAACTGGGGTACGCGAAACGGGTCGGAAAGATCGGACACTGGCAAGGGCCTCATCTGTTGAAGAACGGGTCCAGTTAGGAATCACATCAATATATTGTCAATATTTTTTAACCGTCATTGATGGTCCAGTATGTGATTCTCCATCTCAATTATCTGTTTTTTATAGATTTAATTTTAATCCATCGCTGATATATTGACAATATACCAAAGTGAAGTGTCAGATGCACCGCAAGCCGGAGCCCGTTGCGCTGTCCCCCGGCGACCGAATCCAGCCTGCGAGGTGTCCGTGCCGCTTCCCTCATCGCCCCCGCCCCGCGGCGCTGCCGCGTCTTTGCCGTTCTGAGGCTGCATGTTGAGCGCAGAACCTGCCCTGTCGGCGCAAAGCGGGCAGAACCCGGCCGAGAAAGCGCGGCTTTCTCCCGGTGCGGCGCTGGTCCGGGCGGCCTTTCGCGCCGCCCTGCTGCTGCCTGGCCCGGTTCTGGACCGGATCGCAGACGGCGGCGGCGCGGCAGTACCCCGGCGCGGCGCCGATCCGCGCGCGCGCTTCCATGCCTGGCTCGTGACGCGCTTCGGCGCGGCTGGCAGTTCCGATCCGGCGGTGGCGCGCCGCCCGCGGCTGATCTCGCTGGCGCTGCTTGAGGGTGCGCCGCTTGCCCTGCCCGAAATCCGCGATGTCACCCTGCCCGGCCCCGGTGGCGCACTTGCCGCCCGGCTCTACATCCCCGATCCGGATGAGACCTGCGGCCCTGCGCTGATATTCCTTCATTTCGGAGGGGGGGTGCTGGGGGATCTGGAGACCTGCCACACCGCCTGCACCCTGCTGGCGCATCATGGCGGTTTCCGGGTGCTGTCCCTTGGCTATCGGCTGGCGCCCGAGCATCCCTTCCCCGCCGCGCTGGAGGATGTGATCGCCACCTGGCATTGGCTGCGGACCCATGCCGCGACCTTCGGGATCAATCCAGACGCCATTGCGATCGGTGGCGATTCCGCCGGCGGCCACCTCGCGGCTGCGGCGTCTCTGGCGCTTTTGCGGGCGGAGGAACCGCCGCCAAAGGCGCAGATCCTGATCTATCCGGTGCTGGAAATGGAGCGTGAGGCGCTGCCGCCCGGCGCCTTCGACCAATGCTATCCGCTCACCCGCGCCGATATGACCTGGTTTGCGCGGCTCTATATGCACACCGCCGCCGATGCCGCCGATCCGCTGTGCTCGGTGGCACGGGCCGGGGATCTGTCCGGGATGCCGCCGACGCTGCTCGTTCAGGCGGGGCATGATCTTCTCTTTGCCGAAGGGGCCGCCTTCGCCGCCCGGTTGCGCGGGGCCGGGGTCGCGCTTGACCATGTGATCCATCCGACGCTGCCTCACGCCTTTTCCGCCATGACCGGCGGAGTACCCGCCGCACGCGCGGCGCTGACCGACACGGCCCGGCGTATCCGGGCCTTGCTGATGCCCCCGAAGGAGAGCCTGAAATGACCCCTCACACCCCTGCCGCCAACTGGAACTACCCGACCCGGATCTGGTTCGGCCCCGGCCGGATCGACGATCTTGCCGCCGCCTGCGCCGAGATCGGGATCAGCCGCCCGCTGATCGTGTCGGACCCCTATTTCTCGGGCCTTCCCGTCATGGCGCAGATCCGCGAGCGGCTTGCACAGGCCGGGATCAGGGCCGGGCTTTTCGACCGGCTTCAGGGCAATCCGACCTCGCGCAATCTCGACGACGGGGTGGCGGCCTTCCGCGAAGGCGGCCATGACAGCGTGATCGCCATCGGCGGCGGCTCGGCGCTGGATGTCGGCAAGACGGTCGCCTTCATGGTGGCGCAGACCCGTCCGGTCTGGGAGTTCGAGGATATCGGCAGCCTCTGGCGCGCGGCTGAAACCAAAGGCATCGCGCCGATCATCGCGGTGCCGACCACCTCCGGCACCGGCTCCGAGGTCGGGCGCGCCACAGTGATCACCAATGACGCGACCCATGAGAAGAAGATCATCTTCCACCCGATGATGCTGCCGCAACTGGTGATCGCCGATCCGGCGCTGACGCTTGGCCTGCCGCCCGCACTGACCGCCGGCACCGGCATGGATGCGCTGGCCCATAATCTTGAGGCGCTGTGCGTTCCCTCCTATCACCCGATGGCCGATGCCATCGCCATCGAGGGGCTGCGGTTGCTGAAGCTGTGGCTGCCGGTCGCGGTCGCCGACGGGCAGAACCTTCAGGCCCGCGCGGAGGTCATGACGGCGGCCAGCATGGGCGGCACCTCGTTCCAGAAGGGGCTTGGCGCGATCCATGCGCTCAGCCATCCGATCGGCTCGATCTACGGCTTCCATCACGGCATGACCAATGCGGTGCTGATGCCCTATGTGATCGCCGCGAACCGTGCCGCCATCGGCGACAAGATGGAGCATCTGGCGCGTTGTCTTGATCTGCCGCAATCGGGCGGGGACGGGACGGGGCGGGTACTGGACTGGATTCTGGGGCTGCGCGAGGGGATCGGAGTGCCGCACACCCTTGCCGCGTTCGGTGTGAAGCGCGAGGATTTCGGCCGCATCGTCGCGGCTGCATTGAGCGATCCGACCGCGCCGACCAATCCGGTGCCGGTTTCCCCCGCGTTTCTGACCGCTGTTCTGGAGGCCGCCTTCGACGGCAGGGTCTGACCGGCAGAACCTGCGCCGGAAGACCGGCGCAGGGCTGGGATCACGACCTTCACGACCTGTCAAAAACCGGATCATCCGCAGGATCGTGATAGCAGGCGAAGGAGATCTTGTTGCCGTCCGGATCGCGCACATAGGCGGCATAAAAGCCCGGCCAGACTCCGGGCCTCGGGCCGGGCGGACCTTCGCAGCGCCCGCCCGCAGCCATCGCCGCCTTGTGGAGACGGTCCACCAGCGCCGCCTCGGGTGCGCGGAAGGCCAGCATACTGCCGTTTCCGGCACTGGCCGGCAGGCCATCAACCGGCTTTCCCACGCTGAATCCGGGACGGTCATAGTCGTCATAAGACCCCCAGGTGACCAAGGTGTCATCACCGCCGACCCGGGGCTGGCCGAGAAGGTCCATCAGCGGCGCATAGAAGGCCACCGCGCGGGCAAGATCATTGGTGCCAAGCATCGTATAGGCGAACATGGCGTTTCAGCGGATGAACTGATTGACGAAATCGGCGCCGAGGCCGACTTTCTCGTAATGTGCGCGCGCGGTGCGGATCAGGTGGAGATTGTCCTCGACCAGCGTCACATTGTCATTCTCGTCCATATAGAGCGTCGGCCCCTGGATGAAGAAGACGGTCTGCATCTCGTCATCGCCGTCGCAGGTCAGGGTGTGGATCTCCCCCGGCGGCTCCATGACGTAAGAGCCCTCGACCGCGGTCCAGCTATGTTCGAGATAGCGCCAGTTGCCCTTGATCACGAAGCCATGCACCGGCGTCGCGTGCAGGTGACGCGACAGGACGCCGCCGCGCCGCACGCGCAGGACCTCGCCATGCGAGCCTTGGTTCATGTCGAAGAACAGCGGACGGAACCAGACATTCGGCTCCAGCTCGACCCAGATCCGTTCATCCGTGACAGGCAGGACGACGATTTCGGGGATCATGCCCAGATGGCCGAATTCCGGCGGATCAAAGGTGACATGTTCGGTTTTGACGGGGGGGATCAGGGTCATGGGATGCTCCTTTGACCGGTGTCAGGGGCGCGGGTTCTGGCCGATGGGCCGGAACTCGCCACGAAAGAACAGAAGCGGGTCGCCGTCGGAACGGCTCATCGCGGTGACTTCGCCGATGATGATCACATGATCGCCGCCCTCGCAGATGTTCCACAGCCGGCAATCAAGGGCTGCGATGGCATCGGGCAGGCGCCAGGCGCCCGAGGGGCTTTGATGCCAGACCTCACCCGCGAAACGGTCCTCGACCGGCGAGCCGAAGCGCCGCGCGAGCGGGCCATGGTGGTCGCGCAGCACATTGACGCAGAAGCCCCCGGCGCGGCGCACCAGATCGACCGAAGCCGCCTCCCGCCGCACTGAGTAAAGCACCAGAGGCGGGTCCAGTGACAGCGCCTGGAAGGAGCTTGCCGTCAGGCCGAAGCGGCTGCCGCCCGGCAACTGCCCCGTGACGATGGTCAGCCCGGTGCAGAACTGGCCGAGCACCTCCCGAAACGCCTTCGGGTCATCGGCGGCGCGGAACACCGCCGGAGCCGGTCCTGCGGAAAGGGGCGCCTGCATCGCGCTCATTCCGCAGTCTGCGGCATCAGCTCGGCCTGGAGCTTTTCGACCAGCCGGCGTTTTCCCTCGGCGTCGAGCTTGCCGATCTCGTTCATCATCACCGGCTCATCGACGCGCTGGTTCCACCAATCGACCGCATCGGGACCCAGAAGCGCCCATTTGCCGATCAGTTGCGCGGTGATCTCGTTCGACGGCCCCATGATCCAGCCGGCCTTGGAATCACGCACGAGGCGCTCAAGCCCGAGATCGGCCATGTAGCCGCGCCCGCCGCAGGTGGCGAGCATCTTGTCCGAAACCTCATACGAGAAGCGGGTCGAGAGGAACTTGGCCTGAAAGGCCCAGACCGCGAATTTCGCCCGCGGCATGGCTTTGGGATCCTTGTAATAGATCTCCCAGCTGCCGTTTTCGGTGGCATCGTCCAGCGCCTTCGCCAGCGCATAGGCGTAAAGGCGGGAGGCCTGCCCCTCCATCACGGCGCGGCCGAAACTGTCCTGGATGGTCGGGTAATCGGCGACACGACGGGCGTATTGCACATGCGCCTTGCGCGTCACATGGCTTTTGGCAACGTCGATACAGGCAAGGCCGAGCCCATTGTATGACCCGGCATACATCAGCATCGCCAGGGGGTCGATCGCCTCGTCGTTCGAGGCGGCGCCATCGCCGGGCCAGCCGACGATGCGGTCAAAGGGGACTATGGCGTCGATCTCGACCGGGCCGGATTGGTTGCCATGCATCCCCATCGCCTCCCATTTGCCGGGGGCGCCGTTCACCTCGTCCTTCATGAACAGGAAAACCGAGAGATCGCTGTAGTCGCCGGCGAAATCGGGGCTGGTGGTCTGCGAGATATACCAGTCGGCATAGCCCGAAGAGGTGGTCCAGGCCGCTTTCTTCTGCACATGCCAGCCGGCTTCGGTGCGTTTGGCGCCCGACATTTTCGGATACCAGAAATGGCCGCCGGTCTCGGGATCGGTATAGGAGGCGGTGCCGATCAACGCCTCGTCATCAAGGCGCGAGAGCAGGTTCTCAATCGCCGCATTGCCCTTGGCACGGTAGCACAGGCCGGCAACTGCAACCGTATGCATCATGTAGATCAGCGCCGTCGAGGGGCAGCCGTAGCGCGCGATGGTTTCGGCCACCATGACGGCGCCGACGGTATTCTCACCACGCCCGCCGAATTGCTTCGGCACGATCAGGCCCAGAAGCCGCAGGCTTGCCAGCGCATCGACATTGGCGCGCGGATAGAAATTCTTCTTGTCGGCCTCCACCGCATTCGGGCGCAAGGCGGTGCGGCAAAGCTCGATCAGCTCCGCCCGCAGCTCCTTTTGCGCCTCCGTCAGCAGCCAATCGGGGTCAAAGCTGGCATCAAGCCCGAAATAAGGCTGATCGCCCCACATCCTGGTCATCTGGCATATCCCTGTTCTGTCTTCTTTGACTCAGCATCCCCTGCCGGGGTGGGCGCCGTCTCTCGGGATATTGCTGTTTTTCAGATGCAGGCTTTCAATGCCCGCGCCGCTCGGCCCGCCAGTCCCTTGGCGCAAGGCCGGTCACACGACGGAAGACCTGGCCGAAATGGCTCTGGCTTTCAAAGCCGACGAGGCCCGCGATCTCCAGCACCGAGTGTCGGCTCTCCTCCAGCAATCTGCAGGCCCGCGCGATCCTGAGCCCCGTCACCCAGCGATGCGGCGACATGCCGGTCGTGGCGCGAAAGCAGCGCAGGAAATGAAAGCGGCTGACCCCCGCCGCATCGGCCAGCGCGGCAAGGTCGATCTCTTCGCCCAGCCGGTCCTCGACCAGCGACAGCACCCGGCGCAGTTGCGGCGCGGTGAGGCTGGTCTGCCCGGCGCGGGTCGCGCCGTCCTGCACCGCACCGCTGCGATGGCGCGACAAAAGGCGTGCCGCCACCGCTTGAGCCGCCATATCGAGATAAAGCGGCGATAATGCGCCCGGCAATGACAGTTCCGAGGCGATCCCGTGCAAGGTGCGGCGCAGATGTGCATCCTCAAAGACGAATCGGTCGCGGATCTCCACCTCGGGGGTTCCGGCCTCGTCGGCAAAGCTGTGCAGGAAATCGGGGCGCAGGAAGACGAACGCCTCTTCCGTCGGGGCATCCCATCGCCAGCGGTTGTCGCGCCCCGCCGACATGATCATGGATTGCCCGGTGCGGATCTTCACATTCACCCGCCTGCCCCCGACATTGGCCTCGACCCGGATCATGCCGTTCAGTGTCAGGGAAATGTAATGGAACGGCAGGCTTGGCGCCTCGATTTCCTCTTCTAGCGGGCGGAACCGGAAATGCCCCGCCGCAAAGGCCGGCGTCACCACCCAGGAACGTTCGCGCATCGCCTCGCCGCCAAGCCGCGCGATCCAGTCACGGGCCGTCAGCACGGGGTCTTCAGGCTGGCTCTGGCAGGCTCGCAGCACGGTCTCCCCCTGCATCGAAATGCGTTTCGAAATTTAGTCTTGCAAATTTCGATTTCCCCGAACATCATTTCACGAGATACAGCTTGCGTCAAATCCTTGGCACCCCGTGGTGCCGTGCCTGACCCGCTTTTCCTTTCCTTGCTGCCCGAGAAACCATCCGAACACCCGATGCTGAAACAGATCGACATATCCGCGCAGGCCGAAGCCGCAAAGCCCGATGCCGGCAGCCCGGCGGCAATCGGTCTGGAGATCCGCGATCTGCGGAAGGCGAAGCGCCTGACCATCAAGGCGCTTTCCGAGGCGACCGGCATCTCGATCGGCCATCTGAGCGAGATCGAACGCGGTATTTCCTCGCCCAGCATCAAGGCGTTGCATGACATTGCCCGCGCGCTTGGCGTCACCATCGGCTGGTTTCTGCACAATGCAGAAGAAAGCGAGAGCGCCGAGCGCCGCCATGTCGTGCGTGCGGGCAACCGGCGGAGCCTGCGGTTTTCCTCGGGTGTGGTGGATGAACTGCTCTCGCCCAATCTGCGCGGCCAGCTCGAACTGCTGATGTCGCGCTTTCCGCCCGGCGCGGTCGGTGCCGATGTACCCTATAACCATACCGGCGAAGAGGCCGGGATCGTGCTTTCGGGCGCGCTTGAAATGTGGATCGGTGACGAGTGCTTCTTGTTGAGCGAGGGGGACAGCTTCGCCTTTCCCAGCACCACCCCCCATCGCTATCGCAATCCCGGAGAGACCGAGGCCGTGGTGATCTGGGCGATCACGCCGCCCTCCTACTGACTGGCTGAGCCAGAAACGCCAAGAAAAACCAGAAGAACAACAGGGTCATCATGAAAAACAACCGTTTCACCCGCTCCGGCGGATTGTCCCGTCGTGCCTTTCTCGGATCGGTCAGCGCCGGCCTTGCCGCGCCTGCGCTTCTGGGCCGCGCCGATCCGGCTTCGGCCCAGACCGCCTTTGCCGGCGAAGAGATGGCCGTGACCACCTGGTCGGGCGCCTACGAGGACGCCTTTCGGCGCGCCGTGGTCGATCCTTTCAACGAGCGTTATGGCACCAATGCCGTCACCCTTGGCGGCTGGGATCAGATGGCGGCGCAGATCATGGCGGCGCCGGCCGACAACCCGCCTTTCGACATCACCATCGCCGATGAATACACCACGCTGGTCGGCATGACCGAAGGTCTCTGGGCCGCAACCCCCCGCGACAAGTTGCCCAACCTCTCCGGCGTGCAGCCCTGGTATCTCGAGACCCGCCCCGAAGCGATGCGCGATTTCGGCATCCCCTTCGGGCTTGGGTTCCTTTTGCCGCTGATCAACACCAGTCTGGCGGGCGAGGATCTGCCTCTGTCCTGGAAATCGCTCTGGGACCCGGCGATGGAGCGCCAGCTTGCGCTCGACGGCGCCTCTTTCGTCTGGCTTCTGGCGGTCACGGCGCTGGTCCGGGGCGCGAAACCGGGGCTGGAGGAGCTCTACTCCTGGCAGCCCGGCATGGCGGAGGATCCGCTTTTCGCCAAGCTGGAGGAGCTGCGCCCGGCGAAATGGTATCGTGATGGGGCCGAACTGTCCTTCGTGATGATGCAGGAACAGGCCGCCATGGCCGAGATTTACTCGATCGACGCTTTCGGCATGGTGCGCGATGGCGGGGAGGCTTTCAAGACCGGCATCCCCGAGGATGGAACCGTTGCCTATACCGATTGGTATATCAAGGTGCGCGGCACCCGCCATGACGAGTTGAGCGATGTCTTCCTCAATTACATGCTTGAGAAGGAGACGCAGGACCGCATCCTTGCCACCACTACCTCGGTCTCCTCGCGCGCCGATGTGACGGTACCGGAACACTGGCAGGGCTATCCCGTCACCAATGACGATCTGAAAAAGCGCGTCAATCTGATTGATGTGGCGGGATGGGAGAAGATCCTTGCCAATTGGGATGCACTTGATGCCCGCTTCAAGGAAGCCGTGCTGAAGACCTCGGCGGGTTGAGGGGCGGCCGGACCGATCATGACCAAAGAGCCGATCCTCCAGAGTGTTGCGCCATGACGCCAAGGCTGCAACTGACCCAACTGCACAAGGCCTATGGCAGCTTCACCGCTGTGGAGAGCACCGATCTCACCGTCGGGGAGGGAGAATTCCTGACCCTCCTCGGCCCCTCGGGCTGTGGCAAGACCACGACCTTGCGGCTGATCGGCGGCATGGAAAAGCCCAGCTCGGGCCGGATCGAGATCAAGGGCAAGAGGGTGGATCATCTGCCCTCTTACAAACGCGACACCGCGACGGTCTTCCAGTCGGGGGCCTTGTTCCCGCATCTGACCGTCGCCGAAAACATGGCCTACGGGCTGAAGATGCGCGGTGTGCCTTCGTCAGAGATCCCCGCCCGCATCGCGCGGATGCTCGATGTGGTGCAGATGGGCCGCTTTGCCGCGCGCTATCCGTCCGAGATGTCGGGCGGCCAGCGCCAGCGGGTGGCTCTGGCGCGGGCCATGGTGGTGGAGCCGAGCATCCTGCTCTTTGACGAGCCGATGAGCGCGCTCGATCTGAAACTGAAGCTGGAGCTGCGTTCGGAAATCCGCCGGTTGCATCGTGAGCTGGGCTTCACCGCCGTTTTCGTCACCCATGACCAATCCGAGGCGATGACGCTTTCCGACCGGGTGGTGATCATGAACCATGGCCGGATCGAGCAAAGCGGCTCGCCGGTCGAGACCTTCGAGCGCCCGGCCAGCGCTTTCGTCTACAGTTTCCTGGGTGAATCCTGTCAGCTTGCGATCGACACCGATGCGGGCAGGGATGGCAGCCTGCGTCTTGCAAACGCGCCGGGTGCCGGGCGCCATCTGCTGTTCCTGCGCCCCGCCTCTCTGCGCCGCGTCTCTCCCGGAGAGGCGCAGAACGAGGCCGACGCCCGCGTGGCCGAGGTGGAGTATCTGGGCGGCAGCTACCGGCTCCATGCCGATGCGCCATGCGGGAGGCTCTCTCTGGACCTGACCGCCCCGCCGGCGCTGACGCCCGGCGATGCCGTCACCATCGGCTGGGACAGCGCCGATGCGACCTGGTTTGCCGCACCATGATGCGCCGCCTGATCCCCGCGCCCTCCCCCGCCTGGCTGGTTCTGCCGGCGCTCGGTTTCATCCTGCTGGTCTTCGGGGTGCCGCTTTTCCATCTCTTGCGGATGAGCTTCAACACCCATCCGCCGGACGGCATCTATGAACTGTCCTGGTCGCTGGAAAACTATGTCAAGATCCTGACCGATCCGGTCAACCTGCACACGATCCGCGACACGGTGCTCTTGTCACTGATCACGGCCGTGGTGACGGTGGTTGTCGCCTTCCTCTTCGCCCATGCGGTCTGGAAGCGCAAAGGCCGTGTGCATCTTGTCCTGTTGGCCATCGCGCTGTGTCCGATGCTGGTTTCCGAGATCTCGGTGATCATCGGTTGGAGAATGTTCTTCCCGAGCAACGGCTTCCTGTCCTACGCGCTGGTCGAGACGGGGCTGGTGGAGCGCAAGGTCAACCTGCTCGGCACCCGTTTCGCGGCGATTGTCGGGCTCAGCTACATCTCGGTCTCCTACTGCTTCCTGACCATCCTGAGCGTGATGAATGCGGTGGATCGTGACCTGATCACGGCAAGCGGCGATCTGGGTGCCTCGCCTTGGCACACCTTCTTCCGCGTCCTCGTGCCGCTGACCATGGGCGGCATCATCGGCGCCTTCACCCAGGCCTTCGTCTTCTCGATGGGGATCTATGCGGCGGTCAATGCGCTTGGACCGGATTCGCTCTGGAGCATCGGTTACGAGATCCAGCGCCAGATGCTGTCCAAGCGCGACTGGCCGCTGGCCTCTGCCTTTGCGGTGGTGCTGATCGTGCTGATCTCGCTGACGGTGATCGGGCTTCATGCCCTGCACAGCCGCAGGGGGCAGCGCCATGACTGAACGCGCCATGCCGGGGCTTTGGGCTGACCGGATCTTCATCGCCCTTTTCGCCGCCTATGTGCTGATCCCCCTGGGGATCACCGCGCTGATGGCCTTCAGCGATGACAACATCATCCGCTTTCCGATCCGGGGCTGGTCGCTGCGCTGGTTCGAGGAGTTCTTCAGCAACCGACAATGGCTGACGGCGGCGCTGAATTCGCTGAAGATCGCCGCGCTGACGGCCTGTCTTTCGATCCTGCTCGCGGTGCCTGCGGCATACGGCCTGTCGCGTTCGCGCAAGGCGCGCAACCGCTTGCAGGTGCTGCTTCTGCTGCCTCTTTTCGTGCCGGCCGTGGTGCTTGGCGTCTCGGTCGCCATCGGTTTCGGCAATGTGACGCTGTTCGGCCATGCGCTTTACGGCTCCTCCCTGCTGGTCGCCTGCGCCCATACGCTCTGGGCGCTGCCATTGGCGATCACCGTGCTGGAACCCAGCTTTGCCACGCTCGACCGTTCGCTGGTCGAGGCGTCGGGCGATCTCGGCGCCTCCCCCCTGCGAAGCTTCCTCACGGTCAGCCTGCCGCTGGTCTCGACCGGCCTTGTCTCGGCAACGCTTTTCGCCTTCATCACCTCGCTCAACGAATTCATCATGGCGCTGTTCCTGACCACGAGGGACAGCCAGACCCTGCCGGTCCTCTTGTGGCTGTCGCTGCGCTCCAGCGCCACGCCGCAGCTTGCCGTGGCTGCGATCCTGCTGGCGGCCTCGGTCTTTACCGCCATCGGACTTGCCTATGGCTGGTATCTGCTCCGCCGGCGACGAAAGCGCCTGAGCGCCCCGATGATCTGACGCTTCCCGACCCCGCGACCTTTGCCATTTCGGACCACCGCCAGCCGGTGGCGCCCGGTGACGCATGACCAAATTCAGGACAATCCGATGAACATCCCTTCCAGCGCAGAAATCATCATCATCGGCGGCGGCATTGCCGGCTGCTCGATCGCCTATCACCTCGCAAAGCTGGGCATCACGGATGTGCTGCTGCTGGAGCGCAAGCAACTCACCTGCGGCACCACCTGGCACGCGGCGGGCCTTGTGACCCAGTTGCGCGCCTCGCAGCGCATGACCGAGCTTGCACAATATACCGGCGAGCTCTTTGGCAAGCTGGAAGAAGAGACCGGTCAGGCCACCGGGTTCAAAAGGAACGGCTCGCTGCGGATCGCAAAGACTCCGGCGCGCTATGAGGAACTGGCGCGCGGCGCCTCGATGGGCCGCAATTTCGGCCTGCCGGTCGAGGCGCTGACACCTGATGCGATCAAGGAACGCTGGGCTCCCATTTCGACCGAGGGCATCACCGGCGGCTTCTGGTTCCCCGATGACGGGCAGGTCAATCCGGCCGATGTCACCATGGCCTATGCCAAGGGCGCGCGCATGGGCGGCGCGAAGATCCTGGAGGGCGTCACCGTCACGAAGATCCTGACGGAAAACGGTCGCGCCACCGGGGTGATGACCGAATTCGGCAAGATCGACGCGCAGAAGGTGGTGATCACCGGCGGCATGTGGTCCCGCGATCTGGCGGCCGATATCGGCGTCACGCTGCCCTTGCACGCCGCCGAGCATTTCTACGTCGTGACGGAGGCGATCCCCGATCTGCCCCGCGATCTGCCGGTCATGTTCATGGCCGATGAGTGGAGCTACTACAAGGAAGATGCCGGCAAGCTGCTGGTCGGCTTTTTCGAACCGGGCGCCAAGCCATGGGGGCAGAAGGGCATCGCCGAAAGCTTCTGCTTCGATGCCATCCCCGAGGATATCGACCATATCAGCCCCTATCTTGAACTGGCGATGCGGCGCGTTCCGGTGCTGGAGCGCACCGGCATCCAGCTCTTCTTCAACGGGCCGGAAAGCTTTACCCCCGACAACCGTTACCACCTCGGCGAGACGCCCGAGATCCGGGGGCTGTTCTCGGCCACCGGCTTCAACTCCATCGGCATCCTCTCCTCGGGCGGGGTCGGCAAGTCGATGGCCTCCTGGATCGCCGAGGGACACCCGCCGGTCGAACTGATCGACGTGGATGTGCGCCGCACGCAAAGCTTCCAGCGCAACCGCAAGTATCTTGAAGACCGGGCGGTCGAGACCATCGGCACCCTGTTCGACATGCATTGGCCCGGCAAGCAGTTCGAGACCGCGCGCGGTGTACGCCGCTCGCCCTTCCACGACCGGATGCTGGCGGCCGGCGCCTTCATGACCGAGCTGGCAGGATGGGAACGGCCAGGCTTCTTCGGCACGCCCGAGGAACTGGCCGGGATCGAATATTCGTATCACCGGCCAAGCTGGTTCGGAAATGTCGCCGCCGAATGTCGCAACACGGCGGAAAACGTCTCGGTCTTCGACTACAGCTGTTTTGCGAAATACCGGATCGAAGGACCGGATGCGCTGCGGGCGCTGAACCATGTCTGCGCCGGGGATTGCGACGTGTCCGTGGGCAGGATCGTCTATACGCAATGGCTGAACCCCAGGGGCGGGATCGAGGCCGATGTCACGGTGATCCGCGTTTCGGAAACCGCCTTCCTCGTGGTGACGGTGGCGGTCTCGCAGCGGCGCGACCTTGCCTGGCTGCGGCGCAACCTGCCCGAAGGCGCGCAGGTGCATCTCACCGACATCACCTCGGCGACGCCGATGCTGGCGGTGATGGGGCCGAAGGCGCGCGAACTGATGGCCCGCATCTCGCCCGATGATTTCTCGAACGAGGGCTTTCCCTTCGGAACCTCGCGCGAGATCGACCTTGGCTATGCGCGGGTCCGCGCCAGCCGCCTGACCTTTGTCGGGGAACTTGGCTTCGAGTTGATGATCGAGGCGGAATGTGCCGCCCATGTCTGGGAGGTGCTGGCCGAAGCGGGTGCCGGTCTCGGCCTGAAACCGGCGGGCTATTTCGCGTTGAACTCCTTGCGGATGGAAAAGGGCTACCGCCATTGGGGCCATGACATCGGTGAGGAGGATACCCCCTTCCATGCCGGCCTTGGCTTTGCGGTTGCGATGGACAAGCCGGGCGGTTTCATCGGCCGCGAGGCGCTGCTGACGCAGAAAGCCGAAGGCCCGATCCGCCGGCGCCTCGTGCAGGTCCGGCTTGAGGGCGGTGACGAGGCCCCGATGCTCTATCATTACGAGCCGGTCTTCCGCGATGGCGAAAGGGTGGGTTCGGTGATGTCGGGCGCCTATGGCCACCGCATCGGCGCTTCGCTGGGCCTTGCCTATGTCTCCCATCCCGAAGGCGTGACGAAGGACTGGCTGGAGAGCGGCCGCTGGGAGGTCGAGGCCGCCCTCAAACGCATCCCGGCCCGGGTGCAGTTCGGCCCCTGGTATGATCCGAAGGGCGAAAAGATCAAAGCCTGAGCTATTCTTGCACCCAGGAGAGACCTCGCCGGCTCAAGTCCGGGTCCGGCGGGGCCTGCCGGTTCTTTTCGGAAGCGGCACTTGCCAGAACGAATTGAAGATCATTGTGACCGACGTTTTGCGGGGCTTCCGCCCAAGGCGTGACAAAGCCTGTCGGGCAGGCATCCAGATTGATCGCGGCGGCACCACCGCTTTGAAGAAACCTCTTCATCCTCATATTGATCATGAATATTTCTGGGCCGCCGCC
This sequence comes from Paracoccaceae bacterium, assembly GCA_027492585.1. Lineage (GTDB taxonomy): Bacteria > Pseudomonadota > Alphaproteobacteria > Rhodobacterales > Rhodobacteraceae > JAPUEK01. The sequence continues at coordinate 99,562 of JAPUEK010000002.1, read as the reverse complement.
GCGTTGACATGGCCGCGGTTCCGGCCGAATTTGCCATCAGATCAAGGTGCCGGGGGAGACCTCGGATAAAAGGGAATCCGGTCAGGCTGTCGCCGAATCCGGAACTGCCCCCGCAACTGTAGGCGGAGAGCCTGTCCGAACTGCCACTGGCGCTGATCTCGCGTCGGGAAGGCCGGGCAAGGCGAAGACCCGCAAGTCAGGAAACCTGCCTCGATTGATCACCTGTTCCGGCCGCGGTGGGCGCGTCGGGAGCGGTCCATCCGCAAGGTGACGTCACCGCTTTGCGACATCCGTCGCAGAGAGTCACTTGGTTTTCACGGTCCCGATCCTCGGGCCGCCCAGAAGGCATGTCAGGATGAGAAAAGACTTCGCATATTCCATCAGGAGCATTCGCTTCGACGAGAATTACGTCCCCCCGGACAACACGCGCGCCACGACCAATTTCGCCAACCTCGCCAGAGGAGACAGGCGCCGGGACAATCTGTGCAACGCGTTCAGGATGATCGACAACCGGTTCAACGCCTTGGCCCATTGGGACAATCCGAACGCGGATCGCTATTCCGTCGAGCTGGACATCATCTCTGCCGAAATCAGCATCGGAGAGGGAAGGCAGGTCGATGCTTTTCCGCTGATCGAAATCCTGAAGCCGACCATCCTCGACCGGGCAACCGGAAAACGGATCGAGGGCATCGCCGGCAACAACTTTTCATCCTATGTGCGCGATTACGATTTCAGCATATTGCTGCCGCAGTATAACAAGGGCCGGTCCCAGTTCAGCGCGCCCGAGGATTTCGGGGATCTGCATGGAAACCTGTTCAAGGGCTTCCTGAACTCAGCAGCCTACAAGGCGCATTTCCAGAAGCCGCCTGCCATCTGCCTCAGCGTCTCAAGCAACAGGATCTACCAACGGATCGAAAACGAACACCCGCTTCTGGGCGCGGAATACCGGCAGGACTCCTTTTCATCAACCGACAGGTATTTCGAAAAGATGGGGATGCAGGTTCGATTCTTCATGCCCCCGAACAGCGTTGCCCCCCTGGCCTTCTATTTCACCGGCGATCTTCTCAACGATTATTCCAGCCTTGAGCTTATCGGAACGATAAGCACGATGGAGACATTCCAAAGGATCTACCGGCCCGAGATCTACAATGCAAACTCACCCGCAGGGCATTGCTATCGTCCCAGCCTGAAACATCAGGACTATTCCCTGACCCAGATCGTCTATGACCGGGAGGAGCGCAACCGGCTGGCCGTCGAGCAGGGCAAGTATGCTGAAGAGAATTTCATAAAACCGTATCGGAACATTCTTGAGCAATGGTCCGCCCAATACGCTGCCTGATCAACCGGAGATGCAAGGTCACCCGATGATAAACAAGCTTCTGCCCACCGCAACCGCAGGAAGCCTGCCCAAACCCTCCTGGCTTGCCCGGCCCGAAACCCTGTGGTCGCCCTGGAAACTGCAGGGCGATGAATTGGCCGAGGGCAAGCGGGATGCCCTGTGCGTGGCTCTGAACGATCAGCGGAACGCCGGGATCGACATCATCAGCGATGGCGAGCAGACGCGCCAGCATTTCGTCACCACATTCATCGAGCATCTCGACGGCGTGGATTTCGAAAAGCGCGAAACGGTCAGGATCCGGAATCGCTATGATGCCAGCGTTCCGACGGTTACCGGCGCCGTGTCGCGCCAGAAACCCGTTTTTGTCGAGGATGCAAGGTTTCTGCGCGGGCAGACCGACCAACCCATCAAATGGGCGCTGCCGGGTCCGATGACCATGATCGATACGCTTTACGACAGCCATTACAAAAGCCGTGAAAAGCTGGCCTGGGAGTTTGCCGGGATTCTCAATCAGGAAGCCAGAGAATTGGAAGCTGCGGGCGTTGACATCATCCAGTTCGACGAACCTGCCTTCAACGTCTTCTTCGACGAGGTGAACGATTGGGGAATTGCAGCATTGGAAAGGGCGGCCGAGGGGCTGAAATGCGAGACTGCCGTTCACATCTGCTATGGCTACGGCATCAAGGCCAATACCGACTGGAAGAAGACGCTGGGCGAGGAATGGCGGCAATATGAACGGGTCTTCCCCAGGTTGCAAAAGTCTTCCATCGGCATGGTCTCGCTGGAATGTCAGCATTCCCGCGTTCCGATGGATCTGATCGGGCTTCTCCGGGGCAAGAAGGTCATGGTCGGGGCCATAGATGTGGCAACCGATATCATCGAGACGCCCGAAGAAGTTGCCGATGTGCTGCACAGGGCGCTTCAGTTCGTCGATGCCGACAAGCTTTACCCTTGCACCAATTGCGGCATGGCTCCGCTGCCCCGTCACGTTGCCAGAGGCAAGCTGGCCGCGCTGAACGCGGGGGCAGAGATCGTCCGGCGTGAGCTTTCGGCCTGAAGCCCTTCGGGCCTGCATGTGACAGCCTGTTTCGGATGTTGCCGTCGTGATGGTATGGGCCTGCGCGCGATCCGGTCGATGACAGGATCGCGCGGGTTGATCACACCGGCACCGAAAGTGCGAAGTTGCGGTCCAGCGCACCCCGAAAGCGTTCAGGCCGATTACCGCGAGAATTAAGGGGCGGTTCATCCCCGCGTCTGCGGGGAACAGGTAAACCTCGCTCGGCATGGAAACAATGTGCGCGGTTCATCCCCGCGTCTGCGGGGAACAGGATGGGTCGTCTCGCGGCCCGCTAGACCCGGCCGGTTCATCCCCGCGTCTGCGGGGAACAGGACCATTAACTGCCGCCGACCAATTGCTGCAACGGTTCATCCCCGCGTCTGCGGGGAACAGGGGTGGATACTTTCGCTGCAACGCCTCAACTCCGGTTCATCCCCGCGTCTGCGGGGAACAGATCGCCCTGCAGATCGGTAAGAGCCGGAAAGACGGTTCATCCCCGCGTCTGCGGGGAACAGACCGACCGCCCGACGACCGCAGTCTTGCTTGCCGGTTCATCCCCGCGTCTGCGGGGAACAGGGATCGGCGCGGCATATCAGGCGGCGGCCAGCCGGTTCATCCCCGCGTCTGCGGGGAACAGACGGGCGCGACTGGTCGCCGGGCCTCCGCCAACGGTTCATCCCCGCGTCTGCGGGGAACAGGTCACGCCCTTGGTGAGCGTGGCCGTTTTTTCCGGTTCATCCCCGCGTCTGCGGGGAACAGAGATCACGCGCGAGCCGGGCAAGACCCGCCCGCGGTTCATCCCCGCGTCTGCGGGGAACAGGCCCGCCGGAGGCGAAAGCCCCATCGACACCGCGGTTCATCCCCGCGTCTGCGGGGAACAGGGCCACCGTCTCGCAGAAATCGCGGCGAAACTCGGTTCATCCCCGCGTCTGCGGGGAACAGCGAATTTCTCCAGCAATCGCGGCGCAATGTCACGGTTCATCCCCGCGTCTGCGGGGAACAGCCTGCCTGCCCATGTGGACAACATCATTGATGCGGTTCATCCCCGCGTCTGCGGGGAACAGACATGGACGCCGCATCAGGGATCGGACTTGGCCGGTTCATCCCCGCGTCTGCGGGGAACAGAAGGCCGAAGGGGATAGGGCGCGCAAAGCCCGCGGTTCATCCCCGCGTCTGCGGGGAACAGAATGACAACCTACCCTCGGTCGCAAACTACTGCGGTTCATCCCCGCGTCTGCGGGGAACAGTCTTTCATCAACTCCAGTGTTGACCAGCGGTCCGGTTCATCCCCGCGTCTGCGGGGAACAGTTCGGCCAAGGCCCCGAGAAATTCGCCAAACCAGGTTCATCCCCGCGTCTGCGGGGAACAGTCGTCGTCAATGCGGCCGCAACTGCTGGAAACCGGTTCATCCCCGCGTCTGCGGGGAACAGTCGACCTGATGGCCGAAACCAAGGAAGGCACCCGGTTCATCCCCGCGTCTGCGGGGAACAGTCTTCCTGTAGAAGATTGATTTTCAATTTATTTCACAATGTCAAAGAGCGCACCGATTTTTGACGGCTTCCCGTATGTCTTCAGAGAGGCGTTTCCGGTCTGAAACTGACCAGTTTCAGACCGTCGAAATCGACCGGCATGCGGCGGTTCTTTCCGTGGGTCCGGAAGTCATAGCCCTGGTCGGTGGGGGCCTTCCAGACCATAACGGCATCGCCCTCAGCGATACCTGACAATACCTGTTCCCAGATCATTTCACGACTGCGGGTGGAATAGTCGCCGACGTAGACCCCGGCGCGCAGTTCCACCAGCCAGGCTGCAAGGCGTCCGCGCAAGCGCGGCGGAGCGTTGGAGACCACGACCACCATCATCCGCGATGGCCCTCATCGCCGCTCGTGCTGTCTTCGATCGCCACGGGCATCGCTTCGGGAGGCGGGGCGGGTCGGGGCAGCCCTCCGGCCGAAAGCATTTCCTCGATGGCGGGAATGATGCGCGCCAGAAGGCCCGTCTTGCGGAACGCATCCCGGCAGGCCAGCCGCACGGCGCGATCAGGGCTCATCTCCAGCCGGCCCTTCGCGGCAAGGCCCGCGATGCGGAAGGCCTCCGGCACCACCGTCTCCAGCTTGAAGAGATCGGCGATGTCATAGACGAAGGACAAGGGCTTGCCCGAATGCAGAAAGCCGATGGCAGGGGCATATCCTGCGGCCAGTACCGCCGCTTCGGACAGGCCATGCAGGCAGGCGGTCGCCGCAGAGAGGCAGCGGTTGGGGACATCACCCGCCTCCCAATCCTTCGGATCATAACGGCGGCGCTTCCAGTCGACCCCGTGGCGGTCGGCCAGAAGGGCATAGGTCTCGCGGACACGCACCCCCTCGATACCCCGCAACTGGTCGATGGAACGACGCGAAGGTGCCTCCTCGCCAAAGCGGAAGGCATACATCCTGCGGACCACCCGCAGCCGCGCGGCATCATCGAGCGCGATGCCGGCCTGCCACAGGAGCTTGTCAGACCACGCCCCTCCTGGTTGCCCGGCAGAATAGAGCCGGACCCCGCCCTCGCCGACCCAGGTGATCAGCGTGCCGACACGGGCAGCGAGAGCCACGGCGGCGTGGCTGATGCGCGCACCGGGTTCCAGCATGACGCAGGCAATGCCGCCTATGGGGATCTGGGTGCGCGTGCCATCGGCATTGACGGCGACACAGGCGCCATCCAGCACGTCAAGCCGCGCATGTTCGACAAAGACCATCGAGGCGCGGTCTTTCAGCGGGATCGGGGCGGGCGGAGCGAGGCCAGGAAGATTTGCGCCCGGCTGGCTTTGCCCTGCCCCGCTCATCCCGCACGCCGGATCAGCATGAGACCGCAGCCGAAGGCCTTGGCGCGACCGAAACCCTCTGGCAGCCGGGCAAGGAACGTCGCGGGGTCGGTGACCTCGATCCGGCCCGCCAGATCGAGGATGCCGAATTGCGGCTGGCCCTTGCGGGCGCCGCGATGGCCCGGCAAGACCTCGGTACTGTAGTCGGCAACCTCCGTGGCCAGCACCCGAAACCCGGTTTTCTCGCCCTGACGGCCCAGCCATTTGGCCGCGACCTCCTGTGCCAGATCCAGACGCTTGGGCGCCCGCAGGCTGGCCGCATCTTCGGGCAGATCCTTGCGTCCGGGAATGGCATGAAGCGCGTCCATCACCAGATCGACATGGCGTTTCTTTTCCTTGCCCGCAGCCGATACTCCGCCGGTCTTCTCCGTGCGTGTGGCATTGCAGCGGAGCTGGATGTCGAGTCGGTCACCAGCGGCAAGTGCGGGGGCGAAGTCACGCACGAGATGCGGCTCGAAGAGATCGGTCTGCACGGGCGGCCGGGCCGAAAGGGTCAGAAAGCTGCCATCCCGCTCCTCGCGCCAGAGGAAATCGCGGCGGCGGTCGGGGCCGTCGGAAAAGACCGACCACAGGAGATTGTGCTGGGCCGAGCGCCGCGCCGCCATGTCGGAGGGCGCAAACAGCCGGGCAAGAGCCTGCACCGAAGGGCTGCGCGACAGGCGAATCTGGCTGAGGTAGAGGGTCAACGCTCCGCCTCCTTCGCCGGCCGCGCGATCACGCGGCGCGGCGCGAAGTGCCAATGCGCCCGGTCGATGGCCTGATCATGCACGACCTCTCCCGCAGGGGCAGCAACGATGAGGCTCCGGAGCCGCGCCCCCATCCGCCACGGCGGCAGGATCAGTTGCGCCAAGGCGTCCTCCTCCCCCTCGGCCTCCACCAGCCGCGCACCGGGCGGTGCGGCCAGCGGGCAGGATTTGCGGCCCAGATACAGAGTGAAAACCGGAGAGTTGAGCGCAGACGCGATCGCCTCCAGCCCCTCCCCCGCCACGGCCACGCCGAAGAGCGGCCCGGCGCGGTAGTCGCGCAGGGTGATCGTGGTATTCGTGCGCCCGCGAGCGACGCGCAGCGCCTCGGGCCGGGAATTGGCCGCCTTCACAACCGCGGAAGGCACGGTCTCGATCGTGTGATAGTCCCGCAGGGGCGCGCCGCTGTCGTAGATGCCGACCGTCACATCCAGAGCCTCCAGCCCCGAGAAGTCGCCATCGCGGCGGATACCGAGCGCCGCCGCCATGAGCCCGATCAGCGCGGAGCGACCGGGCCAGAGCAGGGCGCCGCGCCGCTCGTGTCCGGCCAATTCGCCCATGGCGCCGAGGCTGGCAGTCAGGCCGAAGATCAGAAAGGACGGCATCACGCGCCCCGCACCGCTTGGCCGACAAAGCGCACAATATCGGAGAGGGTTGTTTCATTGCGCGCGTCGTGGCGGTTGAGCGTCAATGAGCCTTCGGCATTACCGTCGAAATAGCATTTATCAATCTGCTGAGCCGTCACCTCCAACGCCTTGACCGAGCCGCGCTCCAGATCATTGACCTCCAACTCCCGCAGCCTGCGGTCTACCGGAGTGAAGAAGGCTCCCGACAGGTCGCGCGGCGCGCGCGGCCCCGCCTCGGCCCGCATGTAGAAAGCCATCGGGCGGTGGGCGAAGCTGTTCTGCTTGCCCGTGGGAGTGGTCTGCGGCAGGGCCTTGGCCAAGGCTTCCAGTCCTCGGGCAGCCAATTCGCGGTCACCCTTCAGGTTCTCGACCAGAAGATCGCAGTTCACGCAGACATACTGGTAATAGATGCCCGAGCCGAACGCGGTCTCGCCGAGATGGCCAGCGCCGGTATCCTCGGCCTTGTTCAGATCGTCCACCGCCGAATACCAGTCCTCCTCCGCCTGCGCGGCATGGGTGGTGATGGCATGGGCGACCTGCACCGCCGCATCGCGGTTGAAATCGGCGTCATCGGCGAGCATCCTGCCGAACATGGCGATATCCACCGCGCCGTCTGCCCGGCGCAGAACCAGCTTTTTCAGATCCTTGTCCTTGGGCAGCGCCTCCCCCGCCGCGGCCTTTTCGGCCAGCTCCTCCGCCAGCGCCCATTCGGCGGGTGAGATGAAGGCAAGGGTGGTGGCCTTGACCGTCTCGCCGCCATCCTTCTCCTTCACCGCCTCCAGCTTGCCGAAGATGCCGGCCACGAGGGTCGCCGCATCGGCCGCCGCCTTGTCCGTCGCACCCGCCTTCAGCAGATGTGTGCGGAGCCTGTCCTGCAACTGCTTGGTGCGGGTGCCGATATGGCCCTCCAGCTCCAGCTTGAAGAAGCTGCTTTCCCGCAGCGCCCGCTTCACCGATTGCGAGGACATCCGCAGCCGCGGAGTGCCGCCGACCATGGCCTGTTTCGGTCGGCCCTGATCGTCGCGGTTGGGGTTCGAGGGGCCGTAGCTGGTCAGCAGATGGAATTGCACGAAGGTCGTCATGCGCTCTTCTCCTCAAGGTCTTTCGCGGGGGCTTCGGCCCCGAAATAATGGAAACACCAGCGGGGCCGCGCGCCCTCCCAGTTCAGCAGATCGGCTGCCAGCGCGGCGACATTGCAGCGGCGGTCCGCCATCAGGATGGCACGGCGCAGAAGGTCGGTCAGCTCCTCGCCCTCGGCGCGCATCAGGCGCTGAAAGCGCAGCGGGGACATCACCGGCTCGGCCCCGCCAAGGCGGCGGGCCAGCGTCTCGGGGCTGTTCTCGCGCAGCTCAGCCAGCAGGGTGGCAAGCTGCACCAGCCGGTCGGCCTGCGCCGGCCGCAGATCCAGCGCCGCGGCAAGCTTCATCACCTCCGCTTCGCAGAGCACCGCCAGCGGCGGCGCCCGCCGAAGCCTCGCCGACAAACCCCTCGCGGCCGGAGTATCACGCGGAGCAATCGCACGCGACCACCAGCCAAGCGCAATGGCTCCGGGTCCCTTCCTGTCCTCGCTCATGCGGCTTTCCCTTTCTTTTCCGGCGCATCCAGCCCAAGGGCATCGAAGATCGCCTTGCCCTGCTTGCCGTAGCCGGCGAAGGCGAGACCAAGGACCCTGCGGGCATCGACGATGCGTTTGATCCCATCGGTTTCACGCTGGTCGATCCCCGGCAGCGCCAGCGCGTCGAACTGCTTCAGGGCCTGCGCCCGCAGATCCGCCAACCAGTCGGCACGCGGGTCCGCCCCCGCCCGCACCGATGCAAGATGCGTCGCAAAACGGGCCTCGGTGGCGCTGAAAAACGCCTCGCGCTCCGCTTCGCGCGCTTCGCCTGCACCCAGCACCGGCTCCAGCGCACCACGCAGCGCCACACCCGCCGCTTCCGCCCCGAGGATCAGCGCGACCAGCCGATCCTCGGCCTCCGGCTCCAGATCGAGGAAGGGCTCGACCGAGAGGGTGAAATCGCGGGGCTTCATGTTGTCCATCGCCCAACCGGCGACGATCACCGAGCCGCCGCCACGCCGCTGCCCCCAGTCGCGCAGCGACAGCGACAGTTCGGCCAGATCGTTTTTCGCCTCACGCGCAAGGATGCCCAGCCAGTTGCGGTAGCCGAACCGCCCGGCGCGGGGATGCTTCGGCAGCCAGTCCGCGCCTGCCTTCATGCGGTAATAGGGCGAGAGCGGATGCTTCCAGCGCGCGTAATTGGTGCCGTAGGGTTTCTGGATCACCCCGGTCACGCCCGAGGCATCCGCCACCAGCCGCAACCGGCGCGGCATGCCGAAAAAGGCCTCCGGCCCGAAGAGCGTCCCGTCGGGCGGGTCAGTCTCCGTCGCCGTGTCAGAGACGCGGGTTGCCCTCATCCAGGGCAGGCTCGCTGCCGTAAGTGGCGAGCCATAAGGCACATTGGCCCAGACGAGCGGCCAAAGCCCCTGTCCAGGATCGGCCATAGTGACCAGAGGTCCGCCGCCCCGCATCGAGGTGCGATTGCCCGCCCCGCCCGAGGGCGCGAAGGCCTGAAAGGCATAAAGCGCCATCGCGGCAAGCGGCAGATCAAGCTTCGGATAACGGCCGCGATGGACCATCAGATCTGCGTTGTTCTTCGCCGTATTCGCCCCCGCACTGTCGATGAAGAGCATGTCGGGGGTATTCGGCTCCCCCACCAGCGGCTCCAGATCCTGCAGGAAGAGCGGCCCCGCGCCCAGCAGGTTGAAGGCTGGCGCGAAACCCGCCAGCCGGTCGCGCAGCCGGTCGGGGTCCGGCACCGCCCGGCGATCCCAGTCGTCGATATCGGCAGGCGGATCGGCCAGATAGACCAGACCGATCAGCAGTTCCAGACAGGCGATGTTCAGGTCAGGACGCGGCCAATCGGGAGCCTCGATCCCCGGCGCGACCATCTGCCACGGAGCGATCACCCGCAGGGAGCCATCGGAGCAACGGACGGGAATCCAAGGGTCGGAAATCAGATTGAGCGACATGATTATCCCGATCACAACCATGTGAAACATGGTCCGATCCACCCCCTGTGTAAAGCGGCGTGTCGACGCGGGGCATGGGTCAAAGCACCCTCGCCGGCGACGTCTGGGACTGCGGGGGCCTTGCGCCTCCCCCGCGCTGCACCCGTGGGTGGGGCGGCAATCAGGTGGATCAGGCGGGATGCCCGGCGCTTCCTCCGCCCACAGACCGGGCGGCTGGCACCTCCGGAAACGCAAGTTCAGGATCCGCAGTTGATGACCTTCTCCCGAAGCTCTTCGTGAAGCGCCTGCAAACCGAAAGCGCAGACAGCCGGGTGAACGTCTCGCGCAGGCGCCCCCCCTCCACGAACGCACAGAATATGCTGGCGCAGAATACCCCCGCGCCGCGCCCCTGCACATCCCGTCACTCCGGGGATACGAACACCAGACCGCACTTTGCGTCATATCGCAAGCCCGCGCAGATGGTGCCGTCACCGGCCACGGGACAGAGAAGCGCCTCGGTACGTTTCCAGTCGGGCCAGTCTTTGGTGATGGCCGCGATGGAGGGCAGGGATTGGTCCGGCAGCGGCAGGCGGTCGAGGCGGCTACGGCGGGCCGAAACCTCGGAAAGCGCCCAGTTCCCGGCCGTCGCGGCCTCCCCTGCCCATGGCACCAGCTCGGCCCCGGTCACCCGCGCCAGAACCAGTGTCCGGGTCTCGGCCCCGAGGCGCGTCGGATAGGTCACATCGCTGTCACCCCGCCCGGCAGCCCGATAACCCGCCGCCAGATCGACGAGATTGTGCGAGGCCAGCGTCCCGGCCGCCGCCGCTTTGCCGATGGCCTTCAGGTCGGCGGCGAGAAGAGGGGCGGGCAGATCCTCGGCCTCATCCCCGTAGACCGCTTCGATCAGCCCGCGCAGCCCATGAGGTGCAACGATCTGCCCCGCGGCGAACAGGACGCGCGCGCTGCGCCAGACATCCGCCGGCGCATAGACATAAGCGCCGCTGCCGAGGGCGCCCTGCAACCAGCGGTCATCCGGCACCACATCGGGATCTGGCGACAGCACATGCAGAACCGGCTCCGGCACGGGGCGCGTCGCCGTCGGCCGCCGGTCCATATGCCGCCAAAGCCGCCCGGCCCGCTGGATCAGCGCGGCAATCGGCGCGATATCGGAAAGCATGACATCGAAATCCAGGTCGAGCGAAGCTTCGAGAACCTGCGTCCCGACCAGAACGAAGCCCTCCCGATCCGTACCCTCTTTGCCGGCACGGGCCAGAACCTCGGCCTCGATCCGCTTGCGATCAGACAGAGCGAAGCGCGCATGAAGCAGCCGCGCCTTAAGCCCGCGCGCCCGCAGGGCGGCGACGGCGGCAATCGCGTCATCCACCGAATTGCGGACCCAGACGCAGGCCGCACCGATCCGCGCCTTTTCGGCCAGCAGATCCGCCGCGGCTTCGGCACTGCCGAGGCGTTCGACCCGCACCGGGCCTTTCACCGGCCGCCGGTCCTCGGCGAAGGCTGTGACCGCAGCCCCGCCCGCCACGGTCAGCGCCGGATAGGCCGGGGCGGCATTGCCCCCTCCGTAAGTGGCCAGAAGCCGCGCACGCAACGCCATCGGCAGGGTCGCCGTCAGCAGGATGGCCGAGCCCCCGGCGGCGCGGTGCATCTGCAAGAGCCGCTCCAGCTCACGGCCTACATAGGGTTCTCCCATCTCGTGAACCTCATCCACGATCAGGATCTTGGAGGAGAGACCGAAGTGGCGCAGCGTCTGATGCCTGACCGGCAGGACGGACAGAAGCGCCTGATCCACCGTTCCCACGCCAACATCGGCGAGCAACGCGCGACGGCGGCTTTCGGCAAGCCAGCCCGTGCAGGATGGCGCGTCCTCTCCCTGCTGCCCGCCCACCACGAGGTCGCGGAACGGGGCGGACAGGCCCGCGCGCCCATGCGCCAGCGTCAGAGTCGGGGCGGTGAACATCCGCCCGACCACCTCGCGGGCGCGGATGAACATCGCATCGCTGGTCGCCATGGTCGGCAGCGCGAAATAGATCCCCCGCCCCTTGCCCGCCCGCATCATCCGATGTGCGAGCAGCAGGGCGGCTTCGGTCTTGCCGGCGCCGGTCTCATCCTCGATCACCGCCAGCATCGGGCCATCCGGCAGGGAAATCTCCGCACAGGCCGCCTGCATCGGACGCAGCGCGAAATCGAAGACCGGACCCTGTTTGACAGCACTCCCCGCGAGCCCGGCCTCGCTCACCGCCCGCTTGGCGATACGGCGGGCGCAGCGCAGATACTCCCCGAGGTCCACAGGTCCGGCCTCCGGCTCGAACCACTGCGTGTTCGAGCCGATCCAATCCGCCGCGGCACAAAGCCCCGGCAACCACCAGGAAAGCGCCGTGGTGGCGGCACCCGGCTCCAGCGCGGCCAGACTTGCACCGGGCCAGAGCGCACAGAAGAGGTCTATCACCTCGCCCGCGGGCTTAATTCCGCTGCCGATATCCGCCAGAGCGGCACGCATGTCCCTTTCGCGGGCGGGCAGGCCGGGCAGACCGCCCAGAACGAGGCCCGAAGGCTGACCGTGATGTCCCGCAGCGGAGGCGTAGAGCGCCTGCCGCTGCCGCCAGCCGCCGCCGATCCGGGCCGCGAGCCGCGCATCATGGGCGAAAAGCAACGCCTCCGTCAGTTGCCAATGCCTGAACCTCTGGGAAGATCCGGTTTCGATCATCGCGCGGAAGCTGTCGCTGATCTTGCCGAGATCATGCAGGGCGACCAGCAGCACCAACGCCTCGCGCAGCCCCTCTTCGAACGAGGAAGGAGCGATCAATCGCTCTGCAACAGCCGCGACATCGAGCATATGGCAGACTGCGGGGTGGCATATTCCACCGCCGGGAGGAGCACTTTTGCCGGGCCAGTCGAAGAAAGACATATATGCCTCGCGCAGGAGAAGCGGATGTTCAGGTGCCAGGGCATCCGGCCGTCTCGCGGCTCTGATGCTTTTCGCAGTCAGACATGGCGGATCGGGAAACTCAACTTTCGGATTGGCCGTCTGGATGCAGGATTCCATCGACAGCACGTCCGCCGGGCGGAGGCCATCCGGGGGCCGCCATGTCGAGAGAGTACGGCCAAGGAAGAACGGCTGCTGCAAAGACGCGAGCGGAAAGCAAGAAAGCCGCGCGACCTGTCAGGGTCACACGGCTTTCATGAAGTATTGGTGCCCAGAAGAGGACTCGAACCTCCACGCCTTGCAGCGCTGGTACCTGAAACCAGTGCGTCTACCAATTCCGCCATCTGGGCAGATGTCGTGATCGGCGATTTAGAGGAGCCTGCGGGGGGTGTCAACGGGGGTTCCTCAGGGATTTGCGAAATTTCGTCACAGACTTGCGCGGCGCGCTCCGGGTCTTTGGTCTTGCCCGGCGCGGGGAGCGGGGCTATTCAGACGGCAAGGTCAAAAGCCCCCCGCGCGGGGCCAGAGAGGGTGTGCGATGAACAAGCTTGTCACGATCTACGGCGGTTCGGGCTTTGTCGGGCGCTACATCGCGCGCCGGATGGCGAAGGAGGGCTGGCGCATCCGCATCGCCGTCCGTCGTCCGAACGAGGCCCTGTTCGTGAAGCCCTACGGCGTCGTCGGTCAGGTGGAACCGATCTTCTGCAACATCCGCGACGATGCCTCGGTGCGTGCGGCGATGCGCGGGGCGGATGCGGTGGTCAACTGCGTCGGCACCTTCGACCGCGGCGGCAAGAACAACTTCGAGGCGGTCCAGACCGAAGGTGCGGCCCGCATCGCCCGGATCGCGGCGGAGGAAGGGGTGGGCGCGCTCGTCCACCTGTCCGCCCTCGGCGCGGATGCGGAGGGCGCGAGCCTTTACGCCCAGTCCAAGGGTGCGGGCGAGGCGGCGGTTCTGGCGGCCTTCCCCTCGGCGGTGATCCTGCGGCCCTCGGTGATCTTCGGCAACGAGGACGGCTTCTTCAACCGCTTTGCCGGGATGGCGCGGCTCGGGCCGGTGCTGCCGCTGATCGGCGGCAAGACGCAGTTCCAGCCGGTCTATGTCGATGACGTGGCGCAGGCGGCGGTCAAAGGCATCACCGGGGCGGCCCCGGCCGGGATCTATGAGCTTGGCGGGCCGGAGACCGGAACGCTCCACAGTTTCATCGACATGATGCTGAAGGTGATCCGCCGCCGCCGGCTGGTGCTGAACCTGCCGTTCTTCGCGGGCTCCATCCTCGGCGGCCTGCTGGATTTCGGCTCTGCCGTGACCCTCGGCCTCGTCCCGAACAAGATCCTGACCCGCGATCAGGTGACCCAGCTTCGCCGCGACAGCGTGATCGCCGCCGGGGCAAAGGGCCTTGCCGATCTGGGCATCCAGCCGACCGACATCGGCTCGGTGATCCCGGAGTATCTGTGGCGCTACCGGCCGTCGGGCCAATATGCGGCCATCAAGGAATCTGCCAAGAACCTTCGCAAAGCCTGACCCGTGGATCTGCTCATCGCGGCGTTCCTGGGCCTGATCGAGGGGCTGACGGAGTTTCTGCCGGTCTCCTCCACCGGGCATCTGTTGCTGGCATCGCACTTCCTCGGCTTTGAAAGTGCAGGGAAAACATTCGAGGTGGTGATCCAGCTCGGTGCGGTTCTGGCGATTGCGGTCGTCTATTTCGCCAAGCTCTGGCAGGTGTTCTCGACGATCCACAAGGACCCGGCCTCGCTGCGCTTCGTGATCTCGGTGGCGCTCGCCTTTCTGCCGGCGGCCGTCGTGGGGGTGCTGGCCCATGATTTCATCAAGACCGTGCTGTTCGAAACCCCGCGCCTCATCGCCATCATGCTGATCCTCGGCGGGGTGGTGCTGCTCTTCATCGACCGCATGGCGCCGGAGCCGGAGCATTTCGACGCGACCGCCCTGCCCTTCCGCAAGGCGCTGCTGATCGGGGTTGCCCAATGCCTCGCCATGGTGCCGGGCGTGTCGCGGTCGGGCTCCACCATCGTCGGCGCGCTCTTCCTGCGGGTGGAGAAGCGGGCGGCGGCGGAGTTTTCCTTCTTTCTTTCGCTGCCGACCATGGCGGCGGCGGTCGGTTACGACCTTTTAAAGAACCGGGATGTATTGGACTTCAGCGCCTGGAGCCAGATCGGGATCGGCTTCACCCTTGCCTTCGTGACCGGGGTTATCGTGGTCAAGGGATTGCTCGATTTCGTCTCCCGGCATGGCTACGCCGTCTTCGGCTGGTGGCGAATCATCGTCGGCGGGGTGGCTCTGGCGCTGCTTTCCTTGGGGTTTTAGATCAATAGGTAAACCATACTGACCTAGATAGAGAAAAATCTGGCAGTAAAATTGACCTATCCCTGAAAAAACCGACAAATAGGTAAACTATACTGACTTTTATTTTGCAGGCGCCCAAAGTATCCCTTCGCAGCACGGAAATCCTGTCGAAGGGGCGCAGCCATGGCCACGCAAAAGATGCTGAAATTCGTCACCCTTGGCAAAGAGATGCCGGTCAAGCGCGAGGCTTCGGCGCGGTCGGAGGATTTCCACGAGATCTATCGTGAGTTCGCCGCGGAAAAGGCGGCGGAGCAGGCCAGCCGTTGCAGCCAGTGCGGCGTTCCCTATTGCCAGTCGCATTGCCCCTTGCACAACAACATCCCCGACTGGCTGCGCCTGACCGCAGAAGGCCGCCTACAGGAGGCTTACGAGCTGTCGCAGGCCACCAACACCTTCCCCGAGATCTGCGGCCGCATCTGCCCGCAGGACCGGCTTTGCGAAGGCAATTGCGTGATCGAGCAGTCGGGCCATGGCACGGTCACAATCGGCTCCGTCGAAAAATACCTGACCGACACAGCCTGGGAAAACGGCTGGGTGAAGCCGATCCTGCCGCAGGCGGAGCGGACGGAATCGGTGGGCATCATCGGGGCGGGTCCGGGCGGCCTTGCGGCGGCGGATGTGCTGCGGCGCCGGGGCGTGCAGGTCACCGTCTATGACCGCTACGACCGCGCAGGCGGGCTGCTGACCTACGGCATCCCCGGCTTCAAGCTGGAAAAGCCCGTCGTCATGCAGCGGATCGCGCAGCTTGAGGCGGCGGGCGTCCAGTTCGTGCTGAACTGCAAGGTCGGCGAGGATCTGTCCTTCGATGCGATCCGTGGCCAGCATGATGCGGTGCTGATCGCCACCGGCGTCTACAAGGCGCGCGACATCGAGGCGCCGGGGGTCGGGGCGGCGGGGATCGTGCGGGCGCTCGACTATCTCACCGTCTCCAACCGCAAGAGCTTCGGCGATGAGGTGGAGGAATTCGAGTCGGGCGAACTCAATGCCGAGGGCAAGCGCGTCGTGGTGATCGGCGGCGGCGACACGGCGATGGACTGCGTTCGCACCGCGATCCGGCAGGGCGCGGTTTCGGTGAAATGCCTTTACCGCCGCGACAAGGCCAACATGCCGGGCAGCCAGCGTGAAGTGCAGAATGCCGAAGAAGAAGGCGTTGATTTCGTTTGGCTTTCTGCGCCGAAAGGCTTCACCGGCGGCACTTCGGTCGAGGGCGTGATGGTGCAGAAGATGCGCCTTGGCGCCCCGGATGCCAGCGGCCGGCAGATGCCCGAGGTGATCGAGGGCGCCGACTACATCGAGCCCGCCGATCTTGTGGTGCAGGCGCTCGGTTTCGAGCCGGAGGCGATCCCGACCCTTTGGGGCGTGCCGGAGCTGGCCGTGACCCGCTGGGGGACGATCAAGGCCGATTTCCGCAGCCATGCCACGAGTTTGCCGGGCGTCTATGCGGCAGGCGATATCGTGCGCGGTGCCTCTCTGGTGGTCTGGGCGATCCGCGACGGGCGCGAAGCCGCCGATGCCATCCTGTCCTATCTGGCGCAACCGGCGAGCGTCGCCGCAGAATAATGACCGTATGTTTCATGTGTGTCCGGCGTAGTCACTCCGTATGCTCCCCGTATGCTCTTTGTACATACATCGCGCACATGAGAAATTTCGGTCGGTCAGTCGCGCTGACCCATCAGACAGGTGAACCATGAAAACGACTGTGCTTGTTCCGCTTCTGCTGCTCGCCTCCCCTGCCCTTGCGGGGAGCTTCACGCCCCCTCAGGGCTGCACGACCTATCTGACCGTGCAGTCGCGCGGCTGCTATGTCGCCAACTACTACACCTGCGAGGGGGACCCCGCAGGCCATCAGTGGCGCGCGGATTTCGATCAGGAAGGCATCTTCTTCATGTCCCGGATCGACGCCGAGACCCAATGGATCGAAAGCGTCGACATGAACCCGACGGTGATCCAGACGCTCGACCCGAACCCGCAGGACCCGGCGAGCTTCACCGATCTGATCACCAAGGGCCGCGACGATTTCATCTTCGAGCTGAGCAAGGACAATGGCGAACATTCCAAGGTCCGCGGCTATGACAAGCTGACCGGCAAGACCTTCACCATCGACGGCGTGACGCTGGACGAGACCGAGTTCGAATATACCGAGACCGACGATTCCGGTGCGATCCTGCGCCGGGCGAAGGGCAATGAATATATCAGCCGCGAATGGCGGATGTTCTTCTCGGGCCATTCGGAGTGGGATCAGGGCGACGGCACCTATCTGCCGCTGGAAGGCAGCCCGGTGAGCTTCGTCAACCCCGGCGAGCCGGGCTTTGCCGCGACGCAGCCGCTGTTCGACTGCGATGCGATGATGTCCTCGCTCGACCGTCCGGTGCTTCCGTCTTTCGGAGGCAATGGCTGATCATGCGCCGGCTCGACCTTCATCCGGAGAAGAAGCTGCGCGGGGCCGCGAGGCAGGAGCGCCGCTTTTTCCGGGCGATGGACGGGCTTGCGGGCTGGTTTCCCGCGCCGGAGGAGATGGAGCGCGGCTTTGCGGCGGTGAAGCTGCCGGTGCAGGCCAAGGCCGTCTCGCCACGCCATGCCCGGCCGGGTTTCCGCGAAGCGGTGGTGGCGCGACTGGTGGAAGTTGCAGGCGAGGTGGCGCGCAGGAAGCCCGCAGGCTCCTCCGCCCGCGTGGCGGCGATCCTCGAATGGCCGCTGCTCTGGGGCTCGGAGCTCTGCGTCTTTGCCGATGGCGCCGCCGCCCACGGCCATGCGCCGGAGGTGCGGGCGGCCCTGGGCTTTGCCCGGACCGACTGGCAGGGCGGCTGGATCGAAGCCTCCGCCCCCGAAGAAGATCTGCTGGCGCGAACCGGGGCGATGCTGCCGCCGGGCTTCGCCGCCCATGGAACACATCTGCGGTCCTTCGACCGCGACACGGGCCTGACCCTCGACAGCGAGGAATGGGTCGTGATGGAAATTGCTGCGTGAAGGAGACCGCCATGACGAAGTATGATGAAGCATGGGTTGCCGCCGAAGAGGCCAAGCGTGCCTGGCTGGACGAGAACGGTCTCTACAAGACCGAGGACGAACATTCCTCCTGCGGGGTGGGGCTGGTCGTGGCCGTCTCGGG
The DNA here is from genome assembly GCA_027492585.1 of Paracoccaceae bacterium. Classification (GTDB taxonomy): domain Bacteria; phylum Pseudomonadota; class Alphaproteobacteria; order Rhodobacterales; family Rhodobacteraceae; genus JAPUEK01. Next base: position 81,516 of record JAPUEK010000002.1, on the reverse strand, counting down.
CAAGCCGTCGCGCAAGGTGGTGGAAAACGGCATCGCGGCGCTGAAGGCGATCTGGCACCGGGGCGCGGTCGATGCCGATGGCAAGACCGGCGACGGCGCGGGCATCCATGTGCAGATCCCGGTGAAATTCTTCTACGATCAGGTGCGCCGCACGGGCCATGAGCCGGACACGAAAAAGCTGATCGCCGTCGGTCAGGTGTTCCTGCCGCGCACCGATTTCGGCGCGCAGGAGCGTTGCCGGACCATCGTGGAAACCGAAGTCCTGCGGATGGGCCATTACATCTACGGCTGGCGCCATGTCCCGGTCGATGTCTCGGTACTGGGGGAAAAGGCCAATGCCACCCGCCCGGAGATCGAGCAGATCCTGATCCGCTGCGAGAAGGACATCGACCAGGAGCAGTTCGAGCGCGAGCTCTACATCATCCGCCGCCGGATCGAGAAGGCCGCGCTCGCCGCCCATATCCAGGGGATGTATCTGTGCTCGCTCTCGTGCCGCAGCATCATCTACAAGGGCATGATGCTGGCCGAGCAGGTCTCGGTCTTCTATCCCGATCTGACGGATGAGCGGTTCGAGAGCGCCTTCGCCATCTATCACCAGCGCTATTCGACGAACACTTTCCCGCAATGGTGGCTGGCGCAGCCCTTCCGGATGCTCGCGCACAATGGCGAGATCAACACGCTGAAGGGCAACGTCAACTGGATGAAAAGCCATGAGATCCGCATGGCCTCCAACAACTTCGGCGATGCGGCGGAAGATATCAAACCGATCATCCCGGCCGGGACCTCCGACAGCGGGGCGCTCGATGCGGTGTTCGAGGCGCTTGTGCGCTCCGGCCGCAACGCGCCCCTGGCGAAAACCATGCTGGTGCCGGAGGCCTGGTCCAAGGCCACGACCGACATGAAGCCCGCCTGGGCGGATATGTATGCCTATTGCAACTCGGTCATCGAGCCCTGGGACGGGCCGGCCGCCCTTGCCATGACCGACGGCCGCTGGGTCTGCGGCGGGCTGGATCGCAACGGCCTGCGTCCGATGCGCTATGTCGTCACCGGCGACGGGCTGCTGATCGCGGGCTCCGAAGCGGGGATGGTGCCGGTGGACGAAGCCACCGTGCGCGAGAAGGGCGCTCTCGGGCCGGGGCAGATGATCGCCGTCGACATGGTGGAGGGCAAGCTCTACCACGACGTTGCGATGAAGGACAAACTGGCCAACAGCCAGCCTTACGGCGAATGGGTGGAGAAGATCGTCGATCTGAACGCCCTCCTGCGCGACGTGCCGGAAGAGCCGATGTTCGAGGGTGCCGATCTGCGGAAACGCCAGATCGCGGCGGGCTATACGCTGGAGGAGCTGGAGCAGGTTCTGGCACCCATGGCGGAAGACGGCAAGGAAATGATCGCCTCCATGGGCGACGACACCCCGGCCGCGGTTCTGTCCAATGTCTACCGGCCGCTCAGCCATTTCTTCCGGCAGAACTTCAGCCAGGTCACGAACCCGCCCATCGACAGCCTGCGCGAAGGCCGGGTGATGAGCCTCAAGACCCGCTTCGGCAACCTCCGCAACGTGTTGGACGAAAGCAACGCCCAGACCGAGATTCTCGTGCTGGAAAGCCCCTTCCTCGCCAATTCGGAATTCGAGGTGGTGGTGAAGCGCTTCGGCGAGCAGGTCGCCTTCATCGACTGCACCTTCCCCGAAGGGGCGGGACCGGATGCGCTGCGGCAGGGGCTGGAACGGATCCGCGCCGAAGCGGAGGACGCCGTGCGCTCCGGTGCCGGGCAGCTCGTGCTGACCGACCAGCATCAGGGGCCGGAGAAGGTCGCCATGCCGATGATCCTTGCCACCAGCGCCGTGCATAGCTGGCTGACGCGCAAGGGACTGCGGACCTTCTGCTCGATCAACGTGCGCTCGGCGGAGTGCATCGACCCGCATTACTTCGCGGTGCTGATCGGCTCCGGCGCCACCACGGTCAACGCCTATCTGGCGCAGGACAGCATCGCCGACCGCATCCGCCGCGGCCTTCTGGAAGGCAGCCTTGTCGATGCGATGCGCCGCTATGGCCATGCGGTCGATGCGGGCCTGCTGAAGATCATGTCGAAGATGGGGATCTCGGTCATCTCCTCCTATCGGGGCGGGCTGAACTTCGAGGCCGTGGGCCTGTCGCGCGCCATGGTCGCGGAATATTTCCCCGGTATGCACAGCCGGATTTCCGGCATCGGTCTTCAGGGGCTTCAGCTCAAGGTCGAAGAGGTCCATGCCCGCGGCTGGAAAGGCGGCGCGGATGTGCTGCCCATCGGCGGCTTCTACAAGGCGCGGCGCTCGGGCGAGAAACACGCCTGGGAAGCGCAGACCATGCATATGCTGCAATCGGCCTGCGACCGGGCGAGCTATGACATCTGGAAGCAGTATTCGGCGGCGATGCGGGCCAATCCCCCGATCCACATCCGCGACCTTCTGGATATCAAGAGCCTCGGCAAGCCAGTGCCGATCGAGGAGGTGGAAAGCATCACCTCGATCCGCAAGCGGTTCGTGACGCCGGGCATGAGCCTCGGCGCCCTCGGGCCGGAGGCGCACAAGACGCTGAACGTCGCCATGAACCGCATCGGGGCCAAATCCGACAGCGGCGAGGGCGGCGAGGACCCGGCGCATTTCCTGCCCGAGGCCAACGGCGACAACCCTTCGGCCAAGATCAAGCAGGTGGCCTCGGGGCGCTTCGGCGTGACGGCGGAATATCTGAACGCCTGCGAAGAGCTGGAGATCAAGGTCGCGCAGGGCGCCAAGCCCGGCGAGGGCGGCCAATTGCCCGGCATGAAGGTGACGGCGCTGATCGCGCGCCTGCGCCATTCGACGCAAGGGGTGACGCTGATCAGCCCGCCGCCGCACCACGACATCTATTCCATCGAGGATCTGGCGCAGCTCATCTACGACCTGAAACAGATCAACCCGCGCGCCAAGGTGACGGTGAAGCTCGTCTCCGCCTCCGGTGTCGGCACGATTGCGGCGGGGGTGGCGAAGGCCAAGGCGGACATCATCCTCGTCTCCGGCCACAACGGCGGGACCGGGGCTTCGCCCGGCACCTCGATCAAATATGCGGGCCTGCCGTGGGAAATGGGTCTGACCGAGGCGCATCAGGTTCTGGCGATGAACAACCTGCGCGAGCGGGTGACGCTGCGGACCGATGGCGGCCTCCGGACCGGGCGCGACGTGGTGATGGCGGCGATGATGGGGGCCGAGGAATACGGCATCGGCACCGCGGCGCTGATCGCCATGGGCTGCATCATGGTGCGCCAGTGCCAGTCGAACACCTGCCCGGTGGGCGTCTGCACCCAGAACCCCGACCTGCGCGCCAAGTTCACCGGCACGGCGGACAAGGTGGTGAACCTCATCACCTTCTACGCGCAGGAAGTGCGGGAAATCCTCGCCCAGATCGGTGCCCGTTCCATGGATGAGATCATCGGCCGGGCCGATCTTCTGAGCCAGGTCAGCCGCGGCTCGGCGCATCTCGACGATCTCGATCTCAACCCGCTCCTGATCACGGTGGATGGGGCGCAGAAGATCACCTACGACCGCTCCAAGCCGCGCAATGCGGTGCCGGACACGCTGGATGCGGAAATCGTCAAGGACGGTGCGCGCTTCTTCGAGGATGGCGAGAAGATGCAGCTTTCCTATGCGGTGCGGAACACGCTGCGGACCATCGGGACGCGGGCGTCGAGCCATATCGTCAAGAAGTTCGGGATGCGGAACAGTCTCCAGCCCGACCATCTGACGGTGAAGCTGACCGGCAACGCCGGGCAGTCGCTGGGGGCCTTTGCCGTCAACGGGCTGAAGATCGAGGTGCAGGGCGATGCCAACGATTATGTCGGCAAGGGCCTGTCGGGCGGCACCATCGTCGTGCGGCCGCAGATGGCCTCGCCGCTGAAGGCGGAGGAGAACACCATCGTCGGCAACACCGTGCTTTACGGCGCGACCGACGGCTATCTCTTCGCCGCCGGACGCGCGGGGGAGCGGTTCGCGGTGCGGAACTCCGGCGCCAGGGTGGTGGTGGAGGGCTGCGGCTCCAACGGGTGTGAATACATGACCGGCGGTGTGGCGGTGATCCTCGGGCGGATCGGCGGCAACTTCGGCGCCGGGATGACCGGGGGCATGGCCTATGTCTACGATCCGAACGGCGTGGCGGAGGATTTCCTGAACGCCGAAAGCCTCGTCACCTGCGCGGTCAGCCATCCGCATTGGGAAGCGCAGCTCAAGGGCCTGATCGAGCGCCACGCGGCCGAGACCGGCTCGCGTCTGGCAGAGCGGCTTCTGGCGAACTGGGCGGCGGAGCGGGCGAATTTCCTGCAGATCTGCCCGCAGGAAATGCTGGTCCACCTGCCCCATCCGCTGTCGGACGAAGCGGCGAAGATGCCCGCGGAGTAAACCGCGACGACGAAAGAAAGGCCGGGGGAGCAACACTCTCCCGGCCTTTCCATTTCGCGGGCCAATCGACCTGCCGGCCGAAGCCCTTCCCTTTCATCTTGCCTCAAATATCCTGCGGGGAGGTCCGGAGGGGTGCAAAACCCCTCCGGCGCCGCGGCATCGCGCGGTGTCGGACCTAGCGCAGCGCCGCCTCGATATTGCCGCCGTCCACCGTCATCACATGGCCGGTGGTGCGCGCCGCAGAGGCAAGGGCGGTGAAGGCGGCAGCGACATGACCGGCCTCGACCTCCCGCCCCAGCAGGTTGCCGCCCATGTAGCTCGCCTCGTCCAGCCCCCGCGCCGAGGACCGCGCCGCGATCATCGCATCGGTCAGAAGGCCCGAGCGGATGCGGTCGGCATTGACGCCGTTCACCCGGATGCCCTCGGCCCCGAGTTCGAGCGCAAGCTGGCGCAGAAGGAAGAAGGTCGTTGCCTTGGGCAGCCCGTAGGCGCCGAAATTCCTGCCCGGATTGACCGCCTGCTTGGAGACGTTGATCAGGATCTGACCGGCATCCCCCGCCCCCCGGCTGCCCCGGCCAAGGCTCTGGGCGCGGAACACTGAAACCGCCGCCTGGGCAAAGGCCTGATGGGCGAAGAAATTCAGCTCAAAGCTCTGGCGGAGGACCTCTTCGGGCAGGGTGGCGATCTCCCCGGTCATCGCGGCCCCGGCATTGGACACCAGAATGTCCAGCCCGCCGAAGCGCGCAACGCAAGCCTCCACCGCCGCCCGCGCCGCGCCGGCTTCGGTGATGTCGCAGGCCAGCCCGTCATGGTCGCGGCCGAGCGCCTTGAGCGCGGCGGCCAGAAGCGCCGCATCGCGGTCCACCACGAAAAGGGTCGCGCCCTCGGCGGCAAAGGCCCTTGCGGTCGCAAGGCCGATGGCCCCCGCCCCGCCCGTCACCAGCACCACCTTGCCCTGAAAGCGCGGCGGCTTGCCCTTGCCGAGCTTGGCCTGCTCCAGCGACCAGTATTCCATCTCGAAGAGGTCTTTCTCGCCGATCGGATGGAAGCCGCCGAGCCGCTCGCCATCGGCCATGACCCGCGCGGTCTGGGTGCCGATGTCACCCGCGATCCGGGCGGCGGCGGCATTGGCGCCGACCCCGACGATGCCCTCGCCCTCGATCCAGACGAGCCCCGGCATGGTGGCGAGCATGGTCTTGGTCTCGGCCGCCCCCGGCGCCTGACGGTCGAAATAGGCCTTGTAGCGGGCGCTGAAGGCCGAGACCGCGGCGCGGATCGCCTCCGCGCCGCCGGTCAGCGTCGCACGGGTCAGGATCAGCGGATGACCCTTGGTGCGGATCACATGATCCGGTGTCGCAACGCCACGGGTGGCAAGGGCGGGCAGATCGCCGCGCAGGGTGAAGGCGCGGGTTCCCTCATCGGCGCGCAGATCCAGCACCGGCAGGGCGGCGGTCTCCGGCAGGGCGGAGGCGAGCGCCCCGCGCAGGGTGGCCAGCACCTCGGCCAGCTTCGGCTGGGGCAGCGCGGCCGAAGGGCGCAGCGGCTCCGGCCGGCGGTCGGCAAGCCAGGCCTCCACCTCGTTCGTATGGGCGACGAGCCGGTCATAGGAGGCTTTCGCCGTCGGCCCCCAGGTGAAATGGCCGTGGTTGATGAGGAGAAGCCCCTCCGCCTCCGGCGCCGCGTCATAGGCATCGGCGGCGGCCTTGGCCAAGGCGAAGCCCGGCATGATATAGGGCAGCAGCGTCAGCCTCGACCCGAAGATCTCGCGCGTGGCGGCCTCCACCTCCGGCAGGTTCGCCAGCGTCAGGAAAGCGGTGGCATGGGTGTGATCGACGTAGGTATGCGGAATCCAGGCATGGAGCAGCGTCTCCACCGAGGGGTTCGGCGCGGCGCTGTCCATCAGGTTCGCGCGCTGCACATTGACCATCGCCTCATCCGAAAGCGTCGCAAGCCCGCGGAGCCGGGCCAGCGGCGCCATCCGCACCGCCGGAAGGCCCGCGGCCTGAATGGTTTCCAGATCCCAGCCGGAGCCCTTGATGTGCAGCACATCCACAAGGTCGCCGTAGACATCCACGGCCTGCGCCTTGAGCGAGGTATTGCCGCCGCCGTGCATCACCATATCTGGATCGCGCCCGATGATCCGGGAGGAATAGACCCGCAGCGCCAGCTCCCGCGCGGCAGGATCGTCACCGGCCGCATCCTGCAAAGCCCGCGCCTCGGCGTCGTTCCAGAGGTTCGTTCTCATTTGCACCCTCCCCGGTGGATATCCTACTCTCGGATGAAGGATCGCTGCGCGGGCCGCAGGGGCCGATTGCAGGATCGTCCCGTGTTGTTTACAAATGTCAATATGACCTGTCAAACGTAGAAAGAGGCCAGCGGTGAACCTTACCAGCAAGCGTCGCACCATGGGGCAGGTCAGCGGCGAGAATGCCGTGATCGAAGTGGCCTGGCTTTACTACCACGACGGGCTGAACCAGAAGGACATCGCCGAGGCGCTCGGGATTTCGCGGGCGACGGTGGTGAACTACCTCCAGGAAGCGCGGGAGCGGGAGCTGATCCGCATCACCCTCGCCGCCCCCGCCTTCACCACGCATAGGCTGGCGACCGATCTGTGCAAGCGGTTCGGGCTGCGCTCCGCCTATGTGGTGCCGGATGAGGGCGCCGATCAGGAGGAGGCCTTCCGCCGGGTGGTGCGCGGCGCGGCGCTGTGGCTGCCGGACCTGCTGGCGCCCGGCGACAATCTCGGCGTGGCCTGGGGGCGGACGGTCTATGACCTTGCCGAGGCGCTCGAGACGACACGGACGGAGGAGATGACGGTCCTCCAGCTCGTCGGCTCCATGGCGACGCCCTATGGTTTCACCGCCGAGGCCTGTTCCACCCGTCTTGCCCAGCGGCTCGGGGCGCGCTGTCTCAACCTGCACGCCCCGGCGATCCTGTCGAGTGCCGCCCTTGCCGAGGCGCTGCGGGCCGAACCGATCCTGCGGGTGCAGCTTGACGAGATCGAGAAGGTCAACAAGCTGCTCTTTTCCGTCGGTACGGTGGCGGCGGACAGCCATATCGTCTCCAGTGGCCTCGCCACCCTCGCCGATCTGGAGCATTACACCCGCAGCGGCGCCGAGGGCGTGATCTGCGGCCGCTTCATCGACGCCCATGGCAAGCCGATCCCCGGCCCGATGGAGGCGCGGATGATCGGCATCCCGCTGGAGCGTCTGGTCGGGCTGGAGATGGGGATCCTCGTCACCCCCGGCCATGACAAGGTGGCGGCGACGATGGCCGCGATCCGGGGAGGATATGTCACCCATCTCGTGACCGGGCTGACGGTGGCCGAGGCGCTGCTGGCTCAGGAACTTTGAGCCGCGGTCCGGGGTGCGGATCGACAGTCGGCCTGTGTTGCGCCCCATTGCGGGCGCCGGAGGGGTTTTGCACCCCTCCGGACCTCCCCGCAGGATATTTATGCACAGTGGATGGAGGGCAGAAGCCGTCCGGAGGGGATTTGCCCCCGGGCCTCAGCGCTTCAGCGCGGCGGATTTCAGATCGCCGAACATCGCCTCCATGGCGGCGCTATCGGCCGCACAGACACCGCGTTCCGTGATCAGCCCGGTGACGAGCGCCGCCGGGGTCACGTCGAAGGCCGGGTTGCGGCCGCCGGTGCCATCGGGGCTGATCTGGACCTGCACGATCTTTCCGCTCGCATCCTTGCCCTGCACATGCGTCACTTCGGCGTCGGAGCGTTCCTCGATCGGGATCTCCTTCACCCCGTCCACCACCGTCCAGTCGATGGTGGGGGAGGGCAGCGCCACATAGAACGGCACGCCATTGGCCCTGGCGGCAAGCGCCTTCAGATAGGTGCCGATCTTGTTGCAGACATCGCCCTGCGCCGTGGTGCGGTCGGTGCCGACGATCACCATGTCGATCTCGCCATGCTGCATCAGATGGCCGCCGGCATTGTCCACGATCAGGTCATGGCTGACCCCGGCGGAGTTCAGTTCCCACGCGGTAAGCTGCGCGCCCTGATTGCGCGGGCGGGTTTCGTCCACGAAGACATGGACGGGAATCCCCGCCTCGACCGCATGATAGATGGGCGAGGTGGCGGTTCCCCAATCCACCGTCGCGGGCCAGCCGGCATTGCAATGGGTGAGGATGTTCACCCGCTCGCCGGGCTTCTTGCGGGCGGCGATCCCGCGGATGATCGCAAGGCCGTTCTCGCCGATGCGGCGGTTGATCTCCACATCCTCCTCGGCGATCTCGTCGGCGCGGATCCAGGCGGCGGCGGTGCGATCTGCGGGGGCAAGGGGCCGCAGCACCCGGTCCATCTCATCGAGCGCCCAGCGCAGGTTGATCGCGGTCGGGCGGGTCTCGTGCAGCACCTCCCAGGTCTCCGACAGCGAGGCGTCGGAAGGATCGCGCGCCATCTGGTCGGCGACCCCGTAGGCCGCCGTCGCCCCGATCAGCGGCGCCCCGCGCACCCACATGTCGCGGATCGCCTCGGCATAGCGGGCGCGCCCGGCCAGGGGAACGATCCGCAGCTCATGCGGCAGCCAGCGTTGGTCGATGATCTGCACCTCACCCGAAGGCTCGCGCCAGATGGAACGATAGGGCTTGCCGTTGATCTTCACAGGTGGTTCTCCGTGCTGAGACGCCGGGCGAGATCGAGCACGGCGGGGATTCCGGTAATGCTGGCGCGGCCGTGGATCAGCGCCGTGCCAAGCGCAAGGGCGCGCGCCTCGCAGGCGGCGCGGGTGGGGAGATCGGCGATCCGCTCGAAATCGGCGTTATGGGCGAGGCCGAGGATGCGGCGGTGCATTTCCACCCCGCAGAAACCGAGCGCGTCGCGCCAGATCGCCGCCAGCCGTTCGGCCCGCGCGATCTCGGAGGCGAGGCCGTGGTCCTGATCTTCATAAAGCGAGGCCTGATAGAGGATGCCGCGCCGCTCCTCCCGCCAGAGCCGGGTGAACTCCGCCTCGAAGCTGGTCCAGACCGCCGCCGTCACCGACAGGAGCCAGTCCTGATAGCCGGCCCGGTCGCCGGGTTCCGCCTCATGGCCGGGCTGGGACATGAAGGCCATCAGGAAGTTGGAGATCAGCATCCCCACATCGAAGCCGATGGGGCCATAGGTGGCGAATTCCGGGTCGATCACCCGTGTTTCCGCGTCGGAGACCATGACCGACCCGGTATGCAGATCGCCATGGAGCAGCGTTTCCGCCTGCGCGGTGAAGGCCATCTTCAGATGCTGCGCGGCGACCTTGAGCGGCAGGTCCGCGCGCAGCCGGGCCACGGAACCTTCCAGCCCCTCCGTATGCCGGTTCATCGGCGCCTCGAAGTAAGGGTCTGAGAAGACGAGGTTTTCGGTGATGTCGCAGAGTTCGACATTGCCGGCAAACAACGCCATATCCGCCTTCTTCTCCGCCGTCGCCATCGACAGGTCGGAGCCGCGGAAAAGCGTGCGCGCACAGAAGAGGCCGAGCCTTTCGCCGAGATCCTTGTAGCGTTTCCCCGCGATCAGCCCGTGGCGCAGGATGATGTGCGGCGTCAGGAATTCCATCACGACGATCGCCTGCCCCTCATCGAAATGCCAGACCTCCGGCACGGCGCCGGGGTCGCGGGCGGCCTGCCGCATCAGCGCGTGATATTCGAAAAAGCTGCGCTTCAGCGGCAGCGGCCAGGATTCGCCCACAAGCCGCACATAGGGCAGCGCCTGCTTCACGATGGCCGCCCCCAGAGTGCCGCGCAGGATGAAGACGAGGTTCAGGTTGCCGTCGCCCACCTCTTCGACCTGCCAGCTTTCCGCCGGCCCGACCCGGTCGGTCAGAAGCGCCAGATGCCCCAGTCGGGCAGGCAGAGTGTCAGGCGCCAGCGCCTCATAGTCAGTCGGAATCACGGTATTCTCCTCCTCCGCCAGCTTTGGAACAGGTCTCCGCCGCCGGTTTTCAGCGCTTCGAGGGGGATTTTCTCCTCTTCCCCGCCCGAGTTCCAGAAGAGAATTTCCGCTCTTCCGGCATTTGTCAAACATTATTGACATTTGAATAACCGGAGGGCTAGCCTGCCAGGGGGAGAGGAGACCACCGTGCCGCAAGACGCCATCGTAATAGCGGGGCTCACGAAGTCCTTCGCGCGCAACAACGTGCTGCGCGGCGTCGATCTGACGCTTTCGGCCGGGCAGGTCACCGTGCTGATGGGCGCAAACGGGGCGGGAAAATCGACGCTGGTGAAGATCCTCTGCGGGGTGCAGGCGGCGGATTCCGGCACGATCACCCTCGACGGTCGCCCGTTCGAGCCGGCAAGCCCGGCGGCGGCGCTGCGGGCCGGGGTTGTGACGGTCCATCAGAGCATCAATGACGGGGTGGCCCCCGATCTCGATGTCGCCTCCAATCTTCTGCTGGACGAGCTGGCTTCGGGCTCCTCTTTCGTCCTCAACCGCCGCCGGATGCGGGCGGAGGCGCGGCGGATCGCCGGGGCCGTGGGGCTCGACGTGGACGTGACGCGCCCGGTGTCGGAGCTGGCTCTGGCGGACCGCCAGCTTGTCTCCATCGCCCGCGCCATGTCGCACAAACCGCGTCTGCTGATCCTTGACGAGCCGACCTCCTCGCTGTCGGCGGCAGAAACCGAACGGCTGTTCGCATTGATCGACCGGCTGCGGGCGGAGGGGGTGGCGATCCTCTACATCTCGCATCGCATGTCGGATATCCGCCGCCTTGCCGACCGGATCGTGTCGATGCGCGACGGGTTGATTTCGGGCCGGTTCGAAAGCCAGCCGCTCGACTATGCCGGGGCGGTGCGGGCCATGCTCGGCCATGAGATCACCGAGGTCGATATCGACATTCCGCCCGCCGGGCGCCCGGTGATCGAGGCGCGCGGGCTGGTGCTGCGGGCCGGGGCCGCGCCCTTCGATCTGACCCTGCACGAGAATGAGGTGGTGGCGATCACCGGCCTTGTCGGCTCCGGCAAATCGGCGTTGGCGGAGGTGCTTTACGGCATCACCGCGCCCGTGGCGGGGGAGTTGCGGCTCGATGGGGCAGCCTATGCGCCCGCCTCGCCGGGGGTGGCGGTCCGTGCCGGGGTGTTCCTGTCGGCCAAGGACCGGCTCCTGAACTCGGTGGTCCCGGATTTCGACCTGACGCGCAACATGACCCTGCCCTTCCTCGGCCGCCACGCCGCCCTTCTGGGCCTGATGCGGCGCGGCTCGGAGCGGGCTGTGGCGAGCCGGATGATCGCCGAGATGGGCGTCGTCTGCCAGGGGCCGAAGGACGGCATCCTGACGCTTTCGGGCGGCAACCAGCAGAAGGTGGTGGTGGCCCGCTGGCTCGCCGAGGCTTCCCGCCTGCTGATCCTCGACGAGCCGTTCCAGGGCGTGGACATTCAGGCCCGCCGCGACATCGGCAAGCGCATCCGCGAAAGTGCGGCGACGCGCGCTACGCTCGTCCTCTGCGCCGAGATCGACGAGGCGCTCGAGATCGCCGACCGCATCCTCGTGATGAGCGAACATTCCATCGCCGGCGCGCACCGCAACCAGAACATCGACCTTGGCCTCGTGATGGCGCAGGTCACCGAATCCGCCGCAGGACATTCCGCATGAAAAAAGATTTCAATCTGACCGACTTCGCCATCCGCTACGGCTTTCTGCTGCTGATGCTGGGGCTGGTCATCGGCTTTTCGGTCGCGCAGCCGGCCTTCCTGTCGGCGCGCAGCGGGGTTTTCATCCTGCAATCGGTGGCGATCACCGGGATTCTGGCGCTTGGGGTGACGGCAACGCTGGTGGTGGGCGGGTTCGACCTGTCGATCGGGGCGGTGGCCACCTCGGCGCTGATGCTGTCGGCCTATGCGATGGTGATCTGGGATCTCGGCGCGGTGGAGGCGGTGCTTCTGTGCCTTGCCATGGGAGCCTTGGTCGGGCTGATCAACGGGCTTCTGATCGTGAAGATGAAAGTGCCGGATCTTCTGGCCACGCTTGGGATGATGTTCCTTCTGATGGGCTTGCAGCGCATCCCGACGGAAGGAAATTCCATCTCCACCGGCATGTCGCTGCCGGGCGGCGGGACGGCGACCGGGACCTTCTCCGAAGGGTTCCTGATGCTGGGCCGTTACCGGCTGGATTTCATCCTTGAGGATCTGGTGCCGCTGTCGGTGGTCTTCCTGATCGTGATCGCCCTGCTGGTCTGGGGCTTTCTGGAACTGACCCGCCACGGGCGGGTCATGTATGCCATCGGTTCCAACGCCAAGGCGGCCTCGCTCGCGGGGATCAACGTCAACGGCTACCGGGTGCTGGCCTATGTGATCTCCGGCACGCTGGCCTCTTTCGGCGGCATCCTGCTGGCGGCGCGGCTCGGGCGCGGCGATGTGGCCTCGGGCAACAACCTGCTGCTTGATGCGGTGGCCGCGGCGCTGATCGGCTTTGCCGTCCTTGGCGCGGCCAAGCCCAATGCCTTCGGCACCGCCATCGGCGCGCTCTTCGTGGGGATCCTGCTGCAGGGTCTGACCATGCTCAACGCCCCCTATTACACCCAGGATTTCATCAAGGGCGCCGTGCTCGTGGTGGCTCTGGTATTCACCTTCGCCCTCTCCGGCCGCAATGGCCGGGGGCGGACCTGACGACGGACTGACTGACACATGAGGGAGGAACCCATGATTTCGAGACGGATTTTCGTGAGCCTGATGGGCGGTATCGCCCTTCTGCCCGGCATGGCTCTGGCCGAGGGTGCGCCCGCGCCCTTCGACAATCCCGGCAAGGTGAAGATCGCGCTCGTGCGCTATCTGTCCACCGGCGACTTCTTCCAGGCCTATCTTTCGGGCGTGGAAAAGCAGGCGGCGGCGCTTGGTGTCGACCTTCAGGTCTTCGATTCGCGGCAGGATGCGGCGCTTCAGGCCGATATGGTCGATCAGGCCATCGCACTTGGCGTGCAGGGCATCATCATCCAGCACGGTCTGACCGAATCCATGAAGGATGCGGCGCAGCGCGCCGTGGCGGCCGGGATCAAGGTCGTCGCCTTCGACGTGAACGTCGAGAACCCGGCCATCCCGCAGGTCGAGCAATCCGACCGCGACCTTGCCCGCCTTGCCCTTGAGCAGGCGATCAAGGATCAGGGCGAGACCTGGACCGCCGGCTATGTCTATGTGCCGGGGATCGCGCCGCTCGACCGCCGCGACGAGACCTGGAAAGAGTTCAAGGCCAAATATCCGGGCATCACCGAAAAGGCGATGTTCGGCACGATGGACAACCCGATCGCCAACTCGGTCGCCAACCAGGCGCGATCGGTCCTGTCGGCCAACCCGGACATCCAGGTGGTCTTCGCCCCCTATGACGAATTCGCCAAGGGCGTGAAGATCGCCGTGGACGAAGCCGGCATGTCGGCCGATGTGGCGATCTATTCCGCCGACATCTCGACCGCCGACATCGCGCTGATGCGCGAGCCGGGCTCGTCCTGGAAGGCCACCGCCGCGACCAACCCCGCCGTGGTGGGCGAGGTTTCGGTCCGCACCCTCGCGCAGCTTCTGGCCGGCGAGACGGTGGGCGCGAGCGTCATCGTGCCGCCGACCCTGATCACCCAGGCGCAGTTGAACGAGCTGAACATCTCCAACATGGAAGAGCTGGGCGCCAAGCTGCCCGCCTTCGTCCATGCCGATGTTTCGGTCAGCCCGTGGATGGCCCTGCCCGCCCGCTGATCACGGCGATACCGATCTTCCGGGGGGCGGGCGATCCGCCCCCCGATCCTGTTCCGGCCCCACGCCTGTCCGACCCCAGAAAGGATGCGCCCTTGCGAAACTCCCGTGCCACCGAGGATGTTGCCCATGGCATCCGCTGCCGCGTCTTCGAACATTCCATGCGGAACAACGGCGGCTATCTGAGCCAGGCCTGTTCCGCCGCCGAGCAGCTCGCCTTTCTTTATAACGAGGCGCTGAACCTCGGCCCTTCGACCATGCCGCTGATCCCGCCGCCCTTCGGGGGCGTGCCTTCGGCAGGCAATACGGATTATCGCACCGGCGCAGGCTACAACGGCCCCTTCGATGCCGTGCATGACCGGCTGTTCATCGCGCCCGCCCATTACGCGCTCGTCGCCTATGCCTGCCTGATCGAAGTCGGCCGCATGGCGCCCGAGGGGCTGGAGATGTTCAATCAGGACGGCTCCTCGGTCGAGATGATCGGGGCCGAACATTCTCCGGGGATGGAGGTGCATAACGGCACGCTCGGCATCGGGCTGTCGACCGGGGCGGGGCTCGCCTGGGGGCGCAAGCGCCGGGGCGAGACGGGCGAGGTCTGCGTCTACATGTCCGACGGCGAGGTGCAGGAGGGCCAGACCTGGGAGGCCGTACAGGCCGCCGCCCATCACGGCATCGACAACCTCTGGGCGCTGATGGATGTGAACCGCCAGCAATGCGACGGCGCCATGGATTCTGTCATGACCGTGGGCGACATCGCCGCCAAGTTCCGCAACTTCGGCGCCGTGGTGGCAGAGGTCGACGCCCATGACCTGAGCGCGCTGCGGCAGGCCAAGGCCACCCCGCACGAAGGCCGCCCGCTGATCGTTCTGGCCCATTCCAGCCCGACGCAGGGGATGGACTTCCTGATGCGGCGCTTCCCGCGGCTGCATTACGTCCGCTTCAAATCCGATGAGGAACGGGCGGAAATGAACGTCGCAATCGCCGCCGAACTGGGCATCGCCCCCGTTGACCTGAAAGGCCACTGACATGGAAATGGTGAACCGCCCCTATGCCAGGGCTTTCGAGGCCTATGCCGTGCAGCACCCCGAGGTGCTGTGCCTGTCCGCCGATCTCACCTCCTCCTGCGAGGTGGACGGCTTCCGCGACCGCCACCCGGACCAGTTCCTGAGCCTCGGCATGGCGGAGCAGAACATGCTTTCCTTCGCCGGCGGGCTGGGTCTGGCGGGGTTCCGGCCCTTCCTCCATTCCTTCGGCGTGTTCCTTTACCGCAGGCCCTATGACCAGCTCATGGCCTCCATCGCCTATCCGCGCCGGCAGGTGCGGCTGATGGGCTTCCTGCCCGGCGTGACCACGCCCGGCGGCATGACCCATCAGGCGATCGAGGATATCTCGGTCATGCGGACCATCCCCAACATGACCGTGCTGGAAGCGGGCGATGCGACGGAGGTGGAAAGCATCGTCGCGGCGGCGGATTCCGTTGATGGCCCGGTCTATTGCCGGATCCTGCGCGGATCGGTGCCGCGGCTCTTCGATACCCCGCTGGAGATCGGCCGGATGCGGGTGCTGGCCGAGGGGACCGACGTGCTGGTCATCACCGCCGGCATCACCACCGAAGAGGCGATCCGGGCGCGCGGGGCGCTCGACCGCGCCGGGGTCTCGGTGCGCCATCTGCATCTGAACACGCTGAAACCCTTCGACGCCGCGCAGATCGTCGCCCATGCCGAGGCGGTGAAACACGGCGTCATCACGCTTGAAAACCATCTCGTGGTGGGCGGCATCGGCTCCATGGTGGCCGAGGCTCTGGCGGAAGCGGGTCTCGCCCGCCGCCTGATCCGGCTCGGATTGCAGGATACCTATGCCCATGGCGGCTCGCGGCCCTATCTCATGCGCTATTACGGCATGGATGCGCTGTCGCTCGTCCGCGCGGTCGAAGGGCTGACCGGCCAGCAGACCGGCATCAACGAGGACGCGCTCGGGGCGGTGCGGGTGGAGGCGGTCCATTCCGCCGTGAAGGCAGAGGCGCTCTGATGCGGTTCACCGTCACCTACCGGGTGCGGGCGGCAAACCGGGCCGAGGCGCTTGCCCGCGCCGAGGGCATCGCACTGGAGCAGACGGTGGAAATCCCGCGCGCCGTGGTTCCCGCAGGCTATGTCGCCGAGGAGATCGTCGGACGCATCGAGGAGATCGGCCAACTCGCCGAGGGGGTCTTTCAGGCCCGGATCTCCTATTCGCCCGACAGCGCCGGGACGGAGATGACCCAGTTCCTCAACGTGGTCTTCGGCAATTCCTCCATCCAGCAGGGCATCCGCGTGACCGGGATCGAGCCGGGGGCGACGATGGAAGCGCGCCTGCCCGGCCCGCGCTTCGGCATCGGGGGCATCCGCGCAAGGGCCGACCGGCCAAGGGGCGGCCTGATCGCCCCGGTGCTGAAGCCGATGGGCCAGCCGGTCGCGGCCTTTGCCGCTCTGGCCGCAGACTGCGTGCGTGGCGGGGCGGATATCGTCAAGGAAGACCACGGCCTTGCCGGCCAGCCCACCGCCCCCTTCCGCGCGCGGGTGGAGGCGGTGGCCGCCGCCGTCGCCAAGACCAATGCCGAGGAAGGGCGCAGCGCGCTCTACTTCCCGAACCTCTCCGGACCGGCGGAGGAGATCGAGGCCAATCTGCGCTTTGCCCGCGATGCCGGGGCGGGGGGGATTCTGGTGATGCCGGGGCTCTTCGGCTTCGGCATGGTGCAAAGGATCGCGCGGGATGCCTCCCTCGATCTGCCGGTGATGACCCATCCGGCCTTTCTCGGCCCCTATGTGCTGGCACCCGACACCGGCATCGACCATGGCGTCCTCTTCGGCACGATCCAGCGGATCGCCGGCGCCGATATCTCGGTCTTCCCGAATGTCGGCGGGCGCTTCGGCTTCTCCGCGCAGGAATGCGCGCAGATCGCCGCCGCCTGCCGGGGGACGGGGCCGGGCCGGGCCATGCTGCCCAGTCCCGGCGGCGGGATGAGCGTGGAACGCGCCGCCGACATGGTGCGGATGTACGGGCAGGATGTCGTCTATCTCCTCGGCGGCAGCCTGCTGGCAGACCCGCCGAACATCGCCGCCGCCGTCGCCGCGATGCGCGCCGCCGTCGATGCCGCCGAGCAGCCTTAGCTCCCTTCCGAAGCCCGCTCCCCTTTCATCTTGCCTCAAATATCCTGCGGGGAGGTCCGGAGGGGTGCAAAACCCCTCCGGCGCCCGACGAAAGGCGCCCCGCACCGAATATCGCCCCCGCCTTGACCTCGGCACAGGCTTCGGGCCTATGCTGCGGCATGGCCAAGCCCCGCAAGACCGCCCAGTCCGAACCCGAAGCCCCGCAGCCCCGCGAGCCGTGGCTGCGCCGCACCCGGCGCATCATCGGGCGGGGGCTTCTGGGGATCGCGGCGGTTTACGGCGTCCTGATCCTGCTCTTCAGCTTCGTTCCGCCGCCGATCAACCTCTACCAGCTTTCCGAAAGCTTGCGGCTCGGCGGCATCTCCAGGGATTGGGTCGGCTGGGACGAGATCGCCCCGGCCATGGGCCGCTCCGCCGTCGCGGCGGAGGACGCGAATTTCTGCCTGCACTGGGGCTTCGACATGGCCGCGATCCGCGTCGCGGTGGAACAGGGCAGCAATCGCGGCGCCTCCACCATCTCGCAGCAGGTGGTGAAGAATGTCTTCCTCTGGCAGGGGCGGAGCTGGCTCCGCAAGGCCATGGAAGCCGGAATGACGCCGCTGGTGGAACTGTTCTGGTCCAAGCAGCGCATCCTTGAGGTCTATCTCAACGTCGCGGAATTCGACGAGGGCGTCTTCGGGGTCCAGGCCGCCGCCCAACATTACTTCGGCGTCGATGCAAGCAAGCTGACCGATACCCAGGCCGCCCGTCTGGCCGCCGTCTTGCCCGACCCCAAGGGCCGCGATGCCGCCAAACCCTCGGCCTTCGTGAAGAAGCGCACGCGCGAGATCATGTCGGGCGCCGAGACGATTGCCGCCGATGGCCGCGCCGGATGCTTCGACAGCCGCGACTGAAGGGCCGATCCCTGTTGAAATCCGGGCGATTGCGGGGCATGGAAGGGCAAAGTCCCACGAAGAAGCACCCAGATGATCCGCCTTTACCATTTCCCGCTTTCCCCCTTCTGCCGGAAGGTGCGCCTGACGCTCGCCGAGAAGAAGCTGGAGGTGGAACTGGTGGAGGAGCGGTATTGGGAACCCTCCCCCGATTTCCTGCGCCGCAATCCGGCCGGCAAGGTGCCGGTGCTGCGGATGGACAACCGGGTGCTGAGCGAAAGCCAGGCGATCTGCGAATACCTCGAAGAGGCGGTGCCGGCCCCGCCGCTGATGCCGCGCGACCCCGACACCCGCTATGAGGTGCGCCGGCTCTGCGCCTGGTTCGACGACAAGTTCCACAGCGAAGTGACCTCGAAGCTGCTTTATGAGCGGGTCAACAAGAAGATCATGGCGCAGGGCTATCCGGATTCGAAGAATGTGAAATCCGGGGCGGGGCGGATCAAATACCATATCGACTATCTGGGCTGGCTGCTCGACCAGCGCCGCTGGCTGGCGGGGGATGTGATGACGCTGGCCGATCTGACGGCGGCGGCGCATATCTCCAGCCTCGATTACATCTCCGACGTGGACTGGAACCGCAATGCGACGGTGAAGGACTGGTATGCGAAGATCAAATCGCGCCCCTCCTTCCGCACGCTGCTGGCCGATCAGGTGCCGGGCTTCCCGCCACCGGCCCATTATGCCGATCTGGATTTCTGAGTGAAGCCAGCGGGGGTTTCACCCCCGCACCCCCGAGGATATTTGAGCCAGCATGAAAGGCCTTTCGCGGAAAGTGCTGGAAGAGCGCGCGCTTGGGGAAGGGTTTTCCAGGCTCGGCATCTGTGCGCCTGATGCGACGCCGCAGACGGCTTCGCGGCTGGCGGATTATGTGGCCGAGGGGCGCCATGGCCAGATGGGCTGGATGGCCGAACGGATGGAATGGCGCGGCAATGCCGCCGCCCTCTGGCCCGAGGCACGCTCCGTCATCATGCTGGCGGAGGTCTATACGCCGGAAAGCGATCCCCTTGCGGTACTGGAGGCGCGCGACCGGGCGGCGGTTTCCGTCTACGCGCAGGGCAAGGATTACCATGACCTCGTGAAGCGGCGGCTGAAGCGGCTCGGTCGCTGGATCGTCGATGTGACCGGGGCGGAGATCAAGGTCTTCGTCGATACGGCCCCGGTGATGGAGAAACCTCTCGCACAGGCGGCGGGTCTCGGCTGGCAGGGCAAGCACACCAACCTTCTGTCGCGCGATCTCGGGAACTGGTTCTTCCTCGGCGCGATCTTCACCACGCTCGATCTGCCGAAGGATCGGGCGGAGGTGAGCCATTGCGGCTCCTGCACAGCCTGTCTCGACATCTGCCCGACCGGGGCCTTTCCCGCGCCCTATCAGCTCGATGCGCGGCGCTGCATTTCCTACCTGACCATCGAGCACAAGGGGCCGGTGGCGCAGAATCTGCGGGGCCTGATGGGCAACCGGATCTATGGCTGCGACGATTGCCTTGCCGCCTGCCCCTGGAACAAGTTTGCCCAAAGCGCGCGCGAGATCGGCTATCAGCCGCGGGTCGGCGCACCGGAACTGGCGGAACTGGCGAAGCTGGACGATGCCGGCTTCCGGGCGCGCTTCGCCGGCAGCCCGATCAAGCGCATCGGGCGCGACCGCTTCCTCCGCAACGTGCTTTATGCCATCGGCAATTCCGGCCTGCCGCATCTCGCCCCCGCAGCGGAGGCCTTGCGGAACGATCCCGATCCGGTGGTGGCGGAGGCGGCGGATTGGGCGGTCTCCCGCCTGTCCGGCGGGATTTCGCAGGTGCAGGATGAGGGACTGGGGCGGTAGCGGGTTTCGTGATAGCCTGAGCCTCCGTCAACAGGAGGAGGATCTCATGTCCCGACATCTCGCCGATCAACGCAAGCCCAGCACGGGCGGCCGGCTGAAAGCCTTCCTGCGGATCGCCCGTGGGGCGCGCGCGACCTGGCACCGCAGCCATACCGCCAGCGGCACGTCACGGCTGAAGCATTTCCTGCGGATCGAACGCGGTCGGGAGGCCTAGGTCCGACCAAGACCCGCCCCGGATATGGCTGCCCCCATCTCTGCGCCTTCCTCCATTTTCTGTCGGGAAGTATCCTGCGGGGAGGGCCGGAGCCGAGCACAGCGCCTGCCGAATCTAGCCGCGACCCTCCGTCGCCCGGCCAGGTTTCAGCCGGTCGCGCAGCACGCCCAGCGTATCGCGCAGATCGGCGAGCTCAGGCAGTTCCATGCCGGTTTTCGCCAGAAAGGCGGCCGGAACCCCGGCCGCCCGCGCGGCGAGCGCCCTGCCCTCCTCGGTCAGCCGCAGCCGGACCTGCCGTTCGTCCTGCGCGTCGCGCTGCCGGGTCAGCCAGCCCGCCGCCTCCATCCGCTTCAGGAGCGGGGTGAGCGTATTGCTTTCGAGCCGCAGCTCCGCCCCGATCTCCCCCACGCTCTGCCCGTCCCTCGCGGCCAGTGCCGACAGCGCCAGATACTGAGGGTAGGTCAAACCCAGCGGCTCCAGCAGCGGGGCATAGGCGGCCTGCACCGCATGGGCAGCGGAATAAAGGGCAAAGCAGAGCATGTCGGCGGGGGCGAGGGTCATGGGAGCAAGATACATCGCACACGATAGAAGCGCAAGCGATTGACACCTGCCCGATTCCCCGCTAAAAGCATCGCATACGATCTTATCGCAAACGACAGGAGATGGAAATGTCTGTGGACCCCAAATACTGGACCGAAGCGCAGGCGACCGGCGGCGGGCGCAATGGCGTGGCCAAGCTGGCCGACGGCAAGCTGACCGTCACCATGACCAGCCCGAAGGAGCTTGGCGGCTCCGGGGCCGGCCATAACCCCGAAGAGCTGTTCGCCATCGGCTATGCGGCCTGCTACCTCGGCGCGATGCGCTTTGCGGCGCAATCCGAAAAGCTTGGCCCGGTGCCGGACAATGCGACGGTGAACGCCCATGTCGGCATCGGCCCGCGCTCGGACGGCGGCTTCGGGCTGAGCGTGAAGCTGGTCGTGAGCCTGCCCGGCGTCGACCGTGCCGTGGCCGAGAAGATCACCGAGCGCGGCCATTTCATCTGCCCCTATTCCAATGCGACCAAGGGCAATATCGAGGTTGTGACCGAACTGGCCTGAGCGGCTGCGCTTCCGGACATGCGCAAGGCGGGGCAAGCGCCCCGCCTTTCCTTTTCTTCCCCCGGATCAAGCCCGGACGAGCTTTTCGTAATCGGTGGCTACCCGCTTCGTCAGCTCCCCGACCTCGAAAGTATAGTCGCCGATCTGGCCCACCGGGGTCACTTCCGCCGCCGTGCCGGTCAGCCAGCATTGTTCGAAGCCCTCCAGCTCCTCCGGCAGGATATGGCGCTCATGGACCTTGATCTTCATGTCCTTGAGCATCCCGATCACCGTCTGGCGGGTGATGCCGTTCAGGAAGGCATCGGGCAGCGGCGTATGGACCTCTCCATCCTTGACGAAGAAGATGTTCGCCCCGGTCGCCTCGGCCACATAGCCGCGATAGTCGAACATCATCGCATCCGAGCAGCCCTTGGCCATGGCCGCGTGTTTGGACATGGTGCAGATCATGTAGAGACCCGAGGCCTTGGCCGCCGAAGGGATCGTCTCGGGCGAGGGGCGCTTCCATTTGGAAATGTCGAGCTTGGCACCCTTGAACTTGGCGTCCCCGTAATAGGCGCCCCAGGTCCAGCAGGCCACCGCCATCCGCACCGGATTGCCGAGGCTGGCCACGCCCATCTCCTCCCCCGCGCCGCGGAAGGCGAGCGCGCGGACATAGGCATCGGTCAGTCCATTGGCTTTCAGCACCGCTTCCTTGGCGGCATTGATTTCGGCCACAGAATAGGGAACCGGCATGTCGAGAAGTTCGCCCGAACGGCGCAGGCGCTCCGAATGTTCGGTGGATTTGAAGATCTTGCCGTTGTAGCAGCGCTCCCCCTCGAACACCGAGGAGGCATAGTGCAGCGCATGGGTCAGGATATGGACCTTCGCCTCCCGCCATTCCACCAGCTTGCCATCCATCCAGATGACCCCATCCCGATCGTCATAACCTGCCATTGCAGCCTCCCGTTTTCCGAATATTGCGCCAAATCCGCCCACGTCGGACATAATATTGCGCCAAAACGTCATCGACCTAAAGGTTATGTCTTGGAATGTCAACAAGGCTGACGTAAATTCACGGCAGAGGGAGAGACCCATGGCCGAAACGACCACCGGCGGCGAAAGCCTGCTGTTCCTGACAGACGAGCAACTCCGCAAGGGGATCGAGGCGATGTTCTTCGCCTATCGCGGCTTTACCGCCGATCCCGACCGGATTCTGGAAGGCATGGATTACGGCCGCGCCCATCATCGGGCGATCCATTTCATCCATCGGGCGCCGGGGACCACCGTGGGCAATCTGCTGGCCATCCTCGGCGTGACGAAGCAGTCCCTGAACCGGGTGCTGCGGACGCTTTTCGACGACGGGCTGGTGGAGGCGCGCGTCGGCCGCAAGGACAAGCGGGAACGCAATCTCTACCTGACCCCGAAAGGCTCGGAGCTGGAGCGTGCGCTCTCGGACGCGCAGCGGGCGCGGATGCGGGCGGCCTACCGTGCGGCGGGGCCGCAGGCGGTGCAGGGCTTCCGCACCGTCCTTGAGGCGATGATGGACCCTGAGATGCGTCGGCAGTATCAAGGCATGAAAGAGGGCGGGGCATGACCGAGACGCAGGCACATCTTCTGGTCGTGGACGATGACGAGCGCATCCGCGGCCTTCTGCAGAAATTCCTCATCCGCAACGGCTTTCTGGTTTCGGTCGCGCGGGATGCGGCGCAGGCGCGGCGGCTCCTGCTCGGGCTCGACTTCGACATGCTGATCCTCGACGTGATGATGCCGGGGGAGGATGGCATCAGCCTGACGCGCTTCCTGCGCCAGAGCCTGGGCCTGCCGATCCTGCTGCTCACCGCGCGCGGTGAAACGGTGAACCGCATCGAGGGGCTGGAGGCGGGTGCGGATGATTACCTCGTGAAGCCCTTCGAGCCGAAGGAACTGCTGTTGCGGATCAACGCCATCCTGCGGCGCATCCCGCAAACGAAGCCCGAAGGCGCGGCGGTGCCGAAGATGCTGCACCTCGGCGCGGTGCGCTACGACATGGACCGGGGCGAGTTGTGGCGCGGGGCGGAGCCGGTGCGGCTGACCTCCACCGAGGCGCAGCTCATGCGGATCTTCGCCGCACAGCCGGGCATCCCCCTGCCCCGCGAAAAGCTTGCCGGCGACATGCCGCGCGAGGAAGGCGGCGGGCAGGAGCGCGCCGTCGATGTCCAGATCACCCGCCTGCGCCGCAAGATCGAGGAAGACCCGAAGGTCCCCCGCTATCTCCAGACCGTGCGCGGCGAAGGCTACATGCTGCAACCGGACTAGTTCCGCTGCTCCCTCCCCCTATCCACTGTGCATAAATATCCTGCGGGGAGGTCCGGAGGGGTGCAAAACCCCTCCGGCGCCTGCAACCGGCGCAGCGCCAGCCACCGAAACCCATTTTCAGCGAATTTCCTACCGCGTGACGCAAAAAGGGTGCTAGCACCGGACCGTCAACCTGAAGGAGCATGACATGGTGCGGACGACCCTCTGCCTGAGCCTCGCGGCGGGCCTCTTTGCAGGCGCTGCTCTTGCCCAGGATCTGGTCCCTTACAGCCAAGCCGGGGGTTGGGCCGTCGTCATAGATCCGAGCCTTGGCAACGGCTGCCTGCTCACCTCGGATTTCGAGGACGGCTCGACCGTCCGCATCGGCTTTGACCGCAACGCCGGCAATGGCTATGTCGCGGCCTTCAATGACGGCTGGGGGGAGATCGAGGATGGCACCTCCTATCCGATCAGCTTCCTGCTCGACGATCAGAAATATGACGGCGAGGCCAAGGGCCTGCATCTGTCGGAGGTTCCGGGCGTGGTCATCACCTTCGACAGCGTGGATTTCCTGACCGATCTTGCCGCGCGCAACACGATGATCCTTCAGCACGACGGCGCGGATGTCATGTCCATCGACCTCTCCGGCTCCGACAAGGCGATCACCGAGACCATCGCCTGCCAGGACCAGCAGGGCTGAGGCTTGGCAACCGCGCTTTACAGTCATCCGGCCTTTCGCGGCCATGTGACGCCGCCCGGCCACCCTGAACAGGTCGCCCGTCTGGCAGCGGTGGAGGCGGGGCTGGCGGGCCTGCCGCTCGACCGCCGCCTTGCGCCCCTGGCGGAGGAGGCCGAGGTGCTGCGCTGCCATCCCGGCGGCTGGCTGCGGCGGGTGAAAGCCGCCGTGCCGGAAACCGGATGGGCGCAGCTTGACGGCGACACCTGGCTGTCCCCCGGCACGCTGGAGGCTGCCCTGCGCGCTGTCGGCGGGGCCGGGGCCGCTGTCGATGCGGTGATCGCCGGAGAGGTGAAAAACGCTTTCGTTGCCGCCCGTCCGCCGGGTCACCATGCCGAAACCGCGACGGCCATGGGCTTTTGCCTCTTCGGCACCGTCGCCATCGCCGCCAAGCGGGCGCTTGATCACCACGGGCTTTCGCGCATCGCCATCGTCGATTTCGACGTGCATCACGGCAATGGCACGCAGGACCTTCTCTGGGAGGAAAGCCGCTGCTTCTTCGCCTCCTCCCACGAGATGCCGCTCTATCCCGGCACCGGGCGCCCTTCGGAGAAAGGCGCGCAGGACCAGATCCTCAACCTGCCGCTGAAGGGCGGATCGGGGGGTGAGGCGATGCGGGCGGGCTATGAGGCGCAGATCTTCCCCGCCCTTGCCGCCTGGAAACCCGAACTCATCCTGATCTCCGCCGGCTTCGATGCCCATGCGGACGACCCGCTTGCCAGCCTGCGGTGGCAAGCGGAGGATTTCCGCTGGCTCACCGCACGGATCTGCGATCTTGCCGAGGAACATGCCGGGGGGCGGGTGGTATCCTGCCTTGAGGGCGGCTATGATCTTGCAGCACTCGCGGCCTCGGTCGCGGCGCATGTGGGCGTGTTGGAGGAACGGGGCCGATGAGCGAGAAACCTGTCGCCGAAATGAGCTTTGAAGAGGCGATGGCGGCTTTGGAGGCCGTGGTCAGCCAGTTGGAACGCGGCGAAGTGGCGCTTGAGCAGAGCATCGCGCTGTATGAGCGCGGCGCGGCGCTCAAGGCCCATTGCGCGGGCAAGCTGAAGGAGGCGGAGGAGAAGGTCGAACTCATCCGCGTCCAGGAAGGCCGCGCGACCGGCACGACCCCGGTGGAGGGGATGTGACTTTCCCCGCCCGTCTGGCCGCCGATGCCGCGCTGATCCAGCAGCGGCTCGACGCGGCGCTTGCCGGTCTTGCCGATCAGCCGGTGATCCATGCCATGCGCTATGCGGTGCAGGGCGGCAAACGGCTGCGCGGCTTTCTGGTGCTGGAAGGCGCCCGGATGCACGGCCTGCCCGAGCGTCGCGCGATTGCCGCCGCAGCGGCGGTCGAGGCGCTGCACGCCTATTCGCTGGTCCATGACGATCTGCCCGCGATGGACGACGACACGCTGCGCCGCGGCCTGCCCACCGTCCATGTGAAATGGGATGAGGCGACCGCGGTTCTGGCGGGAGATGCGCTTCAGACGCTGGCCTTCGAGCTGCTGTGCGACCCTTCCCTTGGCCCGGCCGAGGTGCGGATGGCGCTTGTGCAGGGCCTCGCCAAAGCCTCCGGCGCCGAAGGCATGGTGCTGGGCCAAGCTCTCGACATCGCGGCGGAGACGGCGGCGGCCCCCCTGACCTTGGCCGAGATCACCGCGCTGCAAGCCGGCAAGACCGGCGCTCTCATCCGCTTTTCGGCGGAGGCGGGGGCGCTGATCGCCGGGGCGGACCCGGCCCCCCTGCGCGCCTATGCCCGCGCCCTCGGCCTCGCCTTCCAGATCGCCGATGACATTCTGGATGTGACCGGGGATGCGACGAAGGCCGGAAAGCGGCTCCAGAAGGATGCCGAGGCGGGCAAGGCCACCTTCGTCTCCCTCCTCGGGCTGGAAGGCGCCCAGGCGCAGGCTGCGGCACTGGTAGAGGAGGCGGAGGCGCATCTTTCCCCCTATGGTGCGGCAGCAACGAACTTGATCGCCGCCGCGCGGTTCACTATCTCGCGCGAAAGCTGAAACGGAGCGGATATGGCCGACCTTCCCCACACCCCGATGCTGGACCGGGTGAAGCTGCCTTCCGACCTGAAGGCGCTGAACGACCGCGAGCTGCGCCAGCTTGCCGATGAGCTGCGCGCCGAGACGATCTCGGCGGTCTCGGTCACGGGCGGCCATCTCGGCGCGGGCCTCGGCGTGGTGGAGCTGACCGTCGCGCTCCATGCCGTCTTCGACACGCCGCGCGACAAGCTGATCTGGGATGTCGGCCATCAATGCTA
This sequence comes from Paracoccaceae bacterium, assembly GCA_027492585.1. Taxonomy (GTDB): domain Bacteria; phylum Pseudomonadota; class Alphaproteobacteria; order Rhodobacterales; family Rhodobacteraceae; genus JAPUEK01. Next base: position 55,007 of record JAPUEK010000002.1, on the reverse strand, counting down.
TCCGCACAAGATCCTGACCGGGCGGCGCGACCGCATCCGCTCGCTGCGGATGGAGGGGGGGCTGTCGGGCTTCACCAAACGCTCCGAAAGCCCCTATGACCCATTCGGCGCGGCGCACAGCTCCACCTCGATCTCGGCGGCGCTCGGCTTTGCCATGGCGGCGGATCTCGGCGGCGATCCCGGCGATGCGATTGCGGTGATCGGCGACGGGTCGATGTCGGCGGGCATGGCCTTCGAGGCGATGAACAACGCCGGGGCGCTGAAGAAGCGGCTCTTCGTGATCCTCAACGACAACGAGATGTCGATCGCGCCGCCGGTCGGGGCCTTCTCCGCCTATCTGAGCCGGATCTACGCGGGCCAACCCTTCAACGACCTGAAATCGGCGGCGAAGGGCGTGGTCTCGCTGCTGCCGGAACCGTTCCAGGAAGGCGCGCGCCGCGCGAAGGAGATGCTGAAAGGCATGGCCGTCGGTGGCACGTTCTTCGAGGAGCTGGGCTTTTCCTATGTCGGCCCCATCGACGGCCACGACCTCGACCAGCTTCTGCCGGTCCTGCGGACCGCCAAGGCGCGGGCGACCGGGCCGATGCTGATCCATGTGCTGACGAAGAAGGGCAAGGGCTATGCCCCGGCCGAAAACGCCGCCGACCGCGGCCATGCGCGGGCGAAGTTCGACGTGCTGACCGGGGAGCAGAAGAAAGCCCCCTCCAACGCGCCCTCCTTCACCAAGGTCTTCGCCGAAAGCCTGATCCGCGAGGCGGAGGCGGATGAGCGCATCGTGGCGGTGACGGCGGCAATGCCGGATGGCACCGGGCTCGATCTCTTCGGCAAGCGCTTTCCGCGCCGGACCTTCGATGTGGGCATCGCCGAACAGCACGGCGTGACCTTCTCCGCCGGGCTGGCGGCCGGCGGGATGAAACCCTTCTGCGCGATCTATTCGACCTTCCTGCAGCGCGGCTACGATCAGGTCGTGCATGACGTGGCGATCCAGCGGCTGCCGGTGCGCTTTGCCATCGACCGGGCCGGGCTGGTCGGGGCCGATGGGGCGACCCATGCCGGCAGCTTCGACGTTGCCTTTCTGGCGAACCTGCCGGGCATCGTCGTAATGGCGGCGGCGGATGAGGCGGAGCTTGTCCACATGGTCGCGACGGCGGCGGCGCATGACGACGGCCCCATCGCCTTCCGCTATCCGCGCGGCGAAGGCTCCGGGGTGGAGATGCCGGTGCGCGGTCAGCAGCTGGAGATCGGGCGCGGCCGGATGATCCGCGAGGGCGGGCGCGTGGCGATCCTGTCCTTCGGTACCCGCCTGCCCGAAGTCCTCAAAGCCGCCGAGGCGCTGACTGCCCGCGGCCTGCCCCCGACCGTCGCCGATGCGCGCTTTGCCAAACCGCTCGACCGCGATCTGATCCTGCAACTCGCCGGCCACCATGAGGCGCTGATCACCATCGAGGAAGGTGCCGTCGGCGGCTTCGGCTCCCATGTGGCGCAGCTTCTGGCCGAGGAAGGCCTCTTCGACCGCGGCCTCAAATTCCGCTCCATGGTGCTGCCCGACACCTTCATCGACCACGCCAGCCCCGAAGCGATGTACCGCAGCGCCGGCATGGATGCGCCGCAGATCGAGGCGAAGGTGCTGGAGGTGCTGGGCGTCGCAAGCCTGCCCCTGCGGGCGGGGGCCTGAGCGCGCCCTCCTGCCCCGCCCCGCAGCGGCGCTTTCGGAACGCTCCGCGGGGGATATTTGAGAAGAGAAGAAAGCCCTTTCATACTGGCTCAAATATCCCCGCCGGAGGCTCAGGCCCGCCGGGAACGCCGCGTGTCAGGTCAGCGCAGCTCCATCCCCTCCGGCCAGCGCATCAGGCTGTCGAGCGTGATCTCCTTCTTCTCCCCCGGCGCGATGTCGAATTTCCAGGCGAGGATGCCGCGCTGACCGTCCACATCGGTTTCCGCCGGAGCGGGATCGGCGGAGAAGCTGATCTCCAGATCCTCCTGCTCCGAATAGGGAACCTGATCCAGAAGCCGCACCGGCCAGGTTTCGTCGGTCAGGTTCTCGACCTTCAGCACCGCCTTTTCCTCGATCTGGGTGGAGGTGGTCAGGATGCCGCGATCGCCCTGCGAACGCAGCGGCATGTCGCGGCTGAGGCGCAGGCCTTCGATGGCGCCGAAGCCGATCTCCGCCTCCGCTCCCGGCGCCAGCGTGTCGAGCCAGAGCGAGCCCGCAAGCGTGCCTTCGCGGGTCAGATAGGCCTCGCCGGGCAGCAGGATCTCGCCGGTGTCATTGGTGAACTTCGCCAAAAGGAAAGCGGTGCGGTCGGCGCGGGGAACGGCGCGGGCCTCCACCTCGGCGGTGAGGGTTTTCCGGTCGAGCGCCAGCCGCAGGTTCTCGACGCCGGAGGCGACATCGACAGGGCTCGGATAGTGGTAGACGACGACATCGCCCTGCACCGCCGCCGAAGCGGTGACGGCGGGCTCAGCCATCGCCATGTCCATCTGCGGGGCGGCAGCCCCGACCATCATCTCGCCCCCGGCTTTTGCCATGGGCATCGGCGGCTCGATCCGGCGCAGTTCCGGCCAGAGCTGCGAGGGCGCCGCCTGGGTGGAGGGCTGGGCGGTCGAAAGGGTGAGGTTCACCCCCGCCCAATCCTCGCCCGAGGATTGGCTGACCAGCACACCCCGGTCGAGCGTCAGCGCCACGCCGCCCTTGCGGGTCAGGTGCAGGTCATAGACCGGCTGCCAGCCCGCCGCCTCGACGAAATGGCGGATCGTCAGATGCGATGGCCCTTCGGCGGCGAGGGTCACGGAAACGGAGAGCGCCGCATAGGTCTCATCCCGCTGCGACAGCGCATCGCGGGCGGCATTGGCCTTGGCGAGTGCCTCCTGCGCCTCCGCCACCGCCTTGTCGGCAGCGGGCAGATCCGCCGCCGCCGCAAGCGCCGCCTCGCGCGCGGCCAGAACCTGCGTGCCGATCGTGTCGGAGAGCGATTTCAGCCCCTCCGCCGTCAGCGCGCCTTCGGTGCCGGTGCGGCCGAGGAAAGCGATCTGCGCCTCGGCCGCTTCGATCCTCGCGCGGATGGCGGCGGTTGCGGCTTCGGCGGCGCGCAGGGTGGCTTCGGCTGTTTCGACCGCCGCCTTGGCGGCTTTCATCGCGCCATCTTCGGCGGCGTCGCGGGGTGGCAGGCGGTCGGTCCGCAAGGCCCAGGCGCCGAGGCCGAGCCCCTCGCCCCCTTCGAGCCGGATCAGCGACGGCTCCGTCGCGGCGGGCAGATCGGTGACGAGCAGTTCATGCGCGCCCGCCGTCCCGGTGAAGGTCACGTCCCGGCTGATCTCCGCCCCCTGGGGATAGACGGTGACGGCGGTAATCCGGCTCGTGGCCAGAAGGGTATCGGCAAGGGCGGGCAGGGGCAGGCAGAAAAGGGCTGGGCCTAGAAGGGCGAGAAACGGGCGCATCGAAAACTCCTCCGGGAATGACCGGCAGCCTAGCGGGGCCGGGGGCCTCCGCACAAGAGCGGCGCAGGAGCAGCCTCTTGCCGGGGCGGATTGGCGCTGCCATGGTCGCGCATCCGCCATGAGGACCGCCATGACCAGCCCCCTGCCCGCCAGCCTGAAAAGCACCGCGCATCTGCCGAAGGTCACCTGGGCCAAGGGCGCCTATCTGCGCGATGCGGCGGGCAAGACCTATATCGACGGCTCTGGCGGGCCGGCGGTCTATTGCCTCGGCCATGCCCATGAGGAGGTCAACGCCGCCATCATCGCCCAGTTGGAGCAGATCGCCCATGGCTACCGCTACAACTTCACCACCGATGCGCTCGAAGAGCTGTCGGAGATGGTCCGCGTCCGCTGCGGCGGCACGCTCAACGACATGGTGTTCGTGACCGGCGGCTCGGAGGCGGTGGAAAGCTGTCTCAAGATCGCGCTGCAATATCACGCGGCGCGCGGCGAGATGGAGCGGCGGCGCTTCATCTCCCGGCAGAGGTCCTGGCACGGCAACACGCTCGGCGCACTCGGGCTTTCCGGCTTCGCGGAGCGGACGCTCGCCTATGAGGGGGCCTTCATCCCCTCGATCAAGGTCTCGCCCACCAATGCCTACCGCCCGATTGCCGGGGCCACGGCCGAAACCGCGGGCGAGGCCTCGGCGGCGGAACTGGAGGCCGCGATCCTGCGCGAGGGGCCGGAGACCATCGCGGCTTTCGTCTTCGAGCCGGTCGTCGGCGCGGCGGGCGGCTGTGTGCCGGCGCCCGAGGGCTATGCCCGCCGGGTGCGCGAGATCTGCGACCGCCACGGCATCCTGATGATCGCCGATGAGGTGATGTGCGGCGCGGGCCGTTCCGGCACCTGGCGCGCGCTTGAGGCCGACGGGGTGGAGCCCGATATCATGTCGGTCGCCAAGGGCCTCGCCGGCGGCTACCAGCCGCTCGGCGCGGCGATCTGCACGGCCAAAGTGTCCGAGACGATCCATGCCGCCCATGGCGCCTTCGGCACCGGCCACACCTTCACCGGCCATACCGCCGCCTGTGCCGCAGGGGTGGCCGTGCAGAAGATCGTCACCCGCGACCGGCTGGTGGAGCGGGTCGCCGCCAACGAACCCCGCCTCAAGGGCTGGCTCGCCGAGGCCCTGACCGGGGTGGAGGCCATCGGCGACATCCGCGGGCGCGGCCATTTCATCGCGCTTGAGCTCGTCGCGGAACGGGCGCGGAAAACCCCCTTCCCGGCGGAACGCAAGCTCTTCCTCAAGATCCGCGCGCAAGCCATGGAAAACGGCCTGATCTGCTATCCGGTCGGCGGCAATGTCGATGGGGCGAACGGCGATATCGTCATCCTCGCCCCGCCCTACAATTGCACCGATGCTGAATTGCAGGAGATCGTGGAAAAGACCGCACGCTCCGTCCGGCAGGTGCTGGCGGCGGAGAGCCTGGGCTGACCCCGATCGCCCTTGAAGCCGAATCTGCCCCTGCCCCTTTCATCTTGCCTCAAATATCCTGCGGGGAGGTCCGGAGGGGTGCAAAACCCCTCCGGCGCCCGACGCAGGGTGCGCCCTGCCCGGCCCCTCCCCGCGACGTCCCGCCATCAAAGCGCCGCTTTCAGCGCAGATAGCGCGCCTCACGCAGGCTTGAGCACCGGAGCGGGGAGATTCGCTTTAGGCTCCGATGGTCTTGCAGCCTTGGTTCTGGGGATATCCGATGCCGCATCTGCTTTCGCTTCTCGTCCTCGCCCTCTTCGGGCTTCTGTCGATGACCACCGGCCCCGCGCTTGCCGAGGGCAGTTCGGACGGCAGCAGCGACACCCCCCTCGCGTCGCCCGCCCATGCCGAAGCGCAGGCGGCCATCGAGGCGGAGAATTACGCCGCCGCCCTGCCGATCCTGATCCGGCTGACCACCGAGGCGCCGCAGGATGCCGATGCCTGGAACCTCCTCGGCTATGCCAGCCGCAAGCTCGGCGATACCGAGACCGCGGGGAAGGCCTATGGCCGCGCCTTGCAGATCAATCCGGCCCATCTCGGCGCGCTCGAATATCAGGGGGAACTGTTCCTGCAACTCGGCGAGCCGGAAAAGGCCCGCGCCAATCTGGAGCGGTTGCAGACGCTCTGCGGCACCTGTGAGGAGGCCGAAGACCTGAAAGCGGCTCTGGCGGGCTGATCCCCCTTGGCCCAAAGAAAAACCCCGCCCGGAGGCGGGGTTTTCCAGTGCCGTCGCGCGCCGCGATCAGCCCTTTTTCAGCACCCGGTTGCCCAGAACCTCGGCGATCTGGACGGCGTTCAGTGCCGCCCCCTTCCGTAGGTTGTCGGACACGCACCACAGGTTCAGCCCGTTGTCGATAGTGCTGTCCTGACGGATGCGGGAGATGTAGGTCGCATATTCGCCCACGGATTCGATGGGCGTGATGTAGCCGCCCGGCTCGCGCTTGTCGACGACCAGCACCCCCGGCGCCTCGCGCAGGATGTCGCGGGCCTCGGCCTCGTCGAGGAACTCCTCGAACTCGATGTTGATCGCCTCCGAATGGCCGACGAAGACCGGAACCCGCACGCAGGTCGCGGTGACCTTGATCGACTTGTCGAGGATCTTCTTGGTCTCCGCGACCATCTTCCATTCTTCCTTGGTCGAGCCATCGTCCAGGAAAACGTCGATATGCGGGATCACGTTGAAGGCGATCTGCTTGGTGAATTTCTTCGGCGCCACTTCCTGACCGGGGACGTAAAGCCCCTTGGTCTGGTCCCAAAGCTCGTCGATGCCTTCCTTGCCGGCGCCCGACACCGACTGATAGGTCGAGACGACGACGCGCTTGATCTTCGCGCGGTCATGCAGCGGCTTCAGCGCCACCACCATCTGCGCGGTCGAGCAGTTCGGGTTGGCGATGATGTTCTTATTCTTGTAGTGGACGATATCGTCCGCGTTCACTTCCGGCACGATCAGCGGGATCGCCGGATCGTAGCGGTAGAGCGAGGAATTGTCGATCACGATGCAACCCGCGGCAGCAGCCTTCGGGGCATAGATCTTCGTCGCTTCGGAGCCGACGGCGAAGAGCGCGATGTCCCAGCCGGTGAAGTCGAAAGTGTCGAGATCCTTGGTCTTGACGGTCTTCTCGCCAAAGCTGATTTCAGTGCCGAGCGACTTGCGCGATGCCAGTGCGGCGATCTCGTCGATCGGGAACTCGCGCTCGGCGAGGATGTTCAGCATTTCGCGGCCCACGTTGCCCGTGGCACCCGCGACGACGACCTTATAGCCCATCGGGGTTCTCCTAAATCCGTCTTTGACCGTCAAAGACGGGGCCTGTTAGCGCAGGAACGGCAGCGGGGGAAGGGCCGAATGGGCCAAAGCCTCAGTCCGTGCGATCTTTTGACGAAAGATAGACCAGAAGGCCGATGCCGGTGGTCACCGCGTAGAACAGGAACAGCGCCGCATAGGGGGCTTCGGGCGGGGTCGGCGGGGTGGCGGCATGGAGCCTGCCCGTCACCATTTGCAGGACGCCCGCCGCTCCGATGCCGAAAAGGTTGATCAGCGTCACACCCCGCCCGACCAGATGCGGCGGCAGGAACGCCCGGCCATGCGCCATGACCATGGGGAACGAGGCACCGAAAAACCCGATGGCGGCAAGCAGAACCAGCGGCTGCCAGCCTTTCGCGGCGGGGGCGGCCCAAAGCGCCAGCAGGCAGGCCAGAACCATCGCATTGCCGCCGAAGACCAGCCATTTGCGGGTGCCGAGCAGCCGGTCCAGCGGCCCGTAGGCGAAATTGCCCGCGACCATCGCCAGACCCATGATCAGCGTCACCTCGCCGATCCGCGCCGCATCCGCCCCATGCACATCGGCGAACCACGGCCCCGCCCAAAGCCCACGCAGCCCCGCCGCCGGCGCATAGCAGGCCGCCATCATGATCAGGATCGGCCAAAGCGCCGGCATCCGCAGCAGATCAAGGAGAGAGCCTTTCTGCGCGCCCGTCACCCGCTCCGGATCGCGGACCAGCAGAAGGATGGCCGCCGCCGTCGCCAGCGTCACCGCCGCCAGCACCCAGAGCGTGCCGCGCCAGCCGATGCCCTCCACCGCCCAGGACAGCGGCAGGGAGGCGGCAAGATTTCCGAGCGAGCCGATCCCGATCACCAGCCCCGCCAAAGTGCCGAAGACCACCGGCGAATAAAGCCGCGCGAAGATGTAGTAGGAGGCCATCAGAACCGGCGCGCAGCCGACCCCGATCAGCAGCATGGCAGTATTCACCCCGCCCGCCCCGGTCGCCGTCGCAAAGACCGCCGCCCCGAGCGCACCGACAGCCAGCAGCGCCGCCGTCGTCAGGCGGGGTCCGATCCGGTCCAGCGCCCAGCCGACCGGAAGCTGCATCAGCGCGAAGCTGAGGAACCACCAGCCCGAGGCGGAGGCCAGCACCTTGACCGGCAGATGCAGGTCTGCCGCAAGCACAGGCGACAGCACCGCCAGAAAGGCGCGGTAGAACTGGCTGAGCACATAGCCGAAGATCAGGCTGACGATACCGGCACGCATGATGGCTCAGGCCGCTCGGGCTTCCAGTGCGCGCTCGCGCACCGGAAGGTGGACGATGGCCGAGAAAGCCCCCACCCCCACACCAATCCACCAGACCATCGTATAGTTGCCGGTGATGTCGAACATCTTGCCGCCGAGCCAGACGCCGAGGAAGCCCCCGATCTGGTGGCTGAGGAAGACGAAGCCGTAAAGCGTCCCCATGTAGCGGATGCCGTAGATATGCGCGACGAGACCCGAGGTCAGCGGCACTGTGGCCAGCCAGAGCGCACCCATGACCGCCGAGAAGACCAGCACGCTCGCAGGCGTCACCGGCATCAGGATGAACACCGCCGCCGCGATCGTCCGCCCGGTATAGATCGCGGCCAGCAGGTACTTCTTGCTGTAGCGCTTGCCGAGCCAGCCCGCCGTCAGCGTGCCGACGATGTTGAAGATCCCGATGACGGAAATCGACACCGCCCCGAGCGCCGAAGTCGTCCGGATGCCCATGCCCGCCAGCATCCCATTCGGGTCGATCCCGGCACAGAAATCGGTGATGAAGGCCGGGAAATGCGCGGTGATGAAGGCAAGCTGATAGCCGCAGGAGAAAAAGCCGAGGAAGATCAGCGTATAGGTCGGGTCCTTGAAGGCGCGGACAAGGACGGTGCCGAGGCTTTCCTCCAGCTCCGCCCGCGTCGCAAGCCGCGGGGAGCGAAGGAAGGGCAGCGCCGCCAGCGTGGCAAGGATCACCACGGCGAAGATGATGAAGACCGTCGGCCAGTGATAGAAGCGCAGCAGGAATTCCGCCGTCGGCGCCCCGAAGACCTGCCCGGCCGAGCCCGCCGCCGTGGCGATGCCGAGCACGATGGAACGGTTCTCCGGGCTGGCCGCACGGCCGACGATGGCGAGGATCACGCCGAACCCCGTGCCGGCAATGCCGAAGCCCACGAGGATCGCCAGGATCTGGTGCTGCCCCGGCGTCACCGCATAGGCCGACAGCACGAGGCCGAGCGCATAGAGCACGGCCCCCGCGATGATCGCCTTGCGGTCTCCGAACCGCTCCGCCATGGCGCCGAACATCGGCTGGCCGATTCCCCAGGCGAGGTTCTGGATGGCGATGGCAAGGCTGAACTCCGACCGCGCCCAGCCGAATTCTTCGGCAACCGGGATCTGGAACACCCCGAAACTCGCGCGGATGGCGAAGCTGATCATCAGAATGATGCAGCCCGCGATCAGAACCGGGGTGAAAAGCGAAGGTTTTGCCATAGCGTTCTCCTGACAGCAGTCCAGACTGCGGCGAGGCCACGGCGGCGTCAAACCCATTCTTGTCACCCGCACAAGTCCGGGCGCCGGCGCGGCTTGGCAGCGGCGCGGGAACTGCATAGGTTAGCGCAAACATTGGGGAGAGCAGCGAATGGAATGGTGGCGTGGTGCCGTGACCTATCAGGTCTATCCCCGGTCGTTCCAGGATGACAACGGCGACGGGATCGGGGATCTGAAGGGCATCACCCGGCGGCTCGACCATATCGCGGCGCTTGGCTGCGATGCGGTATGGCTGTCGCCCTTCTTCACCTCGCCGATGCGCGACATGGGCTATGACGTGGCCGATTACCGCAATGTCGATCCGGTCTTCGGCACCTTGCAGGATTTCGACGATCTGGTGGCGCGGGCGCATGAACTCGGCCTCAAGGTCATCATCGACCAGGTGCTGAACCACTCCTCGGACAAGCATCCCTACTTTCAGGAAAGCCGCGCCTCACGCGACAATCCCAAGGCGGACTGGTATGTCTGGGTTGATCCGAACCATGACGGCACCCCGCCGAACAACTGGCTTTCGGTCTTCGGCGGCTCCGCCTGGACCTGGGATGCGCGGCGCAAGCAGTATTACCTCCACAACTTCCTTGCCGAGCAGCCCGATCTCAACTTCCACAACCCGGCGGTGGTGGACTGGCACGAGGAAACGCTGCGCTTCTGGCTCGACCGGGGGGTGGACGGGTTCCGATTCGACACGGTGAACTATTTCTACCACGACAGGCTTCTGCGGAACGATGCCGCCGACTACCGGGTGAAGACCCAGCCGGAGGGCAACCCCTACGGGATGCAATATCACCTCTTCTCCAAGAACCAGCCCGAGAACCTCGGCTGGATGGAGCGCATCCGCCGGATCATGGACGATTACGACGACCGCGCCACGGTGGGGGAGATGGGCGAAAGCCACCACGCCATCCGCATGATGGGCGAATACACCGCGCCGGGGCGACTGCATCAATGCTACAGCTTCGAGATGATGGGCTATGAATATTCCGCCGCCTTCTTCCGCTCCAGGATCGCGGAATTCTTCGCCGATGCCCCGGAGGGCTGGCCGATGTGGGCCTTCTCCAATCATGACGTGGTGCGGCAGGCGACCCGCTGGGCAAGGCACGGCGCCAGTCAGGATGCGCTGTCGCGGCAGGCGGGGGTGCTTCTGCTGTCCTTCCAGGGTTCCATCTGCCTCTGGGAGGGAGAAGAACTGGGCCAGACCGATACCGAGCTGGCGCTTGAAGAACTGACCGATCCGCAGGGCATCACCTTCTGGCCGGAGCCGATCGGCCGCGACAATACCCGCACGCCGATGGTCTGGGACGGATCGGTCAATGGCGGGTTCACCACCGGCACGCCCTGGCTGCCGGTCAAGGCGCCGCAGCTTGCCCGAAATGTCGCCTCCCAGACCGGGGTGGCGGGGTCCGTGCTGGAAACCTACCGCGAGATGCTGGCCTTCCGCCGCGCCCATGCGGTGCTGCGGACCGGCGCCACGCGGTTCTTCGACCTGGCCGAGCCGGTCCTTGCCTTTACCCGAGGGGAGGGGAAGGAGGGGATGACCTGCCTCTTCAACCTCTCGCCCGAGCCGGTCACGGTGGCGGCCAGGGGGCTTGGTGCGGCGCTCGGCCCCGCACAGGCGGTCGGGCTCGAGGCCGGGACCCTGACCCTCGGCCCCAATGCCTATGGCTTCTTCGCCGGAACCGCGGCGGAGATCGGTTAGCGCGGGCGGCATTTGGCGGGCGCTGCGCGCGATCGTGGCGCCGGAGGGGTTTTGCCCCCTTCGCCATGCCGCCGGCCCTTTGGACCGATGACGGAACCGGAGGCAAACCCCGCAGGATATTTTCCGACAGAAAATGAAGGGAGGGGCGCAGGCGGTTTCGCCCTTCCCGGTCCGGATGTCGATTGACCCTAGAGCCCGAAGGAAATCGACTGCACCCGCGATGAAGCGGTCAGCCCTTTCATGCAGATGTCGGAGCCGCCCTTGGCGGTTTCGCATTTGTCGGGGTTGTTGACGAGGATGCGGGTCACATCCCCGCATTTGGTCTCGGGCAGGTCGAACTGCACCACCCGCGTCTTGCTTTGCGGCAGTTCCCCGAACTCGAAGATCACGCCCATCGCATAAACGTTGTCCTTGCCGAAAAGCGCCATCTCATAGGAGGCCTGCTTCAGATCGGCCGTGGTGTTGTTGGTCGCCACGAAGGTCAGGCGGCAGCCTTCCGGCACATCGGCCGAGGTGTTCAGCTCCAACTCGAAATTGCCGGTCTGCGCGGCGGCCATTCCCGAAAATGCCATCAGAAAAAGCGCCAAATACCCGCTACGGCGGAAATGCACGGCTCCGGACACCTGAATAATCCTCATGCTGAAAAGGCGAGAAGCGCCGCGCACAGGTTGCGCGCAGCGCGGCTTGCCTGTCAACAGGCGGTTGCAGCGAAACGGAACGGCCGGAACCTACTGGAACACGCCGATCTGCCAGGGCATCCGCACGAAGCGGCGGGTGGCATGTTCCTCCTGCACGGAGACGCGCAGCGCCGGGGGCTGGATGACCGGGAAATCCACCCTCAGGCTCGGCTGGACGGGCGGAAGGCAGGCCGGATGCCGCGCCCGCGCCTCGGCGGTCAGATCATCGCAGGTGACGGTGACAATCACCTCGTCACGCCCATTCATGCCGCGGGTTTCAGCGGAGGCCATGCTTGCGGTCATGGCAAGACCGGCGAGAAAGACGGTGAGACTGTGTTTCAAGGTCCTGATCCTTTTCTGGCCGCTGCGGTAGCGGGAAGCCCCCTGTCCAAAACATTTGTAACATCAAATTGAGGCGAAATACAGGCGCAGCGGCTGGACGATGCGGGGCTCCGCCGGTCAGAATGCCTTACCCTGCCCCCTCTGCCGGGGCTTTGCGAGGTTCCGTCTCCGCTCTATGATGCGCCCATGCAGCCCGTAACGCGCCTCTCCGCCCGCCTTGCCGTTCTGGCCGCGCTCTGCCTTCCGGGCATGGCGCGGGCGGAATTTGCGGTCTGCAACCAGTCCTATGACGTGGTGAATGTCGCCGTGGCGCAGGATGTGCAGGGCGATTTCCAGACCGAGGGCTGGTGGACGGTCGGCCCCAACCAATGCGCCAACGTCATCAAGGACGAGCTCGTCAGCCGCTACATCTACCTTTACGCACAGGATGTTTTCGGACAGCCGGTTCTGACCGGAACCACCCAGCTTTGCATCGATCCGCGGAAGTTCGTCATCCGCGGCCAGAAGGATTGCTGGGTCATGGGCCATATCGCGGCGGGCTTCATCGAAGTCGATACGCTGAAGACCCAACGCTGGACGCTGTTTCTTGCCGCTTCGCCCTGAGAGGCGGGCTTGCGGGCTAGTCAGGCCGCAACTTCTGGGTTAGGCTTTGCAGATTAGGATTGAACGGGATTTTTCGATGGCCACCGTGCCGGTTCGGCAGATTTGGACAAGGGGGATGCTGCGTCTTGGCGCCGCCCTGTTGTCCTTTGCGCTGACCGCACCTCTGGCCCTCGCCGAACGGATGGCGCTCGTCGTCGGCAATGGCGACTATTCCACCGCTCCCGATCTGGCGAATTCGGTCGGCGATGCGAAAGCCATCGCCAAGGCCCTGAAAGGGCTGGACTTCAAGGTCACCCTGATCACCGATGCCGATGGCGCCCAGCTTCAGCCGAAGCTCGACGCCTTCGTTACGGAGGCGGAAACCGCGGACAGCGTGGTCTTCTACTACTCCGGCCATGCCTTCCAGATGGGCGGGGTGAACTACCTTGTCCCCGTCGATGCCAGGCTCGAAAGCCGGGACGGGGTGAAGGCGGAAAGCTGGAGCCTCGACGGCATCATCGCCCGCCTGCAGAGCCGCAGCCACCAGACGCTGATCTTTCTGGACGCCTGCCGGAATGACCCGCTGCCTGCCTCGGTGCGCGGCTCCGGCGCCTCGGCGGATGGTCTGGCGCGGGTGCAGACCGGGGTCGGCACCTTTGTCGCCTTTGCGACAGAACCGGGCGGCGTGACGGCGGATGGCGTGCAGGATGCCAAGAACAGCCCCTTCACCGCCGCGCTTCTGAAACATATCCAGCAGCCCGGCAAATCCATCTCGGACATGATGATCGAGGTGCGGAACGACGTGGAAAACGCCACGCTCCGCAAACAGGTGCCGTGGGATCAGTCCTCGCTGCGGGAACAATTCTACTTCGTCCCCCCGGCCAGCAGCGGCAAACAAGTGCTGAGCGAGGCGGATTACGAGTTGCTGGCAGAGCTCAGCCCCGCCGACCGCAAGCAGTTCCTCGATCTCCTGGCGCAGTCCGGCTTCGATGAAGGCTCGCTAAAAGAGGCCGAGGCGGAGATATCGCTGGCCGAAGCCAATCTGGAGCAGGTGGCGGGCGAGACGACGATCATCGGTGCGGCGGAGCCGGAAATCGGCGCGCCAGAACCGGCGGCGGGGCCGGAACCCGAACCGCAGGCCACCGCAGAACCCGAGGCACCGGGGCTGGATGATCTTGCCGTCGTGGATGATATGTCGATCGGCGAGGCGCCCACAGAAACCGAAATCGCCGAGCTTGATCCCGCACTAGAGCCGAAAAACCCGGAACTGGGCGAAGAGGCCCCGATCCGTCTTGCCGCGCTCGACTGGAACACCCGCGGCATCGGCCTGAACGAAGACAAGGACGGGCTGCGGCTGGTCGGCAAGGCGGTGACCGCCGATACCGACGAAGGCCGCGCCATCCTTGCCGCCATCGACCCGCGCCTGCTCGACAGCGATGCGGTCGTGGCCATCGACGAGGGCGGGCTGGCCAAGGGCGTACAGGGCGAGTTGAAGCGGGTTGGCTGCTATCAGATGGGCGTGGACGGAAGCTGGGGCAAAGGTTCCCGCACCGCGCTGACCAGCTATTACCTGGCCAAGAAGATCGTGCCGTCGAGCCTGGAGCCGACCGTTGGTCTCTTCGATCAGCTTTCGGCCGAGCCGACCGTGGTATGTCAGGCCCGCGTCGCCAAATCGGCCGTCAAGACCGGCAACCGCGCCCGCGTGGAAACGGCCGCCGCCGAGCCTGCTGCAACCACCCGCCAGCAGCGGCTGACCACCAAGACCGGCAAGAAACAGCAGACCGGCAAGACCCGCATCACCAACTCCACCTTGGGCGCAGGCAATTTCTGAGGCCGTCGGGGGCGTTTGATGGAGATCGACCCCCGTTTCAAAGCCGCCCGCGACAGCGCGCAGAAACGCAAGCGCAACACCTGGCTGAAACCCTTGCTGATCTGGGGCGGTCTGGCTTTCGGCCTGACCGGGGCAGGCATCGGCCTTTATCTCTCCGGCCTTCTGACCATCGGCGATCCGGGGATCGAGGCGACCGGGGATCTGGCGATCACCGAAGGCGAGATGCAGGACAATGCCGCCGCCTATTCCAGTGCTTTCGCCGATATTGCCGGCGACCCGATGATGCTGCGCTTCGACACGGGCGGCGGGGCGGAAAAGACCAAGACCATGATCCGGCCCTTCGAGATCCCCTCCAGCCGGGCGGGCAATGATCTGGTGCTGCTCAGCGATGACATGATCACCACGGAGGAGCGGCTGATCACCACCCTCCCCTCAAGCCGCGAGGATTTCGCCTTCTTTCAGGCGCAGCGCAAGGCGCCGATGGCGATGCAGCCCAAGCCGGTGATCGCCGTGCCGGAGGACAACCCCGCGCCGGTCGAAACCGTTGTGGTCGATGACGGCGAAGGCAGCTGGGGCGACAATATCGAGGGGGTGAGCGAGAGCGGCAAGGCCGACACCTACACCAAGACCCGGATCGAGGACACGACCAGCCTCGCCTTCCTCCTGCCGGAGAAACAGCGCGCGCCCCAGTATCAGGACACCTTCCTGCGCCTCAAGGAGCCGCAGGATCTGGCGAAGCTGATGGTAAGCAAGGGGATGGATCAGGCGGCCGTCACCCGCTTTGTCGATGCGGCCAAGGTGCTGGTGCCGGAACTGGGGACGCTTGGCCCCGGCCATATCCTTGCGATGCGCGCCGCGCGGCGAGGGGCGATTTCGGTGCCGGTCCAGGTCTCGCTTTACACGAAGGACAGTTACGGCGGCAGCCTTGCCGTCAACGACGCGGGCGAGGTGGTGCAGTCGGCCGACCCCTGGGTGGAGGAGGACCTCTTCTCCTATGCGGGGGACGATACGGTGGCCGATGCCGATATCGGGCGGAAATACCGGCTGCTCGACGCGTTCTATTCCGCCGCGATCCGCAACCGGGTGCCGTCGGCCGTTGTGGCCGAAGCGATCGTTCTTCTGAGCCAATCCTATGACATGGAAAGCTTTGCGGCACCGGGCGACAAGATGACCCTGCTCTATTCCCCCGATCCCGGCACCGATGGCGCGGGTCCTGGGCAGGTGCTTTATGCCGCGATCAAGGGCGACGGGCGCGATCTGCAATGCGCGGTCTTCAGGCCCAACGGCAAGGAGGACTACTCCTGCTTCGGCAAGGGCAGCAAGGGGGGCGGAGGGGGAGGCGGCGGCACCACCCTGCGCTCCGGTCTCGTGACGCCGACGCAGGGGGTGCTGACCTCGCGCTTCGGGCCGCGGATGCACCCGATCCTGAAGGTGGCAAAGCTGCACAAAGGCACGGATTGGGCCGCCCCGGTCGGAACGCCGGTGGTCGCGGCCTTCGCCGGAACGATTCTTCTGGCCGGCGATGGCGGCACCTATGGCAATCTGGTCAAGATCAGCCATGCCGGAAATCTTGAGACCCGCTATGCCCACCTCAGCGCCTTTGCCTCCGGCCTGAAAGCGGGGCAGCAGGTCAATGCGGGCGATCTCATCGGCTATATCGGCACGACCGGGCAATCGACCGGGCCGCATCTGCATTTCGAGCTTTACGAAAACGGCGTCGCGGTTGACCCGTTGGTCGGCGGGACGGCCGTGGCGGCAGATGGTGACGGATCGGCGGTGGAAATCCTGGTCGATCAGATCATCCGGGTGGAATCCGGCGGCAAGGCTGATGCCGCCAACCCTCTTTCGACAGCCGTGGGGCTCGGCCAGTTCATCGAAAGCACCTGGCTGCGGATGATGAAGCAATACCGCCCGGATCTTGCCGGCTCCATGTCGCGGGACGAGCTTCTTGCGCTGCGGACCGATCCGACGCTCAGCCGCGAGATGGTCACGGCGCTTGCCCGCGAGGGGGAGGCCTATCTGCGGGCAAGGGGCCATCAGATCACCGCCGGGCGGCTCTACCTCTGCCACTTCCTCGGGGCGGAGGGGGCGAATGTCGCGCTGTCTTCGGATGACGGGTCCTTTGTGATCGACGCCATGGGGGCGGGGGTGGTCAATGCCAACCCTTTCCTCAAGGGCAAGACCATCGCCGATCTGAAGCAATGGGCCGAGAACAAGATGAACCACAAGGGGGGCGGGGCCATGCCGGTGACCGTGGTGATCCCGCCGGAAGTGCTGGCCTATCAGAAGGTCATCGACGGGCTGATCGGCGCACCGACCTGAGCGTCAGACTGCACGCGGAATATTCCGTGCAGCACTCCCCTACCCCCATCCACTGTGCATAAATATCCTGCGGGGTGGTCCGGAGGGGTGCAAAACCCCTCCGGCGCCCGCCACGGGGATAACCACAGCCGCGTCTGAAACGGACCCGCCGGGGGCTTCGGGGGAAGCCTCCGGCGGGGATATTTCGGCCAGTATGAAAGGCTCAGGCGAAGTCGTAGCCGATGGCGCCGTCTTTCATCACCACTTCGACCTTGCTCATCGGGGTCTGGGCGACCATGCGGCTCAGCACCTCGCGGGAGAGGTCGGGCAGGATGGTGTTGGTGATGATGTTGTCCACCATGCGGCCGCCGGAATCCGGATCTTTGCACTGTTCGACGATATAGGCCATCACCTCGGGCGAGACCGTCATCACCGCACCGTGGTTTTCCTTCATGCGGTTGACGATGGCCTTGAGCTTCAGCTTCACGATCCCCGACAGCACCTCGGCCGAAAGCGGGAAATAGGGGATGGTCACGATCCGTCCCAGAAGCGCCGGCGGGAAGACGCGGGTGAGATAGGGTTTCAGCTCTTCGGAGAGGGTTTCGACCTCCGGCTTCGTCTCGCCCTTCTCGGCCATGTCCATGATGACTTCGGTGCCGACGTTGGAGGTCAGCAGGATCAGCGTGTTCTTGAAGTTGATCTGGCGGCCCGAGCCGTCCTCCATGATGCCCTTGTCGAAGACCTGGAAGAACAGTTCATGCACATCGCTGTGGGCCTTTTCCACCTCGTCGAGCAGCACCACCGAATGGGGCTTGCGGCGCACGGCCTCGGTCAGGCGCCCGCCCTCGCCATAGCCGACATAGCCGGGAGGCGCGCCTTTCAGCAGCGAGACCGTATGGGCCTCCTGGAATTCGGACATGTTGATGGTGATGATGTTCTGCTCGCCGCCATAGACCGCCTCGGCGAGGGCAAGGGCGGTTTCCGTCTTGCCGACACCGGAGGGGCCGCAGAGCATGAAGACGCCGATGGGCTTGTTGGGGTTGGCGAGCTTGGCGGAGGCGGTTTCGATCCGTTTGGCGATCATCTCCAGCCCGTGATCCTGGCCGATGACCCGCTCTTTCAGGCGGTCGGCGAGGGTCAGGATCGCCTGCAGCTCGTCAGAGACCATCTTGCCCGCCGGAATCCCCGTCCAGTCTGAGATGACCGAGGCGACGGCCTGGGCATCGACATGGGCGTAGATCTTGCGGCTGTCGGGGTCGCGGGCCTGAAGGCGCTTGACGCTTTCCATGGCCTGCGGACGCAGGGTTTCGATCTCGGCGGCGACATCCTCCGGCACGACGGCGGGGGCGACTTCACCCTCCGCTGCGGGTTTGGCATGGGCCGCGCCGATCTTGGTCCAGAGGCCGAGAAGCTGATCGACAAGGGCCTTCTCCTCGGCGAACTCCGCCTCCAGCCCGGCGAGCTTCTCGCGCTCCGCGGCGAGGCTCTCGTGGATCTCGCCGACGCGGGCGCCCGCATCCTCGCCAAGGTCGGCCTGCCGCTCCTTGGCCGCCAGTTCCGTCTCCAGCCCGGCGATGCGGGCCTTGCTGTCCTGGATCGCGGCCGGGACGGTGGACTGGCTGATCGCCACCCGCGCGCAGGCGGTATCGAGAAGCGAAACGGCCTTGTCCGGCAATTGCCGCGAGGGGATGTAGCGCGCCGAGAGGTTCACCGCCGCCACCACCGCCTCATCGGAAATCCGCACGCCATGGTGCTTTTCCATCGGCGCGAGGATGCCGCGCAGCATATAGGCGGCGCGGTCGATGGCCGGTTCGTCGATGTTCACCGGCTGGAAGCGCCGGGTCATCGCCGGGTCCTTCTCGAAATACTTGGCGTATTCCATCCAGGTCGTGGCGCCGATGGTGCGGAGCGTGCCGCGCGCGAGCGCCGGTTTCAGCAGGTTCGCCGCATCGCCGGTGCCGGCAGCCCCCCCTGCCCCCATGAGCGTATGGATCTCGTCGATGAAGAGGATGATCGGCACCGGCGAACCCTGCACCTCGTCGATCACGCTCCGCAGGCGCTGCTCGAATTCGCCCTTCATGCTGGCGCCCGCCTGCATCAGGCCGAGGTCGAGCATGAACAGCTTCGTCCCCTGCAACTTCGGCGGCACCTCATTTGCGGCGAGCCGCTGGGCGAAGCCCTCCACCACCGCCGTCTTGCCGACCCCGGCCTCCCCGGTCAGGATCGGGTTGTTCTGGCGGCGGCGCAGCAGGATGTCGATGATCTGGCGGATTTCCTCATCGCGCCCGACGATCGGGTCCATCTTGCCGGAAGAGGCCACCTCCGTCATGTCCACCGCAAAGCGGCCGAGCGCGGTCGTCGCCTGACCGCCCGGCGCAGCGGCGGCACCGCCCCCCGCAGAGGCGCGGCCAATGCCGGTGCCGTCCATCGGGCGCATGTCCTCTTCGTCGCTGTCCTTCCAGGCCGAGCGCGCCTCCGAGACCAGCGAATCCACGTTCAACTCGCCGAAGACCTTGGACATCTGCAGAAGGTCGCGCTTCAGGCTGGTGTTCTTCAACGCCGCGACAAGGAGATGGCCGGTGCGGATCTGCGCCTCGGCGAAGAGCAGCGTGGCGTAATGCCAGCCGCGATCCAGCACATCGGTCACCTGGTCGGAGATGGCGGGCATCTCCGTCGCATTCTTCCGCATCCCGTCGATGATCCCGGCGAGATCCTTCAGCAGCTTCGCCCGGTCCAGCTTGAAATGCTGGAGCGTTATCGAAATGTCGGATTTCTGGTTGGCAACGATGTGGAACAGCAGATGCGACAGCTCGACGTTGCGGTTGCCCTCGTTCTTGGCGTGGCGCAGCGATTGGAGGAAGGCGTCATACCCGACGCGGTTCAGTTTACCGGCAACTGTTTCAAGACTGATATCGGCCATTATCCCTATCCCTTATTGGTCTTGTTCTCTCAATTCCTGCGAAGCTCCGCCGAAAATACCGCGTCGCTCCTGTAACTTCCCGGCTCGGTCTTCGGCGGGCTGACCCAGCCGGTCCAGCCGAGCGCGCCGCTTTTGCCGAGCGCCATCGGTTTGACCTGATCGGAAGGGAGCGACGGCGCGATCTCCACCTCGGTTTCATGGCCAAGATACCAGAAGAGCAGCTCTGTCAGGCGATTGAAATTGCGGCCGCCGGGCAGAAAGCTCTGATATTCGGCGAGGCTGCCGGTGCGGATCGACACGCGGATCTTCTCGTTCACGCTTTGCACCCGGCTGCCGAGCCGGCAATCGCGGCCAAGCGAAGCACCGCTCATGCCGATGCGGCTGCGGTCGCCCGGTTCGAAGACCAGCCAGGAGGGGATGTTCTCCTCGATGGTCACCGTGACATTGCACAGCTTTTCAAGGATCTGGCGCAGGCGCACCGGGCTTTTCACCCGCGACAGGGCCAGCCCCGACACCTGCAACAGCGCCATGTCCGGCACGGTTCCGCGGTTTCTCAGCGCGGGGGAGGCAAGGCCGATGGGCGCCCCCACATAGGTCTGAAAGCGGTCGTCGCCGGGATGGTCATATTGGGTGATCCCGCGCGCATCCGACCAGGCACGGAAGAAAAGCTGCTGGAAGCGGCTGGTGAAAATATCGGCAAAGCGGACGAAGGCCTCATCCCGGCGCTGATACCATTGCTGGACCTCGGCGGTCACGTTCAGCGGCAAGGCCCCCTGCGGCCCGAAATAGCCGAGGAAATTCGACCGCACACGCAGCGTCCTGCCCTCTTCCGTCTGCGCCTGGGTGACGTTGGAAGCGGGGAAAGCCTGGAACGGCTCCTGACCGAGACGCACCACCTCCTCGCGCATCACCCGGTTGCGGCCGATCCGCGGCAGGTCGGGGCGCGCCCGCTCCAGCTCCCGCAGGAGCGCCAGAAAGCCGAACTGGGTCGGGTCGTCATGCAGCGCCTGCCGCCGCGCGCTGCGGGGGGGAGCCTCTTCCTCGCTCACAGCAGCGGTCCCTGCCCGGTGCGCGGCGGCCAGACCTTGATCAGCCCGCGCTGATCGGAACGGATCACCACCTGGGTAAAGCTGTTGACCGAGGCATATTCGGCAAGGAACCGCTCCAGCACCGCGCCGATCAGGAAGATGCCGGACCCTTCGAAGGCGCGCTCGTCGAAGCGCAGCGTGACTTCGGTGCCGCGCGCCGCGTGAAAACCGCCGCCACGCCGGATTGTCCGGGTGACAGGCCGGGCAGAGACCGACTTCAGTCCCTGCAACTGCCGCTCCGTCACCTGGCTGGAGACATCGACGAACAGCGAGAGCATCTCGCGCAGGGCAGCCGCCTCATCCCGGCTGCCGCGGTTGTCGAGCGCGAGACTGCCGAGGGTCAGGAAGCTCAACAGCCGCCAATGCACCGGCCCCACGGTCGCGCGGTGCGGGGCATTTTTCTCCAGTTCGGTCACGCTTTCGCGCGGCTGGGTCGGCCCGGCGATGCAGCGCAGGGGCAGGGTCGTGTCATCATTCATGCGGAAGTCCGCCCCGCCCTGCGCGATCGGCAGATATTGCGGCAGATGCCGGTTGGAGCACAGGAGCTTGACCTGAAGGCGCTTCACCCGCTCATCCGAATCGAGATGGCCGGGTTCGTAGATGGAAATGAAGGTCTCCGTTCCCGAATAACCCTGCACCTGTCCAAAGCGCCGCTCCTTGGCGTTCAGGCGGCGCGGAACCTGACGGGAGGTGTAGTAGAACGACTCGCGCGGCTGCATCACATCGGCGGGCAACCCATAAAGCGGATGCACCGGGATCTTGGTTTTCACATCGTTGAAATAGGCGAAAACCTCGCGGATGCGATGCACCTCGTAATGGGAGGAGGGGCTGGAATCTGCCTGCACCAGATATTCGTGGTGAAGCGTATCCATCTTCACCTGACTGCAATTCTCCTCGAAGAGGTTCACGGCCGGCGCCGCATAAAGCCGGAAATGATCCGCCGTCACCCGCGCCGGCAGGCTCGGGCGCACGCTGTCCATCTCGATCAGCACCTCGAAGGAGGCGGCATTGATCCGCGGCAGCACCGCCGAAAGCCCCTTGAGCCGGAAGCCGAGGAAGCGTTGCGGGAACAGGAAAAACTCCCGCAGCAGGGTGAAGCCCTGAAACACCCGCGTATCTTCCGGGAAGAGGGTCTCATCCTCGCCAAAGCCGATCTGCTCGATGCAATCGGGGCCGAGACGGGCGAAAACCGGATCGCCTCGCGCATCAAGGAACCGGACCGTCACGCGGGTCGCATGGCGGAAGATATCCTCGTAGATCGCAATGCTTTCCGCGAGGTCCCCGACGATATGCAGCGGCAGCTCGTCCAGCAGCAGGCCGGAAACAGGCTTGCCGGGCTTGTCGAGCGCCTGCGACGACATCGGGCGGTGGAAGTTGAGGATCATCCCCCCCGCCGTCCCCTGCCCCACATCGAGGCCGAGCGCCTGAAACGCCGTCGGACCGCTGACCATCCGCGCGGTCTGCAGACGCAGGGGCCAAAGCTGCAAGGGTGCCGACAGACGGAACCGGCAGGAAATCCGCTCATCCCGGTCCACATAGCGCGCGTCGAGATAGGCGCCCGCCGCATGGGTCTTGCCCTTCTCCAGTTCGGCATCGGCGTAATTCGGCTCCGCCTGCACCAGAATGGCAGAAGGGGTCGGCGCCATGAAATTCGGCAGAAGCTGGTCGAGCATCTCGCGGGTGAAGGTTTCGAACTCGCTGTCGAGCTTCAGCTGCACGCGCGCGGCCATGAAGGCCGCCCCCTCCAGCAGCCCCGCGACCGCCGGATCGAGATTGTCCTGCGTCAGACCGCCGAGCCGTTCGGCGATACCGGGGAAATCCTCAGAAAACTCCTTAGCGCCTTCGTAAAGCAACGCCAGTTCGCGGTTGAACGCCTCCAGAAATGCCCGGTTCATCCGCGCACCACCAGATTGGAGAGCGAGACCTTGCCCATTCCCGCGTCAATCTCGGCCACGAACTCCATCGGCACGTCCACAGGCTTCGCCGCCATTTCCGCACTGACATCGAAGGCGATATGATGGTTTTTGCTGCTCACGCTCTCGGAGCGCAGCTTGACCACCAGCGTTTCCGGCACCAGGCGCGGCTCGTGGGCCAGAAGGGTCCGTTTCAGATCCCCGGCGAGCCGGTGCCGGCGGACATCCTCGTCGGTGAAACGGGTGAGGTCGGGCATACCGAAATTGAGGATGGATTTCTGAACGAACTCCAGCCCCTCAATATCCTCGACTGATTCCAGATTGATCGTTCCCATCAGGCTCGCCAGATCGAGCGCCAGATGATCCCGCAGGGTCCGCTGGCTGGCCCCCTCGCGCCGCTCAAGACTGCGGCTAGACAGCACCCGGCCATCTTCGTCTTGGGCACTGGAACTTGTTTTCTTTGCGTCCCGCTCCCGCGCGGCCTGACGGAAGACATTCATGAGCGAAATCTGGAAATAGCCGTCGTTTCGCTCTTGCATCACGGGCTCGCGGTAAGTGTTTTACGCCAACTCCCGCCACGCGCCGGGCCGTGGGCGATCTGAAGAACCCCGCCGGGCGCATCGCGGCGCCCGGCAGGAAGGTTGGAACAGGATCAGTCGGTCGGGCCGACAGCGATGTCGTAGGACACCGGGATCTTGGACTGGCCGCCGCCGCCGACATCCTGCAGGGTGTAGGTCATCTTGAAGCGGGCGAAGTTCAGCGACATGCTTTCGGTGATGCGGTCGTCGCCGCCGATGCCGGTGCCGGTCGAGTAGGAGGAGATGATGATCTCTTCCATGTCGATGACCAGATAGTCGAGCGGCTTGCCCCCGCCGACCTTGCGGACGGTGATGGTGGCCTTGTCGAAGTGCTTGCCCTTGAGCAACTTCTCGAACATGACCGGGGTGGCGGAGTCCATGTATTTGGTGATCGAGATGTCATGCACAGTGGCCTGGCCCGAACCGCCGCCGGTGCCGTGCTGGCGGGTGGCGGATTGCGTTGCGGCCCAGCCGTAGCTGTTCAAATCGATTTTGCCTTCAAAACCGGACTTCTTGGATTCCCCTTTGACATCGTCAAGGGAGAGGAAGATTTCGACGGGCATATTGTCACTCCTTTGTTAATCAAATCATCCGGCCTGATTATCCGGACAGTGTTTCAACTCATTTCGCGCCAGGCAGCTTGGACACGAGAGACATCCCGATATCCATGCCTTCCAGCTGAAAATGCGGACGAAGGAAGAACCGGCCCACATAATAGCCGGGGTTTTCTTCATCCGCGATCACCTCCACCTTGGCTGCCGCCAAAGGCAGAAGAGCCTTGTCGCGCTCAGAGGCATTCTGGGGCGCGCCATGCACATAGCCGCTGATCCAGCTTTGCAACTCGCGCTGAAGCTGTTCGCGTTCCTTGTTGGAACCGATCATGTCCCGCACCATGCATTTCAGATAATGGCTGAAGCGGGAAACGGCGAAGATATAGGGCAGCCGGGAAGACACATTGTCCGAGGCGGTTGCCTGTTCGTCCTGATACTTCTTCGGACGGTAAAGCGTCTGCGCGCCGATGAAGGCCGCGCGGTCGGTGTTCTTGCGGTGAACAAGGCTGATGAGACCCGATTTCGACAGCTCCCCCTCACGGCGGTCGCTGATCGCAAATTCGGTCGGGCATTTCATGTCGGTGGAGCCGTCGCCCGTGTCGAAATTGTGGACGGGAAGGCCCGTGACCTCACCCCCGGACTGCACGCCGCGGATCTGCACCGTCCAGCCATATTCCTTATGGGCGCGGTTGATGTTGACCGCCATGGCATGGGCCGCGTTCATCCAGGCGTAGTGCTTGCCCTCGTGACCGTCGGTCGCTTCCTCGAAGTTGAACTCGTCCACCGGGTCGCCGTTCTGACCATAGGGCGAACGGGCCAGCACACGCGGCATGGTGATCGCCAGATAGCGGGAGTTCTCGGAATCGCGCAGCGAATTCCAGCCCGCGTAATCCGGGGTGTCGAAGAGCGTGGAAAGGTCGCGCGGGTTGCCAAGCTCGTTCCAGCTGTCCATCCCGAGCAGGGTCGGGGCCGCAGCCGCGATGAAAGGTGCATGGGCGGAAGCGGCGATCTTGCCCAGATCGCGGAGCAGCCGCACATCCGAGGAGGAATGGTCGAAGTAGAAATCGCCGATCAGCGCGCCGAAGGGCTGGCCGCCGAGCTGGCCGAATTCCGCCTCGTAGATCTTCTTGAACAGCGGGCTCTGATCCCATTTCGCGCCGGGGAACATCCGCAGCTCGCGGTCCAGTTCCTGCTTGGAAATGTTCATCACCTGAACCTTGAGGGAGGCGTCGGTCTCAGAATTGTTGACCGTGTACGCCAGCCCGCGCCAGGAGCTTTCCAGCTTCTGGTATTCGGCGTGGTGGATGATCTCGTTGACCTGCGCCGACAGCTTTTCGTCGAGCTTGGCGATCATCGCGTCGATCGTGTCGAGGATATCGTCCGCGATCACGCTTTCATCCGAAAGCGCCTCGCGCACCAGCGTTCCGACGGCATTCTCGACTTCTTTCGCGGCGGTATCGCTGCGCGGCTTGAAGTTCTGTTTCAGGATCGAGGAGAACTCGTCCAGCTCGCTCAGGGCTCCCGCACCTGCGCCAGCGTCTTTTTCAAATTCCGTTGCCATATCGCTTTCCCAGATCTTTTTTGCCGAAGGCCCGGCCAGCGCCCCCTGCGCCGGCCTCGGCCCGGATGTATCGCTTATTCGCCCTTGTCGGCGTCACCTTTTCCGCTGCGCTCCGCCAAGGCGGCCATGAGCGCCGGATCGGCGAGGAGTTGTTTCAACTGGTCTTGCGCGGCGGATTTGCCGTTCATGTAGCGTTGCAGGTTCGCCAGTTGCTGGCGCGCCTCAAGCAGCTGGGCGAGAGCAGGCACCTGCCGGGCGATCTCGCCGGGGCTGAGGTCTGCCATCTTCTTGAAATTCAGGTTCACGGAAAGCTTGCCACCCTGCTCGGGGTCAAGCTTGTTTTCCACCGTCATCGCCAGACCGGGGCTGACGCTCGCCATGAAGTCGTCCAGGTTGTCCTGGCTCACCAGCGAGAAATCCCGTTCGGAGACCGGGGCCTTTTCAACCAGCGAAGCATTGCCCGAAAGGTCGGACATCACCCCCATGACAAACGGCAGTTCGACTTGCTTGTTTGCTTCGATCGGATCGGCGTAGGAAATCTGGACCCGCGGCGGGCGGTTACGTTTAATGAAACCTGTGGCAGAATCTGCGGTAGCCATAACAATCTCCCCAGTTATATTTTTCCAAGAGAAAGCCGCAACGGGCGTCACAAGTCAACTGATTTGCACTCCCCCGAGGGGGCTGGAATTCTGACCGACGGCACTTCAGCCTTGTTGCGGCAGCAACTCCCGGACGAGGGCGTGGAAATCCTTCGAAAGCAGATTCCGCGCCTTGAACAGCAGAATGGGGATCGGGCTGGCCGGTTCCCGCTGCCGGTAAAAGTCCTCCACCTGCTTGATCACAAGGCCGGCATGGTCGCGCGACAGGATCTCCGGCGGCTCCGGATCGCCCTCCTGCGGGGAGGTCAGATCCTCGGTGGTCGGGATATTGGCATTGTTCGACAATTCCCGCATCCGCGCCATCGGGATGGTGAATCCATGCTCGGTTCCGAAGGTGATCGAGGCATAGCCGGCAGAGCTTTCGATCAACGCATCGAGCGCTTCGACCAAGGGGCGGCCGATGAGAAGCTTCGATTGCGTCGTCAGCAGCAGCGCCAGCGAGGCCGGTTCGGTCTGGGCGAAATAGCGTTCGACCGCGGACAGGAGCCGAAAGGCGGCGCGCTGATCCGGCACATCGGCATTGGCGGCGTTGAGAGTGATGGTCGTTGACGCTCCGCCACCTGAAACCTGCGGAGCCGTCCCCGGCTCGCTTGTCGCCTCGCCCTCCACCTCCGGCGCCGCCACCTCCCCCGCCAGATCGGAGCGTGCCGCCAGAACCATCTCGCGCATTTCGTCGAGCTTGGGGGCCAGCCGGGCAAAGCGGGGGGTGAATGGATTGGCCCCCTTCTGGCTTGCGGTGGTCATCGTCTGAAGGGCCGCGCGCAGATCGGTCAGCTGCGCGAAAAGCTGATCCACCGCCGCCTGATTTTCCGAAGACCCGAGCGCTGCAAGAATTGGTCCCGGCTCACCCGCCGTCTCATTCGCCCGCGGGTCGATCTTGCCGGTGCCGGTACCATAGGGACGGTAGGTCACATCCCCCTGCCGCCGGTCGGTGATCAGCGTCGCATAATCGAGAGGCGCAACGATGGTCGCAAGCGCGTCCAACTCCTCGATCGCATTGCGGCGATCCACGGGATCGCGCGGGTTCACCTCTTCGGGATAGGCTTCAAGCAGACCGGCCATGCCGAGAACCGCCTCGGCAAAGCCCTTGAAGCGCCCCGCAAGGATCTGGAACTTCGCTTCGATCCCGAGAAGCCGCAGGTCGCGGCTACGCTTCAGAAGCGCGTCGATCTGGGCCGCTTCCGCCTTCCAGTCCACCGACTTGGAATCAAACAGCGTCCCCTGCACCATATTGAAATAGCTGGAGGGCAGCCGGTCTTCGACATTGAAATAGTAATCGACGAAATCGGGATCATCCGCGTCCAGCAGATTCTCGCCGCAGGGATCGTCCGGAGAAATCGGCTTGAGAAGATCCTCGAGACGCATCGGCGCTCAGCGGCGTTTGGCGCGCACCGGGATCGCCTGGCGTTGCGGCTGCGCCCGCAGATGAAGCCAGAGCCCCGACAGGGTTGCCGCACACATCACCACAAGGGCAAAAGCCATGGAACACCTCATCAATTGCCGGATGATGGTAGCCCTCGGTTCCGGCGGGGTCAATCGCTGCCGCGCAGCGAGGCTCAACCGCCGGTCTTCTTGACTGCCTCGTCGTAAGCATCTGCGAAATAAGCAAGAAACACATCGAGCATCCCGTTTTCGTAGGGATGGGTCTTGGCGTCCCACCGCTCGACAAAGGTTTCCCAGGCCCGCGCCTTCTTGGAGGACATGATCCCCCCGGTCGCCCGTTCCTCGATTGATTCCGGCGACAGATCTTCGAGAAGCCGGGCCAGAGCGGGCTGCATTGCCGCATAAACCGCGGTCTGATGGCGCTTGATGTCGTCGAATCCCTGCTCGAAGCTGGCTGTCGAGGACAGGTAGCTGTCGGAGCGTTGCGCGAACATCGTGGTCAGCGCTTCGGTGGCATTGGGTTTGAACTTCAGCGGGCTGTTGTTCATGCCGCCGATCATGGTGCGGCTGGCGCTTTTGACGAATTGCTTGGCGGCGGCGCGGGCGCCGAGAAGCGCCATCAGCTCCTCCGTCGCAATGCGGAGACAGCGACCGATATCCTCGCCAAGCTGCTGCGGATCGGCCTTGGAGAGCGCGCCCGCAGGCAGACCGGCCCCCTTGCAGATCGCATCCAGAAGCGACAGCTCCGCCCCGGCGACGGCACGCGGCGCGGAGGCCGGAGCCGTCGGAGCGGCCGGTGCCGGCGGGCTCACGAAGGGAGCGGCAGGCGGCATCGGCAGCGCCGCAGCCCCGCCCATCGCCGGCGGAGCCACTTGCGAAGGGGTCGGGAAGGGCGCGGCGGGCGGGGCAGCCATCGGCGGCGGCGAGAAGGCAGGCGGCGCAGGAGGGGCCGCGGGCCGCGCCGGCGGCAGCGGGGCGGCGGCAGGCATCTGCGGCGTGGTATCGACGAAACTGTCGCCATACTGCCCGGCAAGCGGCACCTGCGCGCGGTTCGGGGCCGGCATGGCTGTCGGCATCGGCGCGGGAGTGGGCGTCAGGCTCCACGGATCGCCCGCAGGGGCGGCGGCAGGGGCCGGGGCGCCAAAGGGCGAGGCCGCCGCAGAGGGCGCCCCGAACGCGGATTGCGGGGGCGGTGCGACAGCCGCAGCCGGATCGCTGATCATCACCCGGATAATGTAGTGGCCAACCTGAAGCCGGTCATTGTTGGTCAGCAGATGCGGAGAGGACACCCGCAGCGACTGGCCGTAGACATAGGTGCCATTCGACGACAGATCATTCAGCCAGAACTGCCGGTCGCGCAGCACGACTTCGAAATGGCGCGAGGAGATGCGCCGGTTCGGGTCCGGCAGCGTCCAGTCCATCTCGGAGCCGCGCCCGACCTCGAAGCCCCGACCATTGGCCGAAAACTCCAGCGGCCCGCCATCGGGCAGGCTGTCATAATTCTCGATCTTCAGGGTCAGCTTCATGGGTCTGGCGGGTCCGGGCTCTGCTCAGGCCATACTTATGTCAGGCCGCAGGAAAACACACCATAGCGCAGCATGATTCTGTGCAAGGGGCAAGCGGGCCAAATCACGCGGATTTTGCGAGAACCTCGGCCATTCCGACATAGTGGTCCAGCATCCGGCGGCGTTTGTCCTGCGGCACCCGCGCCAGAGCCGAATTGACGCCAGCGTTCAACGCCTGGCCGAGAGCGCTAATCGGCGGCGCAACCGGCGGCAGGCCGCGGGCCGACATGGACCCCCCCGACCAGCCCGCCCCGAGCGCCAGCCAGACACCCGGCCCGTGCTCCGACACCCTCAGCCCGGCATCAAGAGCGGCATAGCGGGTGTCGTCATCCTGCTCGGCCACCCATGCGGCGATCAGTTCCATCATGTGACGATCCTGATCGGTCAGCAGATCCGGCGCCGCCTTCAGACACTCATGCCCCCACCACACCGCCGGACGCGGGTGCAGCGCGAAAGCCATGAAGGTCAAAGCTTCTTCCGGGGTATCGCCAAGCCGCAATTGCCGAAGGAAATCGAGGCAATGCTGTTCAGGCAGCGGTCTTGCTGTCACCAGTGTCGGCAGGCCGGCAAAACCCGCGAACAATTCGGCCGCAACCTGCATCCGCAGTCCCGGAGCGGGTTCGATGGTCTTGGGCGCGTGGGTGTCTGTCCGTGTGCTCATGATCAGGAATTGATACGGACCATCGCTGAGGTGATGGAAAGATCGGCGGTCGCGCCAT
Organism: Paracoccaceae bacterium; assembly: GCA_027492585.1. Classification (GTDB taxonomy): domain Bacteria; phylum Pseudomonadota; class Alphaproteobacteria; order Rhodobacterales; family Rhodobacteraceae; genus JAPUEK01. Next base: position 25,368 of record JAPUEK010000002.1, on the reverse strand, counting down.
GCTCCGCCTTGAGACCCGCGGTCTTGAGAAGGGCGGTCGCAGCCAGTTCGATCTGCGCGGCAGAGATCTTGATGCCGGTCGGCGTCAGGGTGATCTTCGTGGTGCCGACCGCCAGCTCGATCTTGGTTGTCGAGGTGATGGTCAGATCCTGATCGGCATGTTTCTTGCTCGTTCCCTTGACCGTGATCTTCTGAGTCCCGTCGACATTGTGAACCTCATCCACCTTGATGGTCTTGGTGGAATTGTTCTTGATCAACGTGGTCACGTCGTTCTCGATGGTCGTATCCATGTTGAACTGGCCATGGATGACGATCTTCTCGGCCCCCGCCGTATCGTCGATCGAGAATTCATTGTAGCCGCTGCCGCCCATCGTGGTGGACTTCATGCCGCTGACCGCCTTCTTGTCGGGCAGGCTCCACGGCGGCATGTTCTTGTCGTTATAGACGCAGCCGGTGATCAGCGGCTGGTCCGGATCGCCGTTGAGGAATTCGACGACGACCTCCATCCCGACGCGCGGGATGAAGACCGTCCCCCAGGCCGGGCCGGCCCAGGTCTGCGCGACACGGCACGGCAGCGATTTTCCTGCGCGGTCCCAGTGGAAGCTGACCCAGATCCGGCCGAATTTGTCGATGGAGCCCTCTGCCCCCTCGACCACCACGGCTGTCTGCGGCCCGCTCATCCGGGGCGACGGCGTGACCCGTTGCGGGGCGACCGGGTTGGCGTCCTTCACCAGCACATAATCGCCGCGATAGGTATCCACCCCCTTCTTTGCGCCCGTCCTGTAGCTGTTGGCGCTGTAGTGATGGCTGGCCGAGATCACGACATATGTGCCGTCAAGGCTCTTGTCGGCATGTTTCTGGACCTTGATCCGCGTGCCGGCGGACATGGAAATCGCCTGTCCCGCAGCATGTGCAAGAAGATCGGGCATCCGGTTTCCGTGAATCCGCCGCCGCGCAAGTTCCTTGCCGTCGCTGGCGCTCAGGTAGCGGCCGGGATATTCGTAGTTTTCCTTGCCGGACCCTTCATAATTGCGCGAGATCGACTCCCGCACCTCCATCGAGGCCGTCGAAGTCTTGAAGTTGTAGTCCATCATCCGGACGGCGCCGGTGGTGATCTGCTGGGACGCATACATCGTGCTCAGGTACTCGTCGCCGAGGATCTGGACACTTTCGTTCGGATTGTAGTCGAAAGCCTCCGTCTGCCCCATCGGGAAGCTCTGGTTGTTGTCGGTCAGCACCATCGTATGGCTGTCCTTGGCCATCGAGACATGGAAGTTGATGCCGAACTCCTCCATCATGCGGCGCATGAAATCGAGATCGGTTTCCATGAACTGGACGGTGTATTCCAGCTCGGGGTAATTGCCGCCGAGCTTGTCCTCCAGCCTCGTTCCCGGCGCCGCATACTCCCCCATCACCTCGGCCAGAATCTGCCTGACGGTTTTCTTGTGAAAGATGCGGGAGTTGACGCGCTTGCTCGCAAGCCAGAACCAGGGCTGCAATTCCAGCTCGTAGATCAGGCCCTTGTTGTCCTCCCCGGCGTAGCGGCCGGAGATGCAGACGAGGTTGATGTAGCGCAGTTTGTCGGCGGGCAGAGCGATCTGCACCGAGAGCGGCTTGCCCACCAGCTTGGACAGATCCACCGGCGTCGTTGCCACGCCACGCACAAAGAACTTGTTGAGCTCGTTGACGCTTTCCGTTCCCGAAATGTCGATGAGTTCCATCGGCGTCGTGCCGGGCGGGAGGTTTAGTCGGCTCTTGTGCTTTGATGAAGAATTCGCTTCGGCCATTGATTACCGCTTTCGACTAGACAAGGTGAAAAGAGATATGGCGGACAAAATCCCGCTCTCAATGCCTGTCACGTTACATGCGCGGTCCCATCCTTGCAAGAAACCGATGGATTTCCGGGCTCTCCGGAGGGGTCGGAATTCTGACCTCGCGGGAGACATCGCGTCACTCTTCCAACTGGAAAAAGCCGAGACCCAGGGCAGGAGCCTCTCCCGAAGCCTCGATCTGCTTGTCCAGGTAGGTGAACAGCCCCTGGGCATTCGAGCCCGGTTTCAGCTTCTCCAGAGCCTTCGGCAGCGCCTCTCCGCCGATCAGCACCACCAGCATCTGCGGCGCCCTGGACGGCCCCTTCGCCAGCTTCAGCGAGAAGCGGAAGTTCATCGCCCCGTCCTCGCCGGGCGTCACCCAGTCCTTCAGGTTGCTCGCCCCGCCGCTGGCGCTGATGTGCAAGAGGACGAAGGGCCGGCCGTTCAGCCCCTCGATCACGCCTTCGATGGTCTTGCCGCTCTGCACCGTTTCGCCGGAGCCGGTCATGCGGACCGTCAGCGGCTCTGCCGTTGCGTGGCGGGTGGCGAAATCCAGCACCGAGCATTGCGGCTCGTTCACCAGACGCACGGCGATGTCGGGCTTCGTTTTGGTCTCTGTCTTCCAGGCCGCGTCAAGCTCCTCAAGCGCCTTGGTATCCACGCCAAAGCCGGCGAGCGCAAAACCCTCCGGCTTTTCCTCGACCAGACGGACGGCGGTGCAGGCCGGGGCGGTATAGGCGGCGAAGAAGGCTTTCTGCCGCGCCACCGGATCGGCCTTGAGGGCATCGGCCGCGGCCTGTTCAGCGGCCTGGGCCGCAGCCAGCTTGGCGGCTTCGGCATCGGCCTTGGCCTTCACCGTTTCGGTGATCGCGGCGACGGTCTTGTCCGCCGCCTCCGCCGCCGCAGCGGCAGCGCCCGCGTCGCCATCGGCCTTGGCGCGCAGATCGTCGAGACCTTTCACCGGCTCCGCCGCGCGCTTGGCGGTCTCGACCGCAGATGAGGTCACGGCAAGACCAGCCATCGCCGCATCCGCAGCGGCATGGGCCTTCTTGGCCGCTGTTGCCGCCGTATCGGCAAGCGCCTGCGCGCCCGCGCTGTCCATCGCCTCGACACTGGCATCGGCGGCGGCTTTCTCCGCCTCCGCAAGCGCGCCTTCGGCCATGCTGCGGGCCGCCTCGACGGCTTCGGTCTGCGATTTCGCCTCGGTCGCGGCGGCGGCGGCCTCCGCTTCAAGCTTGGCGAGACGTTCCTGCTCCGACAGGGCAGCGTCTGCGGCGGCTTTCTCCGCCGCTGCCTTTTCGGCGGCGGCCTGATCCGCAGCGGCCTTTTCGGCAGCAGCTTTCTCGGCGGCCACCCGGTCGGCCTCGGCCTGATCTGCGGCTGCCTTCTCGGCCGCGGCCTTGTCCGCAGCGGCCTGTTCCGCGGCTGCCTGATCTGCGGCGGCTTTCTCGGCGGCAGCCTGTTCCGCCGCGGCCTTATCAGCGGCCGCAGCGTCTTCGGCCGGTGGCGTTGTGGTTTCGGTGGCCGTGGTTTCCGGCTTGCTATCCGGGGCGGCCGGTGGCTTGGGGTCAAGCAGGCCGCCGTAATAGGCCCCCGCCCCGCCCCCGGCCGCGACCAGAAGCGCCAGAACCGCGATCATCCCGCCCTTGCCCTTCTTCGCGGCAGGAGCGGACGAGGCCGCCGGGGCCGCCGCCGCAGCGGGCTTATAGGACGCGCCGGGCGCTCCGAAGGGGCTCGCATCTTCCGCTTCCACCTCGGGTTCGGGGGCCGGCGGGATGGTGCCGCGCAACCCATGCGGTTCGATCACCGTCGCCCCGACCGGAGCCGAGGTCACCGGGGGCGGAGCGGTCCGGGGCAATCCGGTCGCTGCCGTCGCAGGGGGCGCGGAAGGCATATCCCACCCCGCAGTCGCGGGGGGGGGAGAGGCGGCAGGCGGTTGCGATCCGCCGGGCAGGGGAGAGAGAGGCGCAGGCGGTTCCGACACCGCCGCAGCGGGCGGAGCGGAGGGCTGCACCGGCAAGGGCTCGATCACCGTCCGGTTCGGATCGGGGGCCGGCGGCTCGGGCGCCTTGGCCTGCGGCACCAGCGACGGATCGTCCAGCGCCGCCATCACCTTGGCCATGCTTTCCGTCCGCTGACCCGGATCGGGCTGCAGCATCCAACTCAGCAGCGGCACCAGCGCCGGGTCCACCCCGGTCAGATCCGGCACCGAGGCGCGCTTGCCCACGGCGTCGACGATGGAGGCCCCCATCTCCAGCACCTTGCCACGGCTCACCCCGGCGGTGATCAGCGCCAAAGAATAGATGTCGGAACGGCCATCAACATGACCGCCAAAGGCGCCGAGCTGCTCGGGCGAAACCCAGTTGAACTTGCCCGCGAATTGCCCCTGCAACAGCGTACCGGCCCCGATATTCGTCGATTTGGCGATGCCGAAGTCGATCAGCTTGGCATGGGCGACCGAGCCTTCCTCCAGAATCACGTTGTCGGGGGACAGGTCGCGGTGAACCACGCCGGCCTTGTGCGCCTTGTCGAGCCCCGAGGCGACGCGCCGCAGCATCGTCTTCACATCCTCAAGCGGCATCGGCCCTTCTTCGATCCGGTCGGCGAGCGCGGTGCCGGAAACGAATTCCATCACCATGCAGGGCCGCCCGATGGTCGGGTCGTTGGTGAAGACGTGGTAGCGGACGATCGCCTCATGGCTCAACCGCGACAGGACGGTCGATTCCTTCTGGAACAGCGCGACGATCTTGGCATCATGGGCAAGGCTCGGCAGCACGATCTTGATCGCCACCGGCTCGTCGTTGTGGATGTTGCGGCCGCGATAGACCTCGCCCATCCCGCCGGAGTTGATGATCTTCTCGATCTCATAGGTCCCCATGATCAGCGTTCCCGCCGTCACGGTCGTCGAGATCTTCTTCGGCCCCTCCGCCGGAGGAGCGCCCGTTCCTGTTCTGGGTGTCTCTTCCGTCATCGCTTACACATCCAAATGCCATTCATCGCGGCCGTCGGCGGCCCGGTATCCCTGCGGAGCCGCCCCGTATTGCGCCGCCTGACGGTCGAGGCAGCGCACCACCACCACCGTCACATTGTCCCGCGCCCCGCGCGAGAGGGTCAGTTGCACAAGCGCATCGCAGGCGCCCTGCGGGTCGAAGCGGCTCAGCGCCTCGGCCATCTCGTGATCCTCCACATGCTCCGTCAGCCCGTCGGAGCACAGAAGGAAAGTGTCGCCATGGGCGAGCGCCCCGGCCCGTTCATCGGTCATCGGGCGGTCATGGACGCCGATGGCCCGCGTGATCACATTGCGGCGCGGCCAGGTGGTGGCCTGTTCCGGCGTGATAGCCCCGGTGCGGAGCAGCTCGTTGACCTCGGTATGATCGACGGTCACCTGCTGGTACTGGCCGCCGCGCAGAAGGTAGATGCGGCTGTCGCCCGACCAGATGCAGGCGAAATGCCGGTCATAGGCCAGAAGCGCCACCAGCGTCGCCCCCACCGTCGCGCCATTGAGTTTGCGCGACTGGTCCTGGATGGTCATATGGGCGCGCAGCACCCTGTCCATGAAGCGCGCCTGAAGGTCCGGCGCAGAGGCCGGCCGTCCGACCGAAGCCACGCTTTCCACGATGGAGCGGCTGGCGAAATCGCCGGCATGGTGACCGCCCATGCCATCGGCCACCACCCAGACGCCGGATTCCGGCTGGGTCAGGAAACTGTCCTCATTATGATTGCGGACGCGGCCCGTATCGGAGGCCGCTCCGGTCTCAAATGCGAAGGGAGCCTCGATCATCCAACCTCCCGAGGAAATAACTTGCCGCGCAGCTTAGGCGCAAATACCGGGCTCTGCCTAGCCATTGCCCACATGCCCCCGGAAAAACCATGCCAGCACCGCCCCGGAGGGCAGACCCTGCCCGGCCCAGACCTGCGACCAGAGCGGATCGCGCGGCCGGATGGCGGGGGCGGGTGCCGTTTCGGCGGGTTCTGGGGGCGGAGCCCCGACCGGCTCGGCGGGCGCCGCAAAGAGGCTGAAGCCAAGCGGGGCGCTGTCGAAAGGGGAACCTTCATCCTCCGGCAGGGCCAGACCCCAGGGATCAGGCTCTCCGGCGGAAACCGCATCCTCCGCCGCCAGCTCTGCAAGGGCAGCACCCGCGAACTCGGCCGCGACTTCGGCTTCCACCGGCTCGGCCTCTACCTCAGACGTTTCATCGTCAGGCAGTTGCGTTTCGGAGGGTTCGGAAGCGTCTTCCATCCCGACCACCGCTTCGGACAGCGCCACTTCGACCGGCAAGGCGGGATCGGCGACTTCCGCAGCAGGCAGCTCTGTCGCCTCCTCGCCAATCGCTTCCGGCCAGGGCTCGGCAGAACGCTCCGGCTCGCCCGCGACCCACCAATAGCTGCGCCCGGCAGCGGCGCGGCGGTGATCGGTCAGTGCCACGTCGGACCAGAGCGCCTCCACCCCCTGCCCCGGACACACCGCCCAGAAATCCGCAGGTCCGGGCTGATCCGGCGAGGGCGCAACCGGCGCCCCCTCCAGCAAGGCGGCATTGGCGGGGAAATCGGCCAGCGCCATCACCCGGCGCAGATGCGCTTCGGCGGGGTCATGCCAGCCCTGAGCCGGATCGACCACCGGCGGCGGCGGCGCATCGGCCCCCGTCGCCATCAGCACCAGCGGAAAGCGCCGGCCCACGCGGTCGCGGCTCGCCATCAGCACCCCGGCCAGCGGCGCACCCCAGATCCCCTCGCCCAGCCAGAAGCGCAGAAGCGGCGCCTGCGACCACACGGCCTCCCACTCCGCCCCCAGGGCCTCCCGCGCTTCCGCGAGGGCGGTGTCGAGCCAGCCCTCCACCAGCTTGAGAAGCGGCCCCGGCACCCCGGCATCGAGGAAGTCCCCCTTGGCCGGGTGCTTGCCGTAGATGCCGACGGGCATGGGTCAGAGCCCCGTCGGGCAGCGGAATTCCCGCAGCTCGGCCATGTTGAAGGGGTTGATGAGCGAATTCACCCGGATCTCATAGGTGATGTTGCGGCCGCCGACGATATGGGTGACCTGGAGCACGTCACCGACCTGACGCGGGCTGCCCTCCTGAATGAACTGCAGGAAGGCCCAGGGTCCCTGCCAGACCTTCTGGCTTTCGCGGTTGCCGATTTCGGGCAGGAGTTGCAGTGCCGTATTGCCGCCACCGCCCGGCCAGGTGATCGTCACCGGCGTATTGCCCTTCTGGCGCATCTGCACCGGCTGGTCATCGACCACCAGCACCGACTGGCGCACCCGGTCATGCGCGGCGGTTTGCAGGATCGTCACCTCCAGCTTCACCGTCGGACTGCGACCGGGGAAGAAGGCATCGCGGATCGCCGCCGCCCGCTGGAACTGGCGCAGCGTCTGCAGGCTCAGCTTTGCGGCCAGCGGGCTGTCGGGGTTCCATGTCCAATCCCCCGCCCCCATGTTCGCGTGGACGGCAAGATGGGTGTTGAAGAACCGGTCAAGCACGCCATCCGGCGCAAAGACCTGCGCGAATTCCGACAGAGGCACCTGCCTCGACGGGCTTTTCGAGAAGGGATAGCGTCCCTCCACGACCGAGGTGCAGACGGAGGCCACCTGACTGGTCAGCTCCTGATTGATCTGGGCAATGGTCGAGGAGGCGGCATTGCCCTCGAAATCCTCGATGGCCGCGTTGACCATCCGCGTCAGTTCCGGCGGCAGCTTCGAGACGGTGGATTTCAACTGCCCGATCAGCATCGGCATCTGCGCCGCCGCCTGCGCCTGATTGAACTCCGAAGAGATGATCAGCCCCTGCAACACATCGGCGAAGCTCTTGAGCATCGCATCAATCGGGCGCTGCCCCGGCGTCCCTTCGAGAAGCAGCGCGTAATCGGCGAAATTCGCCTCGATATCCGCACCCGGCACGAAAGCCGCACCGCCGCTTGCCCCGGCATTGCCCGGACGCGCCTGCGACTTGCCGACACCAAGCGCCAGCTCCAACCCGATCCGCGACAGGCCGGTCGTGCGGGCGAGGATCTGGTTCTCGATCGCGCTCTGCGCCTTGTTCACCGCCGTCTGCGCCCCGCTGACCGCATCGGTGACCTGCTCCACCGGATTGTCAGAAGTCGCGGGGGCGTGTTGCTTGGTCAGACCGGTCTCATAGACGACCGCCTCCACCAGCTTCAGGATCGGCGAGGTTGCCGGGGCAGATGCCGCGGAAAGCGCCTGATAGGCGGGTTTGTCCGCCGCCATCGGTGCGAGGCGGATGTTCTGGAGCATCCCCTCCCAGGCGGCGAGAAAATCCTCCCGGTAGCGGCGCATGAGCTGCGGCCCAAGCTGCGAAAGCTGGGCGTTGATGTCCGCTTCCTGCGCCTGTTTGCCCATGACCCATTGCTCGGTCTCGATCTTCTTGGCGACCTCCGCCAGCTGATCGAGGAAGAAGCCGTTGAAACCGTCATAGGTGTAAAGCGCCGGAATCGTCATGGCGCCAAGGTCGGTGCCGTCCACCGTCTCGAACACCAGCCGCGCATCGGCGCCCGACCGTTCGAGCAGGCTGAAATCCGGGAAGCCCGAATAGGGCGCCGTGGCCTTGATCAGCGAATAGGCCTGATCGACGACGCTCATCCTGCCGAGGATGACCTCGGCCTTGCTGACGAGATCGGCATTGAGCGTCACCTGCGGCGTCACCGTATCGTCCAGTTCCAGCATGGCGGCCAGATGGGCCGCGAGCATGGCGCGGGCGGATTCGTTGTTGATGCCGGGATAGGAGACCTGCTCCCAATCCTGCGCGAACCAGGTCTGCACGAATTCGTCCTGCGGCGTGGGGGCCGCCCCGCCAAGCGCCTTGTAGACCTTCAGCGCCTCATAGATCGCCAGGGTCTCGTTGCCCGCGACGAAGGATTGCAGCTGCTCCTCAACCCGCAGCACCAGACGCGGACGGAAAAGCCGCTCCAGCCCCTGCGCGTAGCTGTCGCGCGCCGCCTGCCGCAAGGCGCCCTGCTGCGACAGGCCGAAGCCGCGGGTCCAGTCGCTGTCGTCGATCTCGGGGCTTTCATAGCCGGCCGGCATGGTCCGCAAAAGCTGGAGATGGTTGCCGACGCGCAGAAGGTCGGTGTCCTTCACCTCCGTCGCCTGCAGGTCCTGGGTGGCGGCCAATTCGTAATCCGCCATCGCCGCCTGCGCCGAAGCCACGAGCTGGCGGTTGTTGTAATAACTGTAGCCCCAGGCCGCGAGAATCCCGGAGGCCGCCAGCAGCATCGCCGTCGTCGCCACGATCCGCACCACGGAAGATCGCCGCACCGCCTTCTTGTCGTAGCTGACCCAGCCCTGCTCGCCGAAGATCACCTGCGTCATCAGGTCGTGCAGGAAGAAGCTCTTGCCCTTGCCGGACATGAGCGCCCCGGCGTTCTGCCCGCCGAAGCTGCGCCCCATGGCCCCCAGAACCTGGTCGATGGGCGTGCCTTCCTGCGTGCCGGAGGTGAAATAGAACCCCCGCAGGATGGCGGAAGTCTTGTAGCGGGTCGGCTCGAACACCTGTTTCAGGAAAGAGGCGATCTCGTCCTTCATCTCGGCCAACTGGCCCGGCAGTCCGAAGATGGCGATGCGGTTCACGCCATCGGGCTCCTCGCTCAGCCGGTCGATGACCTCATCGGACAGACGCGCGACGAGGGCGTCATATTCGCCCTCCACCCGGTTGACCGTCTGCTCGCGCCGGCTGTCGGTCTGGAAGGTCGCCCCCCAGACCTTCTTGCGCCGGCTCGCCGAGAAGGAGGCGAAGAACTCTCGGAAGCCGGAGATCAGGTCGGCCTTGGTGAACATCACATAGACCGGGAAATCGACCTTCAGCGTCTCGTGGATCTCGGCCAGACGGGCGCGGACGATCTCGGCATGGGCGGTGATCTTCTCAGGCTCGGCCCGCATCAGGTCCTCGACCGAGAAGGCAAGGATGACGCCGTTGATCGGCTGCTTCGGGCGGTTGCGTTTCAAGAGGTTGAGGAAGGCGCTCCACGAGGCGCTGTCGGCGCCCTGATCGCTGTCCTGCGTGGTGTAGCGCCCGGCGGTGTCGATCAGGATCGCATCCTCGGCAAACCACCAGTCGCAATAGCGGGTGCCGCCGAACCCCTGCAACCCGCCCTGCTGCTGGCCCGAAAGCGGGAATTTGATCTCGGAGTTCACCAGCGCCGTGGTCTTGCCCGACCCCGGCGGACCGATGATCACATACCAGGGCAGATCATAGAGATAGCTCTTGGAACTGCCGGTCTTCTTCAGCGTCGCAAGGGCGGCCTGCATCCGCCCGGCCAGCTCCTTGCCGTCGCCGAGCGGCCCCTCATCGGCCACCAGCGCCTTTTCAAGCGCCTTCTGCCCCTTGCGCCGCCGCCAGAGCTTGATCCCGCCCCAGATCAGCAGGACCAGAAGCAGCGTTCCGATGATCAGAAGCCGCACCCAGACCGGCTCGAAAGGCCGGCTTTCGCCAAAGCCGATCAGCTCGCCCGCGAACCACACGACCGAGGAAAAGGCCAGAAACCCGATGACAACCAGCAGAGGCTTCACCCACTTCATTCCGCGTCCCCGTCCTCAGCCTTCCTGACCCAGCGTCTCCTGACGCTTGATCATGATTTCCACCCGGCGGTTGAGCGCCTTGCCCTCATTGGTGCCATTGTCACCGATCGGGTCCGCCTCTCCCTTGCCCTCGACGACAAAGCGCGTCGGGTCGGTCATACCCTTGGCAAGAACCTCCTTCACCGCTTCGGCCCGTGCGAGGCTCAGGTCATGGTTGTTCTTGTACTTGCCGCGCCCGTTCATCGGCACGTTGTCGGTATAGCCGTAGATCAGCACCGGCCCCGGTTCGGCATTGAGCGCAGTCGTGATCCGTTCGCCAAGCGCGTTGAATTCCGGCTTGGTGACCGCCTTGCCCGAGGCGAAAAGCGCCGCGTTCGACACCCGGACGAAGATATAGTCGCCCTTCACGTCCACCGTGACGATCCCGTCCTCTATATCCTTGGCCATCGCCGCCTTCAGCCGCTCAAGCTGCGCGGGGTCGGCGATCACATCCGATTGTTCCACCACCATCGGCGTGAAGGCCGCGGTGCGGACAAGCTCGATGGGCGTCGTCGGGTTCATCGTCAGCAGCCGTTGCGAGACCTCGTTGCCCTCGCCGGAGATCAGCATGGACAGGCCGAAGTAAGCCCCCATCAGCACCGTCCCCAGCACCGAGCCGATCACCCAGAGCGGCGTGCCGCCAAAGCGCCGCCGCCCGCCCAGAAGCACCGGCTGCCAGCGGGGGGAGATGTCATCATCCGGGCGCTGCTGCACCCGGCGCAGGCTCTCGTAGATCATGGAGCGGATGCGCGACAGCTCCACCGCCCCGTTCTGCGCGGTGCGGTATTGCCCCTCGAAACCGAGGGAAAGACAGGTCATCGCCAGTTCAAGAAGCTGGAAGCGCTGTGCCGGGGCTTGCAGGGCCTTTTCCACCTCCTGGAAGAACCCCACGCCGGAGGTGCGGCGGTTGAAGAACCGCACCGTCATCGCATACTGGATCCACACATGCCGGTCGGTGCCGGAGGGGATATTCTGCACGATGTCATCGGCTGTGGAACACAGGAGATACTTGGCCACCTGCGTCTCATGCGGATCGACGCCCGCATCGAGGCAGTTCTTCTCGAAGCCCTCGATCTCGCGCGTCACATATTCCATCAGCGGGCGCGCTTCCATCTCGACCATTTGGGTCCGCAGACGCCCGAAAAGGATCAGCAGGTTGGCCGCCGCCGCCAGCATCGGGCTTTTCGGGCCGCCCGCCCCGAGCCCCTTGGCCGAGAGCGCCACGCGCAGGTCGATCTTCGGGCCGGCGTGGTCGTAGTTCGTCGGCTGAACCGTGTTGGTATCGGGAAAGAAGCTTTCTTCCTGCGCGCCGCCGAAGGGGCTGATCACCGTGCGCTGCGCCGGGGGCTGGCCGAAGGGCGGATTGCCGAATCCGCCCTGCTGGCCGCCATACTGACCGGGCTGCGGCGCGGGCGTGCCGAAACCGCCGCCGCCCGGGTTCCAGGCATCGCTGCCGTCACCGCTGAACCCACCTCCGCCGCCGCCACCGAAGCCACCCGGCTGCGGGGCGCCAAAGCCGCCGCCGCTGCCGAAGCCGCCCGGCGCTCCGGCCCCCGGCAACGGCCCGCCGATCACCGTGGACTGGTTCGGGGTCGCCTGACGCTTGCCCCCCGGCATCGGCGTCATGCCCCCCGGCAGGGCGCCGCCGATCACCGTCTTGTCCTTGTCGCCGCCGCTGCTCATCGCCGCGCCCCCTTCACGACCGGGTTTCCACGATGGCCCAAAGCTCCATCTTCAGATCCGGCCAGTCGCCCGCGAAATGCATCCCGATGGCGGGGGCGGTCGAGAATTCCCGCCACAGGGGCGAATTCTTCTCGATCACGAAATAGACGTTGCGCGACACGGCGCGGATCTGGCGCGGCGGAGTCGGCAGGTGGATGAGGTCGATCCCCGGCAGGTTGTTGTTGACGATCTCCGCCATGCGGGTGTTCGGCCCCACCTTGCACAGAAGCGGGAACTGCTGCTGCACCATGGTCAGCGAGCGGGAGCTTTCCACCTCCACCACGAAGGTCGCGTCGCGGAACAGGTTCCGGTCCGGCACCTGCGCGAGATAGGAATTCTGCCGCACCTGCACCAGCTCCAGCCGCGTCGCCCGGCCCACATCGCGGCTGAGAAGCCGCTGGATGTCGCGCACCACCGGCTCGATCGAGCCCTTCAGATCGGCATGGTCATAGGCGTCATAGGCCGGGGCAAGACGCTTGTCCTGATCGAAGGTCCACAGCTCCCCGGAAAAGCGCAACAGCTCCTCGTAAAGCCGCTCGGGGTGGACATAGCGGCTGGCGCGCAGATGGCGCAGCACGTTGATCTCGCGGTTGAGCGCCAGCAGCATGAAGTAATCGGTCGCCTGCAAGCCCCCGGCAGCCGAAGGGTCGGCCGCATAGCGGGCAAGGCTTTCGAGCTTGGTCTCCACCCAGCCGATCACCCGGTCAAGCCAGCCGAGCGCAACCGAATGGCCGGTGATGGTCAGAAGCGGCGGCGGAAAGGCATCGTCAAGGATCACCACATTGTCGCGGACCTCGATGATCCGGCCGATCTTCAGACACTGGTATCCCGGCTTGGCGGTGCTGCGGATATCCAGTTCCAGCCGGGGCGAGGCGATCTCGATCTGCTGCTCCAGCCGCAGGGCGGAGGCACTGTCGGCCACCGTCTCGGCGCCGAGAAGATAGCGCGTCGCCGCCTCCAGCTCCGAATCCATGGCGACTTCGCGTCCGTTCATCACCTGATCGGGCAAGGTCAGCCAGATCGCCAGCCCGTCGGAGCCTTCCGGCACCTCTATCGCGCGGGGCAGGGGCGACACGGAGGGCGCATCGAAGGGCGTGCCATCCGGAAAGATCCCCGCGACCATGGCCAGCTCGATCCGGCCCTGTTGCAGCCGGTCCCGGTTGACCCGCATCTCCTCGATTCCCCAAGGGTAGGGCGAGACATGGCGCGTCCGCGCCTCCAGCAGCTTTTCGACATAGCGGTCGTTCTGCTGGAGATGGTGCGGCTGCAAAAACAGCCCCTCCTTCCACGCGACCTTGCTGAACCAAGACATCCTGCCCTCAATCGCTTTTGGCCGTACATCGACCGGCAATCACCAAGACCACCGCAAACCCCCGTCTGCGGCACAGAAATACCTGCCGCATCCTGCGTCCTCCGCCCTTGGGGATCAAGTGCGGTTTTGCGGCGGCACGCACAAAGCCCGATCAATTCGCAGCGGGGGCCGCAACGTCGATCCGCGCGGGGATCAGACCCATCCCCGCCACGCACAAAGGAAAATGCCGGCGCGACCCTCCCGCGCCGGCATCCATTTCATGCCTTGCCAACCTCAGAACGTCAGGCGCACCTGAGCCGTCACGCTGTAGGCATCTGACACGTTATCACCAAAGCGCGCATCCGCCCGCACCGTCGCATTGAGCTGCTTCGCCCCGGCCGGGCCGTTGTCGAGGATCTTGACGTAGTTCATCCCCACCGAAGCCTCGGCAAAGCCGCCGATGCTGTCGATACCGATGTCGATCTGAGAGGCCGGAACCGACGGATCGGGGGTGAACTTGGCATTCCGCGAGCCGCCGAAGTCCTGATAGTAGTTGCCCGACACGAAGGTCGTCGTCGCCGAAGTCCCGTCCGGGCTGATCTTCGTCTGCGCCAGGGTGCCGCCCAAGAAGCCGACCGTGGTGTTGAACGGCGCGATGGTCAGGACCTGACCGCTGCTCAGCACCACCGTATCCCCGGAAGTCTGGGAATAGTTGAAACCGACGGTCGGCACGAAGCTCAGACCCTTGCCCTCGTTCACATCCATCCGGTAGCTGAGCCGCGAGCCGAGGGTGGTCGTGGCGGTCTTGAAGCTCCGGCCGTCCAGCCCGATCTCGTAGCCGGGCAGGAAATCCTCACCCAGATCGAAATCGGTCTGCTCATAGCGCAGTTGCACATCGGCCGAGACCCTGTCCTTGCTGCCCGCAACATAGAACCCGGCATAGCTTTGCGAGAAATCCGTTTCCAGCGTCGAGGTGCGGCGGGTGCGGTCCACCGGATCGGAATAGACCCCCTGCTTTGTCGAGCCGGCATTGAAGCCGAGCATGACGCCCACCGTCCCGTCCCAGCCGTCGAAGAAGCGGCCGTCATAGCAGCCCACGTCATAGCCGCCCTGAAGCCCCGCAAACTGCGCCGAAATGGAGGTGTTGTTGGACCCGAGAGAGGTGCGGGTCGTGCCATCCGCCGTCGCCATGCCGCCGGTAAAGCGGGCATAGCCGCCGTGCGAGCAGGCCTCCCCCTCTGCCAGACTGCTGAGGAAGGGGCTGGTCGGGCGGTTCACAACCGAGCCGATCAGCGATTGGGTCAGCGCCGCTCCGGCCGCGACGCCGGACACCGCGCCGTTCACATCGCTCACGACCTGCAGATTTCCGCCGTTGTTCTCCACCGTGTAAAGGATGCCGCCGCCGAGCGGCAGACCCGTCTGGGTGACGCCCGTGCCGTTCGCAACCCCGGTCATCACCGTCACCGGCGCCAGGGCCACCCCGCCACCCGTCACCGCAAACTGGAGGTTGACCGTCCCCGAAATCCCGCCCGTCCCGTTCACCCGGTCGGTCGCACCGGACGAAAGGTTCAGGTCAAGCTGGTAGATGCCCGTCCCGGTCGTCGCCCCGGAGATCGCCAGCGTATCGCCGGTGGTGCCGTTCGCCATGTCCACCGTGCCGGTGTTGGCAAAGCTGCCGTTGATCGTCGAAGCCCCGGAGGAGGTCACCAGACCGCGGTTCGTGAAGGCCCCGGAAATGGTGCCGGAAGTCAGGATGATGCTGGTGGCCGATCCGCTCTCGTTGGTGATCGTCGTCGCGCCGAGGGTCCGGCCCGAACCGACATTGATCGTGCCGAGATCGTTTCCGATGCTGCCGAAGCCCGTCATGCTGCCGTTCAGCACATTCAGGACACCGGATGACGTCGTGGCAATCGTTCCATTCCTGAAGCTGTTCGCCGCGCCGCCGGTCATGTCGGCCGTAACGGTGAACGTGCCTTCGTTGACGATATCACCGCTGACCGCGCCTTCCGCCTCGACCGTGCCGTTGGTGTTGGTCAGCCCGCCGGTGAAGGTGCCGCCGGCAATGTCGATCGTGCCGCCGTCATTGGTGGTGGCCCCGCCGACGGTGCCGCCATTGACCTCAAGCTCGCCGCCATTGACCTTCATCGCGCCGCCGACATTGCCGGTCAGCGTCAGGGTCCCGTCCTCCACCACCGTATCGCCGGTGTTGGTGTTGGCCGCATTGCTGATCGTTACCGCCCCGCCATCGACGGTCAGCGCCCCGGTGCCGGAGATGACCCCACTGATCGCAGAGGTGCCGGTCAGGGTCAGCGCGCCATTTTCCAGACGCAGCCGGCCCGCGCCATTGACGGCGGAAATGGTCTCCAGCCCGCCGGTGACGGTGAAGCCGCCCGCCCCGGTGCCGTTGTTCGTAATGACGGTCGCCGCCGCCAGAGCGCCGCCATCGGTGCTGAGCAGACCCGTGCCGGAGGTTTCGAGATCGGTGGAGGCCAGTTTGCCTGCGCCCGTCACCGCGAGGGAACCGCTCGTCACATCGGTCGGCCCGGTGTAGCTGTTCAGGGCCGAGGTCAGCGTGACATCGCCTCCGGCAACCGTCAGCCGGCCCGTCCCGGACACGGCACCGCTGATGGTCGAGGCGCCGGAACTCAGGGTCAGCGTGGTCGCCGCCCCGTTCAGGGCGACAGCGCCGGCACCGCTGACATTCGCAACGCTTTCCGAACCGCTCATCACCAGAGAGCCCGCATTCGTCACCGAAGCCGCCGCAGCCAAAGCCCCACCGTCCGTCGACAGGGTGCCGCTGGCAATATTGATCGAGGTCGAGGCGATATTGCCCGCTCCCGTCACCGTCGTCGTGCCGGTCTGCACCGTCACAGCGCCTGCACCGTCGAGGCTGCCAAGGATCGAGCCCCCGTTCAGCGTCTGCGCGCCGCTCGACGTGACGGAGGTGCCGGCCCCGATGGTCGCCCCGCCCGATTGCGAGAAGGTCGCGGCATTGATGTCCACGCTGCCGGCGGTCGTTCCACCCGACTGCACGAAGGCGCCGGAAAGCGTCTGGACCCCGCTGCCGTTCACCGTGCCGCCCGTCTGGGTGATGCCGGTGTAGCTGTCGGTGCCGGAGCTGGTGAAGGTCCCGGTGCCGGAAACCGTCACCGTCGCCCCGGCGGCGAGCGCGTCGCTGTCGGTGGTCAGCGTGCCGGCCGAAACGCCAACCGCCGTCGAGGCCAGAGCCCCCGCGCCGGTCACGTTCATCGCCCCGCCCGAAACGGTTGTGGCTCCGGTATAGGTCAGCGCCGAGGTGACGTTGGAGGTCCCTCCCGCCACTGCAAGCCCGCCGGTCCCCTGAATGGTCGTACCGAGGGCCGAGGTGCCGGAGGAGAGCGTCAGTGTCGCACCATTCAGGTTGACAGTCCCGCCTGTGGCACTGAGCGCGCCGATCGTATCATTCACATCGGCATTCAGGACCCCGCCTGTCACCGTCACTGTGCTTGCATTGCCGATGTTGGAGCCAGCCGACAGGTTGACGATCCCGTTCGAGACACCGACATTGCCGGTCACGACGCCGGAGTTGGTGAAGGTGCCGCTGGAATTGTGGGTCAGGCTGGCCAGCGTGCCGGTGTTGGAGCCCGCGCCCGCGCCGGTGTTGGTCAGCGCGCCGGCGGTCAGGTTGTTGGTGAAGTTGCCCGCGTTGCTGACACCCGCCATCGTGCCGCCGTTGACAACACTGCCGCCTGCCCCGATCGAGGTTGCGGCGGACACGTTGCCGTTCGACTGGACCGTCGTCGTGCCGCCGTTGACCACAAGCGTTCCCGTCCCGCTCACCGCGCCGGCGATGCTGGAGTTTCCGCTGAGGCGTAGTTCCACGCCCGCACCGTTCAGTTCGGTCGCCGCGGCCCCCGTCGTGGTCTGGTTCAGCGCGGTGATGCTTTCCGTTCCGGTCAGCCGGAATGTACCGTTGGCATTGGTGACCGTCGCCCCGCTCACCAGAGCGCCGCCATCGGTCGAAAGCACCGCACCCGTGCCGATCCCCACCACGGTGGAGTCGATGGACCCGGTGATGTTCAGCACACCCCCATCAACCTGCGTCGATCCGGTATAGGTGTTGTCGCCCGCCAAGGTGAGCGTTCCGCTTCCCGAATGCTTGAGGTTGCCCGCGCCGTCGATGACGCCGGCGAAGGTGGTCGTTGCGGCCCCCCCGATCTCCAGCGTCTTGGCGGCGTCGATGGTCACGGCTGCGGTTGAGGTGGCCGGATTGGTATCCGAGCTCGCAAGCGAGGCGACCGTCTCGCCGTTGGAGACTTTCAGCTTGCCGCCATTGGCGACGATCACATCGACGGAATCGTTCAGGGCGTTGCCCGACGCTGCATTCAGGGTCAGGGTGCCGGCGCTGATGGTCATGTCACCGGTGAAGGTGTTGGTCCCGGTCAGAACCAGCTCACCCGCGCCGATCTTCTCCAGCGGGCGCGATCCGCCGGTTTCGGAGATCACCCCCGATTGAGTCGCCGAATCCGCATTCAGAACCTCAAGCTGCGTGGTGTTGGAGCTCAGGATGAGGGCCGAAGCTTCGTTCACGCCATTGGCATAGCTGACGACAGAACCCGTCGTCGTGATCGAGCCGCCGATGGCATTGGAAGCGCCGATCCGCAGTTTGCCGCCCGCCACGGTGACATTGCCGGCGACGGAGCCGGTGACTTCCAGCGTACCGGCATTCACCGTGGTGGTGCCGGTGTAGGTGTTGGCGCCCGAGAGCGTCAGCGTGCCGGCCCCCTGCTTGGTCAGACCGCCGCCTGCGCCGGAAATGATGCTGGCAATCCCGTCGTTGCCCGCGTCGCCCGTGGTCAGCGTATTGGCCCCGAGTGCGACGCTCGTTCCGGCCGCGCCCGAAACCGACCCGATGGTTTCGCTGCCCGTCAGGGTCAGGTTGCCCGTGCCGGAAAGCGTCACGTCTGCGGTGTTGGCCAGGGCCGCGCCATCAACCTTCAGGCTGCCGCCGGTCACGTTCACCGTGGTCGAGGCGAGCGAGCCGGTCACATCCAGCGTCCCGGCGGAGACAGTCGTGGTGCCGGTATAGGTGTTCGCACCGGAAAGCGTGGTCGTTCCTGCACCGCCCTTGGTCAGGCTGGTCACACCGGCCCCGTCTTCGACCACACCGCCAAAGGTTGAAGTGCCGGTCAGTGTCAGTGCCGCTGCGGCACCGCTGTTGGTGACAGTGCCGGTTCCCGACAAGGCCGTGACGGTGGTGCCATGGCCACCGATATCCAGCGCAGCGCCGCTTGCAACCGAGGTCCCTGCACTGGCGTCCAACAAGTCGCTGCCCACCGTCGCAGAACCGATCCGCAACGTGCCTGCGGTGATCGCAACCGTAGCGCCCGCGTCCTGGGCAGTCGTGCCGTTCACGACAACCGTTCCGGTCTGACCCGCCGCGCCGATCGTCAGCTCCGAAGCGCTGTCGGGGTTCAGCACCGACAGGGTCAGCGTGGTGCCGGTCGCAGCCGTGATCGCGCCTCCCGCTGCGGAAAGACCGACATCCCCGCTGACCGTTCCATCAGAGAGGCCTGCCAGGGTGCCGCCATCCAGAGTGGTGACGCCGGTCACATCGCCGCCGTCAACTGCCAGCGTGCTGGTGACCGTCAGGTCGCTGTCGATGGTTCCCGTCAGGGTCGTCGTGCCTGTCTGAACCGTGGCCGCCCCGGCACCGCCAAGCGTCCCCGAGATGGTCCCCCCGTCGAGCGTCTTGGCACCGCCTGCGTTCAGGGTCCCCGCCATGTCGCCGCCCGACTGACCATAGGTTCCCGTCACGGTCAGCACCGCGCCGCCGTCGATGGTTCCTCCGGTCTGGACCACCGAGCCGACCGTATCGGCGGAATCCACCGTCAGGGTCCCCGAACCTTCAACCGTGACCTGATCCGCGTCCGACAGATCCGCGCCGGCGTTCAGGGTCACGGTCCCATCCGAAACAGCGGTCGTCCCGAGCACGTCGCCCCGCACATCAGTCGTGCCGGAAAGGTTGCTCAGGGACCCCACGCTGCTGCCCGTCTCCAGCACGACGGACCCGCCGTTGGTCTGCATTGCGCCGGTCACCACACCCGTTGCGCCATTGGTGAAACTGCCGAGGTTCGACGTCACCGCGTCGATGGTGCCATTGTTCGTCGCCGTTCCGCCGCCGCCCAGCAGCCCGCCAGTGATGCTGCCG
Organism: Paracoccaceae bacterium; assembly: GCA_027492585.1. Taxonomy (GTDB): domain Bacteria; phylum Pseudomonadota; class Alphaproteobacteria; order Rhodobacterales; family Rhodobacteraceae; genus JAPUEK01. The sequence goes on along the minus strand of JAPUEK010000002.1, from coordinate 5,789 downwards.
GTCCCGCTGACCTCAACCGTGCCGGTGGCGGTCACCGTAAAACCCGAGGTGGCGGTCAGCGCGCCGTCGATGGTCATCGTGCCGTCACTGACCGCGACCGTGTCCACCGTTATGGAATCGCCCGCACCCAGTGTCGGCTGGAAGGCCAGTGCGCCATCATCCAGAACCACGGCCCCGCCCGCGGCGGGTGTCGCATCGCCATCCCAGTTGGTGCCGGTCAGGAAATCCCCGTCGGTCTCGCCGTCCCAGGTCTGGGCGTCTGCCTGCTGCCCGCCGATGGCCAGCGTCAGCCCGGTCGCCAGGATGAATACCAGTTCCGTCGCCCTTCCGAAGCGACAGTGGCGGCGCAAGCTGCGCTGACGGATGCAAACCTGACGGACGGCAGCAGTCGGAAGGATGGATTCGGTCATAATGGGACACCCCTGTCGGAAGCAGGTTAAAGCGGAAATCTGCCGAACCTTGCCGCCACGGAAGGCATCACGCAACCAAGAAGCGACGCCGCAGCGACGCGCATCGCCTTTTTTGGGCTTTCCGGCAACATAAACGGGCCTTTTCCAAAGCCCTCAGGAAAAGTATACGACAGTATGCGAAAAACGCTTCTCCAGATCTACGACGGCCGGATCGCCGCCGGGGAATTGCGCGCCGACCCGGCTCAACAGGCCGTGCTGTCGCGGCTCGAAAGCCTGCGCCTCTGGCTGGAGGAGAACGCGACCCGCCGCGTCGGGCTCTTTGCCGGGCTTTTCGCCAAACCTGTCGCACCTCCGAAAGGGCTCTATCTCTGGGGCGGGGTCGGGCGCGGCAAATCCATGATCATGGACCTCTTCTGCGGGGCCGTGGACATTCCCCGCAAGCGCCGCGTGCATTTCCATGCCTTCATGCAGGAGATCCACCACGCGATGCATGAGGCCCGCAAGACCGGGGTGGAAGATCCGCTCGCCCCGGTGGCGGAGAGGGTGATCCGCGACCTGCGGCTTCTGGCCTTCGACGAGATGCAGATCACCGACATCACCGATGCGATGATCGTCGGGCGGCTTTTCGAAAAGCTGCTGGCGGCGGGGGTGGTGATCGTCACCACCTCGAACCGCCCGCCGGAGGATCTCTACAAGGACGGGCTGAACCGCGCGCTTTTCCTGCCCTTCATCGCCATGCTGAACGACAGGCTGGAGGTGCTGCCTCTCGAAAGCCCGACCGACTACCGCCAGCACCGTCTGGCGGGAACGCAGGTCTATTTCCATCCGGCGGGGGCCGCGCGGGCGAAGATCGCGGCGATCTGGGACGATCTGACGGGGGCCGCGGCGGGAGAGCCGCTGATCCTCACCGTCAACGGCCGCAAGCTGGAGCTGCCGCGCTTCGCCAATGGCGTCGGCTGGGCAAGCTTCTGGCAGCTTTGCGCCAAACCGCTCGGCCCGGCGGATTTCCTCGCCATCGCCCAGGCGGTGCGCGTGCTGATCCTCGAAGACGTGCCGCAGCTTTCAGCCGGCAATTACAACGAGGCGAAACGCTTCGTCACCCTGATCGACGCGCTTTACGAGGCGAAGGTGCGGCTCATCTGCTCTGCCGCCGACGAGCCCGAGCGGCTTTACATCGAAGGGGCAGGGGCGTTCGAATTTGAACGTACCGCCTCCCGCCTGCGCGAGATGCAGGGCGCGGATTGGGGGCAGGACTGAACCGCGATCGCCTCCGCCAAACCTGCGCCTCCGGCGGGGATATTTGAGGCAAGATGAAAGGGCTTTCTTCTCTTCCTAAATATCCCCCGCGGAGCGTTCCCCGGCCCCCCCCGCGCCCAGCCCGATCCGGTCGAGCGCGGCATCAAGGGCGGACCAGTCCGCAATACGCAGGCGCACCGGCAGGGTCAGCACCGCCATCCGGTACGCGGGGGGCAGGCGCACGGCGTCCTTTTCGGTGGTGACGAGCTGCGCGCCGAGGGCGAAGGCCTCGGCCTGCATCCGGTGGAGAAGCGTCTCCGACAGGGGCTGGTGATCGTCGAGTGCGACGGCGCGCAGGATCTCCGCCCCTTCGGCGCGCAGGGTGGCGAAGAATTTCTCGGGCCGGCCGATCCCGGCAAAGGCGATCACCCTTTCGCCGTTCCAGCCCATGCCCATCGCCAGCGGTTCCAGCGTGCCGGACAGAAGCGGCAGACGCGCCGCAGCGACCGCCCGGCCGCCGTTTTCGGCAAAGCGCGACTGTGAGGCGGCGGGGCCGACGGCCAGCACGGCATCGGCGCGTTTCAGCCCTGTGGCCACCGGCTCGCGCAGCGGCCCCGCAGGCAGGCAGAAGCCGTTGCCGAACCCCGTCTCTGCATCGACGACGACGAGGCTCAGATCCTTCACCACCGAAGGGTTCTGGAAGCCGTCGTCGAGGAGGATCACCCCGGCGCCCGCCGCCTCCGCCGCCCGCACCCCGGCGGCGCGGTCGCGCGCGACGAAGACCGGGGCGAAGGCGGCGAGCAGCAGGGGCTCATCCCCGACCTCCGCCGCGCTGTAGCGGTTGGGCTCCACCCGCACCGGGCCTGCAAGGCTGCCGCCATGGCCGCGGCTGACGAGATGCACGGCCAGCCCGCGGGCCGTGAGCCGCTCCACCAGCGCAATCGCCGTGGGGGTCTTGCCGGTGCCGCCGACATTCAGGTTGCCGATGCAGATGACCGGCACGCGGGCGCGATAGCCTGTCTGCCGCAGCCGCCGCGCCGTCGCTGCCGCATAAAGCCGGCCGAGCGGGGCCAGCGCCCAGGCAAGCCCCCCCGCAGGCCGGAACCAGAAGCCCGGCGCCCGCATCAGCCGCTCCTCCGGCCTGGCGACCCGTCGGTGACACGGCGGATCAGGTCCAGCACCTGCTCTGTCACTTCCGCGCCTTCCGAGGCGACGGCCCAGGCGGCTCCCGCCAGCCGCGCCGCGCGGTCGGGGGACAGAAGATCGCCCAGCGCCTCCGCCAGATCCGCCGCCGTCGCCACCGCCCGCGCCGCCCGCGCGGCGCCAAGTCGCCCGAAGGCGGTCGCATAGGCCCCCACCCTCGGCCCGTGCAGGATCGCCGAGCCGAGCGCCGCCGCCTCCATCGGGTCGCGCAGCGCGCCGTCTCCGGACAGGCTGCCGCCGAGATAGGTCACCGGCGCCAGCCGATACCAGAGCCCATATTCCTGTGCGTCTTCCGGCACATAGACCTCGATATCTACCTCGGGTTCCTCCTCGTTGCCCCTTTGGGCGACCATCCAGCCCTCGACCTCCTCCATCCGCTGCGCCAGCGCCGCCGCCCGCTCCGGGTTCTGCGGCACGAGAATCAGCAACAGCCGATGCGCCTGGCCCAGGGCGGCACGATGGGCGGCAATCACCGCCTCTTCCTCGCCCTCCGGCACGGAGGCCGCCAGCCAGACCGGACGCGAGGCCAGCAATCCTGCCAGAGCCGCACGCTCCGCCTCTTGGCAGGGCAATGCGGCACTCGGCTCCTCCAGCCGCCCGGCCCGCTCGACCGAGGCGACCCCGGCCTTGCGCCAGGCCCGCGCCGCCGCCTCATCCAGCGCGAAAACGCTGTGCAGGGCCTGCGCCGCCTCGCGCAGAAGGCCCGGATACCAGCCGTCCCGCCCCCGCATCAGCGCAGGCTCGCGCGCCTCGGCCACCGCCACGGGGATGCGCCGCGTGTCCATCTCGTGCAGAAGCGCCGGGCGCAGCTCCCCCTCGGTCATCAGGAGGAACTCCGGCTGCCAATGGTCCAGAAAAGCCCGGACCTCCCCCACGCTCTCCCCCGGCATGGTGACGAGGGCTCCCCCACCCCCAGCCCCTGCCCCGGTCTGCAAAACGGCGAAACCGTCTTCCTCGCGCAGCCGCCGCGCCAGCTCCGCCAGCCCGGCCGCCGCCTCGGGGGCAGCGCCATGCAGCCAGATCAGCCGCCCCTCGGGTCGCTTCGGCCAGACCGTCTCCGCCGCCGGCTCGCGCCGGCCGGTGAGGTTGTAAAGCCTGCGGCCGAGCGACAGCGCCATGGTCAGCCGATCACGCGCCCAGCTCTTCGGTGGCCGAAGCCGGCGCCGACTCGTCGCGCAGGCGGTGAATATGGGCGATGAAATAGCGCATATGGGCATTGTCCACCGTGCGCTGCGCCTCGGCCTTCCAGGCGGAAAAGGCCGTGGCATAATCGGGAAACATGCCCACGATATGGATCTGGCTCACATCCTTGAACACGTTCTTCTGCGGTGTCACCAGCTCGCCACCGAAAACGAGGTGCAGGCGTTGGGTCATCTGTCGGGCTCCGGGAAACGGGGATGTAACGAGGGGCGGAAGGATATACGTCATGGCGGCGCGGTTCCGGCGCAATGCCGGGTCCTGCCGCCGCGCGCAAGGTATCTTCTGGCATGGCCGGGTCAAGGGCGGCGGGCCTCCCGACCGCTCTTGCCCCTCGTGCCGCCCGCCGCTAGCCTGCGCCCTAAAAGGTGGCGTATCGCGCCGCCAGCGCCTCAAAAGGGGAGAAACCCATGTCCGCCATCGAATCCCGCCTCGCCGAGCTGGGCGTCACCCTGCCCGACGCCCCCGCACCGGCTGCCAACTACGTCCCCTTCGTGGTGATCGGCAATCTCGTCCATATCTCCGGCCAGATCAGCCAGAATTCCGCCGGCCTGATCAAGGGCAAGGTCGGCAGCGATCTGGATGTCGCAGCAGGGGCAGAGGCCGCAAAGACCTGCGCCATCTCGCTTCTGGCGCAGCTCAGGAAGGCCTGCGGCGGCGATCTGTCCCGCGTCGTGCGGGCGGTGAAGCTGGTGGGCTTCGTCAATTCCGGTCCCGATTTCACCGACCAGCCGAAGGTGATCAACGGCGCCTCCGACTTCCTCGTCGCGGCCCTCGGCGATGCCGGCCGCCACGCCCGCTCCGCCGTCTCCGCCGCCTCCCTGCCGCTCGGCGTGGCGGTGGAGATCGAAGGCCTCTTCGAGATCCGCTGATGCGCGCGCCCCTGCCAGCCGCTTTCCTCACCACGCCCATCGCGCATCGCGCCTATCACGACCGCGCCCAGGGCCGCCCGGAAAATTCCCTCGGCGCCGTCCGCGCGGCACTCGCGGCAGGCTATGGCATCGAGATCGACCTGCAACTGTCCAAGGACGGCGTGCCGATGGTCTTCCATGACGAATGGATGGAGCGGCTGACCGAAGCCACCGGCTTCGTGAAAGACTATACCGCCGAAGCCCTCGGCCGCATCCCCCTGCGCTACACGACCGACACGATCCCGACCCTGGCGGAGGTGCTTGCCCTCGTCGCGGGTCGGGTCCCGCTCCTCATCGAGCTGAAGGACCAGACCGGCACCATGTCCGAAACCGATGGCAGGCTGGAGGCTGCGACCGCCGCCGCCCTTGCCGCCTGCCAGGGTCCGGTCGCGGTGATGAGCTTCAACCCTCATTCCATCGCCCATATGGCCCGGCTCGCCCCCAACCTGCCGCGCGGGCTCACGACCTCGGCCTATCTCCCCTCCGACTGGGCGCCGCTGGCCGAGGCGACCTGCGACCGGCTGCGCGACATTCCCGATTACGACCGCACGGAGGCAAGCTTCATCAGCCATGAGGCCTCCGACCTCTCCCGCCCGCGCGTGGCCGAGCTGAAAGCCGAAGGGGCCGCCGTGCTCTGCTGGACGATCCGGTCGCCCAAGGCCGAGGCCGAGGCCCGCAAGACCGCCCAGAACATCACCTTCGAGGCCTATCCCGCCGCCCTCCCCGCCTGATCGTCCTTCCCCTTCATCTTGCGGAAAATATCCTCGGGGGTCCGGGGGCAGACAGCCCCCCGCCTATCCGCCCCACCCAAGGCCTCAGATGCAACCGGACC
>JAPUEK010000001.1 GCA_027492585.1 Paracoccaceae bacterium | reverse complement strand
TGTCGTTGGTGACATTGCCGAAAATCGTCGGGCGCGCGAACCAGCCGCGGTTGACGCCCGCCGGGCGGCCGAGCCCCCCCGTGACCAGCGTGGCACCCTCCTCGATCCCCTTGGCGATCAGGCCCTGCACCTTGTCGAACTGCAACTTCGACACCAGCGGCCCCATGGTCGTGGCCGTCTCGCTCGGATCGCCGACGACCACCGCCTCGGCGGTTTGCTTGGCCACGGCCAGAGCCTCGTCATGGCGGTCGCGCGGCACGAACATCCGCGTCGGCGCATCGCAGCTTTGCCCGGTATTGCCGAAGCAGCCCTCGACCCCGCCCGCCACCGCCGCCGCGATATCGGCGGAAGGCAGGATGATGTTGGCCGACTTGCCACCCAGCTCCTGCGCCACCCGCTTCACGGTGGGAGCCGCCGCCGCCGCAACCGCCGTCCCCGCGCGGGTCGAGCCGGTGAAGCTGACCATATCCACCTCCGGATGGGAGGACATGCGCGCGCCGACCTCCGGCCCGGTGCCGTTGACGAGGTTGAAGACCCCCGGCGGCACCCCGGCCTCATGGCAGACCTCGGCGAAGAGCACCCCCGACAGCGGCGCGATCTCCGACGGCTTCAGCACCATGGTGCAGCCCGCGATCAGCGCCGGCGCCACCTTGCAGGCGATCTGGTTCATCGGCCAGTTCCACGGCGTGATCAGCGCGCAGACCCCGATCCCCTCATAGACGATGCGGGTGGAGCCGCGGGAATATTCCCAGACCATCTCCTCGCCGGCGGCAATGGTGCTTTCGATATGGACCTGGCCCGCCCAGGCCTGCGCGCCGCGCGCCCATTCGATGGGGGCGCCCATCTCGGTGGACATGGCTTGGGCGAAATCCTCGTAGCGGGAATTGTAGACTTCGAGGATGCGCTTCACGAGCGCGATGCGCTCGGCCACCGGCACCACCGTCCAGCCGAGGAAGGCCGCCCGCGCCGCCGCGATGGCCGCGTCGATGTCCTCCTGGTTGCCGAGCGCCACCTCGCAGACGATCTCTTCGGTCGCGGGGTTCTCGACACCGGCGCGGTTGGCGGAACGCGGCGCCACCCATTGGCCATTGATGTAGAATTTCAGCATGTTGGCGGGGATCATTGCGACCTCACTTGAAGTAGATGTTGTATTTGGCCCGAATGGCCGCGTCGATCTCCGGTTCGATCCGGCAGCGCGCGCGCGACAGGATCTCATTCTTGCGGGCAATCGCGGTTTCAAGCAACAGCGGCTTTCCGGCCTCGTTCCATTCCTTGGGACTCATGCGGTTGCCGACCCTTGGGTAGATGTATTCGGTCTGCATCAGCTTCAGCGTCTGGTCCGAGCCGAGGTAATGGCCCGGCCCGCCAAGGCAGACCGATTTCATCGCCTCGATGGAGGTGCTGTCGGGCGTCACGTCGATGCCGCGTACCAGCCGCATCGCCTGTCCCAGAAGGTCGTCGCCCAGCACGAGGCTTTCGAGGCAGAAGCCCAGAAGGCTCGCGTGCATCCCGACCGCCTCGTAGCACATGTTCAGCCCCGCAAGACCGGCCAGCGAATTGGTGATCCCCTGCTCCCATCCCGCCTGCATGTCCGGCAGCTTGCTGTCCGAAATCCCGCTCGCAGCCCCCCCCGGCAGGTCGTAGAAGCGGTGCATCTGCGCGCAACCGGCGGTCAGCAGCGCCTGCTCCGCCGAGCCGCCCGACATGGCACCCGTCCGCAGATCACTGACGAAGGGCCAGGTCCCGAAGATGCAGGGCGCGCCCTTCTTCACCGCATTGGCATAGACGACCCCCGCCAGACATTCCGCCACCGCCTGCACGATGGTCAGCGCGATCGGCGCGGGGGAGGTCGCCCCCGCCTGCCCGGCGGAGAGCAGCAGCATCGGCATCCCGCGGCGGATGCAATCCTCCATGGTGATGCAGCTCTCCTCGGCGAATTTCATCGGCGGCACGACGAAGCAGTTGGAATTGCTGACGAAAGGCCGCTCCCGCCATTTCTCCTCGCCGCCCGCGACCATATAGAGCATCTCGAAGCAATCGGCGACATGGGAGGGGTCGCTGAAGCTCGTCCCCACATGCTTCTTCGTCCCCGCAAGGCAGCCGTAAAGCGTGTTGAGATCCATCTCCCTGTTGTCCGCCACGTCGCGGCAGACCATGGTGCGCTGATAGAAATGGATGTTGTCGAGGTTGTCGACGAGCCGCGCCGCGTCATACAGGTCCTGCGCCGTGCTGTCGCGGTAGTCGAGCGTCACCGGATCGACGATATGCACCGCCGCCCCCGCCGTCCCGTAATGGACATTGCTGCCGCTGAGATGCAGGTCGAGCTTCGGGTCGCGCGCATGAAGGGTGATGCCGCGCGCCGCCACCGCCAGCATATCCTCTACCAAAGCGCGCGGAAAGCGCATCCGCCCGTCGTCGCCCTGAACGGCGCCGGCGGCGGTCATGATCTCCACCCCCGATTTCGGCGCCTGGCTGAGCCCGATGACCTCAAGCGCCTCAAGCGCCGCCTCGTGGATCTGCTGCACCCCCGCCTCGGTCAAGGGCTTGTAGCGTCCGCCCGGCATCCCCGGCCGCACCGGCCGGACATCCTCGGCCAGAGGCGCCGCCCGCAAGGCGACCCGCGCCTGCCGCCCCCCTGCCCGCCGCGCCCGCGCCGGCTCGCAAACCTCGCCCGTCTCCGCCATATCGCTCATCTCATGCCCTTTCACATCGGCACAAATATCCGCCGCCTCAACCCGCCCCGCGCCGCAACAGCGCGTCGATCTCGTCGCCCGAAGCCGTCGCCATGATCCCCGCGAAGGAACCCGCGCCGATCCCCTCCATCGCCGTCCGGATCGCCGCATGGGTCGCCCGCGCGATCTGGCTGCCGGTGGAGATCCGCCGCACCCCCATCGCCGCCAGTTCCGCCACCGGCAGCGCCTTGAGCGGCCCCGCCGCAAGCGCATTGACCGGCGCCGTCACCGAGGCCAGCACCCGCGCCAGCTCCGCCCGCCCCGGCGGCACTGGCAGATAGAGCAGATCCGCCCCCGCCGCCTCGAAGGCCTGCAAGCGCCGGATCCCCTCCGCCAGATCGTAGACCCCGTTCATCACCCCATCGGCCCGCGCGCAGAAGACGAAGGGCCGCCCGAGCGCGCGCGCCGCCGCCACCCCGGCCCGCACCCGCTCCACCGCGAGGTCGAAGGCATGGGCCGGATGGCCCGGCGCCATCACCGTATCCTCGATGCAGAGGCCGGACAGCCCGACCTCCGCCGCCAGCCGCACGGTCTCCGCCACCACCTCCGGCGCCGCCCCGAACCCATCCTCGAAATCGCCGGACACCGGCAGCGCAGTCGCCGCAACGATGGCCTCGGCATGGGCCAAAGCCTCATCCCGGCTCACCCCGCCCATATCCGGCCGCCCGAGCGTGAAGGCATGGGCCGCCGAAGAGGTGGCCAGAGCCTTCGCCCCGAGCGCCGCGATCATCCGCGCCGAACCTGCATCCCAGGGGTTCGGAAGGACGAAACACCCCGACTGATGCAGGTCCCGAAACGCCTCATGCCTGTCCATCCCACGCCCTCCCTTCCCTTGCATCCCGCCTGCCCCCTTCTTCTCTTCCCAAATATCCTCGGGAGGGGTCCGGGGAGGGCAGACAGCCCTCCCCGGCGCCAGAGCGGGAACCCCCGCCCGCCGTCACATCCGCACCCGCTCCGCCTTCGGGTCATACATCGGCACCAGGGAGGCCACCGCTTCATGGCGCACCCCCGCCACCTCGATCTCATAACGCGAACCCAGAATGTCGGCCTCCGTCTGGCCCGCGCATGGCACATAGCCCATACCGACAGCCCCCCCGAGGAAATGGCCGTAATTGCCGCTCGTCACCGGCCCGATGATCCTGCCGTCCCGCACGAGCGCCTCGTTGTGGAAAAGAAGCGGCTCGGGGTCCGTCAGCCGGAACTGCACCATCCGCCGCGCCAGCCCCGCCTCCTGCTTCCGCAAGACCGCCTCGCGCCCGATATATTCGGTCTTCCTTTTGCCGATGGCAAAGCCCAGCCCCGCCTCCAGCACATGGTCCTCATCGGTGATGTCATGGCCGAAATGGCGATAGGCCTTCTCGATCCGGCAGCTATCCAGCGTATGCAGCCCGCACAGCTTCAGCCCCAGCCCCGCCCCGGCCTCCTCCAAAGCCTCGAAGACATGGGCGGTCTGATCGCTGCTCACATAAAGCTCCCAGCCGAGCTCGCCCACATAGGTCACCCGATGCGCCCGCGCGAGGCCCATACCGACCTCCACCTGCCGCATGGTCCCGAAGGGATGCGCGGCATTGGAGAAGTCATTGGGGCTGACCGCCTGCATCAGCTCCCGCGCCTTCGGCCCCATGACGCACAGCACCGATTCCGCCGCCGTCACATCGGTGATGACCGCGAAAGCCTCGCCGACATGCCGCCGCAGCCACGCCAGATCGCGCTGCAGCGTCGCGCCCGGCACCACGGCAAGGTAGGCCGACTCCGAGAGCCGCGTCACCGTCAGATCGCTCTCGATCCCGCCGCGCGCGTTCAGCATCTGCGTGTAGACGATCCGCCCCACCGCCACATCCATCTCGGCCGCGCAAACCCGGTTCAGGAAGGCGCAGGCCTCGCGCCCCTCCACCCGGATCTTGCCGAAGGAGGTCATGTCGAAGAAGCCGACACCGTTCCGCACCGCCAGATGTTCAGCCTTCTGGTTCTCGAACCAGTTCTGCCGCTTCCAGCTATACTTGTATTCCCGCTCCTGCCCCTCATCGGCGAACCAGTTCGCCCGTTCCCAGCCCGCCACCTCGCCGAAGACCGCTCCCCGCGCCTTCAGATGCTCGTGCAGGGGCGTGCGCCGCACCCCGCGCGCGGTGGCGACCTGCCGATAGGGGAAATGGTCGGCGTAAAGCAGGCCCAAAGTCTCGCTGACCCGTTCCTTCAGATACTTGCGGTTCTTCTGGAAGGGCTGTGCGCGGCGGATATCCACCTCCCAGAGATCGAAGGGCGCCTCGCCCTCCACGATCCAATGCGCCAAGGCCATCCCGGCCCCGCCGGAGCCGGCGATGCCGACGGAATTGTAGCCCGCCGCCACCCAATAGCCGCCCAGTTCCGGCGCCTCGCCGAGGTAATAGCGGTCGTCGGGGGTGAAACTCTCCGGCCCGTTGAAGAAGGTGTGGATGCCCGCCGTCTGGAACAGAGGCATCCGGTGCATCGCATCCTCGAGGATCGGCTGGAAATGGTCCCAGTCCTCGGGGAGCGTGTCGAACATGAAATCCTCGCGGATGCCGCCCATGCCCCAGGGCTTGGCCTTGGGCTCGAAGGCGCCGACCATCATCTTGCCGGCATCCGATTTGTAATAGGCACATTCATCCGGCACCCGCAGCACCGGCAGATGGCCGAGCCCCTGAACGGGTTCGGTGATCAGATAGAAATGCTCGCAGGCATGAAGCGGCAAGGTCACGCCCGAAGCTTCGGCCAGATCACGCCCCCACATGCCGCCGCAGTTCACCACCACATCGGCGGCAATATGGCCCGGCGCGCCATCGGCGCCGATGTAGTCCACCCCCGTCACCCGACCCGCCGCCTTCGTCACCGCGACAACCCTGGTATGCTCGAAAATCTGCGCGCCCTTCATCCGCGCGCCCTTGGCCAGAGCCATGGCGATATTGGCCGGGTCGCACTGGCCATCGAGCGGCAGATGCACCGCCCCCACCACCCCGTCGATGTTGAGATGGGGATACATGGCCTTCACCTCGGAAGGCGAGATCTCCGCCACATCCACATCGAAGATCCGCGCCACCGTCGCCTGCCGCAGCAACTCCTCCCGCCGCGCCTCGGTCAGCGCGACGGAGATGGAGCCGACCTGCCGCATCCCGGTCTCGATCCCGGTTTCCGCGGCGAGCTTCACATAGAGATCGGCCGAATACTTCGCCAGCCGCGTCATGTTGGCCGAACCGCGCAACTGCCCGATCAGCCCCGCCGCGTGCCATGTCGTGCCGGAGGTGAGCTGCTTGCGCTCCAGCAGCACCACATCCGACCAGCCCATCTTGGCCAGATGATAGGCCACAGAACAGCCCGACACCCCCCCGCCAATCACCACCGCCCGCGCCTGCTTCGGAATCTGAGCCATCTTTTTGCTTTCATACTGGTAGAAATATCCCGGGGTCCGGGGCAGCGCCCCGGCGGCTGGTCACGCGCGCAACCGCTCGTTCTTGCCGTCCCAGAGCGGCGCATCCGCCTGCACCTCAGCCGGATAGCGGGTGCCGAAGATCTCGACCTCCACCGCCTGCCCCGGCTGGTTCAGATCGGCGCGCAGCATCCCCAGACCGATGCAGGCCCCGACCCGGTGTCCGTAATAGCCGGAGGTCACCTCGCCCACGACCTGCCCCTGATGCCAGATCGTCGCCATATAGGGCGGGTCCTGATCGCCGGCCTCGATCACCAGCGTTGCGAACCGCTTCGTCACCCCGCGCTGCTTTTCCGCCTCAAGCTCCGCCTTGCCGCGGAAGTCCGGCTTTGCCCAATCGACGAACCGCTCCAGCCCGCCCTGCAACACGGTGTAATCGGTGGACAGATCGCCCTTCCACGCCCGATAGCCCTTTTCCACCCGCAGGGAGTTCAGCGCGAACATGCCGAAGGGCTTCAGGCCAAGCGGTTGCCCCGCCGCCATCACCGCCTCCCAGACCTTCGCCGTATCGGCGATGCGGGAATGGATTTCCCAACCCAGCTCCCCCGCGAAGGAGACGCGGAAGAGGTAAACCTCCGCCCCGGCAAGGGTCGCCTTCTGGAAGGTCAGCCAGCCCTTGTCCAGATCCGCCTCCGTCACCTGCGCCAGGATCGCGCGGCTTTGCGGCCCGGTCAGGATCTGACAGGACCAGTCTTCGGTCACATCGCGCAGGCTCAGCCCCGGCGTCAGATGCCTTGCCAGCCAGTCGCGGTCATGGGCTTGCGCTGTCGCGGCGGTGATGAGGAGAAGCTCCTCCTCCGCCAGCCGCGCCACCGACATCTCGGTGACGATCCGACCCTGGTCATCGGCGAAATACGCGAGCCCCAGCCGCCCCACCGGGGGCAGCCTGCCGGTGATCTGGCGCGAGAGCCAGTCCGCCGCCCCCGCCCCACTGATCAGGAACCGCGAGAAGCCCGGCAGATCGAGGATGCCCGCCGCATCGCGCACCGCCTCACATTCCGCCTTCACCGCGCGGAACCACGGGCCTTTGCGCGCCCAGGTCCGCTGCGCCGCCTCGGAAGTGTCATCCCCCGGCGCCGCATACCAGAGCGCCCGCTCCCAGCCGTTATAGGCGCCGAACTGCGCGCCGAGCGCCCTGGTCTGCTCCTGCACCGCCGAGAGCTTCCTGTTCCGCCCCTCGGGCCAGGCGTGATGGGGGAAATGGATGGCGTATTCATGGCCATAAACCTCCATCCCCTTGGCAATGCAGTAGGCCTCATCCTCGAATCCGGTGAAGCGGCGCGGGTCGCAGGACCACATGTCCCATTCCGTCGCCCCCTTGGTGATCCATTCCGCCAGCACCTTGCCCGCCCCGCCCGCCTGACAGATGCCGAAGGTGAAGACGCAGGCCTCGAAGGCATTCGGCACGCCGGGCATCGGGCCGATCAGCGGATTGCCGTCGGGCGTATAGGGGATCGGGCCGTTGATCACCTTGGTCAGCGGCGCCTTGGCCAGCAGCGGCACGCGGGCCATGGCATCATTGATATGCCATTCCAGCCGCTCCAGATCGTCGGGGAAAAGCTGGAAGCTGAAATCCTCGGGGAAAGGATCGTCCTCGCCGATCCAATGCGCCTTGCAGTTGCCCTCATAGGGGCCGAGGTTGAAGCCGTTCTTCTCCTGCCGCAGGTAATAGGAACTGTCCACGTCGCGCAAAAGCGGCAGCTTGTGGCCGACCTCCCTTGTGCGGGCCTCCACCTCCGGGATCGTGTCGAAGAGCATGTACTGATGGCTCATCACCATCATCGGCACCTCGCGGCCGAACCACTTGCCGACCTCGCGCGCATAATAGCCCGCGGCATTCACCACGATCTCGCAGCGGATCTCGCCCTTGGGGGTGGCGATCACCCAATCCTCCCCCTCGCGCCGCGCGCCTGTCGCCGGGCAGAAGCGTTCGATCCGCGCGCCCATCTGCCGCGCGCCTTTGGCAAGGGCCTGCGTGAGCTGCGCCGGGTCGATGTCGCCGTCATAGGGATCATAAAGCGCGCCGAGAAGGTCATGGGTCTCAAGGAAGGGATAGACCTCGCGGATTTCCTCCGGCGTCAGGATCTTCAGATCCATGCCCTGATAGCGGCCCATGCCCACGACCCGCTCGAATTCCTGCATCCGCTCCGCCGTATGGGCGAGCCGGACGGAGCCGGTGACATTGTAGTTCATCGGGTAATCGACCGCCTCGCCGAGACCCCGGTAAAGCTCCGCCGAATAGCGCTGCATGTTCATGATCGACCAGGAGGAGGAGAAGGTCGGCACATTGCCCGCCGCGTGCCAGGTGGAGCCCGCCGTCAGCTCGTTCTTCTCCAGAAGGACGCAATCCGTCCAGCCCGCCTTGCACAGATGATAGAGCGCCGAGGCCCCGACCGCGCCCCCGCCGATGATCACCACGCGCGCCCTTTTGGGGAAGTCCGACATCGGCTGCTCCTGAATTCCTGCCCGTCCGCCCCGGCCTTTGCGGGCCGGTCGCGGCGAGTATCCCGCTTTGCCGAAAAGCTTTCAATTGAAGCGATCCTGTTCTATTGATCGGGGAAAGCGATCAACCAGCCGGGCAAACCGGCAGAGCGGAAGGGCAGGCCATGCAGATCGAACTTCTCGAAACCTTTCTCGACCTCGTGGAAACCCGCAGCTTCCATCGCAGCGCCGAGCGGCTGGCGGTCACGCAATCCACCGTTTCGGCGCGGGTGCAGGTGCTGGAGGCGGCGATCGGGGCGCGGCTTTTCGACCGCTCGCGGGCGGGGACGACGCTCACCACCGAGGGGCTGAAATTCGAGACCCATGCCCGCGCGCTGCGCCACGCCTGGACGGAGGCGCAGCGGGCCGTGGGCCAGTCCGGTACGGCGGCGATGACGCTGCGGATCGGGATGCAGCACGACCTCGCGGCGGGGCAGATCGGCTCCTGGGTCGCGGCCTTCCGGCGGTTCCTGCCCGATGCGGCCTTCTATCTGGAGCCGGATTATTCGGCGCAGATGTGCAATGACCTGCTGCGCGGGGTGCTGGATTTCGCGGTGCTCTACAGCCCGCAACCGGCACCGGACCTGTATTTCCAGTCGATCGGCGAAGTGACCTACCGGCTCGTCTCCTCCACCGCCACGACCCGCGCCGGGATCGACCCGGCGGGCTACATCCGCGGCGCCTATTCGGCGGCCTTCGACATGGCCCATTCGCAAAGCGTGCCGGAATTGTCGGCGGCGGTGCTGGCCTCGGGGCAGAATCTCGCGGTGGTGGGGCTTTTGACGACACTCGGCGGCTCGGCCTTCGTGCTGACGGAAAGCGCGCTCGCCCTGACCGCGACGGAGAAGTTCCAGATGGTCGCGGATGTGGCCCCGATCAGCCAGCCGGTCTATGCCGGGATGCACCTGCGTCACCGGACCTCCGGCGTCTACGGGCGGCTCGGGCGGCTGGTGTCGCGGCGGCTCGGACCGAAGTAGGCCGGGCGCCGGACGGCTGGCAGAGGCCATGACCTCCTTCCCGCCGGAGGCCCAGAGCCTCCGGCCAGCACCCGTCCCGCCATCGGCAGGTGCTTCGCCACGCCGGGCAGGCTCCGGCCCCTCCGGTCACATGAGACAGACGGTCCGGGCGGCGTTTTCACGCCGGCGAAAAAAAGCGGTGCGTTTTCCGATCCGCCCGGTGGACGGGCAATCTGCCCCTCCCGCCCCCTCTCACACCATCGTCTGCACCCGGTAGCCCGGCGCATGGGCGAGGCGGACGAAGGTGATCGGCGCCTCCGCCGTCCAGGTGGACCGCTCCGTGATGAACAGCGCCGTCCCCGGCGCCACGCCGAGCACATCCGCCTCCCGCCCATCCGCCCCCTCGGCGGAAAAGGCGATGTCCCCGGTGGTGTAGGAGACATGGGCCACCAGCCATTCATTGGCGCTGACCTTGCCGAAATCCGGCAGGGGCTGCGGCAGCACGGCGGGGTTCAGCCAGCGGGTTTCGTGGACGAAGGGCCGGCCGTCGGCGAGGTGCAGCGTCTCCACCCACCAGAGCCGCGCGCCCGGCGCCAGCCCCATGCGCGAGGCGACCGGGACCGGCGGCACCTCCTCCCGCGCGGACAGCAGACGGAAGGCATGGGCCTGGCCGCGCGCCTCCACCTCCTGGCGGATCACCGGAATGTCGAGCGTCGCCTTGCGGACCGGCAGCATCGCCACCCGCGTCCCCGCCTTGCGCCGCCGCTCCAGCACGCCCGCCTCGGCCAGATCGCGCAAGGCCCGGTTCACCGTCGCCCGCGCGCAGCCGAACTCTCCGGCAAGCGCCTCCTCCGTCGGGATCAGCGCCCCCGGCGGCCAGTCGCGCACCCGGATGCGGCGCAGCACTTCGGCGCGGATGTCCTCCCAGCCGGCGATCACAGATCGGCCCTCATCCGCGCCATGGCGGCACGGTAACGGGCGACGATGGCCTCCCGGCTGCGGTGCCGCCCGCCGGTCACGATATGGCGCCCGGCCGACCAGACCTCCGCCACCATCCGGTCATCCCCGGCAAAAAGGAACGTGTCGAGGATCGTATCCTCCGCACTTTCCCCAAGATCCGGCCCCGAGCAATCAAGCGCCATCAGATCCCCCCACTTGCCCACCTCGATCGCCCCCGAAGCCCGGCCCCCGGCCAAGGCACCACCCGCACAGGCCCCCTCAAGAAGCACCCGTCCGGTGGAACGCCCCTCCTCCGCCAGCATCGCCCGGCCGCGCAGGCCGAGCCGCTGCGAATATTCCAGCATCCGCAGCTCCTCGGAAAGGGAGATCCGCACATTGCTGTCCGACCCCACCCCGAACCTGCCGCCCGAAGCGCGGAACCGCACCCCGTCGAAGATCCCGTCGCCAAGGTTCGCCTCGGTGATCGGGCAAAGTCCGGCAATGGCGCCGGAGCGCGCCATCGCCTCGGTTTCCGCCGGCAGCATCTGGGTGGCATGGATCAGGCACCAGCGGGAGGAAAGCTGGTGATGCGCCAGCAGCCATTCGACCGGGCGCAGGCAGGTGGCGCCCTGCACCTCCGTCACCTCGGCCACCTGCTCGGCCACATGGATATGGATCGGCGCCCCCGGCGCAAGCGCCTCGGCCAGCCGCAGCCCCTCCGCACTCGCCGCCCGAAGCGAATGGGGGGCGACGCCCAGCACCGTATCCTCCGGCAGCCCCCGCAAGACCTGACCCGCCGCCTCCCAGAGCCGCGCGAACTGCTCCGGGTCGTTGCCGAAGCGCAACTGCCCGCTGGTCAGCGCCCGCCCGTCACAGCCGCCCCGCTCATAGAGGACCGGCAGATGGGTCAGACCCAGCCCGGTTTCCGCCGCCGCCATGGCGATCCGCCCCGACATCTCGGCCAGATCGGCATAGCGCCCCCCCCCCGGCGCATGGTGGAGATAGTGGAACTCCGCCACGGCCGCATAGCCGGCCTCCGCCATCTCCATCATCACCATGGCGGCGATCGCCTCCACATCCTCCGGCGCCAGCCTGTCGAGAAAGCGGTACATCAGCGTCCGCCAGGTCCAGAAACTGTCCTGCCCTGCCCCGCGCCTTTCGGTCATGCCCGCCATGGCGCGCTGAAACGCATGGGAATGGAGGTTGACCGGCGCGGGCAGAAGGCAATCCACCACCGTATCCGCGCCGGCCCCCGGACGCCCCGCATCGACCGAGACGATGCGCCCGCCGGCCAGTTCCACCCGCACCTCCTGCGCCCAGCCCTGCGGCAGAAGCGCGGTCTTCGCATGGATCACCGAAGGGGGAAGGGTCATGACGGGCCTCTCTTGACAGCTCGGATTATGTGCAGACATAATATCACTACAAACAGACATAAGGCAAGCGCCATGGCGATTCTCCGCCCCCTTTCCCGGCAAGGCCGCACCCGCTTCGGGGGGCTGGCATGAAGCCGCTCGCCGGGCTGAAGGTGTTTGACCTGACCCGCGTCATGGCGGGGCCGTTCTGCACCGCGCTCCTTGCCGATCTCGGGGCGGAGGTGATCAAGCTGGAGCCGCCGCAGGGCGACGACTACCGCCATATCGGCCCGTTCGTGCAGGGGGAATCGGCGCTGTTCACCCTGATGAACCGCGGCAAGCAATCGCTGGTGCTGGATCTGAAGGAGCCGAAGGCCCAGGAGGCCGCCCGCAAGATCGCCCTGCAATGCGATGTCGTGGTCGAGAATTTCCGCCCCGGCGTCGCCTCCCGCCTCGGTCTCGGACCGGAACTGCGGGCTGAAAAACCGGGCCTCATCTACGCCTCGATCTCGGGTTTCGGCCAGACCGGGCCTGCCGCCCATCTGCCGGCCTATGACCTCGTGGCGCAGGCCATGTCGGGGCTGATGGCCGCCACCGGCGAGGACGGCGGCGCGCCGCTCAAGGTCGGGGAAAGCTACGGCGATCTGATGGCGGGGCTCTATGCTTCCTGGGCGATCCTTGCCGCACTGCACCGCCGGTCGGTCAGCGGCGAGGGCGCGGCGCTCGACGTGGCGATGTTCGATGCGCTCTTCTCGCTGCTGCCGACCAGCCACGCGGTCCAGTTCTATGCCGGCAAGGCCCCCGCCCGCGTCGGCAACCGCCACCCGCTCTCCACCCCCTTCGGCTGCTTTGCCACCGCCGACGGGCAGGCGGTGATCGCGGTGCTGGGCGACCGGCAATGGCAGGCGCTTTGCGCGCTGATCGGCGCGGAGGAAGCCGCCCGTGACCCGCGCCTTGCCACGGATGAGGGCCGCACCAAAGCGGAACCCGAGGTGAAAGCCCTGATCGAGGCCTGGTCGCGCCGCCTGACCACGGCGGAAACCGTCGCCGCCCTCTCCGCCGCCGGCATCCCGACCGCGCCGATCCAGAGCCTTGAGGAAGCGGCCAATTCCCCCCATGCCGAGGCGCGCGGTCTTGTGACCGACCTGCCCCATCCGATCCTCGGCACCGCCCGCACCATCGGCCAGCCGGTGCGCTTCGACGGCGAAAAACCCATCGCCCCGCGCTCCGCCCCCACCCTCGGCGCGGATGGCGCCGCGATCCTTGCCCGGTTTGGAGTGACCGATGCCTGACCTCTTCCACATGCTTTCCGACGAAGAGCGCGCCTTCACCGAAACGCTCGCCCGCTTCTGCGCCGACAAGATCGCCCCCCGCGCCGCCGAGACCGACGAGACCGGGGCTTTCGTCGCCGACCAGATCCGCGCCGTGGGCGAAACCGGGCTGATGGGGGCCAATCTCCACGCGCCGCATGGTGTGGGGATCTCCGCGCAAGCCCTTCTGAAATCGGTGGAAATCGTTGCGGGGGCCTGTGCCTCCACGGCCTCGGCGCTGACGGCGCATTACCTTGCGACCGACTCGCTCCTCCTCGGCGGCACCGAGGCGTTGCGCGACCGCTACCTGCCCGCCGCCGCCGAAGGCCGGACCCTCGGCGCCTTCGCCCTGACCGAGCGCACCGCCGGCTCCGACCCCGGCGACATGAAGACCCGCGCCACCCGCGAGGGCGAGGCCTACCGGCTGCGCGGCGCGAAATGCTTCATCTCCAACGGCGGGGTGGCCGATTTTGTCGTGGTCTATGCCGTGACCGATCCCGCCGCCGGCAGCCGCGGCATCTCGGCTTTCGTGGTCGAAAAGGGAACGCCCGGCTTCACCCCCGGCCGCGCCGAGAAGACCATGGGGCTCAAGGGCGGCCATGTCTGGGAACTGGAATTCGACTGTCTCATCCCCGAGGCGCAACGGCTCGGCCCCGAAGGCTCGGGCTTCCGGACGGCGATGAAAGTTCTCGACAACGGGCGGCTCGAAGTTGCCGCCATGTGCATCGGGATCGCCCAGCAAGCCCTTGATCTGGCGCTTGAATGGGCGAAAACCCGGATCATCGGCGGCGAACCCCTTGCCGCCCGGCAGGGCATCCGCTGGCAATTGGCCGACATGGCCACCGACCTGCGCGCCGCCCGCCTTCTGGCACTTGAAGCCGCCCGCCAGCGTCAGAACGGCGAGCGCTTCTCCGAAGCCGCCTCCATGGCCAAGCTCCATGCCAGCGAGATGGCCGGCCGCGTCACCGATGCCGCGCTGCAACTCCATGGCGGCTACGGTTTCACCCGTGATTTCCCGCTCGAACGCCTCGCCCGCGATTGCCGCATCATGCGGATCTACGAAGGCTCCTCCGAAATCCAACGCAACATCATCGCAGCCCACGCCCTGCACTGAGGTCCCCATGAACAGCCGCCACAACACCCGCGACATCTTCCCCCCGACCGGAACCGAGATCACCGCCAAAAGCTGGCTGACCGAGGCGCCGATGCGGATGCTGATGAACAATCTCCACCCTGATGTGGCTGAAAACCCTCATGAATTGGTGGTTTATGGCGGGATCGGCCGTGCCGCCCGCACCTGGGAGGATTTCGACAGGATCGTCGCCACGCTGAAGGTGCTGAACGACGACGAGACGCTGCTGGTGCAATCGGGCAAGCCCGTTGGGGTGTTCCGCACCCACAAGGATGCGCCGCGCGTGCTGATCGCCAACTCGAACCTCGTGCCGCATTGGGCGACCTGGGACCATTTCAACGAATTGGACAAGAAGGGCCTCGCCATGTATGGCCAGATGACCGCCGGTTCGTGGATTTACATCGGAACTCAAGGCATTGTGCAGGGAACCTATGAAACCTTCGCCGAGGCGGGCCGCCAGCATTACGGCGGGGACCTGACCGGCAGATGGATCCTGACCGGGGGCCTTGGCGGCATGGGCGGCGCGCAGCCTCTGGCCGCCGTGATGGCCGGAGCCTGCTGCCTTGCCGTCGAATGTGACGAGACGCGGATAGATTTCCGTATCCGTACCAGATACCTGGATGCCAAAGCGAAGACTCTGGATGAAGCGCTCGCCCTCATCGCGGACTGGACCGCGAGGGGGGAGGCGAAATCGGTCGGCCTCCTCGGCAATGCCGCCGACATCTTCCCCGAGCTTGTCGCCCGCATGAAGGCCGGCGCCCCCCTCCCGAACGGGCGCCCCGACATCGTGACCGACCAGACCTCCGCCCATGACCCGCTACACGGCTATCTGCCGCAGGGCTGGACCGTCGCCGAATGGCGCGCAAGGCAGGAAACCGAGCCGAAAGCGGTGGAAAAAGCCGCCCGCGCCTCGATGCGCGTCCATGTCGCCGCCATGGTGGAGTTCTGGAACGCCGGCGTCCCGACGCTCGACTACGGCAACAACATCCGTCAGGTGGCCAAGGACGAGGGGCTGGAGGATGCCTTCGCCTTCCCCGGTTTCGTGCCGGCCTATATCCGCCCGCTCTTCTGCAAGGGCATCGGCCCCTTCCGCTGGGCGGCGCTGTCGGGCGATCCGGCCGATATCCATGCCACCGATGCGGCGATGAAGAAACTCTTCCCTGAAAACAAGCACCTGCACCGCTGGCTTGACATGGCCTCCGAACGCATCGCCTTCCAGGGCCTGCCCGCCCGCATTTGCTGGATCGGCCTCGGAGACCGGCACAAGGCCGGGCTCATGTTCAATGAGATGGTGAAATCGGGCGAGTTGAAAGCCCCGGTGGTGATCGGCCGCGACCATCTGGATTCGGGTTCCGTCGCCTCTCCCAACCGCGAGACGGAGGCGATGAAGGACGGCTCGGATGCCGTTTCGGACTGGCCGCTGCTGAATGCGCTGCTGAACACCGCGAGCGGCGCGACCTGGGTGTCGCTCCACCACGGCGGCGGCGTCGGCATGGGTTTCAGCCAGCACTCCGGCATGGTGATCTGCGCCGACGGCACCGAGGATGCGGCCCGCCGCCTGACGAACGTGCTCTGGAACGACCCGGCCACCGGCGTCATGCGCCATGCAGACGCGGGCTATGACATCGCGCTCGACCATGCCCGCGACATGAACCTCCGGCTGCCGGGCATCCTCGGCAACTGAATTCTTCTCTTTCCAAATATCCTGGGGGGTCCGGGGGGCAAAGCCCCCTCCTTCCGCAGATCAGGAACCGCCATGCATTACGCCCCCGGCCGCGAGGCCTGCCCCCTGCCCTTCAGCCCGTTCAAGGCCTGCACCGTGCCGCGCCCGATCGGCTGGATCTCGACGATCTCGAAGGACGGGGTGGCCAATCTCGCCCCCTACAGCCAGTGGCAGAACCTGACCTTCGATCCGCCGATGGTCATGTTCGCCGCCAACCAGTATTCGGACGGCCGCCGCAAGCACACGGTGATCAATGCCGAGGAAACCGGCTGGTTCGTCTGGAACATGTGTACCTTCGCCCTGAAGGACGCCATGAACATCACCGCGATGGAATGGCCCGACGGCACCGATGAATTCGCCAGGGCCGGCGTGACCAAGGCCGCCTGCATCGACGCACCCGGCCCGCGCGTTGCCGAAAGTCCGGCACATTTCGAGTGCCGCTACCTCTCCACCCACCGGCTGCGCGGCAATTCCGGCCATGGCTGGGTGGATGTGGTCTATGGCGAAGTGGTCCGCATCCATGTGAAGGACGAGGTGGTCACGCCGGAAGGCAAGCTCGACTACCGCCGCATCCAGCCGCTCGCCCGGATGGGATATTACGACTACACCGCCGTCTCGGAGACCTTCGAGATGCGGATTCCCGGTGCGACCGGGGCGGCGGCGGACGGGCTGGAGGGCAAGGCCTGAGGGAGGATGGGCGGACCGCCCATCCTGCGGGATGACCGGAAACCACGCGCTCCTGTCGGGCCGGGGAACGCTCCGCGGGGGATATTTGGAAAGAGAAGAAAGCCCTTTCATCTTGCCTTAAATATCCCCGCCGGAGGCTCCCCCGCTCAGCCCGCGACGCGCGGGTTCGGGCGGGCTTCCCCCCCAACCCAGAGCGGGTTCGACCAGGCGCGGCGGCCTGCCGCGTCGATCACCGCCACCCGCACCCAGGGCGAGTTGTTGAGCCGGGCCAGAGGCACTTCGGCGCGGGTCAGGGACTGGCCATGCACGGCTTTCGCCCCGGTACCATGGCCGAGGGCCACGACCGAGACCACCGCGGAACATTCCACCACCACCTGATCGCCCTCGATCCGCACATCGCGCAGCTCCGGCCCCTGGCTTGAGTAGAAATCCCCGGCCTTGAGGGCCGCGAGCAGCGCCTCCGGCGTATTTTCCGTGGCCTTCACCATCACCCAGCCGCCGAAATGGTCCGGCTCGGAGAAATGCGCGTCATCGGTGGCAATGAGGCTCAGCCTCCGGCCCTCGGTCAGGAGCAGATCGGCGATGGCGAAGCCGTCCGGGCGGTCGCAGCCCATGGCGCAGCCGTGGTTGTAGATCTCCACCGCATGGGCGGCGGTGATGGTGCGGGCATCGGCAAGCGTCAGACCGGACCATTGCGGATGGGCGATGGCGACGAAGGCCCCCGCCGCCACGGCGCGGGCGGCGATCTCCGGCCCCGTCTCCTGACCCTCCACCGGCAGGAAGCCGGGGCTCTTCGAGGCGGCGAAATCCGCCGGCAGGCCCACGGCGAGGATATGCCACAGCTCGCCATTCTCCATGGCGCCGGAATGAAGCTCCGCCCCGAGGATCGTGGTGAACCCCTCGGCCCGCATCGGCACGGTATCGACGATCGGATAGCCGAAAAGCCCGACGAAATGATCGGTGAGGGCAAGGAAATCATAGCCTTCCGCCCGGTAGCGGCGGCAGACCTCCTCGGGCGGCAGCACCCCGTCGGAGCGCGTCGAATGGGTGTGCAGATTGCCGCGCCAGAAGCGGCCGGGGGCGGTGAAGGCGGAGGATCGGATCATGCTAAACTCCTGCGTTGCGGCCAGCATAGCGCTTCGCCTTTCCGCGTCCAGAGGGGGCGCCGATCCGGCCTCTGCCCCGTGACGGGGGCGGCGATCCGTGCTAATCAGCCCCAACCGCATCAGGAAGGAGCCGGTCTTGGAGGATCTGCCGAAGGAAAGCTGTGAGGCGCTGTCATCCGTCGAGATGGGTCTGCGGGCCGCGCAGGCGGCGGCGTTTCTCAAGGCCCTGAGCCATGAGGGCCGGCTGATGATCCTCTGCCACCTGACCGGCGGCGAAAAGACCGTGACGGAGATCGAGGATCTTCTCAGCCTGCGGCAGGCGGCGGTCAGCCAGCAGCTTGCCCGGCTTCGGGCCGAAGGGCTCGTCTCGGCCCGGCGCGACGGCAAGGCGATCCACTATTCGATCCGCGACCCGAAGGTGCTGGCGATGATGGGGCTTGTCTATGACCTTTTCTGCGGGCCGGGCGCCGAGGCGGGGCCGCAGGGCTGACGCCCCGTCAGCCGCGCCCGATATAGGGCATGTCGCGGGCCATGATGGTCAGGAAGGGGATGTTCACCGCAAGGGGCAGACCCGCCATGTAAAGCACCGCCTCCGCGACATGGGCGACCTCCATCACCGGCTCCACCCGCAGGCTGCCGTCGGCCTGGGCCGTTCCTTGGGTGAAGCGCGCCGCCATGTCGGTCAGCGCATTGCCGATGTCGATCTGGCCGCAGGCGATGTTGAAGGCCCGCCCGTCGAGCGCGAGCGTCCGCGTCAGCCCCGTCACCGCATGTTTCGACATGGTATAGGGTGCCGAGCCGGGCCGCGGCACATGGGCGGAAATCGAGCCGTTGTTGAGGATGCGCCCGCCCTGCGGGGTCTGGCGCCGCATCAGCCCGAAGGCCGCCCGCGCCACGAGAAAGGCCCCGGTGATGTTCGCGTTCTGCACCGCGATCCAGCGGTCGAGCGGGATCTCGTCGATGGGCGCCGCCGGGGCCGATTGTCCGGCATTGTTGAACAGCACGTCGAGCCGGCCCCATTCCTCCTCCAGCCGGGCGAAGGCGGCCTCCACCTGTGCCGCCTCCCCGACATCCGCAGGCAGGATCAGCGCCTCCGCCCCCGCCGCCGTCTCTTCCAGAGCCTCGCGCCGCCGGCCCATCAGCGCCACCTGCCAGCCCGCCGCGAGAAAGGCCTGCGCCGTCGCCCGCCCGATCCCGGACCCCGCCCCGGTGATGAGAATATTGCCCGCCATTGCCGCCCCCTGCCCTGTCCCGGCCGCGACACTGGCCGCTGGGCGGAGGGAGAGCAAGAGCTTTCAGGTACAGTCCTTTTCGGGGCCAGCGGGGCCGATCCGCTTCCGCAGGGCGCGCAGCAGTACCGAAAGGCAAGCCTCCCCCGTCACGCCATTTCCGACCCCGTCCCGGTCCTGGGAGATAGCCGTTTGAACAAGACCGAAACTCCTGATCTAAGGCAGTTCAAGCACCGTTCCCTTCCCGAGACAGGACCCTCCCATGACTGCCAGCAACCGTGTTGTTCTTTCCAGCGACCATGCCGCCATCGGGCTGCGGCAGGCTATCGCCAGCCATATCGCCGCGAAAGGCTGGGAGGTGGTCGATATCGGTCCTACGACCCCCGAAAGCACGCATTACCCGCAGCACGGCAAAGCTGCGGCGGAACGGGTGGCCTCCGGCGATTGCCGGCTCGGCATCATCCTTTGCGGCACCGGACAGGGGATCATGCTGGCCGCGAACAAGGTGCGCGGCATCCGCTGCGGGGTCTGCTCGGACACGTTCTCGGCCCGGATGATCCGCCAGCACAATGACGCGAACATGATCTCGATCGGCGCGCGGGTGGTCGGCGAGGGGCTCGCGCTCGAAATCGTGGACGCCTTCCTCGGCGCGGAGTTCGAGGGCGGCCGCCATGCGACACGGGTGGAGATGATCGAGCCGAAGGCGGGGTGATCCCTGCCACCGCGGGCCGGGTCCTCTGAGCGGCCCGGTCCGCGGGTCTTCGGAGCAGAGGTTCAGCCGTGGCTTCGTCCCCGGGGAATCGGCGATTGCCAAGCTTGAAAGGCACCGATCAGGAACAGAACTGCGAAGGAGCAGGTGCAAGCGGCCCTGACGAGCCCTTGCACGGTATCAGATAACCCATTGATATAAGATGGTGCCCCCAGAGGGGCTCGAACCCCCGACCCCCTGATTACAAATCAGGTGCTCTACCAGCTGAGCTATAGAGGCCCCGCCCCCAGATACCTTCCTGCAGGCCGGGGCGCAAGTCGGTTGGGGCCTCAGCTCTCCCTGTTGGCGCGCGCCAGCAGCGCCACGGCCGCAAGGCCGAGCGCCACGACGACGAGCGCCGCCGGGGAGGCCTCTCCGATCCGCTCAAGGCTCGCCAGTTCGTAAAGCCGGGTCGAGAGCGTGTTGAAGTTGAAGGGCCGCAGCAGCAGGGTGGCGGGCAGTTCCTTCACGCAATCGACGAAGACCACCAGCAGCGCCGAGGCGACCGAGCCGCGCATCAGCGGCAGGTAGACCGCCCGCAAGGCCCCGCCCGCCGTCCGCCCGAGCGAGCGCGCCGCCATCGGCAGCGAGGGCGAGATCCGCCCGAAGGCCGCATCCGTCGCCCCCTGCGCCAGCCCGAAGAACCGCACCGCATAGGCCAGCACGATGGCCGCCGAGGTGCCGGTCAGCAACAGCCCCGGATCGCGGCCGGTCAGCGCCAGCACCGCATCGGCGATCCGGTGGTCAAGCGCGGCCAGCGGCACGAGGATGCCGACCGCCAGCACCGCCCCCGGCGCGGCATAGCCGAGCGTCGTCAGCGGCAGCACCAGCCGCGCCAGCCCCCGTCCCGCCAGCCGCAGCCCGTAGACGAGGAACAGCGCCGCCGTCACCGTCAGCACGGCCGCGGTGCCACCGACAAGGATGGTGTTGGCCGCCGCCGCCCCGAGCCCCGGCGACAGCCAGACCTCCGGCCGCGCCACCGCATGTCCGCCCATCACCGCCACCGGCAGACCGAAGCCCAGAATCACCGGCAGCGCGCAAAGGACCGCTGCCAGACCGCTCCTCCAGCCGGTCAGCACCAGCGGCGTGATCGGCCGCGGCGCACGGGCCGGGCGATGGAACCGCGCATTGCGCCGGCTCACCCGCTCCACCCAGACGAGCGCGAGGATCAGCACCAGGATCACCCCCGAAATCTGCGCCGCCCCCCCGGCATTGTTGCCGCTGAGCCAGGTGGTGAAGACGCCGGTGGTCAGGGTCTGCACGCCGAAATGCTGGACCGTGCCGAAATCGGCCACCGTCTCCATCAGCGCGAGCGCCACCCCCGCCGCGATCGCCGGCCGCGCCATCGGCAGCCCGAGCCGCCAGAAAAGCGCCCAGCCCCCGTAGCCGAGCGCGCGCGCCACCTCATAGGCGCCGCCCGACTGCTCGCGCAGGGCGGAGCGGGTCAGCAGGTAGACATAGGGATAGAAGGCCGAAGACAGCACAACGATGGCGGCCCAGGGGCTGTGGATCTCCGGAAACCAGTAATCCCTGGCATTGCGCCAGCCGAACAGCCCGCGCAGCGCGATCTGGAACGGCCCGGAGTAATCGAGGAAGTCGACAAGCGCATAGGCGCCGACATAGGCCGGGATCGCCAGCGGAAACAGCAGCGCATGGACAAGCCAGCCGCGCCCGGCAAAGCGGTAGAGCGTCACGAGCCAGGCCGCCCCCACCCCCATGGCCCCCGCCATCCCCCCGACGCCGAGCATGAGAAGCAGCGTCGTGCCGAAATAGCGCGGCAGCACCGTCGCCAGAAGGTGCGGCCAGATGTTCTCGGTGGGATGGAAGGCGATCCAGACCACCGCCAGCATCGGCGCAAGCACCACCCCGGCAATCGCCACCGCGCCGAGCGACCAGGGGTCGAGCACCACCGCCAGCACCCGGCGCAGCCGCGACAGCCCGGAGGGGCTAAGTTGACGATTTTGCTCGGCGATCATGGCGGCGGCTTACAGGAAAGCGGTTTCCCTGTCCAGAAAACCCATTATACTTGCCCGAAGAAGAACAGCGGGCAGGCCAGGCAAACATGCGGATCGTCTATCATCTCGGCGCGCATTTCACCGATGAGGAGCGCCTGCTGAAATGTCTGCTCAAAAACCGCGACCTGCTGGCCCGGCACAGCATCGTGGTGCCGGGGCCGAAACGCTACCGGACGCTCCTGCGTGAGACGGCGATCCAGCTCAAGGGTCAGGCGGCCTCGGTGGACAGTCAGGCGCTGATCCTCGAACAGATCATGGAAGAGGATGTGGCCGACCGGCTGATCCTGTCCTGGGACAGCTTCCTGTCGCTGCCGGCCTGGGTGCTCAAAGGCACGCTCTATCCGGCGGCGGGCGAACGGACCCGCGCCTTTTCGCAGATCTTTCCCGAGATCGAGGCGGAATTCCACCTCGCCATCCGCAATCCGGCGACCTTCCTGCCGATGCTTTACGAGCGGATGAAACCGGCGAGCTATGCGGAATTCCTTGCCGGGGCCGAACTCGAACAGCTCCGCTGGTCCGGGGTGGTGGAGCGTATTCTCGCCGCCAATCCCGAAGCGACCCTGACCGTCTGGTGCGACGAGGATACGCCTCTCGTCTGGCCGGAAGTGCTGCGCGCCGTCTCCGGCCTGCCGCAGGATTGCGTGATCGAAGGCGAAGAGGACCTCCTGGCCTCGCTGATGTCGGGCGAGGGCCTGACCCGGATGCGCGCCTATATGGACAGCCACCCGCCGCAGACCGTGCTGCAACGGCGCAAGATCGTCTCGGCCTTCCTCGACAAATTCGCGCTGCCGGAGCGGATCGAGATGGAATTCGAAATGCCGGACTGGACCGCCGAAACGCTCGCCCGGCTGACCGGGATCTACGAGGCGGATGTGGCCCGCATCGCGGCCATGCCGGATGTCACCTTCCTCACCCCCTGAGCGCCCCGGGCCTCCGGGGAACGCTCCGCGGGGGATATTTGAGGCAAGATGAAAGGGCTTTCTTCTCTTTCCAAATATCCCCGCCGGAGGCTTCCGCCTGGTGGGCAGCGCCTCCGTCAGGCAGATGTCACTGCATCCCGAGCGCGGCTTTGTACATGTCCATGATCGCTTCTTCTTCCGCGATCTCGTCGGGCTTGCGCTTGCGGAGGGCGATCACCTTCCGCATCACCTTGGTATCGTAGCCCCGGCCCTTCGCTTCGGCGAAAAGCTCCTTCTCCTGCTCGGCGATGTCCTTCTTTTCCGAGGCGAGCTGTTCGGCGCGTTCGATGAACTGGCGCAACTCGTCTGCGGTCACGTTGTAGTCGCTCACATCGCTCATCGGGGGCCTCGCTGCCTGCTGCTTGATCCTGCGATCCCTACCCCGGCCGCCGCCCCGAGCGCAAGCGGGGCCGGTGCCGCAATGGCTTTCCCTTTGGGCGAAAACCCGCTAGGCGCAGGGAAAGCAGGGAGGCAGCGGCATGGACATTCTGATCTGGATCGGCGCGGGACTGACGCTTCTGGGGGTGCTGGGGCTGGTCTGGTGCATCGTGCTGGCGCTCAGGGCCAGGAAATCCGGCCTGCCCGAGGCGGAGATGAAGGCGGCGCTGCAGAAGGTCGTGGCGCTGAACCTCGCGGCCCTCGCCGTCTCCGGCATCGGGCTGATGGCGGTGGTGGTGGGCGTGATCCTCGCCTGAGGGTCAGCCGTTCAGCGCCGCGAAATCGCGGCCCTCGGAGATCAGCCTGTCGATCAGCGGCGCGGGGGCGAAAAGCTCCGGCGCGGTTTCGGCCCGGCGCCGCAGGTCGGCGCGCAGGGCCATCAGGCCCCTGCGGTCGGCGAGGAACATCGGCCCGCCCTCCCAGCGGGGAAAAAGGCCGGACAGCACCGCTGCCGCATCGACCTGGGCCGGACGGCGCACCACCCCGAGACCGATCATCCGCGCGCCCTCGTTGGCGAGGGCCGCGAGACAGGCCGGCACCACATCGGCGGCACGGGCCGGCGCGGCAGGCAGATGGCGTTTCGCCGCGGCGCCAAGACCGAAGGCCGCAAGCGCCGCCGCGATGTCGGCACGGCTGACCCCGCTCTGGTCAAGCCAGGCGACGGCGCGCGACAGGGCGGCGCGCAGCCGCCGCTCCACCGGGCCGCCGGGGGCGGCGAACATCGTCCGCCAGCCGAGCCGGCGCGCGAAGGCCAGAACGAGCGCCTGTGCCGCCGGCGGAACGCCTTCCGCCACCGCGATTTCCGCCAGCCCGCCGCTCTGGCTTGCGGGATGGAGCACCAGCGGCCCCTCCCCGCCAAGCGCCGCCTGCGGCTTGATCGAGGCGAAGGAACCAGCCGTCGTCAGGATCAGATCGGCCTCCGCCAGTCCAGCCTCGTCCTGCCGGCTCTGCAAGCGGCCCCAATCGGCATCACGGGCGGCAGGGGAAAGCTTGCCCTCGGCCACGAGCGCCTCCTGCTTCGCGGCGATACGTTGCAGCGTTGCGGCGAGAGTCGTGCGGTCCGGCTCGGTCAGCACCACCCGCAGCCCGGCCGACAGCGCCATCCGCGCCACTTCGGCGGCGGCACCGCCGGTGCCGCGGATGCCGATCAGGCCAAGCGCGGGCGGGGTCAGCGCCGTGACCGCAGCGGGCGGGAAAAGCGCGCGGCGTTCGGCCAGAAAGGCATGGCGCAGACCGGCAGCCTCGGGCGTCGCGGCGATCTCCTCGAAAGCGGCGCGCTCATAGCCAAGTCCTTGATCGAAGGGCAGAAGCTGCGCCGCCTCCACACAGTCGATGATCCGCTCCGGCGCGGGCAGGCGACTGCCCGCCACCTTTTCCCGCGCCGCCGCGACGGCGGCCTGATAGCCCATCCCGTCGCGCATCCCGTCCCGCCGCTCGCCGCTGCGGCGCGGGGCGGTTCCGGCCAGACTGCGGGCATGGGCAAGAGCGGCAGGCAGAAGCGCCTCCTCCTCCACCCGGTCGAGAAGGCCGATCGCCAGAGCCTCGCCCGCGGTGATGATCGCCCCGTCGAGCAGCAGATGCAGCGCCGGCGCCGCCCCGGCAAGGCGCGGCAGGCGCTGCGTGGCCCCGCCCCCCGGCAAAAGACCAAGGGCGATCTCCGGCAGACCGAGCCGCACCTTCGGCGTGGCCAGCCGGGCATGGCAGGCAAGCGCCAGCTCCAGCCCCGCGCCGAGCGCATTGCCCTGGAGCGCCGCAACGACCGGCAGGGGCATCGCCTCGATCTCGGCGCAGAGTTCCGGCAGACCCTGCCCCTTCACCCGCGTCAGTTCGGAAATGTCGAGCCCGACGCAGAACTGCGGCAGGCCAGAGGCAAGCACCACCGCGACAAGCCCTTCCTCCGCGCGGGCGACCGCGAAGGCGGCACGCAATCCGGCGATCTGGGCAGCATCGAGCGCATTGACCGGCGGGCGATCCATGAACACCACCAGCACCTCGCCCTGCCGGTCCTGCCGTACGAACTTCATCACTGGCTCTGTCACCGCTTCATCGCCCATCCCGGACAGGGTTTTTCCCATTAAGGGCCGCGGCGGGGCGATTGGCAACAGGGATTGCGGCAGACCGGAGCGCGCCCGGCGGGGATGGTCCCCCCGGTGCGGAAACCCTGTGCCGCAGGACGCCGCGGAAGCCTCCGGCGGGGATATTTGAGCCAGTATGAAAGGGCTTTCTTCTCTTCTCAAATATCCCCCGCGGAGCGTTCCCCGGCCGTCAAGGGGCGGCGCGGCAAGAAGAGGAGCGGCTGCGCCCTAGACCGGCATGTTGTCGAAATCCGCCTCGATCTCGGCATCGCAGCGCAGGACCATCTCCGGCAGAGGCGCAAGACCGGGGATCATGCGGGCCAGGGCCTCCATCTCCGCCTGAAGGAGCTTCAGGCCGAGGGCGGGAACCGTCACCGCCACCTCTTCGGCCAGAGCGGCGAAGCCTTCGGGTCTGTCGATCTTTCCCATCTTTTCCTCCTTCGGGATCATGCGGCGCAGGCGCGGCAGAAGGGTGTCTGGGGCAGGAGATTCAGGCGCTCCTCGCCGATCTCGGCCCCGCATTTCGCGCAAAATCCGTAGTCGCCGGCGGCGAGGCGGGCGAGCGCCGCCTCGATCTGGCGAATCTCCTGCTGGCCGCTGAGACCCATGCCTTCCAGCACCTCGTCGCCCTCCCGCTCGGTCGCAAGGTCTTCCCAATCCTGCGAGGCGTGGCTGTCCAGTTCCGCCTCGATCCCGTCCAGACGGCCGCGCAAGGCGGCAAGACGGGCGGTCAGCTGGGCTTTGCGGGCGGCGGCCGAGGTCGTGGTCATTGCGGTTCTCCTCTTCTGGTCCCAGTCTAGCCGCAGGCTCCGCCCGCCGCCTTGACCCAAATCAAGCATCCGGGATATTTACATTCCAAAATTGCAATATGTTGCCTGCGACCCCATCTGCTGCTAAACTGCCGGAAAACCGGAGAGATCATGCAGCCCGCTGTCCATGCCTTCTTTGACGAGGCGACCAATACCCTCACCTATGTCGTGCGCGAGCCCGAGGGGCGGGCCTGTGCGGTCATCGATTCGGTGCTGGATTTCGACCATGCCTCGGGTCGGACCGATACGCGGTCGGCCGATGCGGTGGTGGCCTTCATCGCTGAGCGCGGCTGGGATCTGCACTGGGTGCTCGAAACCCATGTCCATGCCGATCACCTTTCCGCCGCGCCCTATATCCAGGAGCGGCTCGGCGGCAAGGTCGGGATCGGCGACCGCATCACCGTGGTTCAGGAAACCTTCGGCAAGATCTTCAACGAAGGCACCCGGTTTCAGCGCGACGGCAGCCAGTTCGACCGGCTGTTCACCGATGGCGACAGCGTGATGATCGGCCAGATGCGCGTCGATGTGCTGCACACGCCGGGCCATACGCCGGCCTGCCTGACCTATGTGATCGGCGATGCGGCCTTCGTCGGCGATACGCTCTTCATGCCCGATTTCGGCACGGCGCGCTGCGATTTTCCCGGCGGCTCGGCGGAGGTGATGTTCCATTCGGTGCAGCGCATCCTCTCTCTGCCGGAGGAGACGCGAATCTTCGTCGGCCACGATTACAAGGCGCCGGGGCGCGAGGTCTTCGCCTGGGAATCGACCGTGGGCGAGCAGAAGGCGAAGAATGTCCATATCGGCGCGGGCCGTTCCAAGGAAGATTTCATCCATCTTCGGGAGGCCCGCGACGCCACCCTTGCCATGCCGCGGCTGATCGTGCCTTCCTTGCAGGTGAACATGCGGGCGGGCCACATGCCGGAGCCGGAAGACAATGGCGTGAGCTATCTGAAGCTTCCGATCAACGGTTTCTGAGCCCTCCCCGTCAGGGGGGCAGATGGACGCGGCTTGGGGTTACGGATTTCTCGGCGGGCTGATGATCGGCTCTGCGGCGGCGATTTACCTGCTGGTGAACGGGCGGATCATGGGAGCCTCCGGGATTGTGGGGGAGCTGGTTGACCGCTCCGGCCGGGAGACGGCGGCGGAACGTCTGGTCTTTCTCGCGGCGCTGATCGGGGTGCCTTGGGCGATTGCGGCGGCGGCGGGCGGCGCGGAGACCCATCTGACCGGCAATTGGGCGGTGATCGTGGCGGCGGGGCTGCTTGTCGGGCTCGGCACGCGGCTCGCCAATGGCTGCACCTCGGGCCACGGGGTCTGCGGCATCTCGCGGCTGTCACCGCGCGGCATCGTGGCGACCGTGCTTTATGTGCTGGCCGGCGGGGTGACGATGGCGTTTTGCCGCCACTGGCTCGGGGGGATCTGAGATGCGGCTTGTCTTTGCGGCGCTCGCGGGCGCGATCTTCGGCGCCGGACTGCTGGTTTCGGGCATGACGGATACGGTGAAGGTGCAGGGTTGGCTCGATGTCTTCGGCGATTGGGACCCGACGCTGGCCTTCGTCATGGGCGGGGCGATCCTGCCGATGGCGCTTGCCTGGCGTGTCGCGGCGCGGCGGGAGCGGCAGGGTGCGGGGCCGGTGCTGGGCGGGGCCTATCCGGCGCGCTCCACGCTCGGCATCACGCGGGATCTGGCGATCGGCTCGGTGCTCTTCGGCATGGGCTGGGCGCTTGCCGGGCTCTGCCCCGGCCCGGCGATGGCCTCCCTCGGCTATGGCGGCGCGGGCGGTCTGGTCTTTCTTCTGGCGATGGTCGCAGGTATGGTCGTGGCACCGGCGGTCCGGGCCAGGCTCCGGGCCGGGACCGCCGGCTGAGCCAGCATGAAGGAAGATCGCATGGACATCCGCGCCCTGACCCCGAGCTACGCCGTTTCCCCCCAGATCGCCCTTGCCGATCTGGCCGCGATCAAGGCGGCGGGCTTCACCACCGTCATCGACAACCGCCCCGATGGCGAGATCCCGGCGGATCTCCATGCCGCGGCGATGCAGGCGGCAGCCGAGGCGACGGGGCTGGTCTTCGTGATCAATCCGGTGATCGCCGGGGCGCTGAGCCTCGCCAATGTGGAGGCGCAGCGGGCCGCGGTGGCGGCGTCCTCCGGGCCGGTCTTTGCCTATTGCGCCTCGGGCAATCGCAGTTCGATCCTGTGGATGATGATGAACGCCAGGGAACAAAGTGCCGAGGATCTGATCGCCACCACGGCGCGGCATGGCTACAACCATGCACCGCTGAAGGAGCAGCTGGAGGCTCTGGCCAGGGGATGACGGCTCTGCCGTCCCTGAACGGATGGCAAGGCTGGACTGGAGATTTGGACAAAGGTGAAGGGGCGCCAGCAGGGCGCCTTTTCCTTTGGGCAGGGTCTTGGTGGCGGATCTGACGGGAAGGTTTTGGGCGGGGACCGAGGGCCGGTCAGGAGGCGTTGCGCGAGGGCGCCGGTCTTCTTGCCGCCTCTTCGCGGTACTGCCGGATTGGATATTTGGGCCAGTATGAAAGGGCCTGGCCGGACGCAGCTTGACCGGGGAGTGTATGGTCGGGCGCCTCTGCACAGGCGGGGCGAGAGGCGCAAGGACGGCGGGACCGGCTTGGCCGCCTTTGGGGCTTGCTGCCGGCCTGTCGGGCAGGGTGCCTCGGCCCGCCCTCACGCGCTTTGACGCAGGGGTTCGGCGGCCGGCACGATCTGGCTTGCCGGGCGTGGCGGGGGCGTCTGCGCCGCAGCCGCGGGCGAGAGGCGCAGGGCGCGCATCCCCCGGTTCTGGCCGAGCTTGCCCTCCCCCACGCGGCGGCCATCCAGACCTTCGAGGCTGATGCGGTCGAGGGCGGCAAAGGGCAGCGCGAGCACCTCCCCCTCCACCAGGCTCAGAAGGCGGTTGAGCGGCAGGTTCAGCCGGGTCAGCACCGCATCGAGCGCGCAATCGGCCCCAGATAGCCGGTCCGCCAACTGCACGGTAAAGGCCGGGCCGCTTTCGGCAACGGCCACCGGCGCCTCGGGCAAGGTGGGGAGCCGGCCACGCCCCTCCGCGGGGAGCGCGAGGATCACCGGGCCGGAGCGCAGGCCCATGGCCAGCGAAACCTCGGCGGAGAGGACGCGGTAGGCGGTTTCCTCCAGCAGGAGACCGAGCGGGCGCGGATCATCGAGGAAGGACGCATAGCGGAACCCCCCCGCCCAGATCAGATCCGCCTCCTGCGCCAGCACCTGTTCGAGCCCGCCGAGGGCCGCATCGATCAGCCCCGCGACCATGGCCGCATCGGTGCGGGTGGGCTTGCGGGCCGCAACCGGGGCGGAGGCGACGCGGCCGATGGTCTGGACCTCGACGAAGCCTTGCAGGATCGCCGGCGACAGGACCAGCAGGCCGAGCCCCTCCGCCGGGCCTTCGAGAACGACGAGCATGGAACGCTCCGGCGGCAGTTCGAGCAATTCGGGCAGCGACAGACGGGAGAGCGCCATCGAGGTCACCTCCAGCCCCAGTTTCAGCTGGTCGCGCGCCGCCCGCGCGAGCGACAGACGCCAGCCGCGGTCCGCGCCCGGCCCGCCCTCCGCCGCCTCGGCCCGCGCTGCGGCCAGTTTCCGCCGGATCACCCCGCCCTTGCCTTCGGTCACGATGCACCCCTTTCTGCGACGCCTCCGGGTGAGGCTAGCGCGGCAGGGGTTGCGAAAGGCTTAAGGGCAGCGGGGAGGCTTCGGTTTTCCGGGCGGATGCCCCCCTCCCTCCACGCGGCGCGACGGGCCGTCATCCGGCCGGTGCGAAGCCAGCAGCCCTCCGCCCTTTCATCTTGCCATAAATATCCTGCGGGGAGGTCCGGAGGGGTGCAAAACCCCTCCGGGGCATCCGGCAAAATCGCCCCTACCCCTTCGCGGCCTCCAGCCGCAGCGGCAGGGTCACGCGGAAGGCCGCCCCCTTCTGGCCCGGCAGATAGCCGATGGAGCCGCCGAGATTGGCCATGATCTCCCGGCAGATCGCAAGGCCGAGGCCGGCGCCCCCGGCCCGGCGCTGATCGGTCAGGCGCGCGAATTTCTCGAAGATCAGCCCCTGCGCCTCCTTGGCGATGCCGCTGCCGTTGTCGATGAAATCGGCGATCACCCGGCCGCCCTTCTGGCGCAGGCGGATCTTCAGCACCGCCGCCTCCGCATCGCAATATTTGCGGGCATTGGAGATGAGGTTGATGAAGACCTGCACCAGACGATCGGCATCGGTATGCAGGAAGATCTCCTCCACCCCCTCGCGCTCGATGCGGAAGGCGCGTTCGGGGCGGGTCTGGCTGGCAGCCGCCTCTGCCCTGTCGAGCATCCGGCCGAGATGGGAGAGGCCGAGGTTGAGCTGCACCGTGCCGTTCTCCAGCACCGAAAGATCGAGGAGATCGTCGAGAAGCCGCGTCAGCCGCACCGCCTCGTCATGCAGGATATGGCCGTAATCGGCGACCATCTGCGGCGGCAGATCGCCTTCGGAGAGGATTTCCGAAAAGGCGCGGATCGAGGTCATCGGTGTCCGCAGCTCATGGCTGATCTGGCCGAGGAAGGCATCCTTCTGCACCGAAAGCTGGGTCAGCTTCTCATTGGCCTCGCGGAGCTGGCGGGCGGTACGGGTCAGCTCTTCCTGATTCTGTTCGAGCCGGGTGGAATATTCCATGATCTGCGCGGCTTCGGTGGCCACCGCCATCAGATCCTCCACCGTCACCGTCGCCTGCCCGAAAAGCTGGCTGATCATCGCATGGGCGGTGGCGGCCCCGACGGAGCCCGCGAGCCGCCGCTCCAGATCGGCGAGGAAGGCCGGGGTGATGTCGGGCAGGTAACCATCCTTGCCCTGCGCCCGCGCACCCGCCTCGAAGAAGCTCAGCGCCTCTTCGCCGAGGATGCGCTGCGCGAGGATCAGAAGCGCCTCCGGCTCCGCCTGACCCTGCGACCAGCCGAGCCGTTCGGCCTGCACCTCGCCGTCGAAGGCATTGACGAAGGCGGCGCCCTGCACGCGCTCCACGGGGTCCGGGAAGCTGAAGATCGAGCCGGCGCAGAAGGCCGCCGTGTTGAGCACCAGCGACCAGAAGATCGAATGGACGAGCGGGTCCATGCCCTGCGTGCCGAAGAGCCCCTGCGGGCGCAGCCAGGGCAGGCCGAAGGCCCCGCCGGCGAAGACATGGGCGGGGATCACCGCCCCCTGCCCGAAAGAGGGCAGGAAGAGCGTATAGGCCCAGACGGCGAAGCCCGTGACCAGCCCCGCGACCGCCCCGGTCTTGGTCGCGCCGCGCCAGAAGATGCCGCCGAGCAGCACCGGCAGCGCCTGCGCCATGCCGGCGAAGGCGATGAGCCCGATGGCCGCAAGTGCCGCCGACCCGCCCGAGAGCCGGAAATAGGCCAGCCCGAGCGCCAGCACCCCGATGATGGAAAACCGCCGCGCCAGCAGCACCCCCCGGCGCAGGTCCCCGGTCAGCGCGCCCGGCTTGAACCGCAGCCAGAGCGGCATGAGCAGGTGGTTCGACAGCATGGTGGCAAGGGCGATGGTCTCGACGATGACCATGGAGGTGGCGCTCGAAAACCCACCGAGGAAAACCAGCATGGCAAGCGCGCCCTGCCCCTCGGACAGCGGCAAGGTCAGCACCAGCATGTCGGGATTGGCCTGCGGATAGCGCTCCATCCCGATGACGGCGATGGGCAGGATGAAAAGGCTCATCAGGCAGAGGTAAAGCGGGAAGGCCCAGCTCGCGCGGGCGAGATGGCTTTCCTCGACATTCTCGACGACCAGCACCTGAAACATCCGCGGCAGGGAGATGACGGCGGCGGCGGCGATGAAGATGAGGCCGGCCCAGCGGCCCGGCTGGACCTGCCAGCCGGGGCTGTCGACCGCCGAGATCTTTTCGATCACGGCGAGCGGCCCTTCGGCCAGCCCCCAGACGACGAAGGCCCCGACGGCGAGAAGCGCCACCAGCTTCACCACCGCCTCGACCGCGATGGCCATGACGATGCCGTGGTGCTGCTCCTTGGCGTCAAGCTTGCGGGTGCCGAAGAGGATGGTGAAGAGCGCCAGCCCCCCCGCCACCCAGATCGCGGTCGCATTGCGGTCGGGCAAGGCCCAGCCCGAAGGGGTTTCGGAGGCGAAGACCGCGAAGGAAAGCGTCACCGATTGCAGTTGCAGGGCGATGTAGGGGGTGGAGGCCACGACCGCAATCACCGTCACCAGCACGCCGAGCAGGTTCGACTTGCCGTAGCGCGAGGAGAGGAGGTCGGCGATCGAGGTGACACGCTGCTGCCGCCCGATCCGCACCAGCTTCCGCAGAAGCCACCACCAGCCGACGAAGACCAGCGTGGGGCCGAGATAGATGGTCAGGAACTCGATCCCCGAGCGCGCCGCATAGCCGACCGCGCCGTAGAAGGTCCAGGCGGTGCAGTAGATCGACAGCGACAGGGTATAGACGAGCGGAGAGCGCAGAAAGCCCATCACCCCACGCGAGGCCCGCCGCTCCACCAGCCAGGCGACGAGGAAAAGGGCGATCACATAAAGCAGGCAGAAGAGGACCAGCAGGTTGAAGGGCATCTCAGTCGCCGCTCTCTGCCTGATCGGGGTCCGCCGTCCGCTCCGGATCGGCAAGGGCCGGGGCGAGGAGCGCCGCGCCGCCGATCAGCAGGAACCAGACCGCGAAGATGAAGACCGCATCCGACCCCGCCCCGCTTTGCGTCGCGCCCTCCTGCCCCGGCGGCCCGGACCAGAGCGCGGGCAGGACCATCAGCACCACGCCGACCAGCGGCAAGAGCCGCGCGGCATCGCGCAACCGGCGGCGGCGATAGACGGCGCGGGCGAGAAACAGGGGCGCGCGGCTGCGGGGCATCAGTCCGGTCGCCGGGTGCGGGCGGCGGCGGCGGAGCCTCCGGCGGGGATATTTTCGGCAAGATGAAGGGGCGAAGCCGGGCGCATCACATCCCCATCAGGGCGCGGACCTGGGCGCGCATCTCGGCATTGGCGAAGGGTTTGGACATGAAGACGCTGACCCCCGCCGCCTCCGCCGCCTCGCGGTCGCGGCCCTGACCCTTGGCGGTCAGCATCATCACCGGCAGGCGTTCGGTCCGCGGATCGGCCCGCAGCGCGGTCAGGATCTCGATCCCGCTGAGGCCGGGCAGCATGAGGTCGAGGATCACGAGCCCCGGCGGCGCCGCGCGCGCCGCCTGCAATCCCGCCACCCCGTCGCGCTGCACCTCCACCTCGAAGCCGTCGCGGCTCAGCAGGAAGCGGATCGCCTCGGCGATATTCTGTTCATCCTCGATGAGCAGCACCCGTCCCGTCATCGCGTCTCTCTCCATCCCTTCGGCGACTATCACGGGAAATTCACCGCCTGTCAAAAGGCGCGGGGGGGGCGCTCAGCCCGTCAGGATCGACGGCTCCCGCCGCGCCGCGCAATCCTCCCGCTGGCAGATCCGGCAGGTGGAGCCGACCGGCAGCGCCGCCTCGCCGCCCGCCGGTTCCGGCAGGATCAGCATGGCCGCCTCGCGCAGTTCCGGCCCACGGAAGCCGCCGGGATGGCGCGGCTGGCAGAACGCCCGCACCCGGAAGCGCCGCCCCTGCGGGCCGGGGGTGGCGATCACCGCCTCGATCGGGCTGACCGGACGGGCAAGGGCGGCAAAAAGCGGCCAGAGCGGGCAGGCGGAGCCGAAGCGCGGCAAGGCGAAGCCCGGCAGCGGTTTCCGCAGAAGGAGTGTCCCCGACGCATCGCAGATCACGAGACCCGCCGCGGCCCCTTCGCGCAGGGCGATGCGGCGGAAGGCGGCGAGCACCCCCGACCCGAAGCGCGCCGCGAGGGCCGAGGGGTCGGGGCCGAGTTCGGCCAGGGCCGCGGAAAACTCCGGCTCCGGCAGGGCGCGGGCATCGGCCTCGGCCTGCGCCACCGCCGCCCGCGCCAGGACCCGCGCGGCCCCCGAAGCCAGCCCCGAGGTTTCCGCCCCCGCCAGAGCCCAGCCATGCTCCGCCGCCCAGAACTCCATCTCCTCCTGCGGCGAGGCGATGCCCTGCTCCTCCGCCTGCCCGGCGGTATCGAGATAGGCGACAAGCGCCTCCGCCCCCGCCGCCAGCCGCTCGCTGTCCTCATGCAGGTTGCGGTGGAAGCGTTCGCGCCATTCCGGCTCGATATCCTCGGTATCGGCGAGGATGGCGGCGGTGGAGCGCACCGAGGAGACCGCCGAAAGCACCTCATGCAGGGAGGCCGAAAGATGGGGGTCATGGCTCATCCGGTCGTTGAGCGCCTCCACCACCCGTTCGAGCGCCGCGGCCCGCAGCCCCTGCTGGACAAGGGCGGCCGCCCAGCCCGGAAAGCGGCCGGCGAAATCCTCGGCCCGGTCAAGCTCCGCCCCCGCCGCCGGAACCGCCGCCGCCGCCGACCGCAGCTCGTCCAGGATCGCCGCCTCCGCCCCCTCCTGCAAGGCCGCCGCCGGAACGCCGAGGGCGCGCGCGAGATCCTCCAGCAGCGCGGGAGAGATCCGCCGCCGGTTGTGCTCGATGAGATTGAGATAGGACGCCGAAATCCCCGCCGAAGCCGCCAGCTCCGCCTGCCGCAGCCCGAGCGCGAGCCGCCGCTCGCGCAGACGGGTTCCGGTCAGGGCGGAGATCGGCATGAGCGGCCTTTCACGAGGAGGTGTAAAGAAATTTACAGAAAACCCGCCGGGGAGCAAGCCGGACGAAGACCCCTTCATCTTGCCTCAAATATCCCCCGCGGAGCGAAGGCCTGCCCCCTGCTTACGGCCAGACAGGTCGCGGAGGACCCGGATCTAGCCGCGTCCGTCCGGATATTGCGCCGGGCCTTTCACCTCCAGCAGGTTGCCGAAGGGATCGCGGAAATAGAAGGAATGGCCGATGCCGCGCGCACCGCCGTGGACGGCCTCCTGCTCGATCGTCACGCCATGGGCGGCCAGATGGGCGCGCATCGCCTCGGGCGCGAAGGGGCTCGTCGCAATGCAGAGGTGATCGACATTGCGACCGCCCGCGACCGCGGGCCGCACCCCTTCGCCGCCGGGATGGCTCACGTCCCAGAGCACGATCAGCTGCGCCCCGCACCAGAGCTGCTCCATCCCGAGGGCGGGATAGGAATAGCCCGGCACGCAGCCCAGAACCGCGCCGTAGAACCGCAGGGCCGCGGCCATGTCATCGACCAGAAAGACGACATGGTCGAAGCCGACCAAAGTGAAAGGCGGTGCCGACATCTCTTTTCCTCCATTCCCGCCCCGATTGGCGCAGGCTCTATTGCGCTTTTCAAGCCCCCGGCCATCTGCTAGCAGGGCCGCGCATCAATTCCGGGCGCAGCCGCAGGCCCGCGCCCCCTTTCTGGAGAGAGCCCATGGCCACCGAACGCACCCTGTCGATCATCAAGCCCGACGCCACCAAGCGCAACCTGACCGGCAAGATCGTTGCCAAATTCGAGGATGCCGGCCTGCGCGTCGTCGCCTCCAAGCGCATCCATCTGTCGCCCGCGCAGGCCGGTGAATTCTACGCCGAGCACAAGGAGCGCGGCTTCTATGGCGAGCTCGTCGCCTATATGGCCTCCGAGCCGGTCGTGGTGCAGGTGCTGGAAGGCGAAGGCGCCATCCTGAAGAACCGCGCCGTGATGGGCGCCACCGATCCGGCCCAGGCCGATGCCGGCACCATCCGCAAGGAATTCGCGCTGTCCAAGGGCGAGAACTCGGTCCACGGCTCGGACAGCGAAGCTTCGGCAGCGCGCGAGATCGCCTTCTTCTTCTCGGGCCTCGAACTGGTCGGCTGAGGGCGCAAGGCGGATTTCGTCCAGGAAATCCGCCGAATTCGTTGAACGAACCGGGGCGGCGGGGAGACCTGCCGCCCTTTTCTCATCCCTCAGGCTGCACCTCGGGCGGCTTGCGCTCGGTCTTCATCTGCCAGTTGCCGCCGTCCTGCGCCCAGTATTGCGCGCCAAGACCCGCGGCCACCAGCCGCGACCAGAGCCCGCGCGCCCGCGACACCGCCGCTTCGTCGCCGCCATCGAAGAAGACCCAGATCCGCTCCGGGCCTCCCGCCAACTCCGCCTCCAGCGGCTCGGCCCCGTCGATCAGCGCCAGCACCGCGGCGCCATTGCGGATCGGCCCCTGACCGATCAGCACCGGCTGGTCCGCATCCTGCGGCCCGCCCTCACGGCCATGGGGCAGAAAGCCGTCCTCCGGCTCCTCCCAGAGCCTGCGGTCGATGTGGTCGAGCGTCTGCGGATCAGTGCCGCGCAGCATGACCCGCATCCCCCGGCCAAGGGCGCGCGGCAACAGCATCGCCAGCGTCTCGGCAGGGGTGGAGCGGGTCAGGTGATAGAAGAGCGCGGTCGTCATCGCACCCGGTCACTTGCGCTCGTAGCGGTCGCGGATCAGCCGGTTGAGCGCCAGAACCCCCCAGCCCGTCGCCCCCTTCGGCGCCAGGGTGGTATCGCCCTTCAGCAGCGCCGTTCCCGCGATGTCGAGGTGAACCCACGGCATCCCGTCCCTGATGAACCGCTTCAGGAACTGCGCCGCGGTGATCGCGCCGCCATCCCGCCCGCCGACGTTCATCATGTCGGCGATCCGCGACTTCAGCTTGGCGTCATAGGCATCGCCCATCGGCATCCGCCAGGCGCCCTCGCCCTCCGCCCCCGCCGC
Source organism: Paracoccaceae bacterium (assembly GCA_027492585.1). GTDB lineage: Bacteria > Pseudomonadota > Alphaproteobacteria > Rhodobacterales > Rhodobacteraceae > JAPUEK01. The sequence goes on along the minus strand of JAPUEK010000001.1, from coordinate 99,919 downwards.
CTTGAGGAAGGCGTTGCAGAGCGCATCGTCATTGGAGAAGACCCCGGTATTCTCATGGCCGAGCGCCACGATGATCGCGCCGGTCAGCGTCGCAAGGTCGACCACGCCCGAAGGCTTGAAGCGCTCCTGTGCATACCAGAGCACATCGGCCAGCACGAGCCGTCCCTCGGCATCGGTGTTGATCACCTCGATCGTGTCGCCCTTCATGGAGCGCACCACATCGCCGGGTCGCTGGGCGCGGCCGTCGGGCATGTTCTCCACCAGGCCGACGAGACCCACGACATTGGCCCGCGCCTTCCGCAGGGCCAGCGTCCGCATGACCCCCGCCACCACCCCGGCGCCGCCCATGTCCATGGTCATCTCTTCCATGCCGCCGGCGGGCTTGATGGAAATGCCGCCGGTGTCGAAGACCACGCCCTTGCCGACAAGGGCGAAGGGCGGCTCATCTCCGCCGCCGTTCCATTGCATGACCACCACCTTGGAGGGGCTTTCGGACCCCTGCCCCACCCCCAGAAGCGCGCCCATGCCGAGCTTCATCAGCTGCTCTTCCTCAAGGATTTCCACCTCCAGCCCCAGCTCCTGCATGGCGGCGAGGCGGGCGGCGAAATCATGGGTGGTCAGGATGTTGGCCGGCTCGTTCACCAGATCGCGGGTGAAGAAGACCCCCTCGGCAAGCGCCGCCAGCGGGGCGGCGGCGGCGGCGACCGCCTCGGGAGCGGTCACGGCGATGGCCACAGCGCCTTTCGCCGGCTGCGGTGCGGATTTGTGCGGGGTGAAATCATAGGCCCGCAGCGCCAGACCGAAGGAGATCTCGGCCGCCTGCGGATGGCTCTCGGCCAGCACAAGCACATCCCTGGCGCCAAGCGCGCGGCCGACCGCGGAGCCGGCCTTGCGCGCCTCCTCCACCGTCGCCTTCTTCGGCAGGCGGATCAGCCGCAGCCCCTCGGCCGAAAGCCCCGCCGGAAAGGCGAGGTCGAGCGCCTCCCCCGGCTTCAGCCTGCCCCAGGCCTCGCTGGCCAGCACCCGCGCAAGACCGCCGCGCATCGCCTTGTCGAGCCGCTTCGCCGCAGGGCTGGCCGGACGCTCCCCCTCGGCGATCAGCGCCAGCTGGCCGGCAAAGCCCGGCAGCGCCTCAAGATCGGGGCTGGTGAAGGTGATGGCGACGGGATGGGACATGGAACGCTCCGGCTGCGGGTTGCGGCCGGCAGGCCCGGCCCCCCGCGGCGGGTTCCGCAGGGTTCCGCGCAAGGCTAGCGAAGGGGGCCGGCGAAGGCCAGATATGAGTTTTCCCCGCCGCCGATTTCCGCTAGCGTCGCGCCGAGCAATCGCCCGCAGGGGCGCAGATGAGGCCGGGGAAGGTTTGCGGGTGTCGCGCTTTGACAGATATCTCTTGTCGCAACTGCTTGCGGTCTTCGGATTCTTCTCGCTAGTGCTGGTGGCGGTCTATTGGGTCAACCGGGCGGTCGGGCTGTTCGACCAGCTGATCGGCGACGGGCAGTCGGCGCTTGTCTTCCTTGAGTTTTCGATGCTCACCCTGCCCAATGTCATCCGGCTCGTCCTGCCGATCTCGGCCTTCGCGGCGGCGGTCTTCGTCGCCAACCGGCTGACGCAGGAAAGCGAGCTCGTTGTGATGCAGGCCACCGGCTTTTCCGCCTTCCGGCTGGCGCGCCCGGTGCTCTATTTCGGGCTGATCGTGGCGGCGATGATGCTGGTCCTGATGCATGTGCTCGTCCCCGCAAGCCGCGCGGCCTTGGCCGAGCGCACCGCCGAGATCAGCCAGAACGTCACCTCCCGCTTCCTGACCGATGGCCAGTTCACCCACCCGGCCACCGGCATCACCCTTTACATCCGCGAGGTGGCGCCCTCGGGAGAGCTTCTGGACATGTTCCTGACCGATGCCCGCCACGCCGGGCAAAGCGTCACCTATACCGCGCGCAAGGCGCTGTTCGCGCGCTCCGATGCCGGGCCGAAGCTCCTGATGTTCGACGGCATGGTGCAGACGATGGACAGGACCGGGGCCTCCGCGGCGGGAGAGGGCCGTCTGGCGGTCACCCGCTTTGAGGATTTCACCTATGACCTGTCCGGCCTGATCACCGCCGACACCCGCGCGCGGCGCTCGATCAATGAGCTTTCCACGCGGGAGCTCCTTTATCCGACCCCGGCGCTGCTGGCCGAAACCGGCCAGTCGGCAGCGAGTTTCCTGCTGGATGGTCACAGCCGCTTTTCCCAGCCGCTTCTGGCGACGGCGGCGGCGCTGATCGGCTTTGCGAGCCTTCTGATCGGGGCCTTCAGCCGCTTCGGTCTCTGGCGGCAGATCCTGATGGCGGTGATCCTGCTGATCGTGGTGCAGGCGGTGTCCTCCGCCTCGACCGATCTCGCGCTCAAATCGGCGCGGGGCTATCTCTTCACCTATGCGGCACCGCTTCTTGGTCTGGCGATGGCGGCGACGCTGCTCTGGATCGCCCAGAGGCCGAAGCGGCTCAGGCGGGCGCCCGCACCTGCCCCCGCTCAGGGAGCCGCCGCATGACGCTGAGCCTCTATATCGCGCGGCGCTTCGTGATGACGTTCCTGACCGTGTTCGCGGTCTTTCTGGGCATCCTGCTGCTCATCGACGTGATCGACCAGTTGCGCCGCTATTCGGGCAGCGACATCAGCTTCGGGCGGGCCTTCTACCTGTCGCTTCTGAACGTGCCGGAGAGCCTGTACCAGATCCTGCCGCTGATCATGATCCTGTCGGCGATCGCGCTCTTCCTCGGGCTTGCGCGCTCGTCGGAGCTGGTGGTGGTCAGGGCGGCGGGGCGGTCGGGGCTGCGCTTCCTGCTCGCACCCGTGACGGCGGCGCTGCTGATCGGGCTGGTGGCAGTGGCGGTGATGAACCCGCTCGTCGCGGCAACATCCAAGGAATATGACGCGCTGTCGGCAGCCTATGCGCGGGGCAGCTCCGGCTCGATCCTGTCGGTCTCGGCCGAGGGGCTGTGGATGCGGCAGGGCGATGCCAATGGCCAGACCGTGATCCGCGCCGACCGCGCGGCCCCCGACGGGGCGGAACTGGAAAACGTCAGCTTCTTCCTCTTCTCGCCCGAAGGTCTGTCCACCGCGCGGATCGAGGCGCGCTCCGCCCGGCTGGAGCCGGGGCAATGGCGGCTGACCGGGGCGAAACGCTGGGATCTGGCCGCGGCCAATCCCGAGCGCGATGCCGTGGCGGTGCCGGAGGGGCTGACCCTGCCGACCGATCTGACCAGCGACCGCATCCGCGGCGGCATCGCCGAGCCTTCGGCCACCTCCTTCTGGAACCTGCCCCGGCAGATCCGCGATCTGGAGCGGGCGGGCTTTTCGGCGCGCTCCTATCAGGTCTGGATGCAGATGGAGCTTGCACAACCCCTGTTGATGGCGGCAATGGTGCTGGTGGCTGCGGGCTTCACCATGCGCCATGCCCGGTCCGGCAAGACCGGGCAGATGGTGCTTCTGGCGCTTGCCGGCGGCTTTGCGATCTTTTTTCTGAGGAACTTCGCGCAAGTGCTTGGTGACAATGGCCAGATTCCGATCATCGCCGCGGCATGGAGCCCGCCCGTCGCGGCGGCCCTGCTGGCGGTGAGCCTGCTTCTCCATCTGGAGGACGGCTGATGCGCGGGCTTCGCCTTCTTCTTCTCCCGCTCCTGCTGGCGCTTGCCGCCCCCGCCCTCTGGGCGCAGGACCGGGCGACTTTGGTGGCCGATGGCCTGCGGATCGTCGATGAGAATGTCCTGCTCGCCGAGGGCCATGTCGAGGTTTTCTTCAAGGGGCAGCGCCTGACCGCTTCCCGCGTCACCTATGACCGGGGCGCCGACCAGTTGCGGATCGAGGGGCCGATCACCGTCGATGACGGCAAAGGCACGGTGATGCTTGCCGATCAGGCGGAGCTTTCGGCCGACCTGACCGAGGGCATCCTGCGGTCCGCCCGCGTGGTGCTGAACCAGCAGTTGCAGCTCGCCGCCTCCGAAGTGGTGCGGGTCGGCGGACGCTATACGGCGATGACGCGGGTTGTCGCCTCCTCCTGCAAGATCTGCGCCGGCGATCCGACGCCGCTTTGGGAGCTGCGGGCGCGGCGGGTGGTGCATGATCAGGCCGAACGCCAGATCTATTTCGACAGCGCGCAACTGCGTCTGGCGGGGGTGCCGGTCTTCTACATCCCGCGGCTGCGGATGCCCGACCCGACCCTGACGCGCGCCACCGGCTTCCTGATGCCGTCTCTCACCACCTCCTCGAACCTCGGAACCGGGGTCCGGGCGCCTTACTTCATCAAGCTCGGCGACAGCCGCGACCTGCTGGTGACGCCCTATTTCACCTCCAAGGGCGCGCGGACCGTGGACCTGCGCTATCGTCAGGCCTTCCGCACCGGCGAGATCACCGTCACCGGCGCGGTCTCGCGCGACAACCTGCGCCCCGGCGAGACCCGCGGGCGCCTGCAACTCGACGGTGGCTTCGCCCTGCCCCGCGAGTTCCGGCTGAACCTCCATGCCGAGGCTGTCAGCGACGATGCCTATGTGCTCGACTATGGCTATCCGGTGCAGGACCGCCTGCACAGCGAGGTGGAGATCACCCGCACCCGGCGCAATGAATACATCTCCGGCCGGATCACCACTTTCCAGACCCTGCGCTTTGGCGAAAGCAACGAGACGATCCCCTCGCTGGTCGGCGATCTGACCTATCACCGCCGCTTCACCCTCGGCACCTTCGGTGGCGAAGGCGGGCTGCGGTTCCAGAGCCACAGCCATTACCGGCGCTCCGACAACCCGCTCGACAGCGACGGCGACGGCATCGCCGACGGGCGCGACATGGGGCGGATCTCGCTGCGCGCCGACTGGCGGCGCGACTGGACGCTCGACAACGGCATGGTGGCCGCAATCTTGGGCGAGGTTTCGGCCGATGCCTACCGGATCGGGCAGGATACCGCCTTCCAGAACAGCTACAGCCGCCTCCACGGTGCTTTCGGGGCAGAGCTCCGCTGGCCCTGGGTCAAGGCCGGCAAGGGCGGCGTCAACCATGTGATCGAGCCGGTGGTGCAACTCGTCTGGTCGCCGGAAGAGCCGGATGTCCTGCCGAACGAGGATTCGGTTCTGGTCGAATTCGATCAGGGCAATCTCTTTTCCCTGAACCGCTTTCCGGGGTCGGATGCGGTGGAGCGCGGAGCGCGGGCCAATCTCGGCCTCAGCTATCTGCGCGACGATCCGGCAGGCTGGACGCTGGGGCTGACGCTGGGCCGGGTGGTGCGGCTGGAGGATCTGGGCCAGTTCACCAAGGCCTCGGGGCTGGACGGCATCCACTCCGACTGGCTGGTGGCGGGCCAGTTGCAGTTCGGCAGTCAGATGAACCTCGCAAGCCGCCTGCTGCTCGGCGACGATTTCGGTCTGACCAAGGGCGAGATGCGGCTGACGCTGGATGGCGCGCGCTACGATCTGGCGGCGGGCTATGTCTATGTCGTGGCCGATGTGGCGGAAAACCGGCCGTCGGACACGTCGGAACTGGTCTTCGACGGCAGCTATGCGCTGACCGACGCCTGGACGGCCAAGCTCTCCAACCGCTACGATCTCGAAGCCGATCGCGCCTCCCGCGCCGGGCTGGGACTGACCTTCCGCAACGAATGTCTGGCGGTCGATCTTTCTCTCTCGCGTCGGTTCACGTCCTCCACTAGTGTGAACCCGACGACAAGTTTCGGGCTTTCGGTCGAACTTCTCGGCTTTGGCGGGGGAACGGCGGCCGGGCCGGCGCGGATGTGCCGGAGATGAGGATGCGCTTTGGAAATGCCCCGGCCTTCGGGCAAGTGGCAAAAAATGGACTACGGCAGACGATGTGGCAGGCAAATCGGCGGGCGGAGATGACGGACCGGCTTTGGGGACTTCTGCGCGGGGCGGCCCTTGTGGCGGCGCTGACGCTTCCGGCGGCGGTTGCGGGCGCACAATCCAGCCCCTTCGCGCCGGTTGCCTATGTGAACAACCGGGTCGTCTCGGCCTATGAACTCGACCAGCGGGTGCTGTTCCTGCAACTGCTGCGCCAGCCCGGCGATCTGCGTGCGGCGGCGCTTCAGGCGCTGATCGAGGACCGGCTGCGGATGGAAGAGGCCAAGCGGCTCGGCATCTCGGTGCCGCCCGATGCGGTGAAGGCCGGGATGGAGGAATTCGCCGGCCGGGCCAATCTGACCGCCGACAAACTGCTTGAAATCCTTGGTCAGGCCGGGATCGAACCGCAAAGCTTCCGGGATTTCGTCGAGGCCGGGGTGGTCTGGCGCGAGGTGGTGCGGGCGCGGTTCGCGCCGATCACCACCATCACCGATGCGGAGGTGGACCGCGCGCTTGCCAATTACAAACCCGCCTCGGTGCTGAAGGCGCGTCTGGCAGAGATCGTCATCAAGACCACGCCCGAACAGCGCAGCACGGCGCTCGCCATGGCCTCGCGGCTGCGGCTGACGATCAAGAGTGACGCGGAATTCGCCGCAGAGGCCCGCAAGGTTTCCTCCGGGCCGACCGCGGGGCGCGGCGGGGTGCGGGATTGGCAACGGCTTTCCGCCCTGCCCGAAGCTTCGGCGGCGGCGGTGCGGCGGCTCACGCCCGGCCAGATCTCGGCGCCGGTGGTGCTTGACGGCGAGGTGGTGATCTACCGCATGATCGAGCTTGGCGAGGATAAAGTCAGCGGCGATGTCGGCACCGTGGTCGATTACGCGCAATTCCTGTTCCCCGCCGGCGAAGGTTCGGAGGCGGAGGCCGCCAGGATCCGGGCGCGGGTCGACACCTGCGACGATCTTTATGACGTGGCCAAGGGCCTGCCCGCCGACCGGCTGCTGCGCGACACCAGGGCGCAGCGCGAGATTCCGGGCGACATCGCCGCGGCGCTCACGCTTCTCGATACCGGGGAAAGCTCCACCAGCCTGACCCGCGGCGGCTGGCGGGTGTTCCTGATGCTGTGCAGCCGCACCGCGCCGAAGGAATATCTGCCCACCCGCGAGGATGTGCGGCTCCAGCTTCTGAACCAGCGGCTGTCGGCACAGGCGGATATCTATCTCGAAGAGCTGCGCTCGGAAGCCATCATCCGCGAGCCGTGACGATGACGGCTCCGATTGCCCCCATTGCGCTGACCTGCGGCGAACCTGCCGGCGTCGGACCGGAGTTGGCCGTGGCCGCGCGGCGGGCGCTCGGCGCGGAAGTGCCGTTCTTCTGGATCGGCGATCCCCGGCATCTTCCCGCCGGAACCGGCTTTGCCGAAATCTCCCGTCCGCAGGAGGCTGCGGGCGTGCCGGCGCATCTCCTGCCGGTCCTGCGCCACGACTTCCCCGCCCCCAACGTGCCGGGCGTGGCGGAGCCCGCCAATGCCGCCTCGGTCATTGCGGTGATCGAGCGGGCGGTGACGCTGGTACGGGGCGGGGAGGCCGGGGCGATCTGCACCTCCCCCATCCACAAGAAGGCGCTGAAGGATGGCGCCGATTTCGCCTATCCCGGCCATACGGAGTTTCTGGCGGCTCTGGCGGGGGTGGAGCGGGTGGTGATGATGCTCGCCTGCGAGAGCCTGCGGGTGGTGCCGGTGACGATCCACATCGCCATTGCCGAGGTGCCGGCGGCACTGACGGCGGAGCTTCTGGAAGAAACGCTGCGGATCACCGAAGCCGGTCTGCGCCGCGATTTCGGCATTGCGGCACCCCGGCTGGCGGTGGCGGGGCTGAACCCCCATGCCGGCGAGGGCGGGGCGATGGGCATCGAGGAGATCAGCCTCATCGCGCCGGTGCTGGACCGGCTCCGGGCCGGGGGCATGGTGGTGTCGGGGCCGGGCTCGGCCGATACGATGTTCCATGCGCGGGCGCGGGCGGGCTATGATGCGGCGATCTGCATGTACCACGATCAGGCGCTGATCCCGATCAAGACGCTGGATTTCGACGGCGGGGTGAATGTGACGCTGGGCCTGCCCTTCGTGCGGACCTCGCCCGATCACGGCACCGCCTTCGACATCGCCGGCAAGGGGATCGCCCGGCCCGACAGCCTGATCGCGGCGTTGCGGATGGCTTGCGGCATGGCGGCGGCGCGCTTGCGGTGAGGGCATGTGCCTCCGGCGGGGATATTTGAGCCAGTATGAAAGGGCTTCGGGTGGGAACCATTGATGGCTTGCCGCCGCTGCGCGAGGTGATCCGGGCGCATGATCTGGTGGCAAAGAAGCAGCTCGGGCAAAACTTCCTGCTGGATCTGAACCTGACCGCGAAGATCGCGCGGATGGCGGGGGATCTCTCGACCTGCGACGTGCTGGAGGTCGGTCCCGGCCCCGGCGGGCTCACGCGCGGGCTGCTGGCCGAGGGGGCGCGGCGGGTGCTGGCGGTGGAGAAGGACCCGCGCTGCATCCCGGCTTTGGAGGAGATCGCGGCGGCGCATCCAGGACGGCTGGACGTGATCAACGGCGATGCGATGGAGGTCGATGTGCTCGGCCATCTGACCCCGCCGGTGCGGATCGTGGCCAACCTGCCCTACAATGTCGGGACGGAGTTGCTGATCCGCTGGCTGACCCCGGCGCAATGGCCGCCCTTCTGGGAGAGCCTGACGCTGATGTTCCAGAAGGAGGTGGCGGAAAGGATCGTGGCCAAGCCGCGCAGCGACCATTACGGGCGGCTGGCCCTGCTGGTCGGCTGGCGCTGCGATGCGAAGATCGTCATGCACCTACCGCCCGAGGCCTTCACGCCGGCGCCGAAGGTCCATTCGGCGGTCGTCCATCTGACCCGGCTCGCCGGGCCGCGTTATCCGGCGGATGCGGCGGTGCTGAACCGGATCACGTCGATGGCCTTCAATCAGCGCCGCAAGATGCTGCGGTCGAGCCTGAAGGGCCTCGGGCCGCAGGTCGAGGCGCAATTGCTTGAGGCGGGGATCGAGCCGACGGCGCGGGCGGAGGAGATTTCGCTGGAGCGGTTCTGCGCCCTCGCCCGGATCGTGAAGGGCGATTGAAAAGGCCCGCGGGTTGCGCGGGCCTTCTGGATCATTCTGCGGTGTCAGCGCCGGTTTCGGAGACGGCCTCCGCCGCGGCTTCGGGCTTCTTGCGGGCGCGTGGCGCGCGGGGCTTTGGCGCGGCCTCTTCCGCGGTGGCGGCGGCTTTCGGGGCGCGCGGTGCCTTCGGCGTGGAGGGGCGTTCCACCTTGGCTTCGGCCTGCGCCTCGACCTGGGCAACAAGGGCGGCGGGGGATTCGAAGCGCGGCAGTTCCGGGGCAGCCTCTACCACGGGGGGCTGCGGGGCGGGCTCGGCGGCGGGACGGGTCTCTGTCCGCGGCTCGCCGCGCGTGTCGGGACGATTTTCGGAGCGGTTCTCTCCGCGGTTGTCGGGACGGGGCGGGCGTTGCTGCTGGTCGCGCGGACGGTCCTCGCGGCGGTTTTCACCACGGTTCTCGTTGCGGTTCTCACCGCGATTTTCGGAGCGGCGGTTCTGCTGCTGCCCGTTGCGCGATTGGTCGCTGCGGGACTGATCGTTGCGGTTCTCGTCCCGGCGCTGTGCCGGACGGCCGCCTTCGGGCAGGTCGACGAGCACCGGCTGCTCATCCTCATCCACCACGGCGAAGCCCGAACTGTAGGGGGCCTCGCCCTCCGCGCCGTCGTTGCGTTCCGCCCGGTAGTCGGGGCGATAGTCGCGGTCGCCGCGATACTCGCCCTGCTGGCGGTCGCGGTGGCCGCCGTTGCCATTGCCGTTGCCGTTCTGCTGGAACTGCTGGCGGGCCTCCTGTTCGGCGGCCATCTCGCGCTGCGCTTCGGCCAGAAGGCGGGTGTAATGCTCGGCGTGCTGGAGGAAGTTTTCCGCCGCAACCCGGTCGTTCGACAATTGGGCATCGCGTGCGAGCATCTGATATTTCTCGATGATCTGCTGCGGTGTGCCGCGCACCTTGCCTTCGGGGCCGGAGCTGTCGAACACGCGGTTGATGATGTTGCCGAGGGTGCGCGGGCGGTTCGCTTTGGAGCGCGAGCGGGACTTGGAAGAGCGCATCTTGTCCTTTGATCCAGATATACTGGCTTTGACCTGCTGCTTGCGCCTGTGGCGCGGAATGAAAAGCGAGCGGTGAATGGCTTGGTGCAGGCGGGGGGGCTAAGGCCCTGCCCCACGCGCTTTTCGGGTTAATCACAGCCGGGACGGGCTGACAAGGGATTTCTGGGGATTTCCGGGGAAAGGGCCGGAATATCGCGGTCGCAGCGACGCTTCGCCTCAGCCGGGGGCGGTCGCAATGACCACGCGGTCGCGGCCATCCATGTCGGGCAGGACGCGGATGTCGGTCATCTGCGCCATGGCGAGGAGACCTGCCACCGCCTGCCCCTGCGTCGGCCCGATCTCGAAGATCAGCCGCCCGCCCGGCAGAAGGGCCGCGGGCGCCGCGCGGACAAGGGCGCGATAGGCGGTCAGCCCGTCCGCGCCGTCGGTCAGCGCCAGATGCGGTTCGTGATCGCGGACTTCGGCGGCGAGACCCGCCATTTCGTCCTGCGCGATATAGGGCGGGTTCGAGACGATGAGATCGTAGCGTCCCTGAACACCGTCCAGCCAGTTTGCCTGCTGGAAGGCCGCGCGGGCGGTCAGGTCAAGGGTCTTCGCATTGCCCTCGGCCACCGCAAGGGCGGCGGGGGAAATGTCGGTACCGAGGCCCTGCGCCTCCGGGCGCTCGGCAAGAAGCGTCAGCAGGATGCAGCCGGTGCCGGTGCCGATGTCCAGCACCCGGTCAAAGGGCGCGGCAAGGGCGGCTTCGATCAGCACCTCGGTGTCCGGGCGCGGATCGAGCGTGTCGGGCGTCACCCGGAAGCTGCGCCCCCAGAACAGCCGCTGGCCGGTGATCTGGGCGACGGGCCGGCGTCTGGCGCGGGCGGCGATTGCCGTGGTGAAGGCCTGCTGCTGCGCCACGCTCAGCGGGTCCGCAAGATGCAGCGTCAGCCGGTCGAGCGGCAGGCCAAGGGCATGGGCGAGCAGATGGCGGGCATCGCGGGCGGGTTCCTCCACCCCGGCGGCGCGCAGGGCGGGAAGAGCGGCACGCAGGGCCTCATTTCCGGTCACCGGACCGCCTTCGCCCCTGCCTCCCTCCCCGGCCGGAACGTGGGGCGCGGGACCGCTCATTGCTCCATCTCGGCCAGCTTCCCGGCCTGATCATGGGCGACGAGCGCCTGCACCACCTCGCCCAGATCGCCCGCCATGATCCGGTCGAGCGCGTAAAGCGTCAGGTTGATGCGGTGATCGGTCATGCGCCCCTGCGGGAAGTTGTAGGTGCGGATGCGCTCGGAGCGGTCGCCGGAGCCGACCTGCGCCTTGCGGTCCGCGGCCCGCTCTCCATCCACCCGCGCCCGTTCCAGATCGTAAAGCCGCGCGCGCAGCACCTGCATCGCCATCTCGCGGTTCCGGTGCTGGGATTTCTGCGCGGAGGTCACGATGATCCCGGTCGGCAGGTGGGTGATCCGCACGGCGGAATCGGTGGTGTTGACGTGCTGCCCCCCCGCCCCCGACGCGCGCATCGTGTCGATGCGGATGTCGGAGGCCGGGATCACCAGATCGACCTCCTCCGCCTCTGGCAGCACCGCCACGGTCGCGGCAGAGGTATGGATGCGGCCCTGCGCCTCGGTCTCCGGCACGCGCTGCACCCGGTGGACGCCGGATTCGAACTTCAGCTTCGAGAAGACCCCTTCGCCCGCGATATGGGCCGAGACCTCCTTGATGCCGCCAAGATCGCTGTCCTGCTGTTCGAGGATCTCGAAGCTCCAGCCCTGCGCTTCGGCGTAACGCTGATACATCCGCAGAAGATCGGCGGCGAAAAGGGCCGCCTCGTCGCCCCCGGTGCCGGGCCGGATTTCGAGGATCGCGGGCCGGGCATCGGCGGCATCCTTCGGCAGAAGCGCCACCCGCAGGCGGCTCTCCATTTCCGGGATGCGGGCGCGCAGACGGGGGATCTCCTCCTCGGCAAGCGCCTTCATCTCGGGATCGGAGAGCATCGCCTCCGCCTCGGCAAGATCGTCGAGCGCGCGGCGATAGGCGGCGATCTCCTCGGCGACCGGCTTCAGGTCGGAATATTCGCGGGAAAGCTGGGCGATTTCGGCGGGGCTGGCGCCGGCGTTCAGCCGCGCTTCGAGGAACTCGAAACGCTGGGTGATCTGGGCGAGTTTGTCCAAGGGAACCATGCGCGCGGTTTGGCGCTCCGCGCGGCTTTGGTCAAGGGGGCGTCAGCGCGCCGAAGCCAGCCAGATGAAGCCATCCACCGGATAGGCGCGGCCAAGGGTGCCGGGCTGGCTTTCCACCTTCACCACCGACCAGTCGTTCTTGGCCGACACGTCGATCACCGTCATGCCGAGCGAGATCTGGCTCGGCTTCCAGTTGGCATGGTCGATCAGGATCTCGCGGTCCGACACGATGCTGGAGACCACGGCGACATGACCCTTGGGCAGTTTCCGGGTCGCGCTGAACGCCATGACGGAGCCGAGAACCGGCTCGTTGCCACGGGCGAACTTGCCCTTGGCCTGATCCCACCAGGTTCCGGCATTGCCCTTGATCTCGACCCCGCTCGCGTCGCGGGCAAAGGGAACGCACCAGACCTTCTGGCCCTTGGCGCGCTTGGCCTTGGCATTGCTCACCGCTTCGGCGACGAAATGCGGGTTGAGGCCCGGCGCGATCATGTCCGGATCGGAGGAGAGCCGCGTGATCTCCGGAGAGGTTCCCGCGCAGGCGGTGCAGAATGCCACAGCGGCAAAGGCAGCCGTCATGCGTGTCCAGGCGGAGAGCCTGCGGAAGGAAAGAGCCATGCCGATGTCCCGGGTCGTTTCTTGTTTGCGTCTTTTTTGCCGCCCCTGCCCGCTTTGCCATGGCAAGGCCAAGGGAACCGGGGCGGCCCGGCGGACATTCCCCAGTCCGCAGGAAAGATCAACAAACTGAAATATTCGTGAGCGAAGATCCGCCACCCCTTCGGGTGGGGATCGGCAAGCCGGCGGCTTTTCAGACAGACGCCTGCGACAAATCGGCGCAAACTGCGGTTTTCAGCCGAAAATCCGGGCAGTTTCGGAACGGGAGGCGCCGATCACGTTCTGTGTCAGGCTTGGGTCAGGCTAGGGCAGGCCCCCGCCGCAGGGCGCAGCGGGGGCAATGGCGGCTCAGCGCTGCGTTTTCGCCCAGTGGTAAAGGCAGATCAGCTCATAGGCGACATGCGCCCCGGCAATGGCCGTGGCCCCGGTGGTGTCATAGGGCGGCGAGACCTCGACGATATCGCCGCCGACCATGTTGATCCCGGCCAGATCGCGCAGGGCCGCCGCCGCCTGCCAGGCGTGAAGTCCCCCCCAGACCGGCGTGCCGGTGCCGGGCGCCGCCGAGGGGTCGAGACAGTCGATGTCGAAGGTCACATAGCAGGGATCGTCGCCCACGATGTCCTTCGCCTTCGCAACCGCCGCCGCCACGCCCTTCTCATGCACCTCGCGCGCGTCGATGACATGAACGCCGAGATAATCTTCCGTCGTGGTGCGGATGCCGATCTGGACCGAGCGTCCGGGATCGACGAGCCCGGTCTTCACCGCCTTGTAAAGCATGGTGCCATGGTCGATCCGGCTCAGGTCGTCGTCGGGCCAGAGGTCCGAATGGGCATCGAAATGGATGACGCCCAGCGGGCCGAACTTCTCGGCATAGGCCTTCAGGATCGGGAAGGTGATGTAATGATCGCCGCCGAGCGTGATGGTCCCCGCCCCGGCCGCAAGGATGGTGCGGATATGGGCGGTCAGCGCCGCCGGAAAGTCCGAGACCTTGGCGTAATCGAACGCGAGATCGCCATAGTCGATCACCGCCATCTCCTCCAGCGGATTGGTCGGCCAGCCATAGGGCGGATCATAGGGCTGAAGGCTCGACGCCTCGCGGATCGCGCGCGGCCCGAAACGGGTGCCGGTGCGGTGCGTCACCGCCTGATCGAAGGGAACGCCGGTGATGGCCAGATCCACCCCGGTCAGATCCTTGGTGTAGGTCCGGCGCAGAAAGCTGGTGGCGCCGCCGAAGGCGTTCTCGAAAGCATAGCCTCGCAGCCCTTTGCGGGTGAAAGCGGTATCGACTTCGGATTTGGCATCTTCGAGGGCCATGGCACACTCATCGGGAAAAATCGCGCTATCCTTCGCCGCAATGGCCCGGAGACGCCGCTGATCCGGTACGGAAACGGAACCAGAGCCGCGCCGCCCTGTCAACTCCGCCCCCTTTCATCTTGCCCCAAATATCCCCGCCGGAGGCCCCGGCCTGCCAAAGGCCCAGGCTTCGGCCCTTTCATACTGGCTCAAATATCCCCGCCGGAGGCTCCGCCCCCAGCCCCCGCCGTCCCCGGATCAGGTCATGGATGAAGCCGAGCTTGGCCTGCACCGGCCCGGCCAGCGTGAAGGGGTAAAGGTCCTGCTGCCCCATGGCCCGGTTGAGCGTGTTGAGCGCGACCGTCAGCGGCAGCCAGGCCGCCAGCAGCGCCTCCATCGGCGCCTCCGGCACCGGGCCTTTCAGCGGCAGGGCCAGCAACTCCCCCTGCCCGCTGCGCTCCGGATCGACCACCATTCCAAGCGCCGCCGCGGTTTCCAGCGTATCGGTCATGTGCAGGTAATGCGCCCAGGTCTCGGCCCAATCCTCCCAGGGGTGCATGGTCGCATAGGCGGAGACATGGCTGTCCTGCCAGCCTGCCGGGGCGCCCTCCCGGTAATGACGGTCGAGGGCGGCGGCGTAATCGGCACTCTCATCGCCGAAAAGCGCCCGGAAGGCGTCCACCTGCCCGCCGTCGCGCACCAGCACGTCCCAGTAGAAATGGCCGATCTCATGGCGGAAATGCCCCAGAAGCGTGCGATACGGCTCGCCAAGCCCGGTGCGGCGGCTTTCGCGCTGCGCGTCATCGGCCTCGGTCAGGGCGAGGGTGACCACCCCGCCGGCATGGCCGGTCATCACCGCCGGCCCGCCGCCGGGCTGATCGGCGAGAAAGTCGAAGACCAATGGCTCGGCCGCCCCGCTGCCCGGTTCCGGAAGGGGCAGGCCGAGATGGCGCAGGCTGTAAAGCAACCGGCGCTTGGCCGCCTCGATCTTCTGCCAGCGGGCATGGTTCTCGGGCGCCGAGAGGTCGGGGATCAGGCTGTTGTGGCGGCAGGCGGCGCAATACTCCCCCGGCTCCCCTGCGGGCAGGAGCCAGTTGCAGGCCGAAAGCTCCCAGTTGCGGCAGAAGCGGCCCTGCGCCGCCTCCCCCGCCACCTGCCAATCGGTCCCGGCAGGCTCCACCGCCACCATCCGGTCCGCCTCTGGCAGATAGCCCACGGTGCGCCCGCAGCGCAGGCAGGCGGTGTTCTCGAAATGCAGGACCTGCCCGCAACTCTGGCACTGGAAAAGCTTCATCGTCCCCCCCCCTTTTCGCCATCAAGGCCGCTCCCGGCCCCGATGGCAAGGGCGGCGTCAGCCGATCCGGTAACCTTCGCGGACAAGATCATCCGTCACGCGCACAATCGCCTGTTCCAAAGTCACCGCGATGAAATCCACATCGCCTTCGGTCAGGATCAGCGGCGGCGACATGACGTTCAGATGTCCGATCGGCCGCACGATCAGCCCCAGTTCCTCCGCCACATCCGAGATGCGCTTGCTCTCGTTGGCCTCGTCCGGCAGCAGGGTCTTCGCGGCCTTGTCGGCGACATTCTCGACGCAGAGCATCAGGCCGCGGCCGCGGACATTGCCGACGAGCGGCAGCGCCTCCAGCCCCTTCAGGCGCGACTGGAAGTAGCTGCCGATCCGGCTGGCATGGGCCAGAAGATCCTCGCGCTCCATGATCTCGATGTTCTTCAGCGCCGCCGCGCAGGACACCGGATGGCCCGAATAGGTCAGGCCCGAGGTGAACCAGCGCTGCCCGCCCTCCGCCATCGCATCCCAGATGCGGGCGGAAAAGATCACCGCACCCAGCGGCACATAGCCGGAGGTCAGGCCCTTGGCGGTGCAGATCATGTCGGGCTGCACGCCGAATTCGGCAAGGCTGGCGAACCAGTGGCCGAGGCGCCCGAAGGCCGTCACCACCTCGTCGGCGATGAAGAGGATGTCATGGCGCTGACAGATCTCCCACATGCGGCGCAGGTAGCCTTCGGGCGGGATGATGATGCCGCCCGAGGCCTGGATCGGCTCGGCGATGAAGCCGCCGATATGATCCGCCCCGACACGGGCGATCAGCGCCTCGAATTCCGCGACGAGATGGTCGCAGAACTGCGCCTCGCTCATCCAGTCCGGGCGGCGGTAGGGGTTCGGGCAGGAGAGGTGATGGATACCCTCGGTCTTGTAGCGGAACTCCTCCACCCGGTCGCCGGGACGCTTGCCGACCGATTGGGTCAGGTAGGTGGAGCCGTGATAGGAATGGTCGCGCGCCACGATCCCGGTTTTCAGCGGATTGCCGCGGGCATGGTGGTAATAGCCGACCATCCGCACCGCCGTATCGACTGCGGTGGAGCCGCCGGTGGTGAAATGCACGCGGGTCAGATCGCCGGGCGCGAGTTCGGCCAGCTTGGCCGCAAGCCGTGCGGCGGGGTCGTTGGTCATGTCGACGAAGGTGTTGGAGAAGGCGAGTTTCATCGCCTGATCGGCGATGGCATCCGCCATTTCCCGGCGACCGAGGCCGATATTGGTACACCAGAGCCCGCCGACCGCATCGAAATACCTGCGTCCCGCAGCATCCCAGAGATGGCACCCCTCCCCCTGGGTGATGACGAGCGCGCCCTTTTCCTCGAAGGGTCCGAAGTTCGTCCAGGGGTGGAGCGCATGGGCGCGGTCCATCTCCCACAGGTCTTCATTGCGGAGGGTTGCGGGATGGGGGGCGGAGGCCGTCATTTTGAATCTCCAGTCAATAGGCTGGAGCCGACCATAGCGGATAGGCCGGCAAAGGCCAGAGGAATTTGATCAAAAGACCTTCTGCTTCGCCTTGGAAAGGCTGAACCCATGGCCTTCGGCGTTGCGGCAGGTCATGCCGCTCTTCTCGGAGGTGCAGGTGAAATCGCCCAGAGTGACGGAGCGGCCATAGCCGAGTTCCATCCCGTCGTCGTTGGCGACCGCATCCGACACGCAGGCGAGATAACCCTTGCCCGTGGTGTCGACGGCAAAGCTCGATCCCCAGTCGAATTCGCAGTCGGCAGGGGGCTTCGCGTAGCTTTGGGTCAGCTCCGACATGTCGCAGCGCACCCCGGCATAATCGCCGGTGAACATGGCGCATTGGATGTTGCCGGAGGGGGAGTGGAAGGAAATGAAATCATCGGCGAGGGCGGGGCTGGCGAAAAGACAGAAAAGAAGGGTGAGGCGCATATCAATCTCCCATGCTGGCGCGAGGGTGGCGCGGCGCGGCGGCTCTGGCAAGGGGATTGGGGGCGGGGCGAGGAGATGTGATGGGGGCTTTGCGGCCCGCTCCGGCGCAGCCCACGAAGGGGGAGGGAAGCGCCCTTGGTCTGTCGAGGGGCAAAGCCGTCAGGGTCGCCCTGATGTTCCCAGCGGATTTGGTTGGCTCCCGCCCTGACGAGGCGTCATTGGCGGGGGCCATCGCCCCTGCCATGCGGCACGGCGTCTGCCTTCCGCCGGTGGCCCCAAAGGCCGCCGGCCAGCCCCCGCCCCCCGGAGGGCGGGGGCTTCGCCCCCACCGGGGCGGGAGCCGGCCTTTCCGGTCGCGTGGGTCGGGCGGCCCCGATCCGGCTGCCCCAAACGGGCGGGAAAACGCGATGCGTTTTCTGATCCGCCCGAGGGAGGGTTCGGGAGCCCCGGTCTTCCAATGGAGCAAGTAATACGACAAAGGCGCCTGCCCCCGTGCGGAGGAGAGGGAGGGGGTGTAACCCCAGCCCCCCCGGGAACCTCACCCCAAGGGCTGCGCCCGCTCCACCAGCCTTGCAAAGAAGCTCGCGCCCACCGGCGCCGCCTCGTCGTTGAAATCATAGGCGGCATGATGCAGCCCCGCCCCCGGCCCGGTGCCGAGGAAGAGATAGGCCCCCGGACGCGCTTCGAGCATGTAGGAGAAATCCTCCGACCCCATCTCGCGCACGGAATTGCCGTTCACCGCCGCCTCGCCGGAAATCTCGCGGGCGACCTCGGCGGCGAAGGCGGCATTCTCGGGGTGGTTGATCGTCGCGGGATAGCCCCAGTCATAGTCGATCCGCGCCTTGACCCCATAGGCCGCCGCATGACCCTCCACGATCTCGAAGAACCGCTTTTTCAGGAGCGCCCGCACATCGGGCTTGAAGCAGCGGATGGTGGCGCAGAACATCGCCTCCTCCGGGATGATGTTGGAGGCCGTGCCGGTGTGGATCTGCGTCACCGAGACCACCGCCTCGTCAAGCGCATAGACATTGCGGGGGATGATCGTCTGGATGGCCGAGACCATGCCGACCACCGCCACCACCGGGTCCACACATTCATGCGGCGTAGCGCCATGGCCGCCCTTGCCGGTGATGTAGACGAAGGCCGTATCGACAGAGGCCATCAGCGCATCGGGGGTGGTCAGGAAATGGCCGAAGGGAATGTTCGGCGCGTTGTGGATGCCGTAGACCTGCTGGATCGCAAAACGGTCCATCACCCCTTCCTGCACCATGACCTGACCGCCGCCGCCATCCTCCTCCGCCGGCTGGAAGAGCAGCGCGACCCGGCCCGCGAAATTCCGCGTCTCGGCCAGATATTTCGCGGCGCCAAGCAGCATGGTCACATGGCCGTCATGGCCGCAGGCGTGCATCTTGCCGGGGATGGTGGAGGCATATTCCGCCCCGGTGATCTCCTCGATCGGCAGCGCATCCATATCGGCGCGCAGACCGATGGTCGGCCCCTCGCCCCGGCCGTTGATGATCGCCACGATCCCGGTCTTGGCAATGCCGGGGTGGATCTCGTCCACGCCGATCTCCTGCAGGCGCTCCACGATCCAGGCCGCAGTCCCGTGGCAATCGAAAGCCAGTTCGGGATGGGCGTGCAGATGACGACGCCAGCCCTTCATTTCCTCGGCATAAGCGGCGATACGGTTGAGGACGGGCATGGCGGACTCCTGTTTTGCCCTTTGATCAAATCTGAAAAGCGAGGGATCGGCAATGCCCCTGCCCCATTCTGACGCAGCTTCCGACATTCTGGTGCGCGACCCGCAGGGCGGGATGCCGCGCCTTCTGGAGATCATGCGGCGTCTGCGCGACCCGGATTCGGGCTGCCCCTGGGACATCGCGCAGAACTTTGCCACCATCGCCCCCTATACGATCGAGGAGGCCCATGAGGTCGCCGATGCGATCGAGCGGCAGGCCTGGGCGGAACTGCCGGGGGAGTTGGGCGATCTGCTCTTCCAGACCGTCTACCACGCGCAGATGGCCGAAGACGCGGGGATGTTCGGCTTCGACGATGTGGTGAAGGCGATTGCCGACAAGATGGTCGCCCGCCATCCCCATGTCTTCGGCACGGAAAGCCGCGACAAGACGCCGGAGCAGCAGACCGCGGACTGGGAGAAGATCAAGGCGGCCGAGCGCGGGGCGAAAGCGCCGGCGCGGGTGCTCGATGGGGTGGCGCTCGGCCTGCCGGGGCTGACGCGGGCGGTGAAGCTGCAAAACCGTGCCGCACGGGTCGGCTTCGACTGGCCCTCGACCGCCGAGGTGGTGGACAAGATCGCCGAGGAAGCGGCGGAACTGGTCGAGGCGCGCGATCAGATGACGGAAGCGGAGGTGACGGAGGAATTCGGCGACCTGCTCTTCGTCATGGCCAATCTCGCCCGCCATCTGAAGGTGGACCCCGAAGCCGCCCTGCGCGCCGCCAATGCCAAATTCACCCGCCGTTTCGGGCGGATCGAGGATTGGCTGGCCGAGGCGGGCAAGACCCCGAAGGACAGCGATCTGGCCGAGATGGACGCGCTCTGGAACCGCGCCAAGGCGGAGGAGAAGGCGGCGAGGCGCTGAGAAGCGGGCAATGCCGTTTCCCGACCGACCGGAGGCGCGCGCTTATGCCCTGGGTCGCGGGGATAGGCGGGAGTTCAAACCCTTCCGCCTGACCCCGAGCCAGCCTATGCCCTGGTCGTGGGGGTTGGGCGCCCTGCCCAATGGCGGAGGGGCAGGCCTCATGTGGTCTCCCTGCCACCCCTGAAGAGGCGATCGAGATTTGGCCGATGTTCCGCCCCGCCGCGGCCCCGGAGGGGTTTCGCTCCCCTCCGTCATGCCGCCGGTCCCCCGAACGCGGGGCTAACCCCACAGGATATTTGAGGCAGGATGAAAGGGGAAAGGGCGACGCTCCGCATGGGCTGCCACCTCGGGTCCGATTGTGCTTGGTCTTTGCGGGAACGGGAGGGCGGCGGCTTTGAGCGGCGGCCCCCCTTGGCGCAAGCTGCCAGAGCCTTGCCGTCCGGTCCTGCCCTCCCTCTCGTGAGGCGGCGGGGGATGACCCGGCAGAACAGTTGCCCCGAGCAGATCCCTGCCCCGGCGGGTGGAAGGCGGTATCGCAGGGCATCGGAAAGGGCTCCTTCCGGCCGCCTTAATGCTTCGCATCCGGGTTTCAACCCCTTGCGACATATCGCCCGGAATCGGTCTGCCCGGCACAGTCCTGTTGACCTGAGTAAAAGACTCATCTTTATAGCTGCCATTCGATGACCAAAAAGGAGCACAGAAGATGCGTCTCAACTTTTTCGCCCTCGCCCTCGCCTCGGTGGCCCTTCCGGCCTTTGCCGAAGAGGTGAACATCTATTCCCACCGGCAGCCCGAACTGATCCAGCCGCTGCTCGACGCCTTCACCAAGGAAACCGGCATCACCACCAATGTCGCCTTCGTGGACAAGGGTATGTCGGAGCGCCTGGTGGCCGAGGGCGACCGCTCTCCCGCCGATCTCGTGATGACCGTGGACATCGCCCGGCTGATCCAGGTGGTCGATGCCGGCGTGACCCAGCCCGTCACCTCGCCGGTGCTCGAAGCCAATATCCCGGCGGAATTCCGCGATGCCGGCAACCAGTGGTTCGGCCTGACCACCCGCGCCCGCATCGTCTATGCGAGCAAGGATCGCGTGGCCGATGGCGCCGTGACCACCTATGAGGACCTCGCCGATCCGAAATGGAAGGGCAAGATCTGCACCCGCTCCGGGCTCAACGACTACAACGTCGCGCTGACCTCGGCGGTGCTGGCCCATCACGGCGCGGAATATACCAAGACCTGGCTCGAAGGGCTGAAGGCCAATCTCGCCCGCAAACCCGATGGCGGCGACCGCGATCAGGTCAAGGCGATCTGGGCCGGCGAATGTGACATCGCCATCGGCAACACCTATTACATGGGCCAGATGCTCGCCGATCCGGAGCAGAAGGATTGGGCAAACTCCGTCCGCATCGTCTTCCCGGTCTTCGAGGGCGGCGGCACCCATATGAACATCTCGGGCGTCGCCATGACCAAGGCCGCACCCAACCGCGAGGCGGCGCTGAAGCTGATGGAATGGCTCTCTTCCGACGAGGCGCAGCGCCTCTATGCCGAAACCAACAACGAATTCCCGGTGGAGCCGGGCGTGGAACGTTCGGAGCTGGTCAAGAGCTGGGGCGAGTTCACCCCGGACAGTCTGAGCCTGTCGGACCTGGCCAAGCTGCGCCCCGATGCGCTGAAACTGATCGAGGAAGTCAATTTCGACGGCTGATGCATCCCGCGATCTGAACCGGAAAAGGCGCCCCGCGGGGCGCCTTTTTTCTTTCCCGCTTCTGCCGTCATCCCTCCCCGTTCCTGCCGCGCTCTCGGACCAGTCTGAAAGGACGCGCCGATTCGATAGCGAGTGTGACCGGATCCGCGCCGCCGGAACGGGGGATGTGCCATGCCGACCTACAGCTTCAACGTGATCTCCAACGCCGATATCGGCCTCGATCCCTCGGCGTTCTCGGAAGGAACCTATTCCTTCTCTGCCGCGCCGAGGGTGATGTCGGTCACCGATGACGACGGCATCTTCGACGATGAAGCCAGCGAAGACGGGCAGAGCCATTCCGACTACCAGACCGATTACGAGACGTTCGACGGGACATCCCAGCTCATGGCCGCCGATCTCGACGGGATGGGGGTGGCCGGGCATATCGTCCAGTCGGTCTACAAGTTCGATCTCTACAATGCGACGACCGGGCAGAGCGGCACCGCCTACATGATCCGGGTCTACAACGGCACCGATCCCGCGAATTTCCATGATGACTGGGGCGGCGGACAAGCCGGGCCGTATTATTACGCCTTCGACATTCCGGTATCCCCCGGCGACAGCTTTACCTTCACCAACGGCAACTGGCGCGGTCAGGCGCTGTACGGCGATCTGGCCGGCGGGGTGCCGTGCTTTGTCGCCGGCACCGAAATCGACACGCCGGAGGGCCGGATCGCCGTGGAACGCCTGCGGCCGGGCGGGCGGGTCCGCACCCAGGACAACGGCGACCAGATCCTGCATTGGGTCGGCATCCGCCGGCTTGGCCCCGAGGATCTCACCCGTCACCCGGAGCTGCGGCCGGTGCGGATCGCGGCCGGGGCGCTCGGCGCGGGTCTGCCGGAACGCGACCTGCGCGTTTCTCCGCAACACAGGATGCTGGTCTCCTCCTCCGTCAGCCGACGGATGACCGGGGCGGATGAGGCACTGGTGGCCGCGAAACATCTCGTCGGCCTGCCGGGAATCCGCGTGGAGGAGGCCTGCCGGCGGGTCACCTATGTCCATTTCCTCTGCGAGGCGCATCAACTGGTTTTTGCCGAGGGGGCCGCGACCGAATCGCTGTTGCCAGGGGCGCAGGCGTTGCGGAGCCTGCCGGAGGCGGCGCGGGCGGAGATTTTCGGGCTCTTCCCCGAACTGGCGGAGGCGGAGCCTGCCCCGGTTGCGGCGCGCCCGCTTCTCGGCGGGCGGCAGGGCCGCAGGCTCGCCGCCCGGCATCAGCGCAACGGGCAGGCTCTGGTGCAGGTCTCAGTCTGACCATGGACTTCCCGCGCGCCTTCGGCTTGTCTGGAGCCGAAGATGGAGGACCAGATGCCACGCAAGATCATCATCGACACCGATCCCGGACAGGACGACGCCTTTGCGATCCTGCTCGCCCTCGCCTCTCCGGAGCTGGAAGTGCTGGGCATCACCGCCGTCGCGGGCAATGTGCCGCTGAACTGGACGGAGCGGAACGCGCGGATCATCTGCGAGCTGGCCGGGCGGCCTGACATCAAGGTCTTCGCCGGCTGCGCCGAACCCTTGAAGCGTGATCTGGTGACGGCGGAGCATGTCCATGGCAAGACCGGGCTCGACGGGCCGGAACTGGCCGAGCCGACCATGCCGCTGCAAGCGCAGCACGCCGTCGATTTCCTGATCGAGGTGCTGCGGGCGGAGCCGGCGGGGACGGTCACGCTCTGCCCGCTCGGGCCGCTGACCAATATCGCGCAGGCCTTCCTGCAGGCCCCCGACGTGGTGCAGCGCGTGCAGGAAATCGTGCTGATGGGCGGCGCCTATTTCGAGGTCGGCAACATCACCCCGGCGGCGGAGTTCAACATCTATGTCGACCCGGAAGCGGCGGATATCGTGTTCAAATCCGGGATTCCGCTGGTGGTGATGCCGCTGGATGTGACCCACAAGGTCCTGACCACGCGCGCAAGGGTCGAGGCGATCCGTGGCCTCGGCACCGAGGTCGGGCGGGTGGCCGCCGAATGGGCCGATTTCTTCGAGCGCTTCGATGTGGAGAAATACGGCAGCGACGGCGGGCCGCTGCATGATCCGACCGTGGTGGCCTATCTGCTGAAGCCGGAACTGTTCACCGGCCGCAGGATCAATGTCGAGATCGAATTGCAGTCGGAGCTGACGCTCGGCATGACCGTCGCCGACTGGTGGGGTGTGACGCAGCGCCCGGCCAATGCGCTTTTCATCGGCGGGGTGGATGCCCAGGGGTTCTTCGACCTGCTGACGGAGCGCTTGGGGCGGTTGTGATCGGGGATCGGGATGGGCAGATTGCCCATCCCGCCCAACTCACCCCGGACGGCTGATCTGCCCGCCCCCGACCGCCGCCGGAACCCCGGTCGTCGCGGGACAGGAGGTCGGCAGCCCCCGCGCCACCCGGATCGCCAGATAGGCGAAAGCCTGCGCCTCCAGCATGTCGCCATTCAAACCAACGGATTCAACGGGTTCCACGGGGATATTGAGACGCGATCTCAACTCCGCCATCAGCGCCGCATTGTGCCGCCCGCCGCCCGTGACCAGCACCTGCGAAACCGGCGCGGGGAAATGCTCCGCCCCTTTGGCAACCGATGCGGCGGCAATCGCCGTCAGCGTCGCCGCCGCATCGGCATTGCAAAGCCTGTGCGTCTTGCGGATGAACTTCTGAAAGTCGTTGCGATCCAGTGACTTCGGCGGCATCTTGAAGAAATAGGGAAGCTTCAGGAACTCGCGCACCAAACCTTCCTCCACCTTGCCAGATGCCGCCAGAGCCCCCCCCTCGTCCTGCGAAAGCCCAAGCCGCACCTGCATGAGGTCATTGACCGGCGCATTGGCCGGCCCGGTGTCGAAGGCCAGCAGCGCGCCCGGCGCCTCCGGCCCCGGCCGGCGCGGATCGACCCAGGTGAGATTGCCGACCCCGCCCATGTTCAGAAAGGCCAGAGGCTCGCTCGCCCCGATCCATTTCGCGCAGGCGAAGTGGAAGAACGGCGCCAGGGGCGCGCCCTGCCCGCCCAGAGCCACGTCGGAAGAGCGGAAATCCCAGACAACCGGCAGGCCAAGAACCTCTGCCAGAACAGCGCCGTTTCCGGCCTGATGGGTGCCGCGCCCGCGCGGCTCATGGGCAAGGGTCTGGCCGTGGAAGCCCACCAGATCCACCCCGGTAAAGCGCGCCAGCACCTCGGCATGGGCGGTCTCCACCACCTCCGCCGCCGCCTGCACGCCCGCCTCCCCCGGCCAGCGGCCAAGACCGGCGCGGATCACCGCCCGCTCGTCCTCGGTATAGGGCCGGTAGGCGGATGGTCCGAATTCGGCAATCGTCTCCCCGTCGCTGCGGAGCATCGCCGCATCCACCCCGTCGAGCGAGGTGCCGGACATCGCCCCCAAAGCCCAGATCGCCCCGGCTTTCTGCATCTTTAACTCGGCTCCCCGCCCCGATATACCCACAGCACCTTAAAGCATAGGCAGAGCATGACCTACCATCCGAAATCCGATTTCCTGCGCGTGATGTTCGAGCGCGGCTTCGTGGCCGATTGCACGGATTATCAGGCGCTTGACGAGGCTCTGGTGAAGGGGGTCGTGCCGGCCTATATCGGCTATGACGCCACGGCGGCATCGCTGCATGTCGGGCATCTGATGAACATCATGGTGCTGCGGTGGCTGCAGAAATGCGGCGGCAAGCCGATCACGCTCATGGGCGGCGGGACGACCAAGGTGGGCGACCCCTCCTTCCGCGCCGAGGAAAGGCCGCTGCTGACCCCCGAAAAGATCAACGAGAATATCGCGGGCCTGAAGAAGGTCTTCGCCAGATACCTCAGCTACGGCGAGGGGGCGACCGATGCGATCATGCTCAACAATGCCGAATGGCTGGACGGGCTGAACTATCTCGATTTCCTGCGCGACATCGGGCGGCATTTCTCGGTCAACCGGATGCTGTCCTTTGAAAGCGTGAAGTCGCGGCTGGACCGGGAGCAATCGCTCTCCTTCCTCGAATTCAACTACATGATCCTGCAAGCCTATGATTTCCTTGAAATCAACCGCCGCTACGGCTGCCTTCTGCAAATGGGCGGTTCGGATCAATGGGGCAATATCGTCAACGGGATCGACCTGACCCGCCGGGTGATCGACAAGGAAATCTATGGGCTGACGACGCCGCTCCTGACCACCAGCGACGGGCGCAAGATGGGCAAATCGGCCTCCGGGGCGGTCTGGCTCAACGGGGACATGCTGTCGGCCTATGAGTTCTGGCAGTTCTGGCGCAACACGACCGACGCCGATGTGGGCAAGTTCCTGAAGATCTTCACCGAGCTTCCGGTCGAGGAATGTGACCGCCTCGGCGCCCTGCAAGGGTCGGAGATCAACAGCGCCAAGATCCTGCTGGCCAATCTTGCGACCGCCCTCCTGCACGGCACCGAAGCGGCGGCGGCGGCGGAGGCCACGGCCCGCGAGGTCTTCGAGAAGGGCGGCGTCGGCGACGACCTACCGACCGTCACCGTCACGGCGGCGGAGGCGGCCGAAGGGCTCGGCATCGTGCAGCTTCTGGTGAAGGCGGGGCTCGCCGGCTCCGGCAAGGATGCCAAGCGGCTGATCTCGGAGGGCGGGGCGCGGGTGAACGACGATCTCGTCACCGATCCCGCCCAACGCTTCGGCGCCGGCGACCTTGCCGAGCCGCTGAAGCTGACCGCCGGGAAAAAGCGCCACGCGCTCGTGATCCTCGGTTAAAAGAAAGGGGCAGGACTTCCGCCCTGCCCCCATCCCCTGTGCATAATATCCCACGGGGGCTGCGGGGGTGTGAAACCCCCGCTCCCGCGGCCGGAACTACTCGACCACCGTCACCTTGGTCATCACGTCCGGGTCAGCGACCTCGCCGTTCTGCCCTTCGCCCTTCTTGATCTGATCGACCACATCCATGCCGGAAATCACCTTTCCGAACACGGTATACTGTCCGTTCAGGAAGTCGCCCGGCGCGAACATGATGAAGAACTGGCTGTTGGCCGAATTCGGGTCCGCCGAACGGGCCATGCCGACCACGCCGCGCTCGAACGGCACGTCGGAAAACTCGGCGGGGATGTTCGGCAGATCGGAGCCGCCCATGCCGGCCATGGAGGTGTCGCCCCCCTTCTTGCCGTATTTCACATCGCCGGTCTGGGCCATGAAGTCGTTGATCACGCGGTGGAACACCACCCCGTCATAGGCGCCGGATTTGGCCAGAGCCACGATCTGCGCCACATGCTTCGGCGCGATATCGGGGTTCAGGTCGATGACGATCTGGCCATTGGCCTGTCCGGCCACGTCGATCACGAGGTTCGGCCCCGGCCCGTCGCCTTCGGCAAAGGCGGGAGCGGCGGTCAGCAGCAGCGCGGCGAGGACGACCTTATTGAACATCGGCGGCCACCCGGACGGTGATCATGCGGTCAGGATTGGCCGGCGGCTCGCCGCGGGTGATCTTGTCCACATGCTCCATCCCCGACAGCACCCGGCCATAGACGGTATATTGGCCGTTCAGGAAGTGGTTGTCGTTGAAATTGATGAAGAACTGCGAGTTCGCCGAATTCGGATTCGAGGAACGCGCCGCCCCGATCGTGCCGCGGTCATGCGGGAGTTTCGAGAACTCCGCCGGCAGGTCGGGATGGGAGGAGCCGCCGGTTCCGGCGCGGCGCAGGTTGAAGTTGTTCTCCATGTTGCCGTTCTCGACATCGCCGGTCTGGGCCATGAAGCCGTTGATCACCCGGTGGAAGGCCACATTGTCATAGGCCTTGGCACGGGCGAGCGTCTTCATCCGCTCCGCATGTTTCGGGGCGACATCGGGGAGCAGTTCGATCACCACTTCGCCATCCTTCAGCGTCAGGATGATGGTGTTTTCAGGGTCTTTGATTTCGGCCATCTGGCGCCTCCAAATCCGCTTGGCGGGTTTCGTCTGGCCGGGAACCTAATGGCGCGGAGGGCGAAGGGAAAGGGCTGACGGTTGACGAAGCCGCGAGATGGGCGGAAAGAGGGGGAAACGGCATGGAGGGCGGCGATGGCTTGGAAGACGATTGACGATCTGGGGCTGGCGGGCAAGACGGTGCTGACCCGCGTGGACATCAACGTGCCGATGGAGGGCGGGGCCGTCACCGACACCACCCGGATCGACAAGATCAAGCCGACGGTGGAGGATCTGATCGCGCGCGGCGGCAAGGTGGTGCTTCTGGCCCATTTCGACCGCCCCAAGGGCAAGGTCGTGCCGGAGATGAGCCTGTCGCATGTGAAAGCCGCGCTTGAAGCCTCTCTCGGACGCAAGGTGGTCTTCGGCGCCGATTGCGTGGGCGAGCCGGCGAAGGCGGCGATCGCTGCGGCGGCGCAGGGCGATGTGGTCCTTCTGGAAAACACCCGCTTCCACCCCGGCGAGGAAAAGAACGATCCGGCCCTTGCCGCGGAGATGGCGGCGCTCGGCGATGTTTTCGTGAATGATGCCTTTTCCGCCGCGCACCGCGCCCATGCCTCGACCGAGGGGCTGGCGCGGCTTCTGCCCTCGGCGGCGGGGCGGCTGATGGAGGCGGAGCTGCGCGCGCTCGAAGCAGCACTCGGCAGCCCGAAGCGCCCGGTGGTGGCGGTCGTCGGCGGGGCCAAGGTCTCGACCAAGCTGGAGCTTCTGGGCAATCTCGTCGGCAAGGTCGATCATCTGGTGATCGGCGGCGGCATGGCCAACACCTTCCTTGTCGCGCAGGGGGTGGAGGTCGGCAAATCGCTGGCGGAGCGCGACATGGCGGCGACGGCGCTTGAAATCCTCGCCAAGGCCAAGGCGGCGGGCTGCACCATCCATCTGCCGGTGGATGTGGTCGTGGCGCGGGAGTTCAAGGCTGGGGCGGCGAATGAGACGGTGGCGGCGGGCGCCTGCCCCGCCGATGCGATGATCCTCGATGCCGGCCCCAAGACGGTCGCCGAGATCACCCGCGTCTTCGAGGCCTGCAAGACGCTGATCTGGAACGGCCCCTTGGGCGCCTTCGAGATCGCGCCCTTCAATGCCGCGACCAATGCGGCGGCGCAGGCGGCGGCGGGGCTGACGCGGGCGGGCAAGCTCATCTCGGTTGCAGGCGGCGGCGATACGGTCGCGGCGCTCAATCAGGCGGGGGCGGCGGCGGCCTTCACCTTCATCTCGACGGCGGGGGGCGCCTTCCTCGAATGGATGGAGGGCAAGACCCTGCCCGGCGTGGCGGCGCTTGGCTGATGGCAGGCGCGGGCGGGGATTGGGCGCTGATCACCGGCGCGTCGGAGGGGCTGGGGCGGGAATTCGCCGCCCTTGCCGCGCGCGACGGGCTGAACCTGATCCTCTCCGCCCGGCAGGTTCCAAAGCTGGAGGTGCTTGCCGCCGATCTGCGGCGGGCGCACCGGGTGGAGGTGGTGGTGATCCCCGCCGATCTCGCCGAGGCGGCAGAGGCGGAACGGCTCTGGCAGGAGGCGTCCGCGGGCCGGCGCATCGCGGTGCTGGTCAACAATGCAGGGCTTGGCCGCAACGGCGATCTGGCTGAGGCGGAGGGCTGGCCGCGCGAGGCGGCCTCCATCGCCGTCAATGTCGTGGCGGCGACCGTGCTGATGAAGCGCGCGGTGGTGGAAATGGCCGCGCGGGGGTCAGGCCGCGTGCTGAATGTCGCCTCGACCGCTGGCTTTCTGCCGGGGCCGCATATGGCGGTCTATCACGCGACCAAGGCCTATCTCCTCAGCCTCTCCGAAGCCGTGGCGGAGGAGTTGCGCGGCTCGGGCGTGACCGTCACCGCCCTTTGCCCCGGCCCGACCGCAACGCAGTTTTTCGCCTCGGATGCGGCGGAGGGGGCGACGCTGGTGACGCGGCTCGGGATGCCATCGGCGCAGAGCGTGGCGGCGGCAGGCTGGGCGGCGATGCGCCGCGGACAAAGGGTGAAGATCACGGGGGCCACCAACAGGATCTTCGCCTTCCTGCCCCGGATCACCCCGCGCCCGATCGTCACCTTCATGACGGGATTATTCCTGAAAAGACGCTGGTAAACCCGCGTTAGCGCAACCAATATTGCGCCGTCACGCCAAGCTTTCTACGAGGCGTAGACTGTCCCGCTGGAGGAGCATGAGATGCGCGCGACCAAGACCGTTCAGAAAATCCTGTCGAACTACGAAGGCGAGACGCCCGGCGTGAAGGGCAATCTCTGCCGGATGCTGATGCAGGGCAAGCTGGGCGGCACCGGCAAGATGATCATCCTGCCGGTCGATCAGGGGTTCGAACATGGTCCGGCCCGCAATTATGCGATGAACCCGGCGGCCTATGACCCGCATTACCACTACCAGCTTGCCATCGACGCCGGGCTGAACGCCTATGCCGCGCCCCTTGGCGCGCTCGAAGCCGGGGCCGATACCTTTGCCGGCCAGATCCCGACGATCCTGAAGGTGAACTCCGCCAACTCGCTGATGTCCGACACGGCCGGCAAGAATCAGGCGGTGACGGCGAGCGTCGATGATGCGCTGCGGCTCGGCTGCTCGGCCATCGGCTTCACCATCTATCCCGGATCGGACCGCCAGCTCGACATGTTCGAGGAAATCGTCGAGATGCGAAAAGAGGCGGCGGCCAAGGGGGTTGCCACGGTGATCTGGTCCTATCCGCGCGGCGAGGCGATCAGCAAGGACGGCGAGACGGCGATCGACGTGGCGGCCTATGCCGCCCAGATCGCGGCGCTTCTCGGCGCCCATATCATCAAGATCAAGCTTTCGACCGACCATCTGATGCTGCCCGAGGCGAAGAAGGTCTATGAGAAGGAAAAGATCGACGTGGCGACCCAGGCGGCGCGGGTGAAGCATTGCATGGACGCGAGCTTTGCCGGGCGGCGGATCGTCGTCTTCTCCGGCGGGGCGGCGAAGGGCGCGGATGCGGTCTATGATGACGCCCGCGCCATCCGCGACGGCGGCGGCAACGGCTCGATCATCGGGCGCAATTCCTTCCAGCGGAAGCGCGAGGATGCCCTGGCGATGCTGTCCAAGCTCGTCGACATCTACAAAGGGAAGGCCTGATGCGGCCGGGCCTGACGCATCTCGCCGCACTTGCCCTTGCGCTGCTGATCCCGGCGCAGCGGGCCTTCGCCCAGGAGGAGGAGGCCCTGCCCCCCGGCTTTCCGCCGAAGCTTGGCGAGATCAGCGGGCAGATGGGCAAGAAGGCGGTCGCTTGGGAGTTCTTCGACTTTTCCGTCGGGGCTTTCGATGCCTCGGCCTGGGTCGACCGCGACTGGGAGACGAAGGCCGTGACCTTCCATCTGATCGGCTATCGGCCGGGCAAGTCGAAGGACATGCGGAACCGGCTTCTGGTCACCGGCGGCTTCGGCAAGGCCTTTCACACCGGCAAGGCCGCAGAGCCGGTGCGGGTGTCGCTGGTGAAGGGGCGCGACCTCGACGGGCCGCAACTGATCGCCGGCGGCGACAGGGCCGAAGTGGTGATCGACAGCATCGGACCGGCGCAGGAAAACAGCTACCTGCGCCATGTGACCGGGCGCGTCTCGGCGGAAATCTGCCCGCAGGACTGGCCCTCGCGGAGCTGCGAGAAGATCTCGCTGCGCTTTGAAACCGATGTGCAGATGGGCAGCGACGTTCCGGTAAAGCGATAGCTGCACCCCGGAATGTCTTGAAGGCGCGGGGGAATTGCCCCGCGCTTTTTTTCGGGCAGGACGATTGAGGGGATTCACAAATCCTGTCGCCTGTGTCAGACTCCGGTCACGAACCGCCCCCGCAACAGGAGGGGCGGGCGATGAGGCGGCAGATGAGCACACAACCGATGCGTCCGGCCCTTGGCGGGATTCTCTATATGGTTCTGGCGTTTACGCTGGGCGGCTACTTTACCTTCGCCGCTGTGCAGGGCGATTACGGGGTCTTCCGCCGCGTCCAGATCCGCGCCGAGGCCGAAGCCCTGACCGCAGAACGTGACCGGCTGCGGGCGGAGCTGAAGGGGGTGACCAACCTCACCCATCGTCTTTCTGACGATTACCTCGACATCGACCTTCTGGATGAACAGGCGCGCTCCGTTCTCGGCTATCTGCGCTCCGACGAACTCGTCATCCGCTGATCTTTTCCGCTTTTGCATGGCTCCTATGTGCTGCAATGCGGCATGAACTTTGCGTTTTGCGTTCTTTCTCCGATGCGCTATGGATGGTTTAATACTGAACTATTCTGCACCGTGACGGGAGGAGACCACCGTGGCTGCGAAGAAAGCCCCTGAGAAATCAAACGTATCCAAGGAAGAACTGCTGAAGTTCTACCGGGAAATGCTGCTGATCCGCCGATTCGAGGAAAAAGCCGGCCAGCTTTACGGCATGGGCCTGATCGGTGGCTTCTGTCACCTCTACATCGGGCAGGAAGCCGTGGTCGTTGGCCTTGAGGCCACCACCAAGGACGGCGACAAGCGCATCACCTCCTACCGCGACCACGGGCATATGCTCGCCTGCGGGATGGATGCAAAGGGCGTGATGGCCGAGCTGACCGGGCGCGAGGGGGGCTATTCCAAGGGCAAGGGCGGCTCCATGCACATGTTCAGCCGCGAGAAGCATTTCTACGGCGGCCATGGCATCGTCGGCGCGCAGGTGCCGCTGGGCGCGGGGCTGGCGCTCGCCGACAAATACAAGGGCAATGACAATGTGACCTTCGCCTATTTCGGCGACGGGGCGGCCAACCAGGGCCAGGTCTACGAGACCTACAACATGGCGGAGCTTTGGGCGCTGCCGGTGATCTTCGTGATCGAGAACAACCACTACGCCATGGGAACCTCGCAGGCGCGCTCGACCAAATCGGAGACGCTCTTCGGCCGCGGCCTCGCCTATGGCATCCCCGGCGAGCAGGTGGACGGCATGGATGTGCTGGCGGTCAAGGCTGCGGGCGAAAAGGCCGTGGCGCATTGCCGGGCCGGCAAGGGGCCGTACATCCTGGAGATGATGACCTATCGCTATCGCGGCCATTCCATGTCGGACCCGGCGAAGTACCGGACCCGCGAGGAGGTCCAGAAGATGAAGGACGAGAAGGACGCCATCGAGCATGTCCGCGATCTGCTGATCGGCTCGGGCCTGTCCTCGGAGGAGGATCTGAAGGCTATCGACCGCGAGATCAAGGATATCGTGAACGAAAGCGCCGAATTCGCCAAAGCCAGCCCGGAGCCCGCTTTGTCGGAGCTCTGGACCGATATCTACGCCTGAGGGGGGAAGAAGATGGCAACCGAAGTATTGATGCCGGCGCTTTCGCCCACGATGGAAGAAGGCACTCTGGCGAAATGGCTGGTCAAGGAAGGCGATGTGGTCAAATCCGGCCAGATCCTCGCCGAGATCGAGACCGACAAGGCCACGATGGAATTCGAGGCGGTGGATGAGGGGATCGTCGGCAAGATCCTGATCGCCGAAGGCTCCGCCGGGGTGAAGGTCAACACGCCGATCCTCGTGCTGGTCGAAGACGGCGAGACGGTTTCGGATGCGCCGAAAGCGGCGGCTCCGGTTGCCGAAGCGGCGGCGCCCGTGGCGGCCCCCGCAGCCGCGACCCCTGCTGCGGCGCCGGTTGCGGTCGTCTCCAGGGCCTCGGCTGATTGGCCCGAAGGCACGCCGATGAAGACCATGACCGTGCGGGAAGCCCTGCGCGAGGCCATGGCGGAGGAGATGCGCGCCAACCCGAACGTCATGCTGATGGGCGAGGAAGTCGGCGAATATCAGGGCGCCTACAAGATCTCGCAGGGGTTGCTGGAGGAATTCGGGCCGAAGCGGATCGTCGATACGCCGATCACCGAGATCGGCTTCACCGGGATCGCGGTCGGCGCGGCCTGGGGCGGGCTGAACCCGATCGTGGAGTTCATGACCTTCAACTTCGCCATGCAGGCCATTGATCACATTCTAAATTCCGCCGCGAAGACCAACTACATGTCGGGCGGCCAGCTCGGCTGTCCCATCGTGTTCCGAGGCGCCAATGGCGCGGCAGCCCGTGTCGGCGCCCAGCACAGCCAGGATTTCGCCGCCTGGTATGCGGCCATTCCCGGCCTGAAAGTGGTGATGCCCTATTCGGCGGCGGATGCGAAAGGCCTGCTGAAACAGGCGATCCGCGATCCGAACCCGGTGGTCTTCCTCGAAAACGAGATCCTGTATGGCCGCAGCTTCGAGGTGCCGGCGCTTGAGGATTTCACCATCCCCTTCGGCAAGGCCCGGATCTGGCGCGAAGGCACGGATGTCACCATCGTCTCCTTCGGGATCGGCATGACCTATGCGCTCGAAGCGGCGGATCAGCTGGCGAAGGAGGGGATCAGTGCCGAGGTGATCGACCTCAGGACGCTGCGCCCGCTCGACTATGACACGGTGCTGGCTTCGGTGATGAAGACCAACCGCTGCGTCACGGTGGAGGAAGGCTTCCCGGTCGGGGCCATCGGCAACCACCTGTCGGCGGTGATCATGGAGCGCGCCTTCGATTACCTCGACGCGCCGGTGATCAACTGCACCGGCAAGGACGTGCCGATGCCCTATGCGGCCAACCTTGAAAAGCTTGCCCTGGTGACGACCGCCGATGTGGTCGCCGCCGTCAAATCCGTCTGCTATCGCTGAGGTGCATCATGGCTGTTGAAATTCTGATGCCCGCGCTGTCTCCGACGATGGAGGAAGGCACGCTGGCGAAATGGCTGGTGAAAGAAGGGGATGTGGTCAAATCCGGCCAGATCCTCGCCGAGATCGAGACCGACAAGGCCACGATGGAATTCGAGGCGGTGGATGAGGGGATCGTCGGCAAGATCCTGATCGCCGAAGGCTCCGCCGGGGTGAAGGTCAACACGCCGATTGCCGTTCTGGTGGAGGAAGGCGAAAGCGCCGATGCCGCACCCAAAGCGGCCCCGGCTCCGGCGGCTCCGGTTGCGGCGGCCCCGGTTGCAGCTCCGGTCGCGGCTGCGACTGCCGCCCCTGCCCCTGCGGCCCCCAAGGCCGCTGGCGCGCGGGTCTTCGCCTCGCCTCTGGCGCGGCGGATCGCGGCGCAGAAGGGGCTCGATCTGACGAAGGTGGCAGGCTCCGGTCCGCATGGCCGCATCGTGCGCGCCGATGTGGAGGGCGCGCAGGCGGCTCCGGCGGCGGCGCCCGTTGTTGCGGCCCCTGCCCCGGCAGCAGCCGCTGCCGCACCGGCCAAACCGGCCATGGCGAGCGGGCCTTCGACGGAAACCGTCCTCAAGATGTACGCCGACCGCGCCTTTACCGAGGTGCCGCTCGACGGGATGCGCCGGACCATTGCCGCCCGCCTCACCGAGGCCAAGCAGACCATCCCGCATTTCTACCTGCGGCGCGACGTGCGGCTCGATGCGCTGATGGCCTTCCGGGAGCAATTGAACAAGGGGCTGGAAAGCCGCGGCGTGAAGCTTTCGGTCAACGACTTCATCATCAAGGCCTGCGCCCTCGCCTTGCAGGCGGTGCCGGATGCCAATGCCGTCTGGGCGGGCGACCGGATCCTGAAGCTGAAGCCCTCCGACGTGGCGGTCGCCGTGGCGATCGAGGGCGGGCTTTTCACCCCGGTCCTGCGCGATGCGGAGAAGAAGACGCTCTCGGCCCTCTCGGCGGAGATGAAGGATCTGGCCACCCGCGCCAAGACCAAGAAGCTCGCCCCGCATGAATATCAGGGCGGCAGCTTTGCGATCTCCAACCTCGGGATGATGGGCATCGAGAATTTCGACGCCGTGATCAACCCGCCGCATGGGGCGATCCTTGCGGTCGGGGCCGGGGTGAAAAAGCCGGTGGTGCTGAAGGATGGAACGCTCGGCGTGGCGACGGTGATGTCGATGACGCTTTCGGTCGATCACCGGGTCATCGACGGTGCCTTGGGGGCGGAGTTCCTGAAGGTCGTCGTGGACAGCCTGGAGAACCCGATCTCGATGCTGGCCTGAGCCTGCGCTGAACATGCAAAAGGGCCGGAGCAGATGCTCCGGCCCTTTTGCATGAAGGAAAGTCAGATCTCGCCGGAGATCAACTGGTCCATGGTGACGGAGGGTTGCGAGCAGCCCGCCTCCCCGATCACCCGTGCCGGGACGCCGGCAACTGTGGTATTGTGCGGCACATCCTGCAATACCACCGAACCCGCCGCGATCCGGCTGCAATGGCCGACATGGATATTGCCGAGCACCTTGGCCCCGGCCCCGATCAGCACGCCATTTCCGATCTTCGGATGGCGGTCGCCATCTTCCTTGCCGGTCCCGCCGAGCGTCACGGAATGGAGCATCGACACATTGTCGCCAACCACTGCCGTCTCGCCGATGACGATGGAATGGGCATGGTCGATCATGATGCCGCGCCCGACTTTCGCCGCCGGATGGATATCGACGCCGAAAACCTCGGAGACCCGCATCTGCACGAAATAGGCCATATCCTTGCGGCCGTTCTGCCAGAGCCAGTGGCCGACGCGATAGGCTTGCACTGCCTGAAACCCTTTGAAGAACAGGATCGGCTGGATGAACCGATGGCAGGCCGGGTCCCGGTCGAAGACGGCGGTAATATCGGCCCGCGCGCATTGGCCAAGATCGGGGTCCCCGGCATAGGCCTCATCCGCGATTTCCCGCAGGATCTGCTCGCTCATCTCGCCGGAGGCAAGCTTCAGCGAAAAGCGGTAGGCCAAGGCGCGCTCAAGGCTCGGATGGTGAAGAAGGCTCGAATGGACGAGCCCGCCGAGCAGCGGCTCGGTCCGGACCATTTCGAAGGCTTCATCCCTGACGCGGGTCCAGACGGGGTCGATCTGGCTCAATCTGGCTTTGGATTCGAACACGATGTGTCCCTCTCTTTCGGCACAAGACTAGCACAGGCCCGCGCCGACCAAAAGCCACCCCGTCCGGTGCCTCAGAAGGCGAGAACCACTCCCCGTGCCGGCCCCGGCCCGAACCGCTGCGAGACTTGCGAGACCTCCAGCGTCACCGGGCCGGAGGGGGTATCGGCCAGCTGCATCGCCGCGGTATAGGACCAGCCCGGTGTCGCCACGATGGTTTCCCGCAGAACTGCGGCGCCCGAAAGGACGCGGATGCGGTAGGCTTCGCTCTCCTCGCCGAGCGGCACCTCGACCGATTGCCAGCTATCCCCGTCGATCCGCGTCCGCCGCACCCATTGCAGCGCGATCTCCGCCCCCGGCTGTCCCTTCGCCCGCAGATGCGCCACCGGATAAGGCCGAAGCCCGATCCCGTCGAAGCTTTCCACCCGCTGCACGGCATCGCCCGCCTGATAGCCCCGGTCGAGCGGCGCAATCCGGTAATGCCGCGCCAGCCCGCGCGCCGACAGGGGCAGGTCAATCTGGCGCAGCGCCGCATCGAGCAGTACCACCAGCGATCCCGCAGGCCATTCCGCAGGCATCCCCCCATCGGTCCCGGCCTGCCCGCGCAGCCGCTTCGACAGCTCGTAAGTCTTCGGCGCGGTCAGAAGCGCCTCGGTGAACTGGAACACCTCCCAGGTGCCAGAGCTGCCGTCGCCGATCGCCACCGCATTGGCCCCGGCAAAGACCGCCGGATCGGAAGCGGAGCTGAGACTGCCGCTTTCCAGCAGCACCTGAAGCGCCGGCCCCCGGTCCCACCTGCCCGCCGGGGCCGCCGCAAGCGCGTTCAGCGTCCGCCCGATCACCGCCGGCTGTTCTGCCCTGGTATTGAGCGCATAGCCGTCATCGCTCACCGAACTCCAGAGCCCGACCGTCCCCGGCCAGGGCTTGGCCGAGACCGCAAGATGCGGGGCATGAGGCGCCTCCGTGCCGGTCAGAAGCGGCAGGTCGAGAAACAGCGGAAAGACCGGCAGCGGGGCCAGGAAAGGCACCGCCTTGCGCGCCACCCGCTCCACCTCCGCCCGCTGGTAGACGGCGGGCTCCACCCGCACCGCCTCGGCGATCTGGAGGCCGGATTGCTCGATCCGGTCGATCCGGTAGCTCTTGCCGGAGAGGGAGACCACATCCCCCGCCCCGACCTCCGCCAGCGATGGCGGCAGGACAAAGCGCGCGCCATCCCGCGCTACCCGCGCCTCCGCCAGCCACCGTTCGGCGACCGAAATCGCCTCGGCACGGGTCAGCAGCATCGGCAATTCGCTTTCCGAAACCGCATCGGTAATTGCATCGGGTGAGACAGCATCGACCGTCCGCACGCTGAAATCCCCCTCCGCCTCGGGAAAGGACAACCGGATGCGGTCCTGCCGGTCGAAAAGCCCGCTGCGCGTCAGCTCGAGGCTGCCCTCGACCTCCTCCGCAAGCGCCAGCCCGGCCGGGTCCAACACCACAGGATGACCGGGTTTCCGCTTGCGGAAATGCAGCCTTCCCTCGCGCTCGACCGCATCGACGCCCTCCGCCAGCAGCAGCGGCTGAAGTGCCGCGCGCGCGGCCCCCACCTCGCGCAGGGCATAGCCCCGCACCACCCCGTCCGCCGCCGTCAGATCGGCGCTCTTCACCCCGGAAGCTTCGCACAGCTCCCCGATCACCGCCGCAAGGCTCTGGTTGCCCACCCGCCCGTTCAGCCAGTGTCCGGCATCGTAATTCGTCCCGTCGCTCCACAGGCTCTCCATCGCCGGAAAGGCCGGAAAAGGTCGCGCATCCCAGGCCCAGGCGGTCGAGCGGGCGAAATCCACCATCGGTCCGCCATAAGTGATCGACACCGGATTGTTGGCCGGATCGGTCCAGAATTCCTGCATGGCCTGATGGTAGGCCATCTGCATCAGATCATCCCGCGCGCCCGTCGAATACTTCGGCAGTCCGGATTCGGAAGATTTGAGGTCGAGGAAGCGGTTCGGCTGGTTGGCACCCTTGTCCACCGCCGCGCAGCCGAACTCGGTGAAACGGATCGGCTTGGAGCCCGGCACCCAGGCCGTCGGCGCCACCGCCCGCACCCCGCCGATGCGGTTGTGGTGCTGGTTCCCCCACCAGCCGCGCAGATCCTTGTAGCGGTAGACCCAATCCTCGCCGAACTCCCCGTCCTGAATGGGCTTGCGAAGCTGCGCCGCCTCGCCTTCCGGCCCGTCATAGAACCAGTCGAAGCCCTCCCCCCCGGCGATATTGGCCTTCAGATAGCCGATATCATGGATCGAACCCCATCCCGCATCGGCATGATCGAGCCCCTCGCGCCAGTCCGACAGCGGCATGTAATTGTCGATTACAGTGTCAGAACGCTCCGGGGCCTTATTTTCTTGGCCTTTTTGACGATCCTCGGAGTTTCAGACCCGATCTGGACCAAAAGCCCTCTCAGAACGGGCCGACTTCCACGGGCTTGAACCAGCGTCCTTGCTGTGGGGCGCGATATTCCTTGCACGGAATATCGCATTCTGCTACCCTAACGGCCAATCATAGTAGAAAAAAAATGGCGTCAGGCATGGGCAAGCTCACAGGAAAAGTCATCGAGGCGTCCCCGTCTGACGGCAACCGCGAAGAAGCCGAAATTGGCCCTTCCCTCAAGCGTCTTAGGATGCTGTCTGGGCTCACTCAAGTTGATATGGCCTCCCGTCTTAACATTCAGCAGGCTGCAATATCGAAGATCGAGCACGGAAGCGACGTCCATCTGTCCACGGTCAAGAAGTATGTGGAAGCCCTAGGCGCATCGCTGCGCATAGACGCCTCGTTCCCAGCGGGCACTCCACTAGCCCTCCATATCCGCGATGCTTTTGACGTTGAGTGCGGTGACGACGACCAGCTCGTCCTGCCGCTCTTGGGCGACGAGCCTTTTCGTCCTCAACGGGATGTTGTCCTGTCCATCCGCCCCCAATACTCCGACAAGATCCTCTCTGGCGACAAGACGGTCGAGTTACGGAGACGGTTTCCGGTGTCAGCACCCAGGGGGGCGATGGCATACATCTATTCGACGTCTCCAGTCCGCGCAATGGTCGGTATCGCGGAGATTAAGAATGTCCTAAAGCTCCCTGTTTATCAAATATGGACTAAGTTCGAGGAACATGCGTCCATCGGGAAAGACGACTTTGACAAGTATTTCGAAGGGCTTGATTTCGGCTACGTTCTCGTTTTTGATGATGTGCGACCCTTGTCGAGGCCCATCCCACTGGCGGAACTGAGGGAGCAGTTCGGCTTCGAGCCTCCACAGTCGTTCCTTTATGCTAAGCGCGATCTGCGAAAGGCTCTCCAACATGAGTCAGCAATCGTATCTCATTGATACGAATATCCTAATAGGCCTAGAGGACAATCACGCCGTAGAACCGGCCTATGCTAGATTTCACAGCCTGGCTGCCAAGCATAAAGTTGGCGTTTTCGTTCACGAAGCGGCGCGCGATGACATTGCCCGCGACAAAGATAGCGGTCGTCGCGCGATTTCTCTCAGCAAAATTAAGAAATACCAAATTCTCGCTAAGCGGCACGGGCTGACTAGAGACGATCTACAAAGACAGTTTGGGACCCTGAGAAAAGACAACGATGTTGTCGATGCGACACTTCTGCACGCCCTCATAATTGATGCGGTAGACTTTCTTGTCACTCAAGATCAAGGACTGCATGATCGGGCACAAAAACATTCACCTGATCTTGCAAGGCGCGTTCTTTTCGTCGGTGACGCCGCGGACCTGCTGGCACAGACCTATGAACCCAAAACTGTTCCAATCCGGCATGTAGCAGAGGTTCCCGCACATACAATTAATCTAGAAGATGGCTTTTTCGATAGTTTGCGGGATGGATATGAAGAGTTCAATGATTGGTGGAAAGATAAATGCGTCAAGCAAAGACGCCCCTGCTGGGTTGTGTATGACAACGATGGGCTGGCAGGCTTAATCGTTCGAAAAGACGAGACGGCAGCAGATACCGATGCCGTAACAAAGGCTGGACGAATTCTGAAAGTATGCACCTTCAAAGTGCGACCCGAAAAACGTGGTGTAAAATTAGGCGAGTTACTATTAAAGCAGGTTCTTTGGTTCGCTCAAACCAACAATTATAATGTTGCCTATCTTACAACATATAAAGATCAGGTCTCATTGATGAACCTGCTAGAGTATTATGGATTTACTCATGCCGGGTCTAAAGCCAACGGAGAGCTAATCTACGAAAGGTCATTCTCAAGCGTCAAGCTTACACGGACCCCAGGACAAGCCATATTTGAGGCCGCCAGAAAGAACTATCCTCGCTTTCTTGCTGAAAGTGAAATTCGAGGCTTTGGCATTCCCATCAAAGAAGGCTACCACGACACACTCTTTCCCGATCTATGGAATCCTCGACAACGTGATCTTTTCATGGGCGCATCCAGGGCAGAAGTGCCCACGCGACCCGGGAATACAATTCGTAAGGTATACTTGTGCAGGGCCCAATCCAACCTGGCTGAGGCGGGGTCTATTCTATTCTTCTACAAGAGCACATCCAAAGAGCTTCCATCGCAGGCGATTACGGCACTTGGAATATTGGAAGAAGTGACTTGGGCCACGTCAACCAAAGACTTGATGATTAAAACAGGCGGGCGCTCCGTCTACAGCGAAGCTCAGTTGGAAGAGTGGAAAGCAACAGGCCATAAGCCTGTGAAAGTGATAAACTTTCTTCTAGTCAGCTATATCCAGCCGTCAATTGGCCTTGACGAACTCCGAGACATTGGGGTCGTCAGAGGCAACCCGCAGCAATCCATATATGAGATTTCAGCGCAGAATCTAGAAAAACTGCTGAGGCGGTCTAACTTAGGGTTTTCAGTATGATACAAAAACGCCTTGCAATAGTAGGTATTTCGGGCGTAGGCAAGACTACGTTTCTTAAAGGGCTTAGTGAATTGATAGATTTCCAACATCTTTCCGCTGGCAGTCTAATAGCTGAAGCGCGGAAGAAAAACGATGAGGAACGAGACGGGCTCCGATCAAACAACATTGACGAGAATCAGCAGCTCTTAGTTTCAGGTTTTTTGCTCAAGGTCGACCCAAGCGCAGGCCGCGTAATACTCGACGGGCATATGATTATCCACACGCAAGCTGGCATTGAAATCATCGACCCTTCTGTATTTGAAAAAATGTCCATTCGGGGGCTTATCCATCTTTCTGCACCGCCAGAGCAGATAGAAAGGAATAGGCTCAATGACGCAACGCGCCAAAGACCAAATCTTAGCACCAAAGAACTATCAGACCATCAAGGACTGTCTCTGTCCACATCCAAGAATGCCTGTGAATATCTCCGCATTCCATTTCTTGAGGTTGCGACAACGGATGTGCATTTAGCGCGGCAGTTTATCATCGACTAGTATCTGCCGAGTATGCCTTGCAATGAGTTGTCACGCGCTCGGCGGCCTTCGAGCTTAGTCAGATCAAGATGTTATGATCCGAGCGCTTGGGCAAAGCCCAATCCAAGCTAGATGTTCTCGAAGAACGAGGCTGGATCGGCCCCTATCGCCCTGCACAGGTGAAGGAACTCCACCACATCCAGGCGCCTCTCGCAGCCTTCCACCTTCGCCACGAACGACTGGGGCCGGCCGAGCCTGTCAGCCACGTCCTGTTGCGTCAGGCCAGCCGACTTACGCGCCATTTTCAGCGCGTCGATGAGCTTCCGATACTCTTCATCCCAGATGCTCTTCGCCAACCCGCACATTCCGTTTGACCCAGTGTGCGGGCAGCGGTAATGCCAGATCAGGATTATCCCATATTAGGATACATACTTGGATCGGCTGGAAAATCTCACTTCGACGCAACGGGGCAAGATCGCCGAGCTTCATGTTGCGACAGCGCTGATGACACAATCAGGCGGGCGCCTGTCGCCGTTCAGCCCTATCTCCGACGACCACGGGATTGACCTCGTGATTATGGACAAGGCGACCGGCAAGGCTCTGCCCGTTCAGGTCAAGTCCTGGCTGCTGTCGCCCGACCGGCCGGTGAGGACGGTGCAGTTCGACGTGAGGAAGGCGACCTTCTCCGAGATGACTGCCGGCGTCGTGATCGCCGTGGTTATGGACGCCGAAACCCTCGCCATGTCGATGGCGTGGATGATCCCCCTGCGCGACATTCCAACCCTTGCCACCGAACAGCCTACCAAGTTCGTCATGGCGCCAAGTCGCATGGAGAGGTCGGCCGACCGATACATCGGCCACCGGCACACGACTATCGCATCCCTGACTCGCGCCGTGGAAGCGCTGATGACGGAATGAAAAGGCCCGCCGAAGCGGGCCCATCGTCTTCCATTTCGGTCGGATCACTCAGCCGCGATGGCCCATCGGCGCTTGGGCTTGGGATGCTCGGCCATGGCCTGACGCAGACTCTGCATTTGCGCCTGTTCTTCCCGCAGCATTTCTCGAAACCGTGCTTCCTGCACCTGCTGCACCAAGGCGCGGGCCCTGCGCCGGGCTGTCTCGACCGGGGTTTCCGTCAACCCAACCCTGTTCAGCAACAAGAAGGGCAGTTTCATGCGACCGCCTGCCCTTTGCGCCGCATCGGCACCTCGACGCCCGTTTTCCGCATCCGGGCTGCGACCGAGGCCACGCTGCGGGCCGATGTGTTGCACCCCGGAAAGCGGGCATGAATGGCGTTGACGATCATGTCGTAG
Organism: Paracoccaceae bacterium; assembly: GCA_027492585.1. Lineage (GTDB taxonomy): Bacteria > Pseudomonadota > Alphaproteobacteria > Rhodobacterales > Rhodobacteraceae > JAPUEK01. The sequence continues at coordinate 56,905 of JAPUEK010000001.1, read as the reverse complement.
GACAGGGCGGCGTCCATCACCATCTCGGCGATGACGGTGCCGATCTTCTGCGGCTTCGGTTCTTCGGTCGGGGCGTCGTCCTGTGTTTCGGCGATCAGGGCGTCAGCGGTCGCGATGGGATCAGCGCCCACGAGAACGGACGACAGCGCGTCCGTAAAGGTCTTCTTGGTCATGGTCAGTCTCCTGTTCGCCCCGGTCACCACGACCAGGGTGATAGGATCGTGTCGCGCGGGCGGAACCTCGAACGCCCCCTACTCCACTGTTCGTCCACGAAAAATTGCTACGGGTCCCGTTGCGAAGAGTCGTCAGCACCCCCGCTCGCGAGCGCCCAGTTCTCCGACAAGATGATGGGATCATCATCACGGAGACGGTCATGCCCCCTGCCACCTACACCTTGCATCGCGCGACAGACGACGCCTGCATAGGACAGCGCACCAACCCCGCCGCTCTCGTCAACCTCGCCGAAATCGCGGGCAAAGGCTGCTACTACGTGCACAACGGCGTCGGCGTCGTCGCGGCCTGCGAGGTCCCGGCGAAGGGCAAGACGCGGGAAATCGAACGCCACCCCTACATCGGCCGGAAAGACGCGGGACTGGCAGCCCGGCGCATCGCCGGTATCGCCGACTGACTCTCAACTTCCAACCTGAATAGCGCCTCCGGGCTCGTCGCCGGAGGCGTTTTCGTTCGTGCGGCAGTCGTGCGTTCGGGTTTATCAGACCGGATGCACCGAAAGCCTTGCGCGCTGCGACACAGTGCCGGGGGATAATTCGGTCGGCCGGTTCGCCTTGGACCCAGAATAAGAGAGGCCCGGTCAGCTATGCTGACCGGGCCGTCCTAAGCCGAGCAGAAGTAGATCAGTTCTTCTTTTTGGCCCGCCACTTCCCGCGAGAGATGATACTCGAAACCACCCGAGCATTCTTGAGGCCAGTGCGGCGGGCATACTCGGTGTTCGAGAGTTTGGGTTCCACGTTGAACCAGAACCACAAGCGCTCTTGGCCTGTGCGAAACGCTGAGTTGATTTTGGCGATTTCCATCATGGTCATGACTTGACCCCCTTCATGCTGAGGATCGGGTAAATCTCGCGATTTTCGGTCAGGTTGTCGCAGCGGTCGCTGCACTGGGCGTTGAGAACCGCCTCGATGTCCCAGTCCATGACCTCAAGCGCCTGCATGATCCACCGGACCGAATGCTTCTTGATGCCGGTAACATCGTGGATGGCGTTGATGTTGCGGGTCTCCAGGGCAAAGGCGACCGTCACAACTTTCTCCACGTCGGTCATGTAGTAGCCCGACGATTTGTCTGTCAGCGGGACCCGCTTGTGTTCAGCGATTGAATTCATAGAAAACTCCTCTAGATTGTCTTGCGCTCATTCTTGAACGCTGCACTTGACGTGCCACGATTCGGTCAAGGCTTGCAAGTGTTAATAGAGCGGCATACTAGAAAGTGGAGTCCACAAGCAGGCGCGAACCGTTAGGGTCCGCAACAGGAGCGTCGATGAAGGAACTGAAGGTGATGATCCCACACGACATTCATGACCAATTGGTCACGCAAGCGGCGGAAGCCGCCCGGTCGCTTGACGATCTTGTCGGTGAGCTTCTGACGATGAAGCTGCAATCGAAGACACAGAAGACCGTGGGGAAGGTGGTCGAAGCAGCAATGCGGAAAGGTGCGACGAATAAGCAGGCACTGGCGCTGGCTCGCGCTACGTTCCCCGATGCTGAGCCGAGCGCGGCCTCGGTTTCCTGGTATCGCACAAATCTTCGGAAGCGAGGCGAGGACATTCCAACCGATCAAGAGGCCCGAGAAGCGAACAGTTATCGCTCCGACTGAGCCCCATCAGAGCCTGTCAGGACGAGGGTCTTCCATAGTATTGAATTGATTGGCTTTCCGACCTTTCTGGCCGGAATGATGGATTGCATGACGCGGAAATGAAAACGCGACCAGGGGAGGAAGGGCCCCTGGCCGCGCTACACCCGATGCGTTTCAAAAGGACGGTGACCAAACCTGCATCAGGTATCTGGTGGCCCTCGGGATTACCCCTAACCCGGAGGGCCTACGCTGAGGGGACGGATGAAGAACACACCCTCAGCGTTTTCTATTGGCGGGGACAGGCGCCATGCCTCCTGCCCCCTCACGCCCGCCTCAGCATCACCGAACGCATGAGGGGAAAAGTTCAGCGGGACGTTTTCGGATCAGTTGATGTTCGGTTGCGCCTCGAAGAGGCGCGCAGCGCCTTCCCGGCTCTTGAGAATGTCAGCACCCAGACCCGTGCGGATCACCGCATCATAGGCCAAGTAATAGTTCTCACCCGTGCCCGCCATCCGCTCTTGGACCAGTTTCTCCAGCCAGGTATCCGCGTCACCGACGAAAGACTGGGCGCGCTTGCGGATTTCTTCGCCCGTCAGAGGCGTGCCCGCGAGGTCTTTCGCCAGCATCATGTTGTGATCGTTCATTGCTTTGATCCTCATTCAAAGGGGTCCGCAGCGCCACGCTGCGCGAAGTCGTAGCCCGCGGGCGTCAGCATATCGGCGAGTCCCCGGCCCTTGGCCTGGTTCGGCAACTGGTGGCCGATGAGCTTGCTGACGGTGGGTGATTTGTCCTGGATCGTGCGGCGCAGGCCGAGCGCCAGGATGCCATAGGACGCGCGGTGTGCGTCCGGTTCGCCGCAAGCCCGGTCCAAGGCAGCAATCTTACTGGACAGGTCCATCAGGTTCACCACCGCCGCGTCAGCATCGGCCAGAGCGGCATCGACCTGCTGCGACGCCTCGCCGCGCAGGGCCAGCAGCTCTGCCCGTTCCGCGCGGGCGACTTCCATCTGACGGGCCCGCTCGGAGGCTTCAGCGGCAGAAAGGTCTTCTTGCAGCGTCTGATACGCAGCTTCATCCCGCATCAGGGCGATGGTTTCATCCTGAATGGCCTTGGCCAAGGTGTCGAATGCCGGGGCATCGGTAAGGGCTAGGCGACGTTCAGCCGGCGTCAGATCACGAGGCTTCCGCCCGCGGGCCTGGAACGCGGCAACGCGGGGTGCCAGTTCGGCAATCTTCTCTTTGATGGCGGAGATGTTCATCGGTCGGTTCCTCTTACGTGAAACCAAGATGTCAGGCCGCAGACTCATCGCACACCAGCACTTTTGCCCAAGCAGCCGGAAAGTCGAAGGGCTCGGCGAGGCTGGCGGCATCGGTGCGCACCTTCGAGATATACCAGCGCATGGCCTGCGTCGTGGGTCGCCGCCCAGTCAGTTCCCCAAGCACTTCCGCGAAAACGCCCGTCGCGCCGTAGGGCAAATCAACGCTGCCTCGCGCCACCATCGTCGCAGCCACCAGTCGGCAGGCGTTCTTGTTCTGGCCCGAAGTTGCGGCAAGCCCCGCCTCGGAAGACGCAGCAAGCACGTCCAACTTGAATGCGGCGGCTGTCATTTTACTCGGCAGCATTGGTGGCGAACTCCTTTTCTTTATTCAGGCGGACACGCCAGACGTGATTGTGGAGTGACGGAGGAGCAGTTTTTCTGCCGATCTTTTCCGACACCATTTCCGCAAGAACGGTGATTGTTCCCACGGGCAATTCGACGGATTTGCGGTCACACATGATGCGGGCGATGATTGCCTCGGCCGCCAAACTGAAGCTGCCATCTTCCGGGAATGCCTGGGCATCGACGTAGGGGGCAAGCCACGCCCTGTATTCCTCTCTGTCGATCCGGCGCGTCATTCCACATCAACCCCCGGCTCAAAGAAGCTCGCGGCTGCCAAGTGGGTCAGCAACTTTGCCCTTGTCGCATCATCAAGACTGGCACGGGCGCGGATACTGTCCATCGCCTCGACCTTTGCTTTCTTCGATGACCAGGGCAGCCGATCAGCGCCATCCGCCAGTTCGGACAGCAAACCGTCCTCCGCAGGCATGTGGCCGAGGGTGACGCGGCATGTGACGTGTCCACCCTGAACAGGCAACATCGCAACGCCGCCGGGCGTCACGTAGGACGTGATGATTTTCAGCACCTCAGCCATCGAAGTCCTCCATGGGGTTTATCAGCCGTGGCATGGGCGGCAGCACATCGCCCCCGACCGACTGGTTGTTGGTGATCTGCACCACGGCGCCGGGCGCGGGCTTGTCCGCCGATGCAAGCACCCGTTCCAGCATCTTCGACAGGATGGCGGAGTTCCCACCCACCAACCTCGGGGCGCGAACAGCATTGAAGTCAGCGTCCAGGACGATTTCGCCCCGGTCATCGCGCACCCAGTCTTCAATTACTGTCCCCGTGACCGCCATCGCTTTCGACAGTGTGGAATGGATGATTTCGTCTCGCCGGGCCAGTTCGGCCAGGTGCCACAGGTCCGAGAAATCCGGATCAGCGCAGCGGGCAAGATAAAGCTCGAATACCTCGCAACCCGCCATTCGCGCAGCCTCCCGCGGCCCCATACCCGCAAGCATGTGGCGCAGAAACTGCCCTTTCGCCTCGTCGCTGGCGACTTCGAGCTTGAAGCTCTGATATGCGGACAACTGGCTCATCGGGCCCAATTCGGGTTCGGCCTATTGCCCGCCTGTTCCGCCAATTATATCATGGCGTTAGAGGGCAATAAATTCGGCACGGGATTTCCTATTCTGACAAGCAGCATGTCAGGACAGGCCGGCGCTGCACACCAGCAGTTCTTTGAGCAAGGCATCCGGGCTGATCCGATTGATGCTCAGACGCCAGAATGCTCCCCCGGCTCGATACGCGATCCCCCGACGCTTCCAGGCGTATCCGGCTAAGTCTCGGATTGCCGATGCACCGAAAGCCTACACGAACAAATCGGCCAAGGGGTTACGGGACAACTGGATGAGCATCCACGACCTGAGCCCATTCGGGGGTTCTCGAGGTATCGCCTCGAAGTTGCTGTCCAGCAGAAGCTCACCAGTCGGCAAGGCGAAATGGGTCGGGGACGCAATCAGAGAACGCTGACCCAGTGCCATTGCAGCATCCACCTGACTTGCGAATACCGGGTCCCTGCAGGCCTTCACATAAGGCGTTGCGGGCTTCACGCCCACAAGGGGGGCAGCGCTGGCTTGCGACACACCCAGCCTTAATAGGGTGAGGAACATTCCCCAATTAATATGCGACCTTCCAGCCATTTCATCCTCTCAATCTTTGACTGAAGAAGCATGGCTCAATTTAACTTTGCGGATAACCGTCGTTTCCTATATTGATCTGTATATATTCGTATGAATGGGTAATAATTGTATGTATTAGAAATGCCCAACTAATTGTCTTCCAATTTGGCCTCGGCATTTTACCCGCTCCCACAATCAGAACATTTTACGAACAGCGCGAGCATATGCACGCATTTTCCTTTGTTACAACCCGAATTGACTACCTACCTACTTCTATATTGAAGCGGCTATAATAAGACTGGGAGAGGTAGGTAGCCGATTACAGTCCGAGCAAAGGAAAATGCGTGCATATGCTCGCGCCTTTTAGCACCTACCCACTTTACGGACGATCGGCAGTAGGTAAGCGTTGAGGCCTCAACCACGATAAATGCGCGCATATGCTCGCACAGTTCGCAAAATGTTCTCTTTGTTCACCCAGTCGCTGGCGCGCTATTTCGGTCACACAATCTCCCAGCCGATCAGAATGAAAAGAGGGCCCACACTTCTGTGAGCCCTACTGTCTACTGATCCTGACCGACCTCGCAGCCCCGAAGGTTCGGATTTACCCCGCCAGAAGGCGCGCCCGGGTCGAGCGTTTCCCCTTTTCGACGTCGAGATAGTAGGTTCCACAGGCCAAACCCGTCAGCTTGACCAGTTCACGGCCGATCCAGATGGCCGAGGTCCGCCCCGCGAAAAGCTCCTCTGCCATGCTTTCCACGGCCTCGAAGTGCTCGAAGTCGGTGACGCTGTTCGGATCGCTGAACCCCTGCGCCGAGACCATAAGCGCCGCAAGTTCATCGACCGTTACCCATCCATCGCCGAATGACATGCGCCAGGTGTCCAAGGCGTCTTCCAGATCGTTCTTGCTGGCATCGGTCGCCCGCACCTCGGCGACGGTCTTGGCAGGATCGTCCCAGCCGCACCATTTGAGCAGCCCCTGAACCGTCGTCCAGCTCTCGAAACTGCCCAGCCTTGTCACCTCTGCGTTGCATGGGCGTCCAGCATCGATATAGGCGGCGACAGCTTCAAGGATGGAAGTTACGAGTTCGCCCCGGCGATCTGCCGCAACCTCGACCGGGTTGAAGTCGAAGACCCTGGTTTCGGGCTGCGCCATCTTTGCGTCGAGACGGCACTTGACCACCCGGCGCACCATATCGCCCGCCACCACCAGATTATTGCCGGTCGCGACGACGAAAACCTTTGTGGAAAGGTTGGCTTTCAGGTGCTGACCGAGGACGCGAATGCTGACCATTTCACTGGTGAGCACCATGTTCATCATGTTGCCTTCCAGCCTGTCGCCGTTCTTGGCCTCTAGGTTGTCGAGCAGCAGAACGGGCGTCTTTTGCAGCAAGGCAGCGCCCAGCCGCTTTTCGTTCTCTTCCTCGTCCTTCGACCACGATGATGCGGCGGGCTTCGTGCCCATCGTCAGCACCCCGGAAATTTCGGCGAACATGGTCTTGCCTGTGCCTGGCGCGGCGGCATCGATGGCGTGCAGCGGGCAGGTCATCATCGTCGGGCGCAGGATGGCCGAGATGAGGGTAGACATGCCAACCGCTGCACTGGCGCCCCTGTCACCACCGTCGAAGGGAAAGCCGCGCAGCAACGCCTGGAAAACGTCATCCAGCCGGGCCTTCGCTTCTGCCTGCCCCAACCCCCGACGAACCGGGCGAAACGCGCCAGGGTCAAAGACCGCCAGCAACCCGGTGCGGGGATTGATGCCGGGGCGATCGATGACCTCGCCGCTTGCAAGGTCGATGGTCGGCGATGTGACCATGGCCCGGACGGTGTGAAACGGCAGCGCACCGATATTGTCCTCAATCAGCGCCGCCAGCTTCTTGGGTGGGTCCGTGCGGATGGCCTTTTGGCCACCGCCCTTCTCTTCAGTCTGCTGCGTGATCCGGTAGAAATCAGCCGTCTGGGAGAGCTTCAGCCACAGCCAGTTGGTCGTGACGGGCAGAAGCGCTGTCGTTCCGGCGCTGAACCGAACTACGCCCTCGACGTCTTGCGTGGCATCCAGCACCACGGGCCGGACCAGCCCACCGTTCTGTTGCAGTATCTGCCCGCCAAGCGCGCCCATCAAAGCATCGGTGGCCTGTTCGACCATTTCCGCCTGCCGACCGTCCTGCACCCTGATCTTGGGTTTGGCAGCTTTCACGCTGGCAGCATCGGCGTCGGCGACTTCAACCAGCTCGACGCCATCCGTGTCCGCGAAGTCTTCCATCTCGGCATTGTGCTCGGCCCTGAACTTGAACCCCGCATCCACGACGCCATGTTCGCGCAGGATCATTATCAGGGTGCCGGTGGTGGACGAACCGGCCTTCCGGTCGAGACTGTCCCAGCGCGTTGCCGCCTTGTCCGTATCGTCGGCATAGAGAGGATCACGGGCAGACCAGTCCAGAAACTCGGACCGGGCAGCGCCGCCAGATGCAAAGTGCACAGCGCAGAGCAGTGGGAACCAAGCTGCCTCGCCCCGGAAATCCTCGGGGTTTAGCTTTTCAAGCAGTTCGGCAATCTCTGCTGGATCGGCCACGCCCCAACCGTCCTTCAGGTCGGCGCCCGGAGCCTCCCCCGGACTCCCAGAACGATCCCCGGGCGCTTCGGTGCGTTCGGCCCTGGTGCTTGGTTTCCGAACGAGGTCCGAAAGCTTCTGGGGAAATTCTGGGAGGGCGGACATCTCGCCGAACGGATCATCCAGAACGTAGAGTCCGCCGGTATCGGGATGAATACTGCCGGGGGCGACGACCTGCCCGCCCTTCGTTTTCAAGTCTATGCCGGGGAAATCTTTCAGCTTGCCCTGCACATCAAGGCTGGCCGGCTTTTTCATCCAGAGGTGCAAACCGCCGGAGCCTGTCCGCGTTGCCGGGGTCCAGGTCACCAGGTCGATGCCGATGGCAGACGACAGGCGGGCAAGGCTTTCATCCCCGCCGTTGCGAGGATCGACGTCAATGACCAAGTGCTCGTCGGTCAACCGCACCCCGAGGTTGCAACCGGTGCGCTTGGCCTGTTGCAGCGTGTCGTCGTTGATGTAGGCGCGATCAACCCAGCCCTTCTGAACCGGCACCTTGCCGTTGAGCGGGATGAGGATCAGGCCCGCCTTCGCGATCAACGCGAAGTCTGTCATGTTGGTATCGGCCATGGTCAGACCCCCGCCTTCTGCGCGACGAAGGCATGCAGCTTGGGAACGAGGTGCCCTTGGCCCGTTGCGATCAGCCAGCTTTGCACGTCATCCGCCAGATACATCGCCGGGGATTTGCTGCTGCCGAACTGCTTGAAGGGTGGCCCCTTGTCGCCACGGGAACTGGCACCCGTAAGGCGCCATGAACGAACGGTGCGGAAGGTCCGGCCGAGCAGGTCAGCCAGTTCATACGTGTCGAGATAGACGGGAATAATTGATGGCGTCATGACAGTGCCATCGGCGCTATTCTGCATAGCGACGCTCCTTGGTCAGAGTGTTATGGATCACTGTCTGGATGGGGTGGCGACTGGTGGGTCGCCGCCCCTTTTCTTTTCATCGTTTGGTCAGATTATCCCCGAACTACTGCATGGGCAACCGTCGATCGCACCAGCACTTTTCCGAGCCGATCAGGCCAGGGCAAGGCGAGGGATCGGCGGCAGAAAGTCCTCGCAGATGTAGGCGTCGGGATAACGATAGTTCCTGCGGCCTGTGTCCAGGTTGGACCGGAGCTTGGCGAGCAAAGCGCGCTCAAACGCCGCCACCCCCGGACGCCTACGCCTCTTCATCAACTCTATCACCTGATCGCATGAATAGGTGTTTGGCGTCTTGTTGATCGTTTTCGGGGTCAAGCCACGCCAGTCCACCACTGTGGCGGCAAGCAACTGTGCCGGGGTCACCCCCAGCGCCTTGGCGGCCTTGACCGTGCTCACCACCGCTGTGGGCATATCCTTCGGCAGATCGACAGGCCGAATTGGGGGTTTCCAGGAAACCGGAGTCAGGACATTAAGGGCCATGTGCGACGCCTTTCTTATGATGTTGCGCGAGAGACTGACCAGTCAAGCAGTCATTCCGTGGCCTCGGGTTGCTCAGACCTGAGGCCACAACCGCATCATGTCGCCGCTGCCACAAACCGGAAACTAGCAATACTGCTGGCGGGAACTGCTGGTTCGACGCCGGTGCTGCACGCGCTAACCTGCCGATACGGCACCGAAGACATGGATGACCTCCATCGATCGCGCCTAGGACGGGCTGGTGTGGTTCCAGTCCGTCCCTTTAGCCCCAGAATGCGAAAAGCCCGCCCAGCATGAACTGGACGGGCTTTTTCAATCAGTGATTTAGGCCGCTACAGCAGGGCGCGCTTCTTACGGGCCTCCATCCAATCCCGCAGGTCGGTCACGGCATACATCACCTTTTTCCCGACCTTCACATAGGTCGGTCCCTCGGCACGGCTGCGCCAGATTTCCAGCGTCGCCGGCTGCAACCCGAGGAAGGATGCGGCATTGTCATTGTCCACGTATTCGACCGGCGGGCGCGACAGCAAGGCTTCGATGCGATCCAAGCGGGCGAGAATATCTTCCTGCATTTCCGTATTCCTTTTCAACAGCTTGGATTGGAGTATGGAAGCCTTACAGAGCCATGCACACCATCAGTTGAAGGGGCGCTAGCGCCCCCTGAACCCAAGGATACGGGCCGCCACCACCTCCTGTGCCTGCCGAAGATGGCCGGTCAGATTGGCGCGGGTGACATAACGGAAAGACACGTGGGGCGCCGTGTGATCCATCAGATAGACCACGGTCTGAAAGTCGATCCCTGCCTCCAGCGCGTGCCCGCGATACGAGTGGCGCAAGGCGTGTGGCTGATACGGGAAGCCACGGTCGGAGCGCAGAACCGAGATATGGCCGGAACGGGTCGTCGTTGCCGGAAACATGAAAGGCGATGCCAACGGTTTGGTGTGGGCCTTTAGCGCCTCAAGTTCTTGCAGCAGGAACCGTGGCAACGGGCATTTGAACACCCTGCCCGCCTTCGTGCGCGGCACAGTGAGAACACCATCGTCGTCCAGCCAATCCCACCGTGCCGAGCGGGCGTTGGCTGAGCGCAGCCCCGTGAAGATCATCAGCAGCCAGCATCCCCGAGCAATCTGATCTTCGAGCGAGTCGATTGCCTTCCACATCTTCGGCATGTCCTCAGCCGGGATGGCCCAATCACGGCTTTCCTCTTTGTTGAAGCGGACAGCCAGCGAGACCGGGTTTGGCGGAAGATCGTGATCCCGCATCACATCGTTGTAGAGCAGGCGTAGCATCCGCAGGCTGGTATTCGCAGCATATGGTCCCCGCGATGCGGTCAGCTTCTCATGCAGATTGCGGCACAAGGCCCTGTCGATGGAAGTCATCGGCAGCTTCAGGGTAGACTTGAGCGGCCCCTCGACATGGCGCCGGTAGTCGTCCAGCGTTGCCTTCTGAAGGTTGGTCCTGTTGGCCTCCAGATACCGGTCGAGCGCCTGCTGCACGGTCGGCACAACGGACTTGGGACGGCGAGGGTCTTCGCCACGCGCCAGTGCCTGCCGGATTTCGATCGCCTTCAGACGGGCAGACTTCAGCGACAGTTCCTGAACACGCCCGATGGTCACAGTGACGTAGAGCGCTGATCCATCGTTGATGCGGCCGACCAGCTTCCAGGAACTGGATTTTGCACCTACGATCATGCGAAGACCGGACACTTCGTCATCATAGAACGTGCTGCCGGGTGGGCTGGTTTCAGCCAGCTTGGTTGCCATGGCCTGCGTCAGTTTGGTCGTCATTTTTCCTCCATTCGGGTTAGGGCCTAGACCAAACCTCAGACCCTATGCAGAGCACAGGCAGGTAAGGCTGGATCAGGCGTGATTGGAAGATTTTGTCATGGTATCAATAGGATAGATACCATGATTAGGCTGGGGAAAACGTGGTCAGTTGAACGACACGGAGTTGTCGATGCCGATGAAGTCGATGGCGGGATGCGACCAGAGCGGGTCGAGATGGAAATAGACGTTGCCATCGGCGTGATGGCCGAAATATTCCGTCCAGTCAGCGGCATAGCTGATCTTCACCGCCCCGCCGAGGATCGAACGCACATCCTGCGCGAGGCCCCGCATCGCCTCCACCGCCGGGAAGCTGTCCCCGGCTCCGCGGATCTGCGTCAACCCCCGCATCTCGGAGCCGATGCAGAAGGCATCGACCCCGCCCGCAAGCACGCAGAGCTTGGCATAGTGCAGGATGAAGCGCCGATAGCTCCATTCCGCCGGCCCGGAATAGGTGACAGTGCCGCCGGAAATTCCGAAATGGGCGGGAGTGGCGGTGCCGAAGAAGGCCTGAACCTGCACCGCCGCCGCCGCCGTGCGGTCCACGCTTCCCGCCCGCCCCGGCGCGGTCGAAAGCGTGATCCGCCCCCGCCAGGGCAGAGCCAACTGGTCAGCCTCCCCGCTCCAGGGGTCCGGTTTGCCGTTGCCCACAAGCTGATCCATCAGGATGAACGGATAGAAGGTCACTTCCTTCCCGCTCGCGCGGAGTGCGGTGATCGCCTCGATCACAGACCTGTCCGCCGGAGTGCCGCCATAAACCGGCCGCCCCTCAAGCCGCGGCACCGCCGCCGCCTGCGCCCGCCCGATCCCGCCGGAGCGCCAGGCCATCCCCACCCCGTCGCGCGCCACCTGCTCCACCTTCGGACGCAGCGTGCAGGCATTGCAGCGCAGATCATCCCCGAACCACGACACCACCAGCGAGACGGAGCCGCAGCCCGGCACTTCCTCGGTCATCTGTTTCAGCGAAACGGCGAAATCCGTCGCTTCCCCGGCCGTACGCACATTGGCCGACTGGCTGGCCCCCTGGCCGAAGTCATAATGTACCGGCGTCGTGGCGAGGGCATATTCCCCGGTGCCAGGGATCAGACACAGGCCGGGAAGGGTGCGCGACAGCGGCGGGCTGGCCTGTGCCGCTGCCCCTTCCGCCTCTCGGATCACCTCGAAGGAGAACTGCGGCACCCGGTTGCCGAAGCGAGCCAGATCGAGATCCTCGATCACCACATAGGCCACCCCGCGATAGCTCGGCGCCTGCCCTGCCCCCTCCACCGCCTCGATCTTCGGATCGGGCAACTGGCTGTCGCTGCCCGGATAGACCCGCAGCACCAGCGAAGAGGCGGCGATCTCGTTCCCGTCCGCCCAGACCCGGCCGATGCTGGCGATCTCGCCCTCGCAGAGCCCGATTGCCAGGCTGATCGAATAGCTGAACGCCTCCGTCCGCGGCCGCGGCGCACCCTTGCCGCCGCCGCTGCGGGTCACGTTTTCCTGAAACTGGGTCGCCCAGATCACCTGACCGGAGACCCGCATCCGCCCCCAGACCCGCGCCAGCGGTGCGCCCTCGCTCGCCCCCATCAGGTTGAAGCGCTCGACCCGCCCCACCTCCACCGCTTCAGAGCCGCCGCCCATCACCCGCTGGTCGATCACCCGGCCCAGCGTCGCCCCGACTGCACGGCCGATCACCGCCCCCGACAGGCCCAGCACCGTGCCGCCGAACCCCGCCCCGACAGAAGCACCAATTGCCGAGAGGACAAGCGTGGCCATGGATCAAACCCTTTCCGGAAAACGAAAGCGCCCCGCGATCTTGCGGAGCCAAGGACCCGACAGAGGGCTTTCGATGACCCCGTGTCCGGTATAGGCATGGATGAAACCGGCCTCGCCGCCCCCCCGTGACGCGATGCCGAGGTGTTTGGCGACCGCCCCCTCCCGCATCCGGAAGAGAAGCACATCGCCTGCCGCGAGCGTCCCCGGCGCGGGCAGCAGAAGCCGCCCCGCCGCCTCGATCAGCACCTCGCGGCCCGAAGGTTCCGCCCAATCGGCGGTATAGGCGGGCAAGGCCTCCGGCTCCGTCCCCAGCACCTCGCGCCAGACCCCGCGCAGAAGGCCGAGACAATCCGTCCCCGCCCCCCTGCACGAAGCCTGATGCAGATAGGGCGTGCCGATCCAGCCCCGCGCTGCCACGACGACCTCCTCCGCAAGGCTCATCGCCCAAGGCTCCCGCCGTCATTGGCCTTGCCGGGGACGGGATAGGAGGACAGCCAGTCCTCTCCCGGAATATGCGGAAAACCACGGAAGTTCAGGAAGTTCCCGAACTTGGCCCGGCAGGTCTCTGCCCGCCGGTCGCAGCCGGCCTCCAGCCGTACCAGATCACCCACCTGCAAAGCGGCCCCAAGCCCGTGCCAAAGCGTGACCTCCCGCCTCGCCGTCCCCGCCCGATCCTTCTTGATCAACCCCGTCAGCCCCTGCGCCTGCCCGCTCAGCACCGTCAGCAGCCCGCGCTCGAACCAGCGGTCGGACGGCCCCGTCCCTTCGGCAAAGAGGAACTCCCCCTGATCGCCGAAGCCGCTCAGCGCCGCCTCGACCCGGTAACCGGACCGACCCAGATCGAAGCCGCAGGCCCGGTCGCCAAGCACCGCCGAACAGCCCGACTGGTAGGCCCGCCCGATGGTCAGGTTCAGCCGCTCGGTCAGCCCGCGCAACTCCACCCGGAAACTGCCCGCACTCCGCTGGATCTCGCCGAAATTGCCGCGGAACTGCTCGATGCGTTGCGCGGGATCGGCCCAGTTGACCAGCCAGCAGCGCACCTCCGCCCCGTCGAAGCGCCCCGCCGCCAGATCCCCTTCCGAGATCGCCGCCGAGCTGAGCGCGCCATAAGCCTCGCTGTTGTCCACCGACAGGCCGGTGGTCTGCTGCAAGGCCCGCGCCGTCAGCCCGGAACTTGCCGCGAAGTCCAGCCCGTCGAAGACGATCCCCCGGTCGTGATCGGTAAAGCCCATCACCACCCCGTCGCGCCGCGTCACGAGCCACGCTCGGCACAGCGTCGTCACCCCGCCGGCAAGGTGTTCCGCAAGCGCCGTCACAGCCGCACCTCGATCACCGGCACATTCGGCACTTCGCCCGCCTGAAAGGAGGCCATGGAGATCTGGATGCGGTCGGTGTCGAACCGCACCGGCACGTCGAACTCGAAGCCCGCCGAGATGATCGTGCCGATGTCCGGCGCATCGGTAAAGGTGACGGTCCCGGTGGCATGATCCACCGAAAACTCCAGCCCCTCCACCTTCGGATCGCCCGCAAGCGCCACTTTCACCGTCCCGAACACCGGCTTCAGGATCGGGCGGTGATACTCCGCCTCGCCCGAAAGATAGCGTTTGCTCAGCCGGAACTCCCGGTTCTCGCCATCCCCGACCCCGATCCGCTGGTCCAGGGGATCAATCGCCGCCGAGGGTTTGCAGGACCGCCAATCGGCCCAATCCTTCCAGCGAAAGGCGTGCAACTGCCCGCGCCGCGCCTCGAAGAAGGCCAGCAGCGCCTCCAGATCATCCGGACTCCGCAGGCCCAGACCCGCATCGTAGTGCCGGCGCGAATGTTCCCAGGGCGTGTTGCGTTCCTCGAACCCGTTGGCGAGCGTAACGATCTCCGTCCGCCGCTCCGGCCCGCCGATGGCGCCAAGGCTCAGGCTCGCCGGAAATCTGATGTCGTGAAATGCCATGGCTCACCTGTTCCTCTGTCCACGCGCCAGCATCCGGCTTGCCTGCGCCGCGATCTGGCTCTGGCTGCGCTGAAAGCCCTGCACATCCGGCGTCGTGATGTTCATCACCACCGTCACCGGCCGCGCCGAGCCCGCGCTCTGCACGCCAAGCCGCCCGTCCGCCCCCCTTGCCAGCGGCATGATCGCCTCCGGCCCGGCCTCCCCCATCAGCCCCGTCGCCCCCCGCATCGGAAAACTGGTGGGTGCGGCCACGACACCGCCCTTGGCAAAAGGCATCACCCGCCCCTGCGAGAACGCACCGCCCCGCTCGAACGGCATCATCCCGCTCAGGAGACCGTTGATTCCATTGGCGATGAAGCCGCCGACCGCCTGCTGCACCGGCTTCATGGCGATGCCGTAAACCGTGTCAATCATCGTCTGGGCAACCGATTTCAGCGCATCGCTCAGCTTCATCCCGTCGAAGACCAACCCGTCGAAAGCCCGCCGCAGTCCCCCGCCAATGCCGCTCGACAGGCTGTTCACCTCGCGCCCGGTGAAAACGAGGCTGTCGCGCATCCGCGACAACTCGCCCTCGAAGGCCGAAGCCATACCGCTCGCCCCCGCCATCGTGGCCTCCAGGGCCGCGATCTGGTCCTGCAACTCCTCGATCTCAGACATCCGCCCCGCCTTTCCTCAGATCCGGGAAGGCCGCGGCCAGTTCCTCCAGCCGCGCCCGCGTCAGGGGCGGGGCCACAGCCTCCACCCCCAGCATCAGTTTCAGCTCCAGCGGGGTCAGCCGCCAGAACGCTTCGGGTGCAAGGCCAAGCCGGCCAAGACCCGCCCGCATCAGACCCGGCCAGTCCACAGCGCTCATGGTTCCCCCGGCAGCGAGAAGGCCCGCGCCAGCAGTTCCGCCGCCGCCCGCGCCGCCTCAAGCGGGCCGCCGCCGATCTCCACCGTCCGCAGATCCGCCGCCGTCCCTGTCCAGCCACCGCCGCGCAAACCGGCGACCAGCAGCGCCAGCACATCGCGCGTCGAGAACCGCCGCCCCTCGAACCGCTCAACCAGATCGAAGAGCGTGCCGATCTCAAGCGCCGCCTCCAGCTCCGCCAAGACGCCCAGCGTCAGCTTGGCCCGGTGCGGCTGGCCGTCGAGCCAGATCGCCACCTCCCCCGCATAGGGATTGGCCATCAGAGCGCCGTGAAGCTGAGTTGCCCCGCCGAGGCGAGCGTCATCTCATAGGTCGCCTCGCCGTTATGGCTGCCCGAATACTCGATGCCGGTGATCTGGAACGCCCCCTGCACCACCCCGAAATCCGGCACGACGACCTGAAAGTCCGGCATCTCCGCCGCGAAGAAGATCTGCCGCGCCCGCTCATCCGTGGCCGCATCACGGAACACGCCAGAGCCGGAGATCGAAGCCGATTTCACCCCCGCCCCCGCCAGAAGCTCCCGCCACCCGCCCGCGCTTTCCAGCGAGGTCACATCCACCGTCTCGGCATTGAAGCTGATCCGCGTCGCCCTCAGTCCCGCCACCGTCTGGAACTGCCCGTCGCCGGTCAGATCGACCTTGATCAGCAGGTCCTTGCCATTCTGCACTGCCATTTTTCATCTCCGCTGAAAATCCGCCGGCAAGCCGGCCCTACAGATCCACCCGCGCCCGGAAGGTCAGGTCGATCCGCCGTACCTCCCCCTCGTCGAGCCGCCGCGCCCGCGCCCTGAGGAACGCGACCGAAACCAGCCGCCCCTGCGAAAGACTCATCGGCGGGGCAAGCAATGCCGCCGACACTGCTCCCGCAATCGCCTTCGCGCCGAGAAACCCCGCCGCATCGCTGATCACGGTCACGTCAAAGCGATGCTCCGCCCCGCGCCCGCTCCCGTCGGACTGGTCGAGCACCACCTCCGGGCCGAGCAGCACGAAACTGCCGGGGGCGGTGCCGGGCGGCATGGCATCGACGATGCTCACCCCCGACAGGGCCGGAAGCCCCGAAAGCCGCTGATAAACCGCCGTCTGAAGGGCGGCTGCCGCCTGATAGCTCATGCCGGGCTCTCCTCCTGGGCAAAGCAGGTGAGGTATTGGCCGCGCGGGTCGCGCTCCGTCACCGCGAGGATGGTGAAGATGCGCGCGCCGTCGCGGAACCGCTGTTCCGGCTTCGGGCGACGGGGGGACCCCGCAGGCGCACCGCGCACCGTGATCTGGTACGGCACGCGCGCCTTCAGCACCTCTTCCCCCGCCGCCTCGCGCCCCGGACCGGGGGTCAGCGCCCCCCAGAGCGTACCGACCACGGACCAGCTCAGCGCAAAGCCGCCGGCGCCGTCGGCCACCCGCTGCGGCGCCTCCAGCAACAGAGGGCGGTCCAGAACCACGCCGCTCATGCCGCCCCCCCGCCCAGCACCCGCACCGTCCGCCAGCGTTCGATCAACGCCTGCACCGGATGCGGCAGCCCCGCCGGCCGGTCGCCGGCATCATGGCGATGCTCATGATATTCCGCCGCCAGCAGCAGCACCGCCTGCGCGAGGTCCGGCGGCAGCGCCGGCCAGGCAGCACCGAAACCCGCCTCGAACACCACCTCCGCCCGGCCATCCTCCGGCACCTGCGGCAGCAGCAGGCCCACCGCCGCCAGCTTCGGGCGATGCAGATCCTGCACCAGCCGATAGCGGCTGGCCGCCAGCACCGTCGCCGCCCCTGCCGCATCATAGACCGTGGCCGAGACGATGGCGCTCACCGGCGCCAGCGGCAGAGCCTGTTCATCAAGGCTGCGCCAATTCTCGATCACCAGCCGGAATTGCCGGGAAATCAAGGCCTTGCCGATCCGCCCCTCCACCGCCGCCATCGCCGCGCGCAGATAGCCGCCGATCAGCGCATCCTGCATCCCGTCATCGGCGAACCCGCTGCCGAGCCGCAGATGATCCTTCAACCCCTGCACCGGCAGCGCCGCCACCGGCACCGTGGTCACTTCCGTCAGCATCATGTCGTTCCCCTTCCCTGCTGGCCCCTGATCTGGACGCGCGCCCCGCACCGCTCGGACGGAGAGGAGCAGCTGGACGGCACGGCACTCCGGCGCGCGCCCAAGCCCGGCCCCGAAGGGCCGGGATCACTCCCCGTTCAGGAGACCGCGATTTTCAGGAGCTTGATCGCCGCGAAATCGGTGATGTCGCCGCCGACGCGCTTGCTCGCATAGAACAGAACGTTGGGCTTGGCAGAGAAGGGGTCGCGCAGGATCCGCAGATCCGGGCGCTCGGCGATGGTGTAGCCGGCCTTGAAATCGCCGAAGGCGATCGCATAGGCATTGGCGGCAATATCGGGCATGTCCTCGCAGACCAGCACCGGATAGCCCATCAGATAGGCGGGCTGACCGGCGACCAGCCCGTCCGACCACATGAAGCGGCCATCGGCATCCTTCATCTTCCGCACCGCACCGGCGGTCTTGGAGTTCATCACGAAGGTCGCATTGGCGCGGTAGTCGGCGCCGAGCGCATAGACGAGGTTGATGATGCAATCGACCGAGTTGGTCGAGGCGAAATCCGAAGCCGCCCCCGTCGCCACATAGCCGAGGCTGCCCCAGCTCCAGGAGGCATTGGCCACCTTCGTCGGCAGAAGGATGCCCTTCGGCTGATCGACGCCGGTGCCGTTGATGAAAGCCGCCGCCTCCGCACGGATGAAGCGCGTGGCGATCTTGCCGGCAAGCCAGCCTTCCACGTCGAAGGCGCTGTCATCCAGCAGCCGCTGGCTCGCCTTCGGCATGGCCGACAGCTCGTGCAGCTTGATCGAGATGCGCTCCAGCGTCGGCGTCGCGGTCTCCGCCGTCGCCGTCACCTCGGCTGCCCAGCCGGAACCGACCTCGCTGCGGTCAATCAGCACATCGAAGGAGGCCGCATCGACCTGCACCACGTTGCCGATGGCCCGCAGCGAGGAGGTCGCCAGCAGCATGGACCGGATCGTATCCGCGGTCTGCGGGTCGATCAGATAGCCGCCATCCGCCGCCACCGCGGAAGAGAGCGCCTTGCCTTCGAGAGCAAGGCCGCGAAGCCCGTCATCATCGCCCGAACGCAGATAGGCGCCAAAGGCCTTCTTGTGCGGCACCTCCACCTCCGTCTGGGCCGAAAGCTGCGGACGGGCATAGGTCATCTTGGTCTGAAGCATGGTCAGTCGCTCTTCCTGTTGCTGCAACGATTGTTTCACTTCATCCTGAAAGCCATTGAAGGCGCTCAGGAAACCGGCCATCGCGGATTTCACCTCCGCCCCCGGATGAAGGGTCGCGGGCAAAGCCTCGCCGACCCGAGCCTTGATCTCGGTCATGTCAGTTCCTCCGCTTGGTCGTGAAAGGCCGCGCTAGCCGCGCCCGGCCAGGGTCCGCCGCGCCTCGTCGAAAAGCGCCGCCATGTCCGCCCAGATCTCCGCCTCGGGCAGATCGCCCTTGGCCGAGACCCGCGCCTCGGGAAGCATCGGGAAGGTCACCAGCGACACCTCCCACAACTCCAGCTCCGACAGGAGCCGCCGCCCCTTGCCGTCGCGCTCCGCCCGCACCGTCCGGTAGCCGATCGACAGCCCGTCGATGGCCCCCGCCGTCAGAAGCGCCGCCGCCTCCCGGCCCTTGTCCACCTCGGTCAGGATGCGACCCTTGACCCAGAGCCCGGCGGCATCCTCCCGCACCTCGTCCCAGACGCCGATGGGCTGGGCAGGATCATGCTGCCAGAGCATCTTGACCGCCCGTCCCGCCCCCCGAAGGGCGGCGAGGCTCGCCGCATAGGCGCCCTTCAGCACCACGTCGCCGCCCTGATCGCGCTTGCCGAAAAGGCTCGCATAGCCGGACACCACGCACCCCTCCGACACCACCAGCCCGGCCTCGGGCTGGTGGTATTTCCGCTCCGGTGCGCCCTGCATCTTCCACATCATCCCTTCACCTCATCGCCGCCTTCAGCAAAGTCTCCGCCATCTGCGCCAGCAGAAAGGCTGCGACCCCGTAAACCCCGAGCCAGATCCGCTTTTCCAGCCGCTCCAGCACCGCATCAATCTGGCCGAGCCGGTAATCGAGCGCCGCCCAACGCTCCTCGGCCACCCGCTCATTCGCCTCGATCCGCGCTGCGGCGGCATCGAAGCTGTCATAGAGGAAACGCGACCCTCCTTCGGGCGATTTCCGAACGCTCATTCATCTTCCGCCAGACGCGGCAGACCAAGCAGCACCCGTTTCTCCGCCGAGGTCAGGAAATCGGCATTGCCGACCCGCAGCCATTGCTGATCGCGCTCCCCCGCCAGGGCGGGGATCTGGTCAAGATCCGGGCGAAGCTCCACCACCTCTCCGCTAAAGACCGACAGCCAATGGGAAATCCCGGCCGTTACCCGCGTCACCAACGGCAGCACCGTCAACCGGAAGAAGGCCCGGTTCGCCTCCTGGTAATTGGCGTAGGTGGCATCGCCGGGGATGCCCATCAGCATCGGCGGCACCCCGAAGGCGATGGCGATCTCGCGCGCCGCCGCCTCCTTGGTCTTCTGGAACTCCATGTCGGAGGGCGAAAAGCCCATCGGCTTCCAGTCGAGCCCGCCTTCCAGCAACATCGGACGCCCCGCATTGCGCGCGCCCTGATGATGGGCCTCCATCTCACCTAACAACCGTTCATATTGATCGGTGGAAAGCTGCGATTGCCCGTCCGCGCCCTTGTAGACGATGGCTCCCGAAGGGCGCGCGGCATTGTCCAGAAGCGCCTTCGACCAGCTCGAAGCCGAAGTATGCACGT
Organism: Paracoccaceae bacterium; assembly: GCA_027492585.1. Lineage (GTDB taxonomy): Bacteria > Pseudomonadota > Alphaproteobacteria > Rhodobacterales > Rhodobacteraceae > JAPUEK01. The sequence goes on along the minus strand of JAPUEK010000001.1, from coordinate 36,575 downwards.
CGATCGCCACCGCCGCCGCCTGAAGGGGGGAAAAGCCGTAATGATCGTCCTGCGGATGAAAGGTCTTCAGATGGCAGATCGGTTGCGCGCCCTCGCCCATCACGAAACGATGCGCCCGCCCGCCCACCGAGTAGTCATAGGCCACCGGCCAGCCATCCGGCCCCGGCACTAGCGCCATCCGGTCCGAGCGCAGCACATGCAGCTCCCCCGGCAGCTTGCCCAGGCCCGGCACCGCCTCCACATAGGCGTTCCCGGACAGGAGCAGATGGCCATAGATCGCCTCGAACAGCTCCGCCCGCCCCTGCGCCCCGTTTGGCCGCCGGATCAGCTCCAGCACCGGATGGCTTTCATAGCGCCGCTCGTGGTCCTGCAAGACCAAGGGCAGCGCCGCCGCCGCCTCCGAGATCAGCCGCACCGCGCGAAAGCCGATGGGATTGCCCTGAAACCCGGTCCGCGCCAGCGAAACCGCGTCGCGCGGGCTCCAGGCGACGCGGCCGGACTGGCCCCAGGCCACCACCCGCCCCGTGGCCGAGGCCTTCTTCTCGGCCACCGGCACCTCCGCCGCGCGTTTCAGGAAGTCGAACACCATGCCGCAAACTCCTTTCCTGCCGGGCAAAGCCCTCCCGGCCCCGGCAGGCTGCTGCTGCCGGGCGTTCATTGCGATCCGCTTCGGGACTGGTTCAGACCCTAGCTTCCGAGTGGTTAAATCGGATTAACCGAGCGTTCGCACCTGCGGGGCGCCCTGCGTGCGGGCCGGCTCCACGATCAGGTCTGTCAGCGCCCAGACCAGGGCATCTACCCGGTCCGGGCTGCCCTTGCCGCGATAGCCCTGCGCGCTCATCAGGCCCATCTGCTCCTCCAGCGCCGCAAGGCCGCGCTCATGCCCGATGCGGCCCTGCTCATAAAGCGCCGCCACAGGCTCGGCCCGCGCCTGCTTGGACCGGGTGGCATTGACCGTGCGGATCGGCACCACCGGATCAATGCCGCGGATCACCGATTTCACCAGGTCGCCGCCCTGGTTGACCTCCGCCACCAGCCGGTCGGCCCGATGGCGCTGCATGGCGGCAATCGCCGCCCGCGCCCAGGCCTCCGGCGAGGCGCCCCGCACCGAGGCATCCTCCAGCACCACCGCCCGCCAGAGCTGCGGCGGCCCCTCGGTGATCGCGCCCACCACCACGATGCCACATTCATCCGAACCGGCATGGCCCGTCACCGGCGGGTCCACCGCCACCACGATCCGCTGCGGTCGGATCGCCGGTTTCAGCCGCGCCGCCTCCAGCATCTCCCCGGTCCAGAGCGCCCCCTCCACATCCTCGATGAGCCGTCCTTCCAGCTCCTGCACCCCCTGCCGCGTCCCAGCATAACGCGCCTGCACCTCCTCCAGGAACGAGGCGGCCAGATGCGCCCGGTTGGCATCGGTCGGGGCATGGGTCACCACCGTCGAAGGGTTCTTCAGGATCGCCTTCAGCGCGGGGATGTTCTGCGGCGTGGTCGTGACCACCTGCCGCGGGTTCTCCCCCAGCCGCAGCGCGAACTGGAGCATGTCCCAGGCCTCCTGCGCCTTCGGCCATTTCGCCAGCTCGTCCACCCAGGCCGCATCGAACTGCGGCCCGCGCAGGCTCGCCGGATCATGGGCCGAAAACACCTGCGCCACCGCGCCATTCGGCCAGAGGAGCCGCTTGCGCCCCGCTTCCCACTCCGGCCGCCGGTCGGGAGGGGAGCAGGCGAGGATGCCGCTGTCGCCGAAGATCATCACCTCGCGCACCTGATCGACCGTCTCGCCGACCAGCGCCACGCGCTTCGAGCGGCCGGGGTCGCGCGGCCCCGCCCCCTCGACCTCCGCCCGCACCCATTCGGAGCCGGCGCGGGTCTTGCCCGCCCCCCGCCCCCCCATGATCACCCAGGTCTTCCACGCCCCCTCCGGCGGCAATTGATGCGGCAGCGCCCAGAACTCGAAGATCCACGGCAGCGCCAGCAGCGCATTGTCGCTCAAGCCCCCCAGAAAGGCCTCAACCTCCTCCGGCGTCGCGGAGGCGAGCCAGCCTGCGCCCGATTTCATCCCGCGCGGCGTGAAAGTCGAGCTCGTTGGCTCCGACAGCCCCGGCAACCTGTTTGCGGAGTTTTTCAACTCGGCTCCTTTCATCCATCACAAGCTGAAAAGCGGCCTTGAGGTCCTTGACCGCGGCGGAGGCTTCCCTGGCGCGGTCATAGTGACCGTCCTTGATCGCCTGCACCGTGCTCGCCAGACCTTCAGCCGCTTCTTTCAGCCAGGTTTCGGTAATCGCCAGCAAATCCACCGGCGTCTCTTCTCCAGCGGAGAATTTGATTGTCATGTCCTGCTTGACCCGCCCCTCATGCCGCCCCGCACGAGAGAAATGAAAAAACGGCTGCGGGGTCACCCCCGAGCCGCTTGCCCACCTCTTCCAGCATGGCCAAAGATATACCTCAGGCCGTACTCAAAGTCAAGGACTAAATCTTGGGTTGTGCAATCGGCACATTCAGCTTCGTGACCGGGCTGACCAGAACCCGCTGGTTCATCATCGCCCAGGCATGGCGCATCAGCACCGCTTCCTCGCCACCGATCAGCTCCGCCTTGTGATAGGGCGGCGGCCCGTCCCAGCGGTCGGGAAAGGCGGCGATCCCCAGCCGGAACACCGCCCTGCTGGTCATCGCCGGCAGATCGCCCTTGCCCACCGAATACGGAAGCGCCTGTTTCAGCGGCAGGCGCAGCACCGCCCTGCCCTCCAGCACCGCGCCCGGCGCCACCACCCGTCCATAGGGCATGTAGGGGTTCATCACGTCGATCTCATCCGGCACTTGCGGAGCAAGCTTGTCCACCGTCACAGACCCGTCGCGCCCGATGGCGACCAGCGCGTATTTCGGATCGGGGTTCTGCCGTCCGGATTCGTCGCGCCAATGCATCCGGTCGAAGACGACGACCTTGCCGCGTCCGCCATTGCTCAGCCGGTAGGCGATCTCCACCGCCGCCTCAGAGACGCTCCAGCGCAGATCCAGCTTCGCGCCGGACGCGAAATCGGTATCGCTCGCCACATCACTCATCGCCGCTTCCGCTCCCCCACGCCCCGGCACGGCCGACAGAAGCACCGCAGCCGCAGCCCCGCGAAGCCAGCGCCGCCGGTCAAGCCCCCTGTCGATATGACCTGCCACGCCGCCTCCCCCATCTCAATAGCGCTCACGCGCCGGATACCCCAGATCGCGGCGGATCTTGTTCTCGGTATAGGGGTTGTTCTGATAGGGCGGCAGCCCCACGGCCTCGGTCTCGCGGTTGCGGACGCCCGCGGTCTCCCCCGGCGTGATCTGGCCACGCTGCGCCTGTTCGGCATGGACCATCTCATGTCCAAGCACGACCTCGCTCGGCGTGGTCATCCATGGCTCGGACCCGTCTTCCAGCGTCTCGCCATTGCCGGTGATGGTGATCGTCGCATTGGACCCCGGCCCCGCCGAGCCATCCGCCTTCTTGAAGCGGTCGGCGGGGGCGTCATAACTCGTCTGCGGCGGCGAGCCCTGGTTGATGGTCAGTTTCTTGCCGCTCGAATCGAGCGATTCCAGCAGACCCTGCCCGGTCGGCGTCCCGGCGAGCTTCTGCACATCGGCCGCGACCTTGGCACGGAACTCCGGCGTGCCTTCAATGGTGATATTGTCGCCGACCTTGGTGACGACCGAACCATCCGGCAGAACCACATCCTGCATGATGATCCCACCCGGCAGAACCACCGGCGGCATCCCCGCATATCCGATCATCACCGTCGGCAGGCATGGCGGCAGGATGACCCCGCCCAGCGTCGTCGGCGCCCCCATATGCGCCGCAGGAAGGCCGCCGATCAGCACGGTCGGGCTGCCGAGCATGATCGGATCGACCGGAGGAATCGCGGGAACGAGACAGGAGCAAAGATCGGTCTGACGCGCGGCCGGGAAATAGCCGACCAGCACATTCAGCGCACCCGGCCCGAGGATCGGCATCGGCGCGCCCATGCAGACCGGACAGGTATGCATGTCTGCTATAATGCGTGCTGCCGGAAATCCAGGCATCCCAACCTCTCAATCAATGCCGAAAAGCTATTCGCCCCGCCGCCCTCCGTCAAGGAATGGAAATCCTGCCCTCCGCGCCCCCGAACGCACAAGCCGCGCCGCCCGCCGGCCGCGCCATTTCCCTCACCGGATCAGACAGCCGCGCCCCACCCGCACCCGAACCATCCCCCAATTCCACGCCCCTTCCCCTTTCAGACTGGCAAAATATCCCCGCCGGAGGCTCCCGCCGCCCTCAAATGCGAAAGGGCAGGACTTCCGCCCCGCCCCTCCCTCTTTGCCTCAACCTTCCCGCCGGAGGCTCCCGTCCCCCGGCAGATCTTACTCGCCCTGCACCCCGACCGAACCCTGGGTTCCCTGCGCCGCCTCGATGGCGCGCCATTTGGCGACATTCTCGTTGTGATCGGCCAAAGTGGTGGCAAAGGCATGTCCGCCCGTGCCGTTCGCCACGAAATAGAGGTAGTCGGTCGTATCGGGGTTCAGCGCCGCCTCGATGCTCAGCCGGCCGGGGTTGGCGATCGGCGTCGGCGGCAGGCCTGCGATGACATAGGTGTTCCAAGGCGTCTCGCGGCGCAGCTCGCTCTGGCGCAGGCCCCGTCCCAGAACCCCCTCCCCCTTGGTGATCCCGTAGATCACGGTCGGGTCGGTCTGCAACTTCATGCCCTTTTCCAGCCGGTTGACGAAGACGCTCGCCACCTGACGGCGCTCCTCGGCGATGCCGGTTTCCTTCTCGACGATGGAGGCCATGATCAGCGCCTCCTCCGGGGTCTTGTAGGGCAGGCCCTCCGCCCGCGCCGCCCAGAGATCGGCCAGCGTCGCAGACTGCCTCTGCTCCATCTCCGCGATCAGCGCCGCGCGGTCGCCGCCCTTCTCGACCTCATAGCTGTCGGGCGACAGCGTGCCTTCCGCCGGCACCGTCTTGATGGTCCCGTCAAGGAAATCCGCCCGCTTCAGCGCATCGACCACCTGCCAGCTCGTCACCCCCTCGGCCAGCGTCACCCGCCAGCGGATGTCGGGCTGCTGGGCCGCATCCAGATATTCGGTCGGCACCGGATCGGTGGCGGGGGCGAATTTCACCACCTCCACATAGCGCCCCGAGGCCGGGTCCAATTCGCGCAGGATCACATCCGCCGTGGCGATGCCGATGCGGAAGTTGATCTCCCGCCCGCAGGTCGATTGCCCGCCCTGGGTCAGCTCCTCCAGCACCTGCCCCATCGAGGCGCGCGGCGACAGAAGGTAGCTCCCGAATTTCAGCGCCCCCCCCTTGGAGGAATAATCCGCCCCGATCCGGAAGATCCGCGCATCCGAAACCGCACCCTGATCCTGCAAGGCCCGGCTCACCTGGCTCAGCGAGGCGCCCTTTTCCACCTTGAAGCAGATCGCCTCGGCCAGCGGTCCCGGTCCGTTGTAGACCTGCCGCCCCCAGGCCAGCACCCCCGCCGCCACGACGAGAAGCACGATGAACAGCGTCAGCGCGTTGGAGGCGATCGCCCGCCACATGCTCACACCACCTTGCCGAGCACGAGGCTCGCATTGGTGCCGCCAAAGCCGAAGGAATTGGACAGCGCCACGTCGATCCGCCGCTTCACCGCCTTGTTCGGCGCAAGGTCAAGCTTCGGCGCCACCGCCGGGTTGTCGAGGTTGATCGTCGGCGGCGCCACCTGATCGCGGATCGCCAGCACGCAGAAGATCGCCTCCACAGCACCCGCCGCCCCCAGAAGATGCCCGATGGAGGATTTCGTCGAAGACATCGTGGCCGTCGCCGCAGCCTCCCCCAGAAGCCGCTCCACCGCACCAAGCTCGATGGTGTCGGCCATGGTCGAGGTGCCATGGGCGTTGATGTAATCCACATCCGCAGGCGCAAGACCGGCCCGCTTCAGCGCCATCTGCATGGAACGGTAGCCGCCGTCGCCATCCTCGGAAGGGGCGGTGATGTGATAGGCGTCGCCCGACAGGCCATAGCCCAGCACCTCGGCATAGATCCTGGCCCCGCGCGCCACGGCGTGCTCGTATTCCTCCAGCACCACCACGCCCGCACCCTCGCCCATGACGAAGCCGTCGCGGTCCGCGTCATAGGGGCGGCTGGCCTTTTCCGGCTCCCCGGCGCGCTTGGTGGACAGCGCCTTGCAGGCGTTGAACCCCGCGATCCCGATTTCCGAGATCGGGCTTTCCGCCCCGCCCGCGATCATCACATCCGCATCGCCCCACTGGATCAGCCGCGCCGCATCGCCGATGGCATGGGCGCCGGTCGAACAGGCCGTGACGACCGCATGGTTCGGCCCCTTGAAGCCGAAGCGGATCGAGACCTGCCCCGAAATCAGGTTGATCAGCGAGCCGGGGATGAAGAAGGGGGAGACCCGCTTCGGCCCCTTTTCCTTGATCAGCACCGCCGTTTCGGCAATCGAGGTCAGCCCGCCGATCCCGGAACCGATCATCACGCCCGTCCGGCAGCGGTCTTCCTCGCTCAAAGGCTCCCAGCCGCTGTCGCGCACCGCCTGCACCGCCGCCGCCATCCCGTAAAGGATGAAGTCATCGACCTTGCGGCGGTCCTTCGGCTCCATCCAGTCATCGGGGTTGAAGGTGCCGTCGCTGCCGTCGCCCATCGGGATTTCGCAGGCATATTGCGTCACGACATTCGCCGGATCGAAGCGGGTGATCGGCCCCGCCCCGGACTGCCCGGCCAGAAGGCGGCTCCAGGTTTCCTCAACGCCGCAAGCCAGCGGCGTGACCATGCCAAGACCCGTGACCACCACTCGACGCATCCGATACCCCCCGAGGCTCGTTCCCAGTTTTGCGGGTGATACACGCCCCTTTCCCGCCGCGCAACCTTGCCCCCGGACGCGAGCCGCGTCTCGGCGGGCTTCGCGCGCCCGGTTTTGGGGCCGGCACGGTCCCGATGCCCGGATCTTGTGCAGGCCGGACCGAAAACCACCTGCTGGCCGCCCGCGCCCCTTGACCTTTCCGCAGGGTGCTCTATCTGCGAATGAACGTTCATTCTCATATCCGCCATGTCCCTTTCAGAACCCAGCCCGCATCCAGAACCCCGCCATGACGCCCGCGCCGCCGAGATCCTCGGGCTTGTGCGCGGCACCTTTGCCGAAAAGGGCTTCGATGGCGCCTCCATGCAGGACCTCGCCCGCGCGGCGGGGATGAGTGTCGGCAATTTCTACCGCTACTTCCCCTCCAAGGCGGCCATCGTCGAAGGGCTGATCACCGCCGATCTTTTGCAGATCGAGCAGGATTTCCTGCGGCTCATGTCCGCGCCCGACCCGATGGAGGCCCTGCGGCGGCAGCTGCGCGAGCGGATTCTCGACAAGCAGAACTGCGAGGACGGCCAGCTCTGGGCCGAAATCACCGCCGCCGCGCAGCGCAAGCCGGAGATCGGCGCCACCTGCCTCCGCATGGAAAGCCTGATCTGCCGCTTTCTCACCGATGTCTTCGCCATGGCCACCGGGCAAAGCCGCGAGGCCGCCGGAAAGACCTTCGCCGCCGAGGCCGCCTTCCTGATCCTGCTCTTCAAATCCGGAGCGATGATGGGCGCCCACCCGCCCGAGCTTCGCGCCGGGCTGACCGACCTCCTCCTCCGCACCATCGACCAGACGCTGGACACCATCGCCGGCACCCGCCCGAAAGGCTGATACATGCGCTTTGCTTCTCCCCTCCTGCCGATGCTCGCCGCCGCCAGCCTTCTCGCCCCCGGCCTTTTCCTGGCCGCCCCGCTCCATGCCGAAGGGGAGGCGCCCGCACCCGCTGCCGTCCCCCTCGCCCCGGCGATCACCGTCTCCACCGTCGGCACCCGCCTCCTGTCCGACCGGGTGTTCGCCTCCGGCCTCGTCGCCGCGGTCGAGGAGGTGCAGGTCGCCCCCCTTATCGAAGGCCAGCCCATCGAGGCGCTTCTGGCCGATGTCGGGGATCGCGTGGCCGAAGGGCAGGTGCTGGCGCGGCTCTCCAATTCCACGCTCGACCTTCAGAAAAGCCAGCTTGCCGCCTCCCTCGCCGCCGCGCGCGCCACCATCGCGCAGGCCGAGGCCCAGATGATCGAAGTCCAAAGCAGCGCCGATGAGGCCATCCGCGCCAACGACCGCGCCAAGGCCCTGAAAGCACAAGGCAATATCGCGCAGGCCGCCGCCGATACCGCGCAGGCCGCCGCCGTTTCCGCCGGCGCCCGCGTCGCCGTCGCCACGCAGTCGCTGGAGGCTGCCCGCGCGCAACTCGCCCTTGTCGAGGCGCAGATCGCCAATGTCGAACTCCAGCTCTCCCGGACAGAGGTGAAAGCCCCCTTCGCCGGCGAGATCACCGCCCGCAATGCCCGGCTCGGCGCCATCGCCACCGCGGCGGGCCAGCCGATGTTCACCCTGATCCGCGACGGCGCGCTCGAACTGCGCGCCGATGTGGCCGAGGGCGATCTCCTCCGCCTCGCCCCCGGTCAGACCGCGACCCTGCGCGCCGTGGCCGCCCTGCCGGGCCTGACCGGCACCCTGCGGCTGGTGGAGCCGGGCGTCGATGCGACCACCCGTCTTGGCCGCGCCCGCATCACTCCGGACAGCAAGGACGCCCTGCGTCCCGGCATGTTCATCGAGGCCGAGATTCTCGTCGCCGAGCATGAAGCCGTGGCCATCCCCGTCACCGCTGTCGGGGCCTCAAACGGCACATCCGTCGTCATGCGGGTCAAGGACGGCGTGGTGGAGCAGGTGACGGTGCAGACCGGCATCCGCGACGGCGGCTGGGTGGAGATCCTCTCCGGCCTCGCCGCCGGGGACACCGTGGTCACCAAGGCCGCCGCCTTCGTCCGCAGCGGCGACAGGATCACCCCCGTTCCCGCCACCCCGGTCAACTGACGGAGCCCGCCATGAACTTCTCCGCCTGGTCGATCCGCAATCCCGTCGCCCCGCTCCTCGCCTTTGTCATGCTGCTCATCCTCGGGTGGCAATCCTTCAACGCCCTGCCGATCACCCGTTTCCCGAACATCGACGTGCCGCTGGTCGCCGTCTCCGTCACCCAGCAGGGCGCCGCCCCGGCCGAGATGGAAACGCAGGTGACCAAGGAAATCGAAGATGCCGTCTCCGGCATCACCGGGGTCAAGAACATCATCTCGACCATCTCCGACGGCACCTCCACCACCGCCATCGAATTCCGCATGGAAATCCCCACCGACAAGGCGGTGCAGGATGTGAAGGACGCCATCGACCGCACCCGCGGCAGCCTGCCGGCCGATGTCGATGCCCCGGTCGTCACCCGCATCGACGTGGAGGGGCAGGCGATCATGACCTTCGCGGTACAGGCCCCCGCGCTCAGCTTCGAGGAACTGTCGTGGTTCGTCGATGATACGGTGAAGCGCGCGTTGCAGGGCAAGGCCGGGGTCGGCAAGGTCGAACGCTATGGCGGGGCCGACCGCGAGATCCGGGTGGAGCTGGACCCGGTGAAGCTCGAAAGCTTCGGCATCACCGCGCAGGCGGTCAGCGCGCAGGTCCGCGCCGGCAACATCAACCTCGGCTCCGGCCGCTCCGAGATCGGCGCGGGCGAACAGGCGATCCGCACCCTCGGCGATGCGGCGACGGTGGAAAAGCTGACCAATACCGACATCGCCCTGCCCGGCGGCCGCCATGTGCGGCTCTCCGATCTCGGGCAGGTGGTGGACAGCTACGAGGAACTGCGCTCCTTCTCGCGGCTGAACGGCGAACAGGTCGTGACCTTCGCCATCTTCCGCGCCAAGGGCGCGTCGGAGGTTTCGGTCGCCGAAACCGTCAATGCCACGCTCGACACCCTGCGCGCCGCCCATCCCGAGGTGACGATCCAGCTTGTCGACGAGACGGTCTTCTACACCTACGGCAATTATGAAACCGCGCTGCACACCCTGCTCGAAGGTTCCATCCTCGCCATTCTGGTGGTGCTGGCCTTCCTCAGGAACTGGCGCGCCACGCTGATCGCCGCCGTCGCCCTGCCGCTTTCGGCGATCCCGACCTTCTGGGCGATGGACCTCCTCGGCTTCTCGCTGAACCTCGTCTCCTTCCTTGCGATCACGCTGGCGACGGGCATCCTCGTCGATGATGCCATCGTCGAGATCGAGAACATCGCCCGCCATATCCGCATGGGCAAGACACCCTTCCGCGCCGCCATCGAAGCGGCGGACGAGATCGGTCTGGCGGTGATCGCCACCACCTTCACCATCATCGCGGTCTTCGTGCCGGTCAGCTTCATGGCCGGGATTCCGGGGCAGTATTTCCGCCAGTTCGGCCTTACGGTCGCCATATCGGTGATGTTCTCGCTGCTGGTGGCGCGGCTCATCACCCCGATGATGGCCGCCTACCTGATGCGCGCCAAGGATGCGGCCGGCGATCACGACCATGCCGACGGCCCGATCATGCGCGGCTATCTGCGTTTCGTGCGGGCAACCAACGGCACCTCGCGCCTGCCCTTCGCCCTGCCCCTCGCCGGGCGCCGCTTCCGCCCGAAGATCGGGCGCTATTACCTCACCCTGCTCGCCGCCATCGTCGTCGTCATCATCTCGGTGCAGGCGATGCTTCAGGTTCCCGGCTCCTTCCTGCCGCCCGAAGACGTGAGCCGCGTCTCGATCTCGGTCGAGCTGCCGCCCGGCACCACGCTGGAGGAAACCGACCGCACCACGCAGGCCATGGTCGCGGCGATCCGAGATGTGGCGGGGATCGACAACATCTTCGTGCTCGGCGGCTCCTCGCCCACCGGCGATCTCGACATCCGCCGCGCGTCGGTGACGGTGCTTCTCGACAAGCTCGACCACCGGCTGACGCTGAAACTGTCGCAGATCGGTCGGAAGATCCCGCTGCTCGGCGCCCTGGTGCCGGAGGTGAAGAACGAGGGCCGCACCATTCCCCAGAACGAGGTGGAGGCCGAGATCTTCCGCCGCCTTGCCGCCATCCCTGACATCCGCGCCTTCAAGCTGAACGACCGGGGGGAGCGCGACATCTCCTATTCCGTCCTCGCCGCCAACGAGGCCGATCTGAACGGCGCCGTCGCGGCCCTGGAGGAAGCCCTGCGCGGCGATCCCGCCCTCGCCAACGTCGCCTCCGAAGGCGCCCTGCCCCGGCCGGAAATCCAGGTGATCCCGCGCGCGGCGGAAGCGGCGCGGCTCGGGGTGACGACGGAACAGATCTCCGCCGTGCTGCGCGTCGCCACCATCGGCGATTTCGATGCGGCCCTGCCGAAGATTTCCATCGACAACCGGCTGATCCCGGTGCGGGTGCGGCTGGAAGACGCCGCGCGCGAGGATCTGAACCGTATCGCCGCCCTCAAGGTCACCACCGCCACCGGCGCGCAGGTGCCGCTTTCGGCGGTGGCCGATGTGGTGCTCGGCGAAGGCCCCTCGACAGTGAAGCGGCTGAACAAGGAACGCCGCGCCACCATCGGGGCGAACCTGCCGGTCGGGGTCGCGCTCGGCACCGCATCGGAGCGGTTCAGGGAAGTCGCCGCCGGGGTGAAACTGCCGCCGACCGCCCGGCTTCAGGAATCGGGCGATGCCGAGATCCAGGGGGAGCTTTTCGCCTCCTTCGGCAAGGCGATGATCCTCGGGCTGATGCTGGTGCTGACGGTGCTGATCCTGCTGTTCAAATCGGTGATCCAGCCCTTCACCATCCTTCTGTCGCTGCCTCTGGCCATCGGGGGGGTGGCGGCGGCGCTGATCCTGACCAATGCCGCCCTGTCGATGCCGGTGCTGATCGGCATCCTGATGCTGATGGGGATCGTGACCAAGAACGCCATCCTGCTGATCGACTTCGCCATCGAGATGCGCCATCGCGGCATGGACCGCGTGCAGGCGGTGATCGAGGCCGGTCACAAACGCGCACGGCCCATCGTGATGACCTCCATCGCCATGTCGGCGGGGATGCTGCCCTCGGCGCTCGGCGTCGGCGAAGGCGGGTCGTTCCGCGCGCCGATGGCGACGGCGGTGATCGGCGGGATCATCGTTTCCACCGTGCTCAGCCTCGTGATCGTGCCGTCCTTCTACCTGATCATGGACGATCTTTCCCGGCTCATGGGCCGGCTTTTCAGCCGCATCGTCGGCCCGGCCGAGCCGGAGGCGCCTGCCCTCGACCCCGCCACCCTGACCGAAAGGCTCGAAGCCCTGACGACCGAGCAGGCGGCGCTGCGCGCAAGGCTCGACCGGACGGCGGGACCGGAGAGCCTGAGGGCGGCGGAATAGGAAATCCGGATAGAAAGCCCCGCGGGGGCGGCAGAGCCCTGCGGGGGGCGGGGCGCAAATCCCGCCCCCGCCGCTCCCTCCGCTATCTCGCCCTCTCCTCCCGGCGTCTTCCCGGCCCCGCGCGCAGGCCCCGATCCCGCGGCTCCCGCCTGCGCCAGATGCCCGGTCTTCGGCCGCGGCCCCTCTCTGGCATCGCCATCTCCTTTGCCCCTTTCAGCGGCACTGTGCTTTCTGGCAAAGGAGCCGACCGCAGGGCAGCGATCCGTGCGCTTGTGATCGGGGCGGCCGGGCTTTATGTCTGGCACCGCAAGACCCCGGCCGCAAAACGCGCAGCCACCCCCGAACCCTGAGACCGGACGACCCGACGGATGGATGAGCCTTCCCGCCCCCGGCTGGACCACTGGCTGCAGGACCGCTTTCTGCGGGCGATGATCGGCGGCCTGCTGCTGCTGCCCTATCGCTGGCGGGTGCCGCTCTGCGGCTGGATCATGTCGCGGGTGATCGCCCCTGCCGCGGGCTACCGCAAACGCATCCGGGACAATCTGGCGCAGATCCTGCCCGACCTGCCGGAGGCGGAGGTCCGCCGCATCGTCCGCGCCGTTCCCGACAATGTGGGCCGCACGGTGATCGAGATCTATTCCGGCCCCGAATTCATCGCCGAGGCCCGGCGCCTGCCGCTGACCGGCGGCGGCGTGGCGGATCTGGAGGCGGCCCATCAGGCCGGCCGCCCGGTGATCCTCGTCACCGGCCATTTCGGCAATTACGACGCCTCGCGGGCCGCACTGATTGCGCGCGGCTACCGGGTGGGCGCGCTCTACATGCCGATGAGCAACCGGCATTTCAACGATCACTACGTTCAGGCGATCTCGGGCATCGGCACACCCCTCTTTCCGCGCGGCAAGAAGGGGCTGGCCGAGATGGTCCGCCATCTGCGCGGCGGGGGGATGCTCGGGATGCTGATCGACCAGCACATGGCCCATGGCGCGCCGCTGGAGTTTTTCGGCCACCGGGCGCTGACCGCGCTTTCGGCGGCGGAACTGGCGCTGAAATACGATGCGCTCGTGATCCCGACCTATGCGGTGCGCCAGCCCGACGGCCTGTCCTTCCAGATCATCGTGGAGCCGCCGATCCCGCCGGATACGCCCGAAGCGATGACCCAGGCGCTGAACGACAGCCTGGAGGCGCTCGTCCGTCAGCATCTGGACCAGTGGTTCTGGATCCACCGGCGGTGGAAATAGGCGAGCGCCGAACGGAGGCTGCAGCCCGGCCGTTCCGTTGCGCCACCCCCGCTTTCACTGTTCATCCGATTGCCTCGCCGCCCGATCCGGCAGAGGCCATCGCCTTTGCCGGGCGAGCCGTCTCCCTCTTCCGGAGCAAATCCCCCTTTGGCAGGCGCCGGAGGGGTTTTGCACCCCTCCGGACCTCCCCGCAGGATATTTGAGGCAAGATGAAGGGGGAAAGAGGAGACCCGAAGGGATGCTCCGGTCGCGGTGACGATGGACCGGGGTGCGGCTTGGTGTTCTGACGGAAGGTGGCGGGCAAAGGGTCAGGCGGAGCCTCAGCCCCGCCGCCTGTCGTCTATTTCAAGCGGGCTGCGGCAAGGATCTCTGCCGGGCCGTCGCTCTGGACGATCACCACCACCGGGGCATTGCCCGGCGCTTCGGCTTCCATCTCCAGCGGCGACTGGCCGGACCAGTCGCCGACCGGCTGCCAGTCGGTCACGATATTGGTGTAGTCAATGGTCTGCCCGGCATTTTCGCCGCGCTCGATCAGCACCTTTTCCGAGGGCTGGTAGCGGACAAGCTGTACGCGCGCGCCCCGGCTCAGCGGCGGGTCCGCCTCGGCCCGGATCACCACCAGCCCGCCGCGCCGCTCCAGCGACAGCTTGACCGGGCTCACCGCGCCGAGCCGCGCCTTCAGCGCCGCCGCCAGATCCTCCGGCTCGTTGCCGAGCACCCGGTCGCGGCCGTCGACGATCATCTGCGGCGTATAGATCATCCGGCTGCCGGCCGCGCGGGCATAGGCCTTCTGGCGCTCGGTGAACTGGGCCTTGCCGAAAGTATCCTCCCAGCCGATGTAATCCCAGTAATCGACATGGAGCGCCAAAGCGATCACCCCCGGCTGACCGGCGATCTTCCCCATCAGCGCATCCGCCGGCGGGCAGGAGGAACAGCCCTGCGAAGTGTAGAGTTCCACCACCACGCCGGGCTCGCTCTGGGCCAGTCCCGGTGCTGCGAGGCAAAGCCAAACACCCGAGGCGGCACTGACAATCTGTCGCATCATGACGGTATCCGCTCCCCGATCCTTGCCCTGCCGTTCTACAAAACCCCCTCGTCCCCCGCCAATCAAGGTTTTGCGAGCCGTTTTTCGCGCCCCGTGACATATCCTCCGGCGGGGCATTCACCGCCCTGTCGCAATTTCCCCGCAAAGAAGCCGAGGTGAGGGCTGGATATTCGGCATACAATTGCATACAATGGATCTACAGCCACTACGATTCCCTTGCGCGATGCCCGCCTCTGCGGCAAAGAACGCGCAAGACGCCAGCCACAGGAGGCCCGCATGACCGTCACCGTTGGACACGACCGCGCCAAGACCCGCCAGACCCTTACCGCAGGCGGTCAGACCGTCTCCTATTACTCGATCCCGGCGGCCGAAGCCGCGGGCCTCGGCGAGTTTTCCCGCCTTCCCGCCGCTCTGAAAGTGGTGCTGGAGAACATGCTGCGCTTCGAGGATGCCAAGACGGTTTCCGTCGATGACATCAGGGCCTTCTCGGACTGGGGCAAGCTCGGCGGCAAGAACCCGATCGAGATCGCCTACCGCCCCGCCCGCGTGCTGATGCAGGATTTCACCGGCGTTCCGGCGGTCGTCGACCTCGCCGCGATGCGCGACGGCATCAAGGGCCTCGGCGGCGACGCGCAGCGGATCAACCCGCTCGCCCCGGTGGACCTCGTGATCGACCATTCGGTGATGATCGACGAATTCGGCACCCCGCGCGCCTTCCAGGCCAACGTGGACCGCGAGTATGAGCGGAACATGGAGCGTTATGTGTTCCTGAAATGGGGGCAGAACGCCTTCAACAACTTCCGCGTGGTGCCGCCGGGAACCGGGATCTGCCACCAGGTCAACCTCGAATACCTCGCCCAGACGATCTGGACCGACAAGGATCAGGACGGCAACCTCGTCGCCTACCCCGACACGCTGGTCGGCACCGACAGCCACACCACCATGGTCAACGGTCTCGCGGTGCTCGGCTGGGGCGTCGGCGGGATCGAGGCGGAGGCCGCGATGCTCGGCCAGCCGGTGTCCATGCTGATCCCCGAAGTCGTGGGCTTCAAGCTGACCGGCAAGATGGTCGAAGGCACCACGGCCACCGACCTCGTGCTGAAGGTCGTGCAGATGCTCCGCAAGCATGGCGTGGTCAACAAGTTCGTCGAATTCTACGGCGAAGGCCTTGACCACCTGCCGCTCGCCGACCGTGCGACCATCGCCAACATGGCGCCGGAATACGGCGCCACCTGCGGCTTCTTCCCGATCGACGACGAGGCGATCCGCTATCTCCGCAACACCGGCCGCGAGGAAAGCCGCATCGCGCTCGTCGAGGCCTATGCCAAGGCCAACGGCATGTGGCGCGGCCCGGATTACAGCCCGATCTACACCTCGACGCTGGAACTCGACATGGGCGAGATCGTCCCGGCGATCTCCGGCCCGAAACGCCCGCAGGACTACCTGCCGCTGACCGAAGCGGCGCGCAGCTTCTACAAGGTGGTCGCCTCCTACCGCGGCATCGACGTGAGCAAGGACGCGCAGGAAATGGTCGATGAGGGGGGTGCCGTGCTCGCCCCGCCGAAGGACGCCCGCAAGGTCGTGCAGGTCGAAGGCAAGGATTACACGATCACCGACGGCTCCGTGGTGATCGCGGCCATCACCTCCTGCACCAACACCTCGAACCCCTATGTGATGATCGGTGCGGGCCTTGTGGCGCGCAAGGCGCGCGCGCTCGGCCTGACCCGCAAGCCGTGGGTCAAGACCTCGCTCGCCCCCGGATCGCAGGTCGTGGGCGAATACCTGAACGCGGCGGGATTGCAGGAAGACCTTGATGCGGTCGGCTTCAACCTTGTCGGCTATGGCTGCACCACCTGCATCGGCAACTCCGGCCCGCTCGGCGATCCGGCGATCTCCAAGGCGATCAACGACAACGATCTGGTGGCAACCGCGGTCCTGTCGGGCAACCGCAACTTCGAGGGCCGGATTTCCCCCGACGTGCGCGCGAACTTCCTCGCCTCGCCGCCGCTGGTCGTGGCCTATGCCATCGCCGGGGATCTCAACATCAACCTGACGAAAGACCCGATCGGGATTTCCAAGGACGGCAAAGAGGTCTTCCTGCGCGACATCTGGCCGACCAACAAGGAAATCGCCGATCTCGTCCATGCCACCGTGACCCGCGAAGCCTTCCAGTCGAAATATGCCGACGTGTTCAAGGGCGACGAGAAATGGCAGGCGGTGAAGGTGTCGGACAGCGAGACCTATGACTGGCCCGCGGCCTCCACCTATATCCAGAACCCGCCCTACTTCCGCGGCATGTCGAAGACGCCGGGCGTGATCAAGGACATCAGCGGCGCCCGCGTTCTGGCGCTTCTGGGCGACATGATCACCACCGACCACATCTCCCCCGCCGGCTCCTTCAAGCCCACCACCCCGGCCGGGAAATACCTCGTCGAGCGTCAGGTGCCGGTGTCGGAGTTCAACTCCTACGGCGCGCGTCGCGGCAACCATGAGGTGATGATGCGCGGCACCTTCGCCAACATCCGCATCAGGAACGAGATGCTGGACGGCGTGGAAGGCGGCTATTCCATCGGGCCGGACGGCCAGCAGACCTCGATCTTCGACGCCTCGATGGCGTGGCAGGCGCAAGGCACACCGCTGGTGATCTTCGGCGGCATCGAATACGGGGCCGGCTCCTCGCGCGACTGGGCAGCCAAGGGGACGGCGCTTCTGGGCGTGAAGGCGGTCATCGCCGAAAGCTTCGAGCGCATCCACCGCTCCAACCTCGTCGGCATGGGGGTGATCCCGTTCGAGTTCACCGGCGGCGACACCCGCAAGACCCTCGGCCTGAAGGGCGACGAGGTGGTCAGCATCGCCGGCCTCGCGGGCGATCTGAAGCCGCTTTCGACCGTGCCTTGCACGATCACCTATGGCGACGGCACGGTGAAGACCATCCAGATCAAGTGCCGGATCGACACCGAAATCGAGATCGAATACGTCGAGCACGGCGGCGTGCTGCATTACGTCCTGCGTGATCTGGCCTCGCGCTGATCGGGGCGCGACCTGTTTTCAAGGCAAAGGCCCGGAGCGATCCGGGCCTTTGTTCGTTTCAAGTCCACGTCAGGCAATTGCGCGCAAGATCCGCAGAACGCCTCCGGAGAGATCGTCAGCCCCACCGCTTTCCCCGCTCGCTTGCCCCGGCCCAGCCGTGCCGGGAAACCACATCGCTTTGCACGCCCCGCCCCTGGGGGAGCTGTGCTTCTGGCTGGTCTTCGGCCTGCTGGCGCTGAGCTGATCCGCCGGGGCGCGGCAGGAGTGACGGCCGGGAGCGGTCGATATTTGGCGATCGGAGCGCCTTTTGCGGGCGCCGGAGGGGTTTTGCACCCCTCCGGACCTCCCCGCAGGATATTTATGCACAGTGGATGGGGGGAAAAGGCAGGGGTGCCACATCCGGGCAGGGGGATGTTGGGGGCTGCCTGCCCTTTCCTGGATGCCGGCGGAACAGCCGGGTCCGGCGCGCCGCCATTCCAGCGGTGCGGTTTCAGCCGCCCTTCAGCGCCTTTTCCAGCTCGGGGCGGAAGCGCTGTTCGTAATCATCCCCCACCATCGGGCCGATGAAGCGGTAGGCCACCGTGCCGTCCCCGCGCAGGATGAAGGTCTCCGGCGGGGCGGTGACGCCCCAATCCATCCGCATCCGCCCTTTCGGATCGGCGATCACGCCGAGGAAGGGATTGCCGTCCTCCTCCAGAAAGGCGAGCGCGTTTTCCGGCTTGTCCATCATGTTGACGCCCATCACGCGGATACCCTCACCCGACAGCGCCTTCAGCGTCGGATGCTCGGCCCGGCAGGGCGGACACCAGCTTGCCCAGAAGTTCACCACCGTCACCTGTCCGCTCCGCAGATCGGCTGCGGTGAAGCCCGGAACCCCCGGCAGCATTCCCTCGCCCACCGCCGGCGCCGGCAGGTCCACGAAGACTGAGGGCAGAACGCCCGGATCTTGCCGCTTCATCCCGATGTAGAACAGCCCCGCCAGCCCGAAGAACAGCACCAGCGGCAGCATGAGCAGCCATTTACCCATTGTCTTTCCCCAGATCAGTCCTGTGACGCGCCTCGACTTCGCGCAGCGCCCTTTTCACCTTTGCGCCGCGCCACCATGTCAGCGCCACGATCCCCGCCAGCACCAGAATCGTCGCCGCATAGGCACCGATCACCGCCACCGCATATTTGCCCAGATCCGGAATCATGCCACCCGCTCCCGCGCCAGAAGGGCCGCGAGCCGCCGCGCCCGGATCTCCGTCCGCGTCCGCATCAGCACCAGCGTCACGAAGAGAAGCACGAAGCCCGCGATGCAGACCAGAAGCGGCAGCCAGTAGACATCGGAGACATTCTCCTTGGCATCGAGCGACAGCGAGGCGCCCTGATGCAGCCCCTGGTTCCAGAAGAGCACGGCATAGCGGCTGAGAAAGGCGAAGACCGAGCCGACGATGGCCAGAACCGCCGTCAGATCGGCGGCGGTATCGGGGTCCTCCACCGCTTCCCAAAGCGCGATATAGCCAAGGTAGAACAGCGCGAGGATCAGAAAATTGGTCAGCCGCGGGTCCCATTCCCACCAGGTCCCCCACATCGGCTGCCCCCAGATCGCCCCGGTGACAAGTCCGATCACCGTGAAGGCAAGCCCGACCGGCGCCGCGGCGCGGGCCGAAAGCGCGCTGACGTGGTGGCGCCGGATCAGCCAGATCAGCGAGGCCACCAGCATCATCGCCCAGGCGGAGATCGCCATCATCGCAGCCGGCACATGCAGATAGATGATCTTCACTGTCGATCCGAAGCGGTCGGCATCGGGGGTCAGGAAAAAGCCCCAGACCAGCCCGGCGACAAGGCAGATCCCCGCCGCGCCCGCCACCCAGGGCAGGACCGCGCCCGAAAGCTGCATGAACCGTTTCGGGTTCGCATATTCCCAGATCGACATGGCCATCCTATCGCTGCGCCCCTTTTCCTACCATGCCCGCCCCTAGCGGAGATTGACGCGGATTGCCGCAGCCGCCGCGAAGGGCAGCAGCGCCCAGGCCCCCGCCGTGATCCCTGCAAGCAGGGCCAGCGGCGTTCCTACCGCCAAACCCTGCGCGCCGCGCTTCACAACCTCGGCACCGAAGATCAGCACCGGCATGTAAAGCGGCAGCACCAGCAGGCTCAGCAGCAGCCCGCCCCGCTTCACCCCGACGACCAGAGCCGCCCCGAAGGCACCGATGACGCTCAACGCCGGGGTGCCAAGGAACAGCGCCGCCAGAAGCCAGCCATAGCCGGCGGGAGCAAGGTTCAGCAGCACCGCCAGCACCGGCGCCACCAGAACCAGCGGCAGACCCGTCACCAGCCAATGGGCAAGCGCCTTGATCGCCACCGCGCCCTCCATCGGCACGGGCGAGGTCGCCAGAAGGTCGAGCGTCCCATCCTCGAAATCAAGCGCGAAGATGCGGTCGAGCGACAGAAGGCAGGCCAGAAGCGCCCCGACCCAGAGAATCCCCGGCGCGATGCGCGACAGAAGCTCCGTCTGCGGCCCGACGCCGAGCGGCACCAGCACCGCCACCAGCAGGAAAAAGGCGAGGCCAAGGCCGAAGCCGCCGCCTGCCCGCACCGCCAGCCGCAGATCCCGTGCCAGAAGGGCGATCATGCGAAAGCCTCGTCGAATGCGCCCGCGATACCGCCGCGCGCCGGGGGCCTGGCCTTGAAGGGGGCAAGGTCCAGCACCGCCGCCTGCGGCAGGCCCAGGTCGATATGCGTGGCGATCAGCGCCGCCCCTCCCTCGGCCAGATGCGCGGCCACCACCCCCGCGAACAGCGCCACCGAGCCCGCGTCCAGCGAGACCGTCGGCTCGTCCAGCACCCAGAGCGGCCGCCCCGTGACCAGCAGCCGCGCCAGACCCAGCCGCCGCTTCTGTCCCGCCGACAGATGTGCGGCGCGGCGGTCGGCAAGCGCGCTCAGATCCATCGCCGCCATCGCCGCATCCGCAGTGCGCGTGCCATAGGCCGCCGCCCAGAAGGCAAGGTTCTCCCGCACGCTCAGCACCGCCTTCACGCCATCGGCATGGGCGGCATAGGCGATCTCCGCCGCCTCCACCCGCCCCGCCAGCGGCGGCTGCAACCCCGCCACCACCCGCAGGAACGTGGTCTTGCCGATGCCGTTCGGCCCGCGCAGCACCAAAGCGCGGCCCGGCGGCAGGGACAGGCTCACCCCCTCCAGCACCGGCACCCCGGCGCGGGCGCAGGCGAGTTCATGGGTGGCAAGGAGCGGCGCTTCGGTCATTCCCCTGCCCTATCCCATGCGGGGCCGGCGCGAAAGAGGCGCAAAGGGTGGCAGCCCGCCGCAGGAGCCGCTATCCTGCCCGCCGATCCAAGGAGAACGCCATGCCCCTGCCCACCACCCCCTTCGGCAAGACCGGAAAGACCACCACCCGCCTCGGCTTCGGCGCCTGGGCCATCGGTGGCACCTGGGGCGAGGTGACAGAGGCGGAGGCGAAGGCCACGCTCCATGCCGCGCTCGATGCCGGCATGACCTTCATCGACACCGCCGATGTCTATGGCGACGGGCGTTCCGAACGGATCATCCGCGACGTGCTGCGCGAGCGCGGCGGGGAGCGGCCCTTCGTCGCCACCAAGGCCGGGCGGCGGCTCGACCCGCATGTGGCCTCCGGCTATACCGGCGCGGCCATCGAGGCCTTCATCGACCGCTCGCTCCTGAACCTCGGGGTGGAGCGGCTCGATCTCGTGCAGCTCCACTGCCCGCCCACCCCGGTCTAT
This sequence comes from Paracoccaceae bacterium, assembly GCA_027492585.1. Taxonomy (GTDB): domain Bacteria; phylum Pseudomonadota; class Alphaproteobacteria; order Rhodobacterales; family Rhodobacteraceae; genus JAPUEK01. The sequence goes on along the minus strand of JAPUEK010000001.1, from coordinate 15,296 downwards.
TCCGACCCCGCGATGTTCGAGGCCCTCGCCGTAATCAAGGCCAAGGGCAAGATCGCCGATTTCGGCGTCTCGGTCGAAACGGTGGAGGAAGCCCGGCAGGCGATCCGTCAGCCCGGCGTCGTCTCGGTGCAGATCATCTACAACCTCTTCCGCCAACGCCCCGCCGAGGTCTTCTTCCGCGAAGCGCAGGCCGCCAATGTCGCCGTCATCGCGCGGGTGCCGCTGGCCTCGGGTCTGCTGACCGGCAAGATGAGCGCTGAAAGCCGCTTCGCCGCCGATGACCACCGCAGCTTCAACCGCAACGGCGAGGCCTTCGACAAGGGGGAAACCTTCTCCGGCGTGCCGTATGACCTCGCCCTCGCGGCGGTGGAGGAGATCCGTGCGCTTGTCCCGCAGGGTGCGGCGATGGCGGCTTTCGCGCTCCGCTGGATTCTGATGGAGCCGGCGGTGACGGTGGTGATCCCCGGCGCCAGATCGCCCGAACAGGCCCGCGCCAATGCCGCCGCCGCCGATTTGCCCGCGCTGTCCGCCGAAGTCATGGAAGCCGCGCGCGAGATCTATGCCCGCCGCATCGCACCCGAGGTGCATCACCTGTGGTAGCTCACCCCGCCGCAGCGGAAGGCATGGGCAGAAGGCAGGCCGCGATGCGGCGGCCTTCGCCGAGAAGCACGTTGTAGGTCCGGCAGGCGGCGGGGGAGTTCATCGGCTCCACGCCGATCCCGGCCTCTTCCAGAAGATCGCGGAAGGCGCGCGGCACCGGCGCGATATCCGCCCCGAGCCCGAGCAGCAGCACGTCGATCTTTCCGGTCAGCGCCAGCGGGGCGGCCGCATCCTCCAGCCCGCCCCAGGGTCCGGCGTCCCAGGGCGTCACGAGGCTCGGCCCCCGCAGCACATGGCTGCCCACCCGGAAAAAGCCCGGCCCATAGCCTTCGATGGCCAGGGCCGCGCCATAGGTGATCTCGGTCAGCCGCATCGCCGCGCTCAGGCGTCGATATTGGCGAATTCGTGGTCCGCGGGCTTGCCGGTCTTGGGCTTGTCGCTGCGGTCCAGACCGATCATCAGCACGATGTTCTTGGCGACATAGACCGAAGAATAGGTGCCGAGCAGAACCCCCATGAAGATCGCAAAGGAGAAGCCGCGGATCACGTCGCCGCCGAAGACCATCATCGAGCCGACCGCGATCAGCGTGGTGATGGAGGTCATCAGCGTCCGGCTCAGCGTCTCGTTCACCGAGAGGTTCATCACGTCGCGCAGCGGCATGGTCTTGTATTTGACCAGGTTTTCCCGCAGCCGGTCGAACACCACCACGGTATCGTTGATCGAATAGCCGAGGATGGTCAGCAGCGCCGCCACGATGGTCAGGTCGAACTTGAGCTGGAAAAGCGCGAAGATGCCGATGGTGATGAACACGTCATGCAGAAGCGCAAGCACCCCGCCGACCGCGAACTGCCATTCGAAGCGCATCCAGATATAGAGCATGATGCTGACGGAGGTGATCGTCATGGCCAGCACCGAAGACCAGACCAGCTCGCCGGAGACCTTCGGCCCCACGGTTTCGGTGGAGGTCACCTTGAGCTGCGGGTCCATCTGGACAAGGGCCGCCTGCACGGAGGCGAGCGCCTCCGGCGTCACTTCCTCCACCCCGTCCGCCGCACCGATGCGGATCATGGCGACATGCTGGTCGGGACGGAAGGAGGGGTCGAAGACCTCGGTGATGGCCACATCGCCGACCTCAAGCCCTTCGAGGACGTGCCGGTAAGCGCCGACATCAATCACCGTCGGGCTTTCGGTGCGGATCGTGGTCCCGCCCTTGAAGTCGATGCCGAAGTTCAGACCCATCATCGCCCAGACGATCAGCGCGATCAGCATGAGCGCGATGGACCCCCCGAAGGTGATCCACTGGGCGCGGAAGAAGTCGATATTGGTTTTCTCAGGGGCAAGCCGCAGACGCCAGGCCATGATCTCTCTCCTCACACCACGATGGTCTTGGGCTTGGTCCAGACGAACCAGGTTTCAATGATGAACCGCGTCACCAGGATGGCGGTGAAGACGGAGGTGACGATCCCGATGGCCAGCGTCACCGCAAAGCCCCGCACCGGACCCGCACCGAAGAAGAACAGGATCCCAGCGGTGATCAGCGTCGTCAGGTTGGCGTCGATGATGGCGCTGAGCGCGCGCTCATAGCCAAGCTCGATCGCCCGCGCCGTGGTCTTGTGGATCCGCAATTCCTCGCGGATCCTCTCGTAGACCAGCACGTTGGCATCGACGGCCATGCCGATGGTCAGCACGATCCCCGCGATGCCCGGCAGGGTCAGCGTGGCGCCGATGGTCGAAAGACAGGCGAAGATCAGCACCATGTTGATGGCAAGCGCCGCCGTGGCGAAGATCCCGAAAAGCCCGTAGGACGCGATCATGAAGAGCGACACCGCCACCATGCCGATGATGGCCGCGACCTTGCCGGCGTTGATGCTGTCCTGACCGAGCTCCGGGCCGATGGTCCGTTCTTCGAGGAAGGTCATCTTGGCCGGCAGGGCGCCGGCGCGCAAGAGCACGGCGAGGTTGGTGGATTCCTCCACCGAGAAGTTCCCGGTGATGATCCCGGACCCGCCGGCGATATGGCTCTGGATGACCGGCGCGGAAATGACATCGCCGTCGAGCACGATGGCGAACGGCTCGCCGATGTGGCTGGCGGTGTAATCGCCGAACTTGCGCGCACCCGTCGGGTTGAAACGGAAGCTCACCGCCGGACGGCCGTTCTGGTCGAAGGCGGGCTGGGCGTCGGTCAGTTCCTCGCCGCCGACGACCGCTTCGGTCTCGACGATGTAGAAGACGCCCTTCTCGGTGCTGGAGGGCAGAAGCTCACGCCGTGCGCCGGGGGCGGCAGAGGCGTCGGAGGTGCGCCCCACGACCTGGTTGAAGGTCAGTTTCGCGGTGGTGCCGATGATATCCTTCAGCTCCTCGGCCGATCCCACGCCCGGCACCTGGATCAGGATCCGGTCCGTCCCCTGCCGCTGGATCGTCGGTTCCCGCGTGCCGGCTTCGTCCACGCGGCGGCGGATGATTTCGAGGCTCTGCTGCATGGTGCGGTTGTCGGTCGCCGAACGCTCGGCCTCCGAAAGCTGCACCACGATGTCCTGCCCGTCCTGGGTGATCTCCAGATCGGAGGAGCCGACGCCGGTGAGGCTGACGACCGGCTGGGCAAGCGCCTTCACCTTGGCAAGCGCCACGGCCATGCCGTCGGCATTGGAGACCGTGACCCGCAGCACGCCCGGCACCGACGGCTGGCGCCGTACCGAGCCGACCTGATCGCGCAGGTCGCGCAGGGCGTCGCGCACCTCCGGCCAGAGCGCGTCGATCCGCTGGGCATAGACATCCGCCGTCTGGACTTCGGCCAGAAGATGCGCCCCGCCCCGCAGGTCAAGCCCGAGATGGACAAGCGCAGAGGGCATGATCTCTGGCCAGCCGGCCAGATCCGCCGCCTGTTCCGGCGTGGCCACGCCTTCCGCCGCCGCAATGTCGCTGGCGGCGTCGTTGTGCTTCTCCACCCGCTCGTAGAAGGCATTGGGGAGTGCGGCAAGCAATCCCCAGAGACAGATGACGAGGATCAGTATGCGCTTCCAGAGCGGCGTATTCGGCATGATGCGGATCTCGGATCGTTGGGGCTCAGGCCTTGGCGGCCGGTTCGGTCTTGTTCATCACTTGGCTGATGGTGTGCTTGAGCACCTTGACCCGCACGCCATCGGCGATCTCCACCTCAAGCGTGCCGTCTTCGTTGACCTTGTTGATCTTGCCGATGATCCCGCCCTGGGTCAGCACCTGATCGCCGCGGCGCAGGGCCTCGACCATGTTCTTCAGGTCTTTCATCTTCTTTTGCTGCGGGCGGATCAGCAGGAAATACATGATCGCAAAGATCAGCACCAGCGGCAGGAAGGAGGCAAAGGCGGAACCGGCACCGGCGCCGGCGGCCTGTGCATAGGCGGGGGTAACGAACATGGCTGTCCTCTCTCTGATCGGGGGCAGCCCCCCGGAAGTTCGGCGGGCACCCTATATGCGGGGGGGGTAATGTGCAAGGCGGGGCGACACCCCCGCTTTGCCCCCCGGATGGCCAGATAGTCACGGATCGCGCGGATGTGTAGGGCAAAGCCGCGGCGATCCCGCTTTTCACCGCACCCCCGCAGAGGCCGGCCCTGCGCGAAAAGCCCCTTGTCCCTCCGGTTGTCGCTCCGGCGACACCTTCCCCATCCATCTTCCCCCGGCGCGGCACATCTGGCATAACGCGCCGCGAAGAGCCGAAGGAGCCATCCCATGCACGACATCCGCCAGATCCGCGAGACCCCCGCCGCTTTCGACGCGGCCCTCTCACGCCGCGGGCTGGCGCCGCTGTCTGCCGCGCTTCTGGCCATGGACGAGGCGCGCCGCGCGATGATCCATGCCGCCGAAACCGCGCAGGCCGCCCAGAACGCCGCCTCGAAAGAGGCGGGCGCCGCCAAGGGCCGGGGCGACGAGGCGGAATTCAACCGCCTGCGCGCCCTCGTGACCGAGAAGAAGGCCGAGATCGCCCGCCTCACCGAAGAAGCCGCCGCCGAGGACACCCGCCTGCGCGACACGCTCATGGGCATCCCGAACCTGCCGCTCGACGAGGTGCCGGAAGGCCGCGACGAAGACGACAACGTGGAAATCCGCCGCTGGGGCAATCCGCGCAACTTCGATTTCACCCCGAAGGAGCATTTCGAGATCGCCGGGGTCAAACCGGGCATGGATTTCGAAACCGCCGCGAAACTCTCCGGCGCGCGTTTCGTGGTGCTGAAGGGGTCGGTGATCCGGGTGCATCGGGCGCTCGCGCAGTTCATGCTCGACACCCATATCGAGGAGCACGGCCTGACCGAGACCTGGACCCCGGTTCTGGTCAAGGAAGAGGCGATGTACGGCACCAACCAGTTGCCCAAATTCGCCGAGGACAGCTATCAGACCACCAATGGCTGGTGGCTGATCCCGACCTCCGAAGTCACGCTGACCAACACCGTCGCGGGCGATCTGCTCGACGAGGCGGTGCTGCCGATCCGCATGACCGCCCATACCCAATGCTTCCGCTCCGAAGCGGGTTCGGCGGGCAAGGATACCTCCGGGATGCTGCGCCAGCACCAGTTCGAGAAGGTGGAGATGGTGACGATCTGCACCGGCGAGACCCATCTGGCGGAACATGAGCGCATGACCCGCTGCGCCGAGGCGATCCTTGAGAAACTGGACATCCCCTACCGGACCATCGTGCTCTGCACCGGGGACATGGGCTTTGGCGCGCAGAAGACCCATGACCTCGAAGCCTGGCTGCCCGGCCAGAACAAGTACCGGGAGATTTCCTCGGTCTCGACCTGCGGCACCTTCCAGGCGCGGCGGATGAATGCCCGCGTCCGGCCCGCGGGCGGCGGCAAGCCGGAATTCGTGGCGACGCTGAACGGCTCCGGCCTTGCGGTCGGGCGCTGCCTGATCGCGGTGCTGGAGAACGGCCAGCAGGCCGATGGCTCGGTCGAGCTGCCGGCGGTGCTGCACCCCTATCTCGGCGGCAAGACCCGGATCACGGCCGGGGGCGGGCTGGCGTAAGCCGGCCTCCTTTCCCTTTCCGCCAAACTCCTGCCCCAAAATGCCGTCACCCTGTCCACAGGAGGACGGCATGACCCAAGAATCCCCCCCGCTCTTTGACGGGACCAGAGACGGCGCGCGCATTGCCCTTGGACGGTTGCCGGCAGGCGCCTTTTACACCTATCTGCTGTGCCATGCGGATGGGCTTCCCTTCTATGTCGGCAAAGGCAAGGGCTACCGCGTCCTTGAGCACGAATTGGAGGCCATGCGGCAATCCAACATTGCCCGCTCCAATCCCTTCAAATGCAGCACGATCCGCAAGATCAACATGGCAGGCCAGACCGTGCGATACCGGATCGACCGGGTATACGATCCGGCGAACCAGCTTGACTGCCTGCGCCGCGAGGAGGCCTTGATCCAGCACTACCGCCGGCGCTGCGACGGCGGCAGTCTGACCAATCTTGCCGCTGGTCTGGGCAGTCTGGCGGAGCGGGACCCGTTTTCGACTGAACGCCATGCCGCGACCCTGTCGGGCGTTGCGGAGGATTTCCCCGAGCGCTCGGCCCTCAATCTTTACCTCGCGGGGCTTGGCGCGTTGAAAAGCGTCCCGATCAAACCGCTTTCAGAATATCGAAGCCGGTTGGTCGCGGCCTACCCCAGCCCCAAGGCGCTGAAATCCCCCACGCTGCGAAACGGCCTGACGCTGGCAGCAAGCGCGATCGCCTCGGGTTTGCGGCTGATACCCGGTGTCGAAATTCCGCGCGTCTTTCTGCTTTACCCCGAGTTTGAGGACTGGCCATTGTCCTGTTCGCCACCGGAGGAAGTTGCAGCGGTGATCGAAAACGGCGCCGCAAGCGATATCCTGAAGCTACAGCTTGCCACCCTGATTCCGGCGATGAAGCCGGAAAAGGAGGCGTTCCGGTTGGATCACCGGCAGGTTGCCACCGTCGCAGGCTTGCTCGGCCCCGACTTCCTCAAGACCTGGGACCTCGCCTAGCAGCCGTCAGTCCTACTGCCCTGTATTCTTTTCCTTGTGCTTCCTGAGCCGGCTCGGGGTGTGGAACTTGCGTTCCTTCCACGGGTTCTGATCGCCTTGGGAGCGCAGGAACAGCCGGATCGGCGTGCCGGGCATGTCGAAATGCTCCCGCAGGCCATTGACCAGATAGCGTTTGTAGCTTTCCGGCAGCTCATCGGGGCGCGAGCATTTGATCATGAAGCCGGGCGGCCGGGTCTTGGCCTGCGTCATGTAGCGCAGCTTGATCCGGTGACCGCCGGGGGCCGGCGGCGGGTGGGCCTCGGTCATCGCACCAAGCCAGGTGTTGAGCCGCGCCGTGGGAATCCGGCGGTTCCACACGTCATGCGCCCGGCGGATCGCATCATGGAGCCGGTCGAGCCCGCGCCCGGTCTTACCCGAGACGGTGATCAGCGGCGCCCCCCGCAACTGCGGCAGCAGACGCTCGAACATCTCTTTCAGCTCGGCGAGCTTTTCCTGCTTCTCGTCTTCGAGATCCCATTTGTTGATGGCCACGACCACCGCCCTGCCCTCGGTCTCGGCGAAATCGGCGATCCGCAGATCCTGCACCTCGAAGGGGATCTCCACGTCGAGAAGCACCACCACCACCTCGGCAAAGCGCACCGCGCGGATGCCGTCGGAGACGGAAAGCTTCTCCAGCTTCTCGTTGATCCGCGCCTTCTTCCGCATCCCGGCGGTGTCGAAGATCTTGATCGGCGTACCTTGCCAGGTGGTGCGGACCGAGATCGCATCGCGGGTGATCCCCGCCTCCGGCCCGGTCAGAAGCCGGTCATAGCCGAGGATCTTGTTGATCAGCGTCGATTTTCCGGCATTGGGCCGCCCGATCACCGCGATCTGGAGCGGCTTCTTCTCGGTCGGGTAATGCGCGTTCCCCTCGACCTCCAGTTCCGCCTCTTCCTCGGAGATGTCGACCTCGGTGTCGGGCGTGTTTTCCGCCTCGCGCTCGGCGAACTCGCCCTCCATGGGCTTCAGCTCACGGTAGAGGTCGTCCATCCCCTCGCCATGCTCGGCGGAAATGCGGATCGGCTCGCCAAGACCCAGCGAATAGGCCTCAAGCGCGCCGGCATCGCCCGCCTTGCCCTCGGCCTTGTTGACGGCGAGGAAGACCCGCGCGTTCTTCTTCCGCAGGATGTCGGCGAACACCTCATCCGTCGGCGTGACCCCCTGCCGCCCGTCGATCACGAAGAGGCAGGCATCGGCCATTTCCACCGCCCGCTCGGTCAGCCGCCGCATCCGGCCCTGAAGGCTGTCGTCGGTCACTTCCTCCAGCCCCGCCGTGTCGATCACGGTGAAGCGCAGATCGAAAAGCTTCGCATCCCCCTCGCGCAGATCGCGGGTCACGCCGGGCTGGTCATCGACCAGAGCCAGCTTGCGCCCCACGAGGCGGTTGAAAAGCGTCGATTTGCCCACATTGGGGCGGCCGACGATGGCGAGGGTAAAGCTCATGTCTTGCGGTCCGGGTAAAGCGAAGGCGTCCCCTTACACGGGGAACGCCTCAACGGAAAGCCTGAAGTTGGCCGTTGCCGCCCATGACGAACAGCATCCCGCCGGCAAGGGCGGGCGGAGAGGCCGCTCCGCCGCCGATCTCCGCCGTGGCCAGAAGGTTGCCGTCCACCGGCGAGAACATCCGCAGATTGCCGTCGGAAGACGCGACGACGATCCGCCCGCCGGCCAGCACCGGCCCGTAATGGGCATAGATCGCCCGCATCTTCTTGGCTTTGTCGTTGGTGTAATAGGGCATGGCCACCGACCAGATCACCTCGCCCGTGCCGGCATCGAGCCGGATGAGCCGCGCCTCGTCATTGACGATGAAGACCGAGCCGCCCACCACCAGCGGCGGGTTCAGCGCGCCTTCAAGCGCGGTCCAGAGCCGCTTGCCGTCGGCCGCATTCACCGCCACCGTCCGGCCGGAGGCGGTGCCGGTATAGATCACCCCGCCGGATACGACAGGATCGCCGGTGATGTCGCCCATGACCGCATAGGCCCGTCCGACCCTCTGGCCGGCCACCGCAGCCCCCCAGACCCCGGCACCATCCGCCGCCGCATAGGCGGAAATCTGGCCGCTGGCGAACGGCACGATCACATCGCCGCCATTGATCGCCGGCGAGCCCGGCCCGACCACGCCCTTGCTGCTGCGGACGCCGCCCGCGCTCCAGCGGATCTTGCCATTGGCGGCATCGACCGCCACCGCCACCCCGTCGCTGCTGACCGCATAGACGGTGTTGCCCTCGACCGTGGGGGCGCCCGAAACCGGGCCGTCGAAACGCTGCCGCCAGAGGATCTTGCCGCTGGCCGCATCGAGCGCCACCAGCTCGCCGAAGCCCGTGGTCGCATAGACCCGGCCTCCGGTCGCGGCGAGGCCGCCGCCCGACACCTCGGTGCCGCTGCGGTCAAACTCGGGCAGGAGGCTGGTCTTCCACTGCACCGCGCCGCCCATCGACACCGCCGTCAGCTCCGACCGCGAATCCATGGCGAAGACCCGGCCACCGGAGACGACCGGCGCCGCCGAGACCCGGTTGCGCTTGGAATTGCCCGCGCCGATCGCCACCGACCAGACGCGCTGCGGCGCTGCCGACAGCGCCCCATGGATGCCGCCGTGATGGCTGTTGCCGCCGCGATGGCTCCATTCGGCATTGCTCTGCATGGCGGGCAGCGAGATCGGCTGCGAGACATTCACCGGCTCCCCCGAAGGCGCGACGGGGGCCGCTTCGCCCTCCACCTGCTCGGAAGCCTCAAGCGGCGCCCGCACCGGAAAGCGTTCGCCCTCCAGGATCACTTCGCGCTCGCAACCGGCCAGAGCGGTGCAAACCAGAAGCCCCGCGATCCCAAACTTCATCCCGCTGACAGCCACCGCTGCGGTCCCCTTCCCGTTCCGAACCCGAGCCGCCTTCCGCCGGGCCTCGGGCGTGATGCCCGCCGCCCGGCCAAGGCTCAGCCCTGACTTTCCGCCGCAGCGGCCTTCACTTCCGGCGGGGTGCCGCCGAGAGCGGTGATCACCTGACCGGCCCTTGCGCGCAAGGGACCCGGCGCTTCCTGATCCTGCATCAGCGCCGAAAGGGCCGCAATCGCGTCGTCCTTCTTGCCTTCTTCGATCAGAAGATAGGCAAGCTGTTCCTGTGCCAGCGTGCGGAAGGCGCGCCCCGGAATGGCCATCGCCTCAAGGGCGGTACGCCGGTCCGCCAGAGCCATGTCGGTTCCGGCGATCATCACCCGGCGCAGAGTGGCGATGTCGCGGTAGACCTGCGGCTGGCTCGAATCGGCGGTCAGCGCATCGAGCGCCGCCAGCGAGGCCGCCTTGTCTTCCGCCGGGTCGGAAGCGAGCATCAGATCCTTCAGCGCGTTTTGGGTGCCGTCCGCCGGGATCGCCGCGATCGCCGCCCGCCGTTCTTCCGGCCCGCCCATGTCGAGCGCGTCGATCAGCCCGTCGCCGAAGGCTTCGGCCCGCGCCTCCGCCCGCGCCTTCTGCCATTCATTCCAGGCGGCACCGCCGACGATGCCCAGAACCAGCACCACCCCGATCCATCCATATTTGCGGAACATCGCAAAGAGACGGTCGCGGCGGACCTCTTCGGTCACTTCGTCGATAAAGCTGTCGGGATTGCTCAAATCGTGCCTCTCTGGTGCCTTGGCCGCGCCCCCTGCGGAAGCGCCAGCCTTCTTAGCGCGGAAGCGCAAGTCTTGCCAAGCCCCGCCGCCCCCGAAGGCGGCGGCGTCAGCGGCGGCTTACCGCCTCAGGCGGCTTCCTCGGGCAGCGTCTCCGGCCCGTCCTCGGCCGATTGCCGCGCCCACATCGCCGCATATTTGCCGCCAAGCGCCAGAAGCGCGTCATGGGTGCCGCTTTCCGTCACCCGGCCCTCCTCCAGCACGAGGATGTTGTCGGCATCGGCAATCGTGGAAAGCCGGTGGGCGATGGTGATGACCGACCGGCCCTGCCCCATCTCCAGCAGGCTTTCCTGAATGGACCGCTCCGTCTGGGTATCAAGCGCCGAGGTCGCCTCGTCGAGAATCAGGATCGGCGGGTTCTTCAGGAAGGTGCGCGCGATGCCCACCCGCTGCTTCTCGCCGCCCGAAAGCTTCAGGCCGCGCTCGCCCACCTGGGTCGCATAGCCCTCGGGCAGCGACAGGATGAAGTCATGGATCTTCGCGGCCTTCGCCGCCGCCTCCACCTCTTCGCGCGACGCCTCGGGGCGGCCATAGGCGATGTTGTAATACACCGTGTCGTTGAAAAGGACGGTATCCTGCGGCACCACGCCGATCCGGGCGTGGATGGAGCTTTGCGTGACCTCGCGCAGGTCCTGCCCGTCGATGCGGATCGCCCCGCCGGTCACGTCATAAAACCGGAACAGCAGCCGCCCGATCGTCGATTTCCCCGATCCCGAAGGTCCGACAAGCGCCACCCGCTGCCCCGGCGCCACGGTGAAGGAAATCCCCCGCAGGATCGGCCGCGCCGGGTCATAGGCGAATTCCACCTGCTCGAAGCGGATTTCCCCCGCGCTCACCGCGAGGGCGGGCGCGCCGGCGCGGTCCTCGACCTCGGCCACCTGCCGCAAGAGCCCGAACATCTGCGCCATGTCGACAAGCGCCTGCCGGATCTCGCGGTAGACGGTGCCGAGGAAGTTCAGCGGCATGGTGATCTGGATCATGTAGGCATTGACCATGACGAAATCGCCGACGGTCAGGGCCTTCGCCTCCACCCCTTTCGCGGCCATCACCATGACGATGATCAGCCCCCCGGTGATCAGCAGGCTCTGCCCGATGTTGAGCGCCGAAAGCGACAGGCCGGTCTTCACCGCCGCCGCCTCGTAACGCTGCATGGCCGTGTCATAGCGCTCCGCCTCACGGCGTTCGGCGTTGAAATACTTCACCGTCTCGTAGTTCAGCAGGGAATCGATGGCCTTCTGGTTGGCATCGGTGTCCTGATCGTTCATCTCGCGGCGGATCTTCACGCGGATCTCGGTCACGGCGAAGGTATAGGCGACGTAGAGCGCAATGGTGACGACGACGACCGCCATGTAGACCCAGCCGAAGGCCACGGCGAAGATCACCGAGACCATGGTGAGTTCGAGGATCAGCGGCCCGATGGAGAAGAGCATGAAGCGCAGAAGGAAATCGACGCCCTTCACCCCGCGCTCGATGATGCGGCTGAGACCGCCGGTCTTGCGGGTGATATGGTAGCGCAGCGACAGCTGGTGGATATGGGTGAAGGTCTCAAGTGCCAGCTGGCGCAGCGCCCGCTGCCCGACCCGCACGAAGACCGCATCGCGCAACTCGCCAAAGGCGACGGAGCCGAGCCGCACCATCCCATAGGCCACCGTCAGCCCGACCGCCCCGAGCGCGAGCATATGCGACGGCTCCGGGTCCGGCCCGGTCAGCGCATCCACCGCTTCCTTGTAGAGCCAGGGCGTGGTGACGGAGATCACCTTGGCCAGCACCAGCATGAGGAGCGACAGCACCACCCGCCATTTGACCCAGGCCTGTCCCTCCGGCCAGAGATAGGGCAGCACCCGCCCCATGGTCTGCCAGCCGGAGACCCGCGGCTCCTGCGGGGTGGTTTCGGCGGCTTTGGCGGTGGCTTGTGTGGCGGCAGTCACGGGCGAACGCGGCATGTTTCGGTCCTTCGCTCCCGGCCGAACGCACCCGGCGCGGGGAAAGGGAGTAAGTAGGGGAGGAGGAGGGCAGAGTAAAGGGCCGGAGCGGGGAAAGGCCAATCCGCGTTGAGGGCCATCGGCCCTTCCCAAATCCCCCACGGGTGCGGCAGGCCCGACCTTGGCGGAGGCCATCGCCTCTGACGCGCGATGCCGTCTCTCCCTTCCAGCCGGAGACCCGAAGCAACCGTCCAGTGTCCGTGCCACCAAGGCGGAGACCATCGCCTCTGCCACGCGATGCCGTCTCTCCCTTGCAGCCGGAGACCCGAGACAATCGGCCAGCGTCCGCCCCGCCAACGGGGGGCGCTTCGCTCCCGCCGGGCCAGGCACTGGCCTTCCCCCCCCAGTCGCATGAGACAGGCAGTCCAGCGGACCCGTTCCCGCACAACCGGGAAAACGCGGTGCGTTTTCTGATCCGCCCGGGTTCACGGCCGCCCGAATGAAGACGCGCATCTCGTGGCAGAGGCCATCACCCCTGCCAAGAGATGCCGGGACCTCTGTCCGCAGGCCATCGGCCAGCCCCCGCCCCCGGGAAGGCGGGGGCTTTGCCCCCACCGGGGCGGGCGCCAGCCTTTCCGGTCGCATGAGACCATGGGTACAGCGGACCCGTTCCCGCACGGGCGGGAAAACGCGATGCGTTTTCTCCTCCGCCCCGAGGCAACGCCCATGAGGGCATCGCCCCCCAAAGCAAAGGGGCGCGAGCCTGCGCCCGCGCCCCTCTTTCCGCCGCTCACGCGCTTATTGCAGCGCCTTGTCGGTGATCTGGTGGGTCCAAGCGCCTTCCGGCTCCTTGGTGATCACCGGGTCCGAGCCGCCCGACATCAGCGCCGCCACGGTGCGCTTGTAATCGGCCTCGTCCAGCGTGCCGTTGGAGCCCGCGGTCAGCTTGGCGACCTCGCCCATCATCCGGGTCTGGTGCGCGAGGGTCTGGGCGCCGGTCGCATCATTGTCGATGACGATCTGCGCGGCCTCGTCCACATGCTCCTCGGCATATTTCCAGCCCTTCATCGAAGCGCGGACGAATTTCACCATCTTCTCTTCGAAGGCCGGGTCCTTGAGCTTGTCTTCCATGACGTAAAGCCCGTCTTCCAGCGTCGCCACGCCCTCGTCCTCATATTTGAAGGTGACGAGATCCTCGGGCTTCACGCCCGCGTCGATCACCTGCCAATATTCGTTGTAGGTCATGGTCGAGATGCAGGCCGCCTGCTTTTGCAGCAAGGGATCGACGTTGAACCCCTGCTTCAGCACCGTCACCCCGCCCGGCGAGCCATCCGTCTTCAGGCCGAGCTTGTTCATCCAGTTCAGGAAGGGATATTCATTGCCGCCGAACCAGACGCCCAGCGTCTTGTCGGGGAAATCGGCCGGGGTCGCCACGCCGCTTTCCTTGAGACAGGTCAGCATCATGCCCGAGGATTTGTAGGGCTGGGCGATGTTGACGAGCGCCAGACCCTTCTCGCGCGCCGCAAGCGCCGAGGGCATCCAGTCGACCACCACATCCGCCCCGCCGCCCGCGATCACCTGCGTCGGCGCCACGTCCGGGCCGCCCGGAAGGATGGTGACGTTCAGCCCCTCCTCCTCGTAAAAGCCTTTCGCCGCAGCGACATAATAGCCCGCGAACTGCGCTTGCGTGACCCATTTCAGTTGCAGGGTCACGTCGTCGGCTGCCTGTGCGCCGCTGGCAAATGCCGCGAGCAAAGCGCCGGTCAGTAGCTTCTTCATCGTCAACCTCCGTGTTGCGGCCCCTGTGGACGGGCCTTTCCGTTGCCGTTTCTTCAGTGCCTTTGCGAGGGATGCCAGAAGGTCACCCCCCGTTCGATCATGGCGACAAGGCCATAGAAGGCCGAACCCGCCAAGGCTGCAACCGCAATCTCCGACCAGACCATGTCGAGGCCAAGGCGCCCGACCTCCGCGGTGATGCGAAACCCCATTCCGACGATCGGACTGCCGAAAAATTCGGCAACGATGGCGCCGATGAGCGCCAGAGTTGTGGCGATCTTCAACCCGTTGAAGACGAAGGGCATGGCCGCCGGCAGGCGCAGTTTCACAAGCGTCTGCCAATAGCTCGCCGAATAGGTGGCCATCAGATCGCGCTGCATGGCATCGCTGGCCTTCAGCCCCGCCACCGTGTTCACCAGAACCGGGAAGAACACCATCACGACGACGACCGCCGCCTTCGACTGCCAGTCGAAGCCGAACCACATCACAAGGATCGGCGCGATGCCGACGATGGGCAGGGCCGCGACGAAATTGCCGATGGGCAGCAGGCCGCGCTGCAGGAAGGGGCTGCGGTCGATGGCGATGGCGGTCAGGAAGGCCGCCCCGCAGCCGATCACATAGCCGCTCAGCGCCCCCTTGAGGAAGGTCTGGCGGAAATCGGCCCAAAGGGTGGGCAGGCTCGCCGCGATCCGCGCGCCGATGGCCGATGGCGGCGGCAGGATCACCGGCGAGATGGCGAAAAGCCGCACCGCCATCTCCCAGACCGCAAGCACCGCCAGCCCGAAGATCGCCGGCACCAGCCAGTGGGCGAACCCTCCCCGGCTCTCGGTCAGCCCCGCGTTCAGCGTCCAGGCGCCGAGCCAGAAGGCCAGCAGCAGCCCCAGCCGCCAGTCGAGCGCGAAGCCCGCCGCCACCGCCAAAGCCGCAAGCACCAGACCCTTCATCGCGCCATCCCCATCCGCTTCAGCGTCACCCGCTCCGCCCAGCCGATCAGCGCCACCAGCACCGCCGCCACAAGCGCCGCGGCGAAAAGCGCCGCCCAGATCTGCACCGTCTGCCCGTAATAGGACCCGCTCAGCAGCCGCGCCCCAAGTCCCGCCACCGCCCCTGTCGGCATCTCGCCGACGATGGCGCCGACAAGGCTCGCCGCGATCCCCACCTTCAGCGAGGCGAAAAGATAGGGCATCGAGGAGGGCAGCCGCAGCTTCCAGAAGGTCTCCGCCCGGCTGGCATTGTAGGTGGACAGCAGGTCAAGCTGCATCTGGTCGGGCGCGCGCAACCCCTTCACCATGCCCACGAGCACCGGGAAGAAGCTGAGAAAGGCC